>NZ_JAGPXY010000048.1 GCF_018070325.1 Micromonospora sp. H61
AGGGGAAACGCCCGGTTACATTCCGAACCCGGAAGCTAAGCCCTCCAGCGCCGATGGTACTGCACTCGTGAGGGTGTGGGAGAGTAGGACGCCGCCGGACAATCTTCCAGATTAGGCCACCCCCACCCGGGGGTGGCCTAATCTGCGTCTGCCCCCCTTTTTTTGGGTGGTCTTTCCCTGATAGGGGGCATCCGATGACTTTGAGACGCCGGGAACGGGGTTCAGGGCGCCGAACCCGGTCTGCGGTCTGGGCGGGTCAGTTTCGGGTCTGCATGCCGTCGCGCAGGTTGCGCAGCAGGCCGCCGGCGTCGCTGACCGCCCGGCCCGGGAACATCGCCATGACCACGCTGCCGTGGTCGGCCCAGCCGCACACCGCGAAGTCCCCGCCCTCGCCGCTGGTGCTGCCACACTTCAGCACCCCGCCGAGATCGCCCGCGGGCAGCTCCCGCAGACCGTTCACCGCACCGGTCTCGTCCGACATCAGGCGGAAGAGGCTGTCCAGGTCCCGTTCCGGCTGCCAGAGCAGAGTGGTGCCCCCGAAGATGAGCACGGAGCGCTTGTCGTCGGCCGGATCGCGGTAGACAGTGCCGAAACTGCGGTCCAGTTCGATGTTCGCCGCCAGACCGCTACGCAGATAGTCGGCAGTGCTCTTCGCCCGCTCGCTGTCGTCGCGGGTCAGACCCGCCACCCGATCGGGTGAGGCCAGTTGGGTGTCCTTCTGCTGCGCCACCCGCCACCCACCGACACCGAGCACGCCGGCACCGGCGAGACCGACCACCAGTGCGACGGTCCAACCGATCTTGCGGCGGCGTGACCAGCCGCTGGGCCGCTCGTCGGGGTCGCCTCCGGAGTCCCGGGTGCTCAGCTGGATCGGCTCTTCGGTCAGCTCGACCGGCTCGCGGCCGCCGTCGCGCGACCGCTCGGTGAGATGTGCGTCGGACATAGCCGACACCGTACGCGAACGGCAGGTGGCGCACGTCAGGTCTGCGGAAGCCCTCCGTAGACTTGTCCGGTGACCGAGAGACTGGATGCCCGACGCCCCGACGCCCCGACCCTTGCCGGCCAGTACCAGCCCGGTGAGGTAGAGCAGCGACGGTACGAGCAGTGGGTAGCCGGCGGGCACTTCCGGGCCTCCGCCGACAGCGACAAGCCCCCCTTCACCATCGTCATCCCGCCGCCGAACGTCACCGGCTCACTGCACATGGGCCACGCGTTCGAGCACACGCTGATGGACGCGTTGACCCGGCGTAAGCGGATGCAGGGCTTCGAGGCGCTGTGGCTGCCGGGCATGGACCACGCCGGCATCGCCACCCAGAACCTGGTCGAGCGTCAGCTCGCCGCAGAGGGTCTGTCCCGGCACGATCTCGGCCGGGAGAAGTTCGTCGAGCGGGTCTGGCAGTGGAAGGCCGAGTCCGGTGGCGCCATCCTCGGCCAAATGCGCCGCCTCGGCGACTCCGTCGACTGGGACCGCGAGCGCTTCACCATGGACGCGGGGCTGACCCGCGCCGTCCAGACGATCTTCAAGAAGCTCTTCGACGACGGCCTGATCTACCGGGCCAACCGGATCATCAACTGGTGTCCGCGCTGCCTCACGGCGCTCTCCGACATCGAGGTCGAGCACACCGACGACGACGGCGAGCTGATCTCGATCCGCTACAGCGACGAGGTCGTGGTGGCCACCACCCGGGCCGAGACGATGCTCGGCGACACCGCCGTGGCCGTGCACCCCGACGACGAGCGCTACCAGCACCTGATCGGCACCGAGGTCGAGCTGCCATTGACCGGCCGCCGGATCCCGATCGTCGCCGACGCGCACGTCGACCCGTCCTTCGGCACCGGCATGGTCAAGGTGACGCCGGCCCACGACCCGAACGACTTCGAGATCGGCCAGCGGCACGACCTGCCCGCGCTGACCGTGATGGACGAGCGCGGTGTGATCACCGTGCCCGGCCCGTTCGAGGGGTTGGACCGGTTCGAGGCGCGACCCGCGATCGTGGCGGCGTTGCGGGAGCAGGGCCTGATCGTCGCCGAGAAGCGCCCGTACGTGCACGCGGTCGGGCACTGCTCGCGGTGCAAGACGACCGTCGAGCCGCGGCTGTCGCTGCAGTGGTTCGTCAACACCGCCCCGCTGGCCCAGGCCGCGGGTGACGCGGTGCGCGACGGCCGGGTGCGCATCGAGCCGGCCGAGCTGGCCAAGCGTTACTTCGCCTGGGTCGACAACATGCACGACTGGTGCATCTCCCGGCAACTGTGGTGGGGGCACCGCATCCCGGTCTGGTACGGCCCGGCGGGGGAGATCGTCTGCGTCGGCCCCGACGAGGCGCCGCCGACCGGCGAGGGCTGGCACCAGGACGAGGACGTCCTGGACACCTGGTTCTCCAGCGGCCTGTGGCCGTTCTCCACACTGGGCTGGCCCGAGCAGACCCCGGACCTGGCGAAGTTCTACCCGACCAGCGTGCTGGTCACCGGGTACGACATCCTGTTCTTCTGGGTCGCCCGGATGATGATGTTCGGCCTCTACGCGATGGACGGCCGGCCGCCCTTCGACGTGGTCGCGCTGCACGGCATGGTCCGCGACCAGTTCGGCAAGAAGATGTCGAAGTCGTTCGGCAACGTGGTCGACCCGCTGGACTGGATCGACCGGTACGGCGCCGACGCCACCCGGTTCACCCTGGCGCGGGGCGCGAACCCCGGCCAGGACGTCCCGGTCAGCGAGGAGTGGTGCCAGGGCTCCCGCAACTTCTGCAACAAGCTCTGGAACGCCACCCGGTTCGCCCTGATGAACGGCGCGCACACCAGTGGCGACCTGCCCCCCACCGAGCAGCTCTCCACCGTCGACCGGTGGATCCTGTCCCGGTTGGCGCACGTCACCGCCGAGGTCGACGAGCAGTTCGAGGCGTACGAGTTCGCCAAGGTGTGCGACCTGCTGTACCACTTCGCCTGGGACGACGTCTGTGACTGGTACGTCGAGCTGAGCAAGCCGGTGCTCGCCGAGGGCGGTGAGCGCGCGGAGGCCAGCCGTCGGGTGCTCGGGCACGTGCTCGACCAGCTACTGAGGCTGTTGCACCCGGTCATCCCGTTCGTCACCGAGGAGCTGTGGCTCGCGCTGACCGGCGGCGAGACGGTGCAGGCCGCCGCCTGGCCGGTGGCCGACCGGTCGCTGGTCGACGACGCCGCCGAGGCCGAGCTGGTCGGCGTGCAGCGGGTGGTCACCGAGATCCGTCGGTTCCGTTCCGACCAGGGGCTGCGCCCCACGCAGCGGGTGGCTGCCCGCCTGGACGGGCTGTCCGGCGCGGGTATCGCTGCCCACGAGCCGCTGATCCGTTCGCTGGTCCGGTTGGATCCGGCCGGTGACGACTTCCAGGCCAGCGCCACGTTGGCCATGCCCGGCGCGGTCGGTGTCGCGTTGGACACCCGGGGGTCGATCGACGTGGGTGCCGAGCGGGCCCGGCTGACGAAGGACCGCGCGGCAGCCGAGAAGGAGGTCGCGCAGGCCCGGGCGAAGCTCGACAACCCTGCCTTCATCGGCAAGGCCCCCGAGCCGGTGGTCGCGAAGATCCGCGACCGGCTCGCCACCGCCGAGGCCGACCTGGTCCGGATCAACGCTGCTCTGGAGACACTGCCCTCGTGACCGACCGTACCGAATTCGCCGCCGTCGAGGCCGAGCTGAACGCCCGTGGCTTCACCCGCATGGTCTTCGAGCTGGACCGGATCGAGTCGCTGCTCGACCTGCTCGGCAGCCCGCAGCGGGCGTACCCGGCGATCCACCTGACCGGCACCAACGGCAAGACCTCCACCGCCCGGATGATCGATTCGCTGTTGCGGGCGCACGGGCTGCACACCGGGCGGTACACCAGCCCGCACCTGGAGACCGTCCGGGAGCGGATCAGTCTGGACGGGGAGCCGGTCAGCGAGGAACGGTTCGCGTCGGTGTACCGGGAGATCAAACCGCTGGCCGAGCTGGTCGACGCGCGGTCGGACGAGCCCCTGACGTACTTCGACATGACCACCGCGCTGGCGTTCGCCACCTTCGCCGACGCGCCGGTCGACATCGCTGTGGTCGAGGTGGGCCTCGGCGGTGCCGAGGACGCCACGAACGTCCTCCAGGCCGGGGTCTGTGTGATCACCCCGATCGGGCTGGACCACACCGAGTGGCTCGGTGACACGCTTCAGGACATCGCGCTGGCCAAGGCCGGCATCATCCACCCGGGAGCCACAGTGATCTCGGCGGCCCAGGAGGAGGAGGCCGCTGGCCCCCTCCTCGAACGCTGCGCCGAGGTCGGGGCCACCATCGCCCGGGAGGGCGGCGAGTTCGGCGTGCTGGGTCGGGCGGTCGCGGTCGGCGGTCAGGTGCTCACCCTGCAGGGGCTGGGTGGCGTGTACGACGACGTGTTCATTCCGCTGCACGGTGCCCACCAGGCGCAGAACGCGGCAATGGCGCTCGCCGCCGTGGAGGCGTTCCTGGGCGCGGGGGCTCGACGTCAGCTGGACATCGAGGCAGTCCGGGAGGGCTTCGCCTCGACCAGCTCCCCGGGTCGGCTGGAGCGGGTCCGCAACGCCCCGACCATCCTGCTGGACGGTGCGCACAACCCGCACGGCATGAAGGCCACAGTCACCGCGCTCCAGGAGGAGTTCGCGTTCAGCAAGCTGGTGGCCGTGATCGGCGTACTGGCCGACAAGGACGCGGAAGCGCTGCTGGAGCTGCTGGAACCGGTGGTCGACCAGGTGGTGGTCACCCGCAACAGCTCGCCACGGGCGATGCCGACGGAGGAACTCGCCGCGCTGGCCGGCGAGATCTTCGGCGACGAGCGGGTGGCCTCGGCCGAGGAGATGCCGGACGCGATCGAGCTGGCGGTGGCGATGGCCGAGGAGGACGTCCCCGGTGAGTTGAGCGGGGTCGGGGTGCTGGTCACGGGGTCCGTGGTGACTGTCGCCGACGCGCGCCGGCTGTTGAAGCGATGACCAGCCCGGAGCGGGACCCGCACCCCACCGAGGACCCGACCGGCCCGCCGGTCGAGCAGCCGGTGGGGGAGGAGCCCACGGCCGGGCAGCCGCGACGCTCCGGGTTGCGCAACCCGGAGCGGGCGGTACGCGGTCTCGGTGCTGGCACGCTCAGCCTGGAGGCGCTGGTGCTGTTGCTGGCGATCCAGCCGATCCGGGTGGTCGGCGGTGACCTCGGCGGCGCCGCGATCGGTGCGGTGGTGGCACTGGCGGTGGCCGCCGTGGTGCTCGCCGGCATGATGCGTCGCCAGTGGGCCTGGAACGCCGGCACCGTGCTCCAGGGCCTGCTGTTGCTGGGCGGTCTGCTGCACTGGTCGCTGCTCGGGCTGGGCATCATCTTCGCCCTGGTCTGGGCGTACGCGTTGCACGTTCGCCGCGTCATTCTCGGCTGACGCCGGACCCGGTCGCGCCGTCCGAAGGCGGGCCGGGTCAGGCGTCGGCGCGTTCGCGCCACTGGGTGAGGGCGACGCCGTGGCCATCCGGGTCGCGGAAGGCCGCCGCCCACCCCTCCAGCTTGGTGCCCCGGTTGACCACCCGGGGCGCGTACGTGAAGCGGACGCCCGACTCGCGCAACCGCTCGTACGCCGCCTCGATGTCGCTCACCTCAAGGTTGACGTGCACGAGTCGGCGGCTGATGGGTGCCGCCCCGGTCACCTCGCGCAGGACGATCCGGGTCGACCCGGAGGCCAGGACGGCGTTGTGGGCACCCTGGTCGACCTCGCTGAAGCCGAGCACGTCGCGGTAGAAATTGAGCGACCGGGGCAGGTCGGTGACCAGCAGGGTGAGGCCCACCCCGCTGATCGGCGCGGCCGGGTCCGCGGCCGAGTCGGCGTCGAACCCGAAGACCGCCTGGTCCAGTTCCTCGTCGATCGCGGTCGTGCGTGCGGCCCCGGTCGGGGAGGGATCGTCCAGCGGAAGGTCGAGTGGGTCCAGCGGGTCGGCCGCTCCCGGGCCGGACCGCTGCACGGGCGGTGGGTCGAAGCGCTGCGCGGGCGGCGGGTCGAAGCGCTGTGCGCTGGGCTGCTCGACGGGGTCCTCGGCGGGTGGGGCGGTCGTGCCGCTCTGCTCCGAAGCGTCGAACCGGTCGGCGGCGGGCTCGTCGAAGCGCTCCTCGGCGGGCGGGCGCGGTGCCGGGGTGGTTGCCCGTCGAGGCAGCCCACCGGCCTGCGGCTCGACGACGACGCCCTCCAACACCACCGGACCACCGGGGCTCTGGTGCATCACCACGGGTTCGCGCTCCTCGGGCACGACGCCCGGGTCGTCGCGCCTGAGATCGTCGCGCCGGAGGTCGGCGCGCGAAGGGTCGGTGCGCAGCGGGTCACCGAGCGGGTCGCGGAACGGGTCACCGACCGGATCCCGGAACGGGTCACCGACCGGGTCACCGACCGGGTCACGGAAGTCGTCGCGGAAGTCCTCGTCGGGTGCGCGGTCGGCCCACGGCGGCGCGTCCTGCTGGATCAACAGCTCGTCCATCGCCTCCGCGTCGGCGAACTCCGGTGGGAGATCGGCGACGGCAGCGGCGGTCTCGGCATGGGTAGACACCTCGTCCCAGAGGACCTTGACGTGCCGCTGGTCGTCCAACGCGACCCGGATCGGCAGGGTCTGGCCCAGCGACGGCCACTTGGAGACCGGCACTCTCGGCTCGATGATCTTCTTGGACCGCGGCGGCAGACCAGGGGCGTCAATCACCAGTTGCAGTTCGCAGCGGCCGAACGCGTACTGGGTGGGTGGTTCGGAGGCGCTGTGCACGTGCCCGACGCCGACGACCCACGTGCGACCGCCGCCGCGTACGGTCGCCAGCGCGATCGCCAGCACCAGCAGGGCGACCCCGAGGGCCACGATGGCCCAACTCGTCATGCCGAGCCCGAACAGGACGACGAACGTGGCCACGGTGCCCAGCACCGCGCCGATCAGCTTGCGTACCGGCGCGATGGGTCGGTTCCCGCCATTCGCCACAGTGGACCTCCCGGGGTCAGGACCAGGCTAGGCCGGATCGGCCACCGGGGGAAAGACCGGCCGCCGCGCCGGCGCCGGGACCGGGTCGCTAGGCTGACCGTACCGATCCGCAGCGTTCAGCGCGTACAGGAGGAACCCAGCGTGTCCAGCAACAGCCCGGATGAGCGCAGCCTCGTTCTGATCAAGCCCGACGCGGTCCGCCGCGGCCTGGTCGGCGAGGTCCTCTCCCGCTTCGAGCGCAAGGGGCTGCGGATCGACGCGATGGCGCACCGGACGATGGATGCCGCGCTCGCCGACGAGCACTACGCCGAGCACGTCGACAAGGCGTTCTACCCGCCGCTGAAGGACTTCATGACCGGCGGCCCGCTGGTCGCCCTGGTGCTCTCCGGCGACCAGGTCATCGACGTGGTCCGCGGGCTGGTCGGCGCCACTGACGGACGCAAGGCCGCCGCCGGCACCATCCGGGGTGACCTCTCGCTGTCCAACCGGGAGAACCTGGTGCACGCCTCCGACTCGACGGACAGCGCCAAGCGCGAGATCGCGCTCTGGTTCCCCGAGCTGGGCTGACGCCCACCGGCCCGGTGCCGACCGACGACGCCCGGGTTCAGCCGACCGCCGGCACCTTCGCCGGGTTGCCGACCACGTAGATCCCGGTGATCCGTCCGTCGGCCGCCGCGATGGTCAGCGTGTACCGACTGCCGTCCGCGCGGGTGATCAACATCGCCGGTTCCCCGTTGAGCTCGACCGGATCCATCGCCACTCGGTGACGCGGGCCGTACACCCCGGCGTAGAACCGGGCGATCCGGTCGGCGCCGGTGACCGGGTTGAGGGCGGCCCGCGCCCGGCCGCCGCCGTCGTTCCACGCGGTGGCGTCGGCGGCCACCAGGTCGGTGAGCCTCGCCAGGTCACCGTCGCGGGCGGCGGCGAGAAACGCGTCCAGCAGCCGCTCCCGCTCTGGGCGGCTCGCCGTGAACCGACGCTGCTCCTGCCGTACCCGCGCGGTCGCCCGGTGGTACAGCTGCCGACAGTCGGCGACGGACCGGTCCAGGATCTCGGCGATCTCCGCGTACGGCAGATCGAAGGCCGTGTGCAGGACGTACACCGCCCGCTCCGGCGGGGTGAGCCGCTCCAGGACGTGCAGCAACGCGGTGGAGAGCGAGTCGCGTAGCTCCACCCGGTCCAACGGCCCGAACGGCGAGGGCGCGGTCGGCACCGGCTCGGGCAGCCACGTCCCGACGTACGTCTCGCGGGCCGCCTGCCGGGCGCGCAGCCGGTCCAGGGCCAGCCGGGTGACCACCCGGGACAAGTACCGGCGCGGCTCCTCGACGCGGGCCCGGTCCACACCCAGCCAGCGCAGGTACGCCTCCTGGAGCACGTCCTCCGCGTCGTGCCGGCTGCCGAGCAGGCGGTACGCGAGCCCAAGCAGCATCGGCCGGTGCGCCTCGAGCGCACCGGCCGCGTCCGCTGCCGCCTCGGTGGTCACGCCTGGGCCGGAGGCTCCAGCCGCATCGTCACCCCGATCCGATTCCACACGTTGATTGTGGCAATCGCGATGACGAGGTCGGCCAGTTCCTTCTCCGACCAGACCTTCGCGGCGTCATCCCACACCTCGTCCGGCACCCCGTGCTCGCCGAGCCGGGTGACCGCGTCGGTGAGGGCCAGCGCGGCCCGCTCCCGCTCGTCGAAGAAGGGCGCCTCCCGCCAGGTGGCGACCGCGAACAGCCGCCGGCTCGACTCGCCGTCGGCGAGCGCGTCCCGGCTGTGCATGTCCACGCAGTACGCGCACCCGTTGATCATCGACGCCCGCAGCTTCACCAGCTCCAGCACTGTGCGATCGACGTTCGTCTGGACGTACTTCTCCAACCCCATGACGGCCTTGTACGCCTGCGGTACGACCTCGGTCGGGTTCATCCGTTGCACGACTACCTCCTGATCGGTTCGACGCCGATACGACGGTTGGGCAGGGGTGGGTCGTGACAACCGGGGCTGTGACCCCGCTCATGCCGGCGAGGTGGTCGGGGTGGGCGGCTCGACGGCGTGGCGGTGGGCGCGTCGAGTATCGTTGGACCTCGTAAGGCGATGACCCGGCCATCACCGGTGAGCCTCCGGAAGAACAGCCGGGCAACCGGCCCAGTAGAACCGGACGGGTGCGGCCCGTCACAGCCGGCAATGAGCGGGCGGTCGATCCTGACCGCCAAGCGGGGTGGTACCGCGGGCCACGGGAGCGCCGTTCCAGGCGTACCCCGGAAGGTTCGTCCTCGCAGTCCCACGTTGAGTGACTGCACGAGGAGAGCGACCCCCGATGGCCTATCCGTTGCACGACCCGACCGCCGCCGGTGTGCCGGCGAGCCCGGACCTGCCCGCGGTCGAGCGCCGGGTGCTGGAGCACTGGACGGCCGACAAGACCTTCGAGGCCAGCATCGAGGCCCGCCCCGCCGGCACGGACGGCAAGAACGAGTACGTCTTCTACGACGGTCCGCCGTTCGCCAACGGCCTGCCGCACTACGGTCACCTCTTCACCGGCTACGTCAAGGACGTGGTGCCGCGCTACCAGACCATGCGCGGCCGGCACGTCGAGCGGCGCTTCGGCTGGGACTGCCACGGTCTGCCCGCCGAGGTGGTGGCCGAGAAGCAACTCGGCATCACCAGCAAGGCGGAGATCATCGACCTGGGCGTGGACCGGTTCAACGAGGCCTGCCGTACCTCGGTGCTGGAGTTCACCCAGGACTGGGAGCGGTACATCAACCGGCAGGCCCGCTGGGTCGACTTCACCAACGACTACAAGACCCTCGACCTGGACTACATGGAAAGCGTCATGTGGGCCTTCAAGACCCTGCACGACAAGGGTCTGATCTACGAGGGCTTCCGGGTGCTGGCGTACTGCTGGCGCTGTGAGACGCCGCTGTCGAACACCGAGACCCGGATGGACGACGTCTACCGGGACCGGCACGACCCCACCCTGTCGGTGTGGTTCGAGCTGACCGCCGACGAGTCCGCGCCGGAGCTGGTGCGCGGGCCGGTCAAGCTGGGCGTCTGGACCACCACGCCGTGGACCCTGCCGTCGAACCTGGCGCTCGCCGTCGGACCCGACATCGAGTACGCGGTGCTCGAACGCGACGGCGACCGCTACCTGGTGGGGGCGGCGCGGCTGGCCGCGTACGCCAAGGAGCTGGAGTCCTACGAGCAGGTCGGCACGGTGTACGGCCGGGACCTGGTCGGGCGCCGCTACACGCCGCTGTTCGACTTCCTCGTCGAGCAGGCCGGGGAGAACGCCTACCAGGTGCTCGGCGCGGAGTTCGTCACCACCGAGGACGGCACCGGGATCGTGCACCTGGCCCCGGCCTTCGGTGAGGACGACCAGAACGTCTGCAACGCCGCCGGCATCCCCACCATCGTCACCGTGGACGACCACACCCGGTTCACCGCGCTGGTCCCGCCGTACCAGGGTGAGCAGGTCTTCGACGTCAACAAGCCGGTGATCCGGGAGCTGAAGGACCGGGGGGTGGTGCTCAAGCAGGACACCTACACCCACTCGTACCCGCACTGCTGGCGTTGCGACACCCCGCTGGTCTACAAGGCGGTGTCGTCGTGGTTCGTCGCGGTGACACAGTTCCGGGACCGGATGGTCGAGCTGAACCAGGAGATCAACTGGACGCCCGGCCACATCAAGGACGGCTCGTTCGGCAAGTGGCTGGCCAACGCCCGGGACTGGTCGATCAGCCGGAACCGGTTCTGGGGCTCGCCGATCCCGGCGTGGAAGTCCGACGACCCGAGCTACCCGCGCCTGGACGTCTACGGTTCGCTGGCCGACATCGAGCGGGACTTCGGCGTACGCCTGACCGACCTGCACCGGCCGGCGGTGGACGACCTGGTCCGCCCCAACCCGGACGACCCGACCGGTCAGTCGATGATGCGCCGGGTGCCGGAGGTGCTGGACTGCTGGTTCGAGTCCGGGTCGATGCCGTTCGCCCAGGTGCACTACCCGTTCGAGAACGCCGACTGGTTCGAGCACCACTACCCGGGTGACTTCATCGTCGAGTACATCGGGCAGACCCGCGGCTGGTTCTACACCATGCACGTGCTGGCCACCGCGCTGTTCGACCGGCCGGCGTTCCGCAACTGCCTGAGCCACGGCATCCTGCTCGGCTCGGACGGGCGCAAGATGTCCAAGAGCCTGCGCAACTACCCGGACGTCTACCACGTCTTCGACGCGTACGGCTCGGACGCGATGCGCTGGATGCTGATGTCCTCGCCGGTGCTGCGCGGTGGGGACATGGCGGTCACCGAGGCGGGCATCCGCGACGCCGTCCGGCAGGTGCTGCTGCCGCTGTGGAACGTGTGGTATTTCTTCACGCTCTACGCCAACGCCGACGGGTACCAGGCACGGCGGCGCACCGACTCCACCCACCTGCTCGACCGGTACGTGCTGGCGAAGACGAACGAGCTGGTGTCCACTGTCGGCGCGCAGATGGACGCGTACGACATCTCCGGTGCCTGCGCCACCGTCCGGTCCTACCTGGACGCGCTGACCAACTGGTACGTGCGCCGGTCCCGGGACCAGTTCTGGTCCGGTGACGCCAACGCCTTCGACACCCTGTCGACGGTGCTGGAGACCCTCTGCCGGGTGGTGGCGCCGCTCGCGCCGCTGACCGCCGAGGAGATCTGGCGTGGCCTGACCGGGGAGCGTTCGGTGCACCTGACCGACTGGCCGGAGGCGAGCGAGTTCCCGGCCGACCACGACCTGGTCGCCGCGATGGACAACGTGCGGGCGGTCGCCTCGGCGGCGCTTTCGCTGCGCAAGGCCAAGGGGCTGCGGGTGCGACTGCCGCTGTCGAAGCTGACGGTGGCCTCGCCGGCCGCGGAGCAGCTGCGGCCGTTCGCCGACCTGGTCGCCGACGAGGTCAACGTGAAGACAGTGGAGTTCAGCGCGGAGCTGTCCGCGTACTGCGAGCAGGTGTTGACGGTGGTGCCCCGGGCGCTCGGCCCGCGGGTCGGCAAGCAGGTGCAGCAGGTGATCAAGGCGGTCAAGGCGGGCGAGTGGGAGCTGGTCGACGGCGCCCCGGTGGCCGCCGGCGTCACCCTCGCCGAGGGTGAGTACGAGTTGCGCCTGGTCGCCGCCGACGCCGAGCACTCCGCGCCGTTGCCCGGCGGCGAGGGCGTGGTGGTGCTGGACACCGACGTCACCCCGGAGTTGGCAGCCGAAGGGCTGGCCCGCGACGTGGTGCGGGTGGTGCAGCAGGCCCGTCGGGACGCCGACCTGGACGTCTCGGACCGGATCGTGGTGTCGGTGTCGGCGTCCGACGAGGTACGCGCGGCGGTGTCCGCGTACGTCGACTTCGTCGCCGCGGAGGTGCTGGCCGACTCGGTGGACTTCGCCGAGGGCCTGGAGGGCTTCGCCGGCGAGGTCGGCGATGGTGAGCGGGTAACTGTGGTCGTCCGCCGGGTATAACGGACCATCGCCAGGGTGCGGGCGCCTCACCACCTCCGTCCGGGAGGTGTGGAGGCGTCCGCTACCGTGACACCGCCTGTTCGCACCTGATCTGCCGGAGGACCAGTGCCCCTGCTCTACACCATCGGCAAGCTCACCGTGGCGCCCACGCTGCGGTTGGCGTTCCGCCCGACCGTGGAGGGGCTGGAACACGTGCCGGAGATCGGTGGCGCTGTCTTCGCCGGCAACCACCTCTCGGTGGCCGACGAGTTGTTCCTCGGCACGGTAGTGCCCCGGCACCTGGCGTTCTGGGCCAAGTCGGAATATTTCAAGGGCGCCGGCGTGAAGGGTGCGATCTCCAAGTTCGTCCTCACCGGCCTGGGTGCGATCCCGGTCGAGCGGGCCGGTGGCCGGGCGGCGCTGTCCGCGTTCGACGCGGCGATCCCGGCGCTCAAGGGCGGTGACCTGGTGGTGGTCTACCCGGAGGGCACCCGCTCGCCGGACGGCAAGCTCTACCGGGGGCGGACCGGCGCGGCCCGGCTGGCCATCTCGGCCGGCGTGCCGATCATCCCGGTCGGCATGATCGGCACGGACAAGGCGCAGCCGATCGGTGCCCGGGTGCCCCGGCCGGGCACTGCCAAGATCATGGTTCGATTCGGCAAGCCGCTGGACTTCAGCGGCCGACCGGACGACCGCACCTCGCTGCGGCAGATGACCGACGAGCTGATGAGTGAGATCCAGAAGCTCACCGGCCAGGAGTACGTGCCCCGCTACGCCCCGCCGCGCGCCCATCCGGACCCGACCCGCGACGCCTGACCCCGCCGGGCGCACCCTGCCCCGGCCCTTGGCCTCCTGGCCCTTGGCCTCCCGGCCGCGAGGCACCCGGTCTCGAAGGCGGTATACCTCTGAGTCATAAATATGACTCAGAGGTATACCGCCTTCCGCCTTGTGGCCTCGGTGCGCCGTGACGCTACGTCACGACTGCCGCCGCCCGTGCGCGGGCCGGGCGGCCGGGGTGCGGACCACCGCACCCCGGCCGGCCGGGGTGCGGCTCAGCCCCGCTCGGGCTGGACGATCTGGGCGCGCAGGGTGCCCAGCAGGTCGGCGCTGTCGGCGACGGAGAGTCGGGTGAACACGCCGGTGGCGATGCTGCCGTGGTCGACCGACGTGCAGACCACCACGGCACTGCCGTCGGCGCTACCCACCGCGCACCGTTCGTGCCTGCCCCGCACACCGGTGTCCACGCTCTCCGGGGCATCCAACGCGTACTGCTTGGTGAGCCGGCTGATCTCGGCCTCCGCGTCCGACTCCGGGCTCAGCCGGAAGCCGGTGCCGCCGAAGACCGTCACCCGCTTGCCGCTCGTCGTGGCGTAGACGCCGGCGAACGTGTCCTCGGCCAGCCAGTGCTCCTTGCGTACCTCGTTCTCCAACTTCTTGGCGGTCTCCGTGCTGCGGCTGTCCTGTCGCAGGCTGAGGTCGTCCACCTGGACGGGCAGGGCCGCGCGCGCCGGGTACTGGGCCGAGATCGGGAACCCGTAGTAGGCGGGGCAGCCACAACAGCAGGCCAGGGTGAGCAGCAGCAGCCACGGCCAGCGGCGTCGTCGGCGGACCGGCACCGGCACGTACCCCTTGGGGGCCTGCCAACCGGGCGGCGGCGATGGCGGTGGCGCGGTGGATCGCCGACCCCGGCGCTGCTCCGGCACCTTCGGCGGCGCGGGTGGCGCGGGTGGCGACATCGGTCGGGCCGGCACCAGGGGTCCGATGGCCCGGGGTGCGCTCGGGGCGGCCGGCGGCGGCACCGGATACGGCTCGGCCGGGGGAGCGGGCGGCCCGGACCACTGCCGGGTGTCCCGCGATGGGGCCGGAGGAGCGGGCGGCCCGGACCACTGTCTGGTGTCGGGCGGCGTCGGATACGACATCGTGGGCGGCAGCGGGGGCAGTTCGGCGGAGGGCAGGTCCCAGCCGCCGGTGTCCACGCCGGCCCACGGGTCGACCGGGGTCTGGTGCTCCGGCGGCCCGACGGCCACCGGCGGGGGCGGGGTCGGCTCGGCCGACTCGCCCCAGGCGGGTCGGCGGGGCAGCGGCGGTGGCACCGGGGCCGAACCGCTCCACCTGGGCGCCGGGACCTCCGCGGTCGCGGCAGGCTCCGGCTGACCCGAGGGTTCCGGCTGGTCCGAGGGTTCCGGCCGGTCCGGGTGGTCCGGGGGTTCCGGCTGGTCCGAGGGTTCCGGCCGGTCCGGGTGGTCCGGGGGTTCCGGGTGGTCCGGGGGTTCTGGCTGGTCCGAGGGTTCCGGCTGGTCCGGGGGTACGGGTGGGGAGGTCGGCTCGTCGGCGACCGCCCGGTCCCGCTCCGGCTCCGCGCCCGGGGTGCTCCCCTCGGCCGGCCGTGCTCCCGGCTGGGGCTCCGGCATCGCGGCAATCTCCTCTCGCGCCGAACCGAGGTTAATACCGCGCCGCCACCACCGGCGATCGGGCGTGCGCGCGACCGCCGCCGGAGGAACGCGTACCCTTGGGCATCATGAGTGCCCCGTCCACGACGCCGCGCGCGGCCGCGACCAACTCCATATGGTCCCAGCTCGAGCCGCTGCTGCCCCAGATCTCCAAGCCCATCCAGTACGTCGGGGGCGAGTTGGGTGCGGTGACGAAGGACTGGGACGCGGCGACCGTGCGTTGGGCGCTGATGTATCCCGACGCCTACGAGGTGGGCCTGCCCAACCAGGGCGTGCAGATCCTCTACGAGGTGCTCAACGAGCTGCCCGACACCCTCGCCGAGCGGACGTACGCGGTCTGGCCGGACCTGGAGACGCTGATGCGCACGCACGGCGTGCCGCAGTTCACCGTCGACGCGCACCGGGCGGTGCGCGGGTTCGACGTGTTCGGCATCTCCTTCTCCACCGAGCTGGGTTACACCAACATGCTCACCGCGATCGACCTGGCCGGCATCCCGATGCTGGCCGCCGACCGCACCGACGCCGACCCGGTGATCGTGGCCGGCGGGCACGCCGCGTTCAACCCGGAGCCGATCGCCGACTTCATCGACGCCGCGGTGCTCGGCGACGGCGAGGAGGCGGTCCTGGAGATCACCGCGATCGTCCGGGAGTGGAAGGCCGAGGGCTCCCCGGGCGGCCGCGACGAGCTGCTGCTGCGGCTGGCCCGCACCGAGAGCGTCTACGTGCCGCGCTTCTACGACGTCGACTACCTGCCGGACGGTCGGATCCAGCGGGTCGTGCCGAACCGCGCGGACGTGCCGTTCCGGGTGCACAAGCGCACGACGATGGACCTGGACGCCTGGCCGTACCCGAAGAAGCCCCTCGTTCCGCTGGCCGAGACGGTGCACGAGCGGTACGCGGTGGAGATCTTCCGGGGGTGCACCCGGGGGTGCCGGTTCTGCCAGGCCGGCATGATCACCCGGCCGGTGCGGGAGCGGTCGATCACCACCGTCGCGCAGATGGTCCGCGAGGGCCTTGAGTTCTCCGGCTTCAACGAGGTCGGCCTGCTGTCGCTCTCCTCGGCGGACCACTCCGAGATCGGCGACATGTGCTCGGGCCTCGCCGAGCAGTACGCGGGCACCAACGTCTCGCTGTCGCTGCCCTCGACCCGGGTGGACGCCTTCAACATCGACCTCGCGCAGGAGCTGTCCCGCAACGGGCGGCGCACCGGCCTGACCTTCGCCCCGGAGGGCGGGTCGGAGCGGATCCGCAAGGTCATCAACAAGATGGTGTCGAAGGAAGACCTGATCCGTACGGTCGTCACCGCGTACACCAACGGGTGGCGGCAGGTGAAGCTCTACTTCATGTGCGGCCTGCCCACCGAGACCGACGAGGACGTCCTCGAGATCGCCGAGATGGCCCACGAGGTGATCAGGGCCGGCCGGGCCGCGACCGGCTCCAAGGACATCCGCTGCACGGTCTCCATCGGCGGGTTCGTGCCGAAGCCGCACACCCCGTTCCAGTGGGCCGCTATGGACCGTCCGGAGGTCATCGACCACCGGCTCAAGATCCTCAAGCAGGCCATCAACGCGGACCGCTCGCTGGGCCGGGCCATCGGCTACCGCTACCACGACGGCGAGCCGTCGCTCATCGAAGGGCTGCTCTCCAGGGGTGACCGCCGGGTCGGCTCGGTCATCCGCAAGGTCTGGGAGAACGGCGGCCGGTTCGACGGGTGGAGCGAGCACTTCTCGTACCAGCGCTGGGTGGACGCGGCGGCCGAGACGCTGCCCGCGTACGGGGTGGACCTCGACTGGTACACCACCCGTCAGCGCGACGAGCTGGAGGTCCTGCCCTGGGACCACCTCGACTCGGGCCTGGACAAGGACTGGCTCTGGCAGGACTGGCAGGACTCGTTCAGCGAGTTCGAACAGGACGACTGCCGGTGGACGCCCTGCTTCGACTGCGGCGTCTGCCCATCGATGGACACCGAGATCCAGATCGGCCCCACCGGCAAGAAACTGCTGCCGCTCACCCCGCTGGGCGGCAACGGCATGAAGGTCCCGTCGGGCCACTCGCACTCGCACCCCTGACCGTGCTGCCTTCGGGCAGCGCCGGCTGGCGGTGACCCACCACCCTCCACATCCGACATGTCGCCCAACGGGTCCGCGTCTCGCGGGCCCGTTGGCGTTGTTCGGGCTCGGCCCGCACGGCGGCCCGCACCGGATCTTCCGCGAGATCGGTCGCCATCTTTACCACGTGCTGGTGGCTGGGGCTGCCTCGACTAGGTCCGACTCGATACGCTGCGTCTGACATGGACCGACCCGGCGGGTCGGGGACGGGGGAGGAATCGCATGGGCAGCATCCCGCCGCCGAGCATCGGCGATCTGCAAGTCAGCGTCGAGGACCTGGACGCCGCCGCCACGTACGTCGAGCGGCTCAGGCAGTACATCGACGACACCATCAAGTACGAGATGGAACGCATCAAGGAGCGGATGAAGGGCGACAGCAACAACGCCCAGACCGTCCCGAACGGCACTCCCTTCGGCGCGTACGAGGACGCCCGCATGCAGTGGCGGGCCCTGGAGGTGTCCACGGCGAACATGGAAGCGCACCTCACGACGCTCTCCCAGAAGCTCGCCGCGCTCAAGGAGGGCACCGAGGAGATCGCCAAGGCGTTCCGCGACACCGAGGCGCGCAACGGCGCCAACGGCAAGGAGATCGAGCGGCTGCTGGAGTCGGCGGCGCCGCCGCCCACTGCCAGCGGCGCACCCACCTACCCGTACACGGCCTGAGGGGGACGTCATGGCTGGAGGAACCTGGGAGCGGTGCGTTCGCGAGGTGACGCTCTCCGCGGACCCGGAAACGGTCGGATCGGTCGGAGCGGGCTGGAGCAACCTCTCCAGCGGCCTGCAACAACTGCGGGACGCGCTCGTCGGTCGATCGTTCGTCGGTCCGATCGCGACGGGCCAGGAGCGCCCGCACGTCGGCGGGCTGCCCGGGATGCTCGCCGGTTGGAAGGGCAGCGGTGGTGACGCGTACCGCGAGCACCTGGGCAAGATCGGTAAGCAGATCGAGGATCTGATCACCGACGCGACGAACGTCAGTGGCGCGTTGACGCGGATCGAGGGCGACATCCGCAAGTCGGTCTCCACGATCCCGATCCCGCTGATGGACGACTTCGGCTTCAACGAGTGGAGCCTGCCCAACGGCACCGAGCTCGACGATGCCCGCGACGGCGAGAGCTCGTCGGGGTTCCTCGCCGCGCTGCGCAAGGACTACCAGAACAACCCCGGCTCGTACGCCGACGGCGCGTTCCGTGACAAGGCCGACGACCTGGAAGCGACGATGAAGGTCGACGGCCAGGCCGGTGACCAGAAGCGGGGCGGCTGGTGGGACACCGGAGCCCACCTCGACAACTGGTACCGCGACAATCAGAACGCGGCGAACACCGCGATGGCGCCGCTGCCCCAGGCCGTCTACACGGAGCGCCCCAAGCTCACCATCAACAGCCCGGATAGATCGGGCGTAGAGGACGATATCCGTCGGGACCCCCGGGTCCCGCCCTCGGGGCGGCCCGACATCAGTGGTGGCGAATTCGGCGGGAAGCCCGACATCGGCGGTGGCGGCCCCACGATCGGCAGCAGGCCGCCGGGCATCGGTGACACGGGCGGTCCGACGTCCGCCGTCGACCCGTTCTCCCCGACCAGGCCCGGTGGCCTCGGCGATGGCTCGCCCACCGGCGGCACGGGTCAGCTCACACCCCCGTCGACGGGCTCCAGCTTGCCGGGCTACGCGGACGGCGACGCCGGCTACAGCAGCGGTCTGGCGGGCGCCACCCCGGGCGGGGTCGGCGGCCTGGGCGGCGGCATCGGCGGCGGCGGCATCGGCGGCGGCGGGGTCGGCGGCGGCGGGGTCGGCAGCGCCGGTCTCGGTGGCGCCGGCGGTGGTTTCGGCGGCGGTCCCCGCGTCCGCTCGGCCGGCGGGATCGCCGGCGGGGCCGGGATCGGCGTGGGTGGCATCCCCGGCATGGTGGGTGGCGGCAACGGAAAGCTGCCGCCGATGACGAGCGCGGCGAACGCGTTGCGCACCGCCCAGGCCGCCGGTGGCGCCGGGATGGCGGGCGGCGCGCGTGGGGCCGGCGTCGGCGGTGCCGGAATGATGGGCGGCGGCATGATGGGCGGCGCGGGTGGTGCCGGGCAGGGTGGCGGCACCGGCTCCGAGCACTCGTCGTGGTTGACTGAGGATGACGATCCGTGGGGCCCTGGTGACGGGGCGTCCCCGGGTGTCCTTCGATGAGGATGGACGGATGAGGGTGAACCTCGGAGGCCTCCGGCCGGTAGTCGCCTGTCTCCTGGCGGGGTTCCTGGTGGTGGGGGTCGCTCAACCGGCGGCCGCCGCGCCCCGTCGGGCCGAGCAGTGGTATCTGGACGAGCTCCGGATCGACCAGGCGCACAAGATCTCGACCGGGCGGGGCGTGGTCGTGGCCGTGGTCGACACTGGCGTCGAGGCCAGCCACCCGGACCTGCGAGGTCAGGTGCTTCCCGGTGGACGCAGCTACGGCGCCTCCGGAGACGGCCGGGCCGACGAGGTCGGGCACGGCACGCACATGGCCGGCATCATCGCGGCGAAACCCAGCCGCGACGGGGTGGACGGCATCGCCCCCGGCGCGAAGATCCTGCCCATCAAGATGCGCAAGGAGGACGGCGTCTACACCGACGCCGGGATTGCCCGGGGCATCCGGATGGCCGTCGACGGCGGGGCCAAAGTGATCAACATATCCATTGGTGGCCCCGGCTTCGCCAATCCCGTGCAGAAGAGCGCAATCCAGTACGCGTTGGACCGTGACGTCGTCCTGGTCGCCTCCGCGGGTAACACCGCCCAGGGCCGCACCACAGTGGGCAAGCCCGCCAACACCCCCGGTGTGATCGCGGTGACCGGGACGACCAAGGGCGGCGCGTTCTGGTCCGGCTCCGTCCAGGGGCCGGAGGCGGTGGTCGCCGCTCCCGGCGACAGCGTGTACAACGTCACCAACGAGGGGGGCTACGGCTGGGGTGACGGCACCTCCGACTCCAGTGCGATCGTCTCCGCTCTGGCCGCGTTGATCCGAGCCAAGTACCCGGACCTCAGTGCTCCGAGCGTGATCAACCGGATCATCCGGACCGCGCGGGACGCGGGCCCGTCCGGGCGAGATCCGCAGTACGGCTTCGGGGTGATCGACCCGATGAAGGCGCTGACCGCGAACGTGCCACCGGTCACCGTCAACCCGCTGCTCGACCCGGCCGCGGCGGCGACCGACCCGGGCCCGGCCCGTGCCGGGGGCCCGGACGAGGAGTTCGACGTCACCCAGCACGGCGATCGCGGTGGCCCCACCGACCAGCAGGTCATGGTGGTCGGCATCGGCATCGCCGTGGTGCTGGTGTTGCTGCTGGGTCTCGTGGTCTACCTCAACTGGAACCGCCGCCGGTACCGGCGGGAGGCGGCCCGGGCCGCCGACATCCCGGACGAGCTGCTCGACCGGGCGGCCCAGGGCGCGTACCCGCCGCCTGACGCGGGTTACGCGCCACCGCCGGGCTACCCGCCTCCACCCGGGTATGCCCCGCCTTCCGGCTACGCCCCGCCCTCGGGCTACACCCCTCCCTCCGGTTACGGCCCGCCGCCGGGCGGGTCACCGCCCGCGCCGCCGAGGGAGCGGTAACCGGTCCGCCTCGCGGTGGCCGGCCGGTGACCTCCGCGTCACCGGCCGGCCATCGGCTTTCGTGCCGGGTGGTCGCGACCCTGGCGACCGGTTTGTGACCGTCTGTCTGGTGATTCGGCCGCCCCGGCTGCGTACCGCCACGAGCCCTGCGCCAGGATGGGCGGACACGCAGGTACACCCGAGGAGCCCACGATCGCCAAGAAGCCTCAACCCGAGGGCGGCCAGGCACCGGTCGTCCAGCGCGTCCGCATCCGGTACGCCAAGCGCGGACCGCTGCGATTCACCTCGCACCGGGACTTCGCCCGGGCGTTCGAGCGCGCGCTACGCCGGGCCGCCGTGCCGGTCGCCTTCTCCCAGGGGTTTCACCCGCACCCGAAGATCTCCTACGCCAGCGCCGCGCCGACCGGGGTGGCGAGCGAGGCGGAATACCTGGAAATCGCCCTTCAGGCGGCCGTCGACCCGGAGGCGTTGCGCGCCGCGTTGGACGCCGCGCTCTCGCCGGGGCTGGATGTTCTGGACGCCGTGATCGCCGAAGGGGGCAACCTGCCGGACCGGATCGAGGCGTCGCACTGGCACATCGAGTTGCCTGAGGTCGACACGGCGGTGCTGCGCGCCGCGGTGGACGCCTTCGTCGCGGCCGAGGAAGTGCTGGTCGAGCGGATGACGAAGCAGGGTCGACGCACTTTCGACGCCCGAGCCGCGGTGATATCGATCGATGTCCAGCTGCCTACGCCGACGCCTTCCGGGGCGCCGGCCGTACCGTGTGCGATACTCGAACTGGTCGTGCGGCAGGTCACCCCGTCCGTACGGCCCGATGACGTCCTTTCCGGCCTCCGCGTGGTGGCCGACCTGGAGCCGCCGGTTTCGCCGAGGGTGACACGGCTGGCTCAGGGCACGTTGACCGCGCAGGGTGCGATCGTGGATCCGTTGGATGCGGACCGCGACGGGGCAGCCATCGTTGGGCACTGACCGACGGTCGGTGTTCTGGCAGGCAGACTTCGGCGGTCGCGCACCACGCGCGCCCGGCGGAAACACTTTTGCGGCGACCCTGCGTGGCAGCGCTCACCCGCGCCCGGGCTAGCCAGAACTGGAGAACGTCCATGCTCGAGAACGAGCCCGAGGGCGGCGAACGGACCGGTTCACAGCCGGCCGGTGACACCGCCGACCAGAGCACCACGGCCGACGGCGCCGCCGTCGAGACCTCCACCACCGCTGTCGGGTCGGCCTCGATGGAACCGGCCGGCGCGGAGAGCGCTCCCGCTGAGGCCGCCGAACCGGCCGCGCCGGTGCGGCGCACCCGGGCGACCCGTCGTCGGGCCGCCCCGCTCAACCAGCCGGAGCAGACCGACGCCCCGATCGAGGCGCCCAGCGGTGGCGCCGGCAACGTCGAGTCGCCGCAGGCGGAGGTCTTCGCCCCGGTCTCCGGCGACCTGGACGTCGCACCGAAGACCCCCCGGCGCCGCCGCAAGGCCACCCCCGTCGAGACGACCGCCGAGGAGCCGCTGGTCGCCGCCTCTGCGGAGGCGGCCTCGGCCGAGGTGGTGCCGCCGGTCAAGGTGACCCGTACCCGGCGGAAGAAGGCCACGCCGGCGGCCGTCGAGGAGCCGCCCGCCACCGAGCAGCCGCTCGCGGTCGAGGAGCCGGTCGTCGAGGAGCCGGACGTCGCCGAGGAGCCGGCGGAGTCCGACCTGCGCGAGGCCGAGGCCGAGTTGAACGACTCCCCGGCCCTCCCGAGCACGTCCGCCGCCGAGCTGGCCTGGAGCAGTGGTGCGCAGAACCGCTCCGGCGAGGTGCCACCGGGTGTGGCCGTCTCCGGTGTGACGGATGAGCCGAACGAGCCGGCCGAGATCGAGCCGGAGCAGCCGCGTACCCGTCGCCGGCGCGCCGCCCTCTCCGCGCCCACAGTGCTGTTCATGGCACCCCAGCCGGACGCCGTGCCGGTGACCCGACCGGTGGAGCCCGCCGCGACGACCGAGGAGCCGGCCGTCGAGGAGGCCGCCGAGCCGTCCCGCCGCCGTCGGCGCGGTCGCCGCGAGGTCGAGCCGGTGGAGCCGATCGAGGCCATCGAGGCCGAAGAGGAGCCGACCGAGGAGGCCGACGAGGCCGCCGAGGCGGATGAGGACGACGAGGACAGCGCCGCCGCGCGCCGCCGCCGCCGGCGTGGTCGCCGGGGCCGGGGCCGGGGCAAGGGCGGGGCCGACGACGCCGAGGACGAGGAGTCCGACGAGGCGGCGCAGGCCGACGAGGAAGAGACCGCCGAGGCAGAGGCCGAGGCCGACGAGGACGAGGAGTCCGAGGGCGGGGACGGTCTGACCCGTCGTCGTCGTCGTCGCCGCCGTCGTGGCGCCGGCGACACCGAGGGCGCGGCGGACGACGGCGTGCCGACCGTGGTGAAGATCCGCGAGCCGCGCCGGACCGTCGACGAGGTGCAGGGTGTGTCCGGCTCGACCCGGCTGGAGGCCAAGCGCCAGCGCCGCCGGGACGGTCGGGAGCAGCGCCGTACCCGCCCGCCGATCCTCAGCGAGTCGGAGTTCCTGGCGCGCCGGGAGGCCGTCGACCGGGTGATGGCGGTCCGCCAGCGCGGTGACCGCACCCAGATCGCCGTCCTGGAGGACGGCGTGCTGGTCGAGCACTACGTCACCCGCAACTCCTCCGGGACGATGGCCGGCAACGTGTACCTCGGCAAGGTGCAGAACGTGCTGCCGAGCATGGAGGCCGCGTTCGTCGACGTCGGTCGGGGCCGCAACGCCGTGCTGTACGCCGGTGAGGTCAACTGGGACACCTCCGGGCTGGAGGGGCGGGCCCGCTCGATCGAGCAGGCGCTGCGCTCCGGGGACTCGGTGCTGGTCCAGGTCACCAAGGACCCGATCGGGCACAAGGGCGCACGGCTGACCAGCCACATCGCGCTCTCGGGCCGGCACCTGGTCTACGTCCCCAACGGCAACGCCTCCGGGATCAGCCGCAAGCTGCCGGACAACGAGCGCAAGCGGCTGCGGGACGTGCTCAAGAAGCTGGTCCCGGACGGCGCGGGCGTGATCGTCCGGACGGCCGCCGAGGGCGCCACCGAGGACGAGCTGGCCCGTGACGTCAAGCGGCTCCAGGCGCAGTGGGAGGACATCCAGGCCAAGGCCGCCGAGGGTGGCGCCCCGGCACTGCTCTACGGGGAGCCCGACCTGGTCATCCGGGTGGTCCGGGACCTGTTCAACGAGGACTTCCGCGAGCTGGTGATCGAGGGCGAGCAGTCGTACGACATCGTCGAGTCGTACCTGTCGCACGTCTCTCCGGACCTGGTCGACCGGGTGCGCCGGCACGTCGGCACGAGCGACGTGTTCGCCGAGTACCGGATCGACGAGCAGATCATCAAGGGTCTGGACCGCAAGGTCTTCCTGCCCTCCGGCGGCTCCCTGGTGATCGACCGCACCGAGGCGATGACTGTCGTCGACGTCAACACCGGCAAGTACACCGGCTCCGGGGGCAACCTGGAGGAGACGGTCACCCGCAACAACCTGGAGGCGGCGGAGGAGATCGTCCGTCAGCTCCGGTTGCGGGACATCGGCGGCATCGTGGTGATCGACTTCATCGACATGGTGCTGGAGTCGAACCGTGAGTTGGTGCTGCGCCGGCTCACCGAGTGCCTGGGCCGGGACCGCACCAAGCACCAGGTCACCGAGATCACGTCGCTCGGCCTGGTGCAGATGACCCGTAAGCGGATCGGCGCGGGCCTGCTGGAGGCGTTCAGCGAGACCTGCGAGTGCTGCAAGGGCCGGGGCGTCATCATCCACACCGAGCCGGTGCCGGAGAAGCCGCGTCCCGCCGGTGCGGGGGAGAAGGTCAAGGCGGTCGCCTCGGCGGTGGCTCCCGCTCCGGCTGCCGAGCAGGGTGCCACCTCGTCCCGCCGCCGGGCGCGCAAGAACGCCCCGGCCGCGGCCGAGCGGACCGCGGTCGAGGTCGTCGACACCGACACCACGGCCGAGCCGGGCACCGACTACCAGGACACCATGGGCTACGACCTGTCCCGCTACGAGTCGGACACCGCCGCCGCACCGGCGATCTCCGACGCTCAGCAGGGTGAGTCGGCTCGGCTGGCCGCGGCTGACGACCCGGACGCGCTCGCTGACGGTGAGGGCGACGAGGAGACCACCGAGGGCGGTGGCGGCCGTCGCCGGTCGCGCCGCGGTGGAGCCCGTCGGCGGACCCGCCCCTGAGCGCCTGACCGGCCACGTGTTTGACGAGGTCCCTCTCCCGGCAAAGTGACGGGGGAGGGACCTCGTCGTTGTGGCCACCCGGTCCTCGATCGGCCGTCCCAGGTCAGGAGAAGAAGATGCGCCGTCTGCTCGCGGTCACCGCGCTGCTCACCATGCTCTCCGGCGCGGCCGGCTGCTCCACCGGTGGGACCGCCGACGGCGCTGGCCCGGCGGCCGCTGGCACCCCTCCCGGCCCGACCGGCATGCCGGCCAGCGGTGGTGTGGCGGGCGGCAACGCCACCCAGGTCTGCGCCGCCGCGCAGGAGGCCAGCACCACTGCCGTCCGGACGTACGTCGCGGAGCTGGGTCGGATGCTCGCCGCGGTGGGCGCCGGGGACAGCCGTACGGCCGAGGCTGCCCGGGGACGGGCCGAGGCGGCGCTGGCGGGCTGGCGGACCGTACTGCGGGAGCAGTCGGAGCGGACCGACGATCCGCAGCTCAAGACGTTGCTCACCGACCTCGGCACCGAGGTTTCCGCGCTCGGTGCCGACGTCGAGGCGATCGACGAGACCGAACTCGACCGGCTCCAGCAGCGCCTCGACCAGCTCTGCGCGCGCTGACCAGGGCGGGCCGGTTTGGGGTACGGGCCAGCGATGGCGTACTCTTGCCTGCGGCCCACCTTTGGTGTGCCGAGTTCCCGTGTGCCCGCGCCGCCGTGCACTGCTACCCGGCGAGCCGCTGCGGGAACGACCGCCAGCAGCCTCAACGACAGGGAGTCCGCCTCCGATGTACGCGATCGTCAAGACCGGCGGCAAGCAGTACAAGGTCGCCGAGGGCGACGTGATCGAGGTCGAGAAGCTCACCGGTGCCCCCGGTGACGCGGTGAAGCTCACCGCGGTGCTCCTCGTCGACGGTGACGACCTGGTGACCGACGCGGCGAAGCTTGCCGAGGTCGCGGTGTCCGGCGAAATCGCCGCGCACACCAAGGGCCCGAAGATCCGGATCCACAAGTTCAAGAACAAGACTGGCTACCACAAGCGCCAGGGTCACCGCCAGCCGTTGACCCAGGTCAAGGTGACCGGCATCTCCAGCGGGAAGTAGGTCGTCCTCCAATGGCTCACAAAAAGGGTGCGTCCAGCTCGCGTAACGGTCGTGACTCCGCGGCCCAGCGACTCGGCGTGAAGCGCTTCGGTGGTCAGGTCGTCAGCGCCGGTGAGATCATCATCCGGCAGCGTGGCACCAAGTTCCACCCCGGTGACCTGGTCGGCCGTGGCGGCGACGACACGCTGTTCGCGCTGTCCGCCGGTGCGGTCCTGTTCGGCACCAAGCGCGGTCGCAAGACCGTCAGCATCGTTCCGCAGCAGTAGTTCTCGGGCTAAGCGGGCCGCGGACCTCCGGGTCCCGGCCCGCTTAGCCTTTTTAAGCGAAGTGCGAGGTCGAGCCTCGCTGGAAGGATTGACGCCGTGGCAACGTTCGTTGACCGGGTCGTTCTGCATCTGCAGGCCGGCGATGGCGGGCACGGTTGTGCCTCGATCCACCGCGAGAAGTTCAAGCCCTTCGGTGGGCCGGACGGCGGCAACGGTGGGCACGGGGGCAGCGTGTCCCTGGTGGTCGACCCGCAGGTGACCACGCTGCTCGACTTCCACTTCCACCCGCACGTCAAGGCCGACAACGGCAAGGGCGGCGCCGGCTCGAACCGGGACGGGGCCAACGGCCACAACCTGGTGCTGAAGGTGCCCAACGGCACCGTGGTGCAGACCTCCGACGGCACCGTGCTGGCCGACATGGTCGGTGCCGGCACCACGTTCGAGGTCGCCCGCGGCGGGCGCGGCGGGCGGGGCAACGCCTCGCTGGCCAACGCCAAGCGCAAGGCGCCCGGCTTCGCCGAGCTGGGGGAGCCCGGCGACCAACTGGACATCGTGCTGGAGCTGAAGAGCGTCGCCGATGTGGGCCTGGTGGGCTTCCCGTCCGCCGGCAAGTCGTCGCTGATCTCGGTGATCTCCGCCGCGAAGCCGAAGATCGCCGACTACCCGTTCACGACCCTGGTGCCCAACCTCGGCGTGGTCCGGATGGACAACCACACCTTCACCGTCGCGGACGTGCCGGGCCTGATCCCCGGCGCGGCCACCGGCAAGGGTCTGGGCCTGGAGTTTCTGCGGCACATCGAGCGCTGCGCCGTGCTGGTGCACGTCATCGACTCGGCGACCCTGGAGCCCGGCCGTGACCCGGTGGCCGACATCGACGCCATCGAGGCGGAGCTGAGCCAGTACGGCGGCCTCACCGACCGGCCACGGCTGGTCGCCATCAACAAGATCGACGTGCCGGACGGCCGCGACCTCGCCGAGATCGTGCGCCCCGACCTGGAGGAACGCGGTTACCAGGTGTTCGAGGTCTCCGCAGCCACCCGGGAGGGGCTCAAGGAGCTGACCTACGCGATGGCCGATCTGGTCGACGCAGAGCGTAAGGCCGCTCCGCCCGCCGAGCCGACCCGTATCGTCATCCGCCCGATCGCTGTGGACGACGACGGATTCACCATCACGGCCGAGGCGGACGGCTCATTCACAGTGCGTGGTGTCCGGCCGGAGCGCTGGGTCAAGCAGACCAACTTCGACAACGACGAGGCGGTCGGCTACCTGGCTGACCGACTGGCCCGGCTCGGGGTGGAGGACAAGCTGGCCAAGGCCGGCGCGCAGCCCGGCGATCTGGTCCGGATCGGCGTGCGCGAGTTCGACTGGCAGCCGACCCTCTTCGCCGGTGTGGACTTCGTACCCGGCAACCGGGGCACCGACGTCCGCCTGGAGGAGAAGTCGAACCGGGCCTCCGCCGCGGACCGGCTCGCCGCCCGGAAGGCTCGCCGGGTCCGCTCGGCCGACGATTTGGGCGCGGACGCGTCCGACGACGACATCGACGACGAGGACGACGCCGAGTAGTTCGTTGCGCTCCGTGGTGGGGTTGATTTCCGGAAACCTCCCCGAAATCCACGCCTCCTAGCGTGGGGTGATGCTGATCGAGTCCCGGCCTGCCACCGATCCGGAGATCGCCGCCATGGTCATCGCGCAGCAGCGTGAGCTGCGCGAGGCCGACGGCGGGTTGGACGGGCAGGTCTTCGTCCCCCATGACGACGTCCGCTACCTGGCGGTGGTGGTGAACGGTCGGGCGGTCGCCTGCGGCGGGCTCCAGGCGCTCGATGCCGAGACCGGCGAGGTCAAGCGGATGTACGTGCGGCCCGCGTACCGGGGGCGGGGGATCGGTCGTCAGCTGCTCGCCGCGCTGGAGGAGTGCGCGTTCCGGCAGGGGCACTCGGTGGTCTGCCTGGAGACGGGCAGCTACCTGCCGGCCGCCATCGCCTTGTACACCGCGTGTGGCTACCAGCAGATCCCGGTCTACGGCGAGTACGTGGGCAACTCGTACAGCGTCTGTTTCGCCAAGCGGTTGCCGGTCGCGGCCTGACGGCCGCGTCGCCGCTGCCGCGTCGCCGGTTCAGGCGCCGGTGCTGGCGTGTTCGACGGTCACCGGCTTCGACTCCGGCGAGGCGTGCTGGCGCAGCACGATGCTCAGCAGGATCAGCGCGCCGACCGCCAGAAACTCGCTCTGCCAGTTCTGCATGGACTGGAACCAGAAGTCGCTGGTGCCGAGGAAGTCCCACACCCCGATCGGTGGTGCCCCGCTCTGGAGCGCCTGCTCCTGGTTGTACGCGGCGGTGCCACCGAGCAGGTGACCGACGAACGAACCGGCGAAGATCAGCAGCAGCGCGAGGGAGAGGCTGTTCCGGTAGATCACCAGCGGCAGGCCCCCGACGCGTACCGGCCAGGGTGACTGCGGGGTCGCCCGGCGCTCGTCGTCCTCCGGTCGGTCGGTCTGGTCCATCGGCTTCGACTCGGCCGAGCCCCGCTGCACCAGGTACGCGGTGAGCAGCACGTACCCGCCCATCTGGAGGAACTCGGACTCCCAGTTCTCAAAGACCGCCTCGGCGAAGTGCCCAGTGGTCAGGTACGACGGCCAGCTCAACGGCGCGGCCCCGAACTCGGTCAGCTCCTCGTTGTGGGTCTGCCAGCCGAAGACGCTCTGCAACACCAGGAAGACCAGGAACGCCCCCAGCATGGCGACGGCCAGGGCGTTGTCACGCAGCCAACGAGGCATGATCGCACCTCCTTCGCCGGTCGACTTACCCCTGCGGGCGTGACCTCGAAACCACAAAGGTCCAGTTCAGTGCCGTTCGGCGGGGCTGTCCAGGCGTCCGCCGGTGCCGGCCTGGTTCGACAGGAGCAGCCCGAGCGCGAGCATCCCGAAGCCGAGAGCGAGGTGCAGCCAGTTGTCGGCGTCGTTGACCGGCAGGATGTTCGCCCCGCCCTCCGGGTTGACCGCCTCGATCGCCAGGCCGTACAGCCAGAGAGCGAGGTAGATCGCGCCACCGGCGGCCAGGAAGACGCGGGCACCTGCGACGCTGCGGGCCAAGACCAGGCCGGCCAGCCCGAAGAGCAGGTGCACCACGTTGTGCAGGATCGACACCTGGAACAGCCCGAGCAGGTGGGCGTCCGAGTGGTGCCCGGCGAACCGCAGCTCGCCGTAGTCGGTGGTGATGCCGGGGATGAAGCCGAGGACGCCGATCAGCAGGAAGACCCCGGCCACGACCAGCGCGGCCAGCTGGACCCGGGGTCGAGGGCCGGCCGCTCGGCCGCCTCGTGCGTCTCGTGCCATCGCTGCCCCCTCCGTGGATCTGCCAACCTTCGCGAACCTCACTGTCCGCAGCGGCGACGTGACGCAGCCCGACGATCCTCCATTTTGAAGACCAACCGGTGGGCCGCGCAGATAAATGCACGAAGAGGTATGGAAGCCGAAACGCAGGGTAGGTGAATGGTCAGCGGCGGCGGCAACGCGCCGCATCCCCCCAGCACAACCGCTACGACTTTCTGAGCGGAAGGGAAATCATGACTTACGATCTTTCACCTACGTCTTCCACGTACGGGCAGCAGTCGACCAACGGCGGTGGCGTCCGCGACCAGGCGCGCCAGGTCGGGTCGGAGGCCGCGCAGGCTGGTGGCGCGGTCGCCCAGACCGCCAAGGAGCAGGGCACCGAGGTCGGCCGTGAGGCGGCCCGGCAGGCCCGCAACCTGTACGGCGAGGCCCGCAGCCAACTCGCCAGCCAGACCGGTGAGCAGCAGCGCCGAGCCGCCGGTGGGCTGCGTTCGCTGGCCGACGAGATGCGCTCGATGGCCGAGCAGGGTGGCCAGGCCGGCCCGGTGACCGAGCTGGCCCGCCAGGCCGCCGACCGGGTGCAGGGCGCCGCCGGTTGGCTTGAGCAGCGCGAGCCCGGCGACCTGATCACCGAGGTACGTGACTACGCGCGGCGTAACCCGGGCACCTTCCTGGTCGGCGCAGCGGTGCTCGGTGTGCTGGCCGGTCGGCTGACCCGTGGCATCTCGGCCGCCGGCGACGACTCCGGCAACGGCTCCTCGACCTTCCGGGGCGCCGGGGCGTACGACCCGGAGCAGACCGCAGTGATCCCGACGCAGCCGCCGGCGCCCCGCGCGGTGCCGGACGCCGTTCCGCCGGGCGGTTACCTCGACCCGACCCCCGGTACGCACACCCCGCCGACGTCCGGTGGCTACACCGACCAGACGCCCGGTACCTACGCCGACCCGGCGCCCGGCGGCTCCGCCGAGCCGGGTCGAGGCGACTACCCGGAGCACTCCGGCACCGGCCAGCCGCTGCCGCCGGTGACCCAGATCGATCCGCTGCCGGGCGTGCCGTCCAGCGGCAGCCCTCGCCCGTGAGCCGCCGAGTCATCCGAAGGGAGGCGACGGCATGAGCATGCCGACGCAGGGGTCCGGGCTGGACTCCGGTTACCACCCTGACGCGGGTGCCCCGCACACCGCGTCGGAGGTGAAGGGCAGCTCGCTGGGTGACCTGATGCGTCAGGTCACCGCCGACCTGTCGACGCTGATGCGCCAGGAGGTCGAGCTGGCCAAGGCCGAGATCCGGCAGGAGGGCAAGAAGGCCGGCAAGGCCGCGGGCCTCTTCGGTGGTGCCGGCTTCGGCGGCTACATGGTGGCCCTCTTCGTGTCCATCGCCATCTGGCAGTTCCTGGACAACGTCATGGACTCCGGCCTGGCCGCGCTGATCGTGGCCGTGATCTGGGCCGTGGTCGCCGCGGTCCTCTACTCGATGGCCAAGAAGAACGCCCAGCACGTACGCGGGCTCAAACAGACCAACGACAGCGTGCAGCGGATCCCCGACGCGCTCAAGCCGCACCCGGAGGGAGTCACCCGATGAGCACCGATCCCGATCAGATCCGCCGGGAGATCGAAGCCACCCGTAACAGCCTCAGCTCCGATGTGGATGCGCTGGCGTACAAGGTCAGCCCCAGCCGCATCGTCGACGACCGCAAGCAGCGGGCCCGTTCCGCTCTGCAGAATGTGAGGGACAAGGTCATGGGAACCGCGTCTGACCTCGGCCACGGCACCGGCCAGGCCGCCCACTCGGTGGGCGACCGCGCCTCGTCGGCGGCCTCCAGCGTCGGCGACGCCGCGCAGTCGGCGGCGACCACTGTCAGCGACGCCGCGCACAGCGCCCCGCGGGTGATCCGGCAGAAGTCCCAGGGCAACCCTCTCGCCGCCGGCCTGATCGCGTTCGGGGTCGGCTGGCTGGCCTCGTCGCTGATCCCGGCCTCCCGGCGCGAGCAGCAGGCCGCCACCCAGGTGAAGGCCAAGGTCAGCGAGCACAGTGGGGCCGTGAAGGAGAAGCTGGGCGAGGTGGCCGGCGAGCTGCGCGAGCCGGCCCAGCAGGCCGCCGAGTCGGTGAAGTCCACCGCTCAGGACGCCGTGCACGCGGTCAGGGACGACACGAAGTCCGCCGCCCACCAGGTCAAGGACCACGCCACCCCCTGACCCACCCTCAACCCAGCACGACAGCTCGCGGTCACCCTCCGGTGCCCGCGAGCTGTCGCGTCGAAGCCAGCGCCGATCTTGCGGTTTCGGCTGGTGTTCTGTGGGTCTAACGGCGGTTTTGTCCCGACCGAAAGTGCAAGATCGCGGGGAGACGTGGGTTGCGCGGGGCGGGGTTGGCGGCTCGGCGGATTCGGGTGTCGCCGTAGCGGACTCCGCCCAGCAGGAGGCGTTGGCCGACCGCCAGCCAGCCGCACAGACCGCGTTCCAGCAGCCAGAGTGGGGCCGCCAGCGCCGTGGCCGGCGGGAACACCCGGGTGCCGCCGGCGCGGCGGCGACCCGTCTCGGCCAGGGCGACGACACCGGCCGCCGCGCCGAGCAGCAGCCTGGGGCGGCGCGACGCGACCGCCGCCGCCAGCGCCGGCAGCACCGCGAGCGCGGTCAGCAGGCGAGCCGGCTGCGCCAGATCGTCGTACGCCTGACGGACCCGTTGACCACGGAAATGCGCGGCGTCCGGAGGCAGTCGGCGGACGTACAGCCAGGCCGGGGCGGCCTCGGTGCCGCCGTACCCGCGCACAGTGCGGATCAGCTCCAGGTTCTCGAAGAGCACGTCCGGGTCGTACCCGCCCATGGCCAGGAAGGTGCTGCGCCGCACGGCAAGGGTGCCCGGGTAGTCCGTCCCGAGCGCCCGGTTGAGCAGCGTGCGGCCGGTGTCCCACCAGGCGTGCCAGGGCAGCGGGTCGAAGTAGTTCTGCGGTCGTACCAGGTCCGCCCGGCCCAGCAGCCGATGCACCGCGGCCAGCGCGGACTCGTCGTACCGGACGTCGTCGTCGGCGATCACCACGTGCTCGTGGCCGGCCGCGCGGACGCCGGTGTGTACGCCCAGCACCTTGCCGTTGAGCCCACGCTCGCTCGGATCCGGTGGAAGGTGCCGGGCCAGGCCCCGCCACGCCTCGGCGTGCCGGGCGAAGAGGGGCGGAGGTGAGCCGTCGACCACGAGCACCTCGACCCGGTCACCGAGCCAGCGCAGGTAGTCGGTCAGCTCGGCCAGGCCGGTGTCGCTGTCCCAGCGCAGCGGCAGCACGTACGTCATCGGTAGGCGGACCGGCGACGTGCCGGCGCCCTCGTGCGCGACCGCCGACCGGCGGGTGGCGGGCCGGGCGTCTCCAGTAGGGCTGAACGAGGACATGGCAACTCCGTGGCGGCCAGGGTCGCGGTCGGTGTTGAGCAGCATCTGCCCGCATTTCCGTCGATCAAACAATGGGTCGTTTCGACTGCCGGAGCCCGGGTAGCGCTGCGCTCAAGAGCTGTCCATGCCCGGTTGTGCGGGTGGAGGAGAGAGACGTGATGACCAACAACGGAACCAGGTGGGCGCTGCTCGGCGTCACCGCGGCGACGGCCGTCGGCGTGGGGCGTGCGGTGGCCCGCCGTCGGCACCGGCATCAGCCGGAGCGGCAGGACGGTTGGTACGTGGTGCGTCGTGGGGTGACAGTGGACCGGTCCCGGGACGAGGTGATCGGCTTCTGGACCGACCGCGAACGGCTGGACCGCGCGCTGGCCGGGTGGGCCACGTTGCAGCAGCTCGACGAGCGGCGTTGGCGGTGCGTGGCCCGCGACCGGGCCGGCGGTGAGACGCAGTGGCAGGCCGAGATCACCGTCGAGGGGACGGGCACCCTGCGGTGGCGGGTCGAGGACGGGCCGACACCGCAGCTGGGTCGGATCGAGCTGACCGAAGCACCTCAGGGCCGGGGCACCGAGATCCGCGCCGAGCTGCGCTACCGCTCCGGTCCGGTGCGTCGGTTGGCCGGCCTGGTCAGCGGCGACGAGCCGGACCTGGCGCTGCGGGACGCGCTGCGTCGGGTGAAGGCGCTGATCGAGTGTGGCCAGGTGGTCGACACCCGGGACGACCCGTCCGGCCGGAGCCCCGCCCAGGAGAAGGCGACCGACCAGGTACGGGAGACGTTGATGACGGGAGGACGGGCATGAGGGCGCTCTGCTGGGAAGGCGTCGGCAAGCTGGCCGTCCGGGACGTGCCGGAGCCCCAGATCCGCGCCGAGGGGGACATCGTCGTCCGGGTCCGGGCCAGCAGCGTCTGCGGCTCCGACCTGCACCTGATCAACGGGTACCTGCCGGCGATGCGGGAGGGGGACATCCTCGGCCACGAGTTCATGGGCGAGGTGGTGGAGACCGGGCCCGGCGTACGGCGGCACCGGGTCGGCGACCGGGTGGTGGTGGGGTCGGTGGTCGCCTGCGGTGGCTGTTGGTACTGCCGGACCGAGCAGTACTCGCTCTGCGACAACTCCAATCCGCAGCCGGTGTTCACCGAGAAGCTGTGGGGGCACTCACCGGCCGGCATCCTGGGCTACTCGCACGCCGCCGGCGGCTACTCGGGATCACACGCCGAGTACATCCGGGTGCCGTTCGGCGACATCGGCGCCTTCGCCGTACCCGACGGGGTACCGGACGACTCGGTGGTGTTCGCCTCCGACGCGATGCCCACCGGGTGGATGGCGGCGGACTTCTGCGGGTTCACCGGCGGCGAGGTGGTGGCCGTCTGGGGTGCTGGTGGAGTCGGTCAGATGGCGGCCCGTTCGGCGCAACTCCTGGGCGCCGAGCGGGTCATCATGATCGACCGATTTTCGGATCGGCTCAAGACCGCGACCGAACGGATCGGGGTCGAGACGATCAACTACGCGGAGACGGACGTGCTGGAGGCGCTGCGTGAGCTGACCGCCGGGCGCGGGCCGGACGCCTGCATTGAGGCCGTCGGGATGGAGTCGCACGACGTCGGACCGACCTACGCGTACGACCGGGTGAAGCAGGCGGCGCGGTTGCAGACCGACCGCCCGACCTCGGTCCGCCAGGCGATCATGGCGTGCCGCAAGGGCGGCACGGTGAGCATCGTCGGTGTGTACGCCGGTCTGGTCGACAAGTTTCCGCTCGGCGCTGCCATGAACAAGGCCCTGGTGCTGCGGATGGGGCAGATGCACGCGCAGCGCTACATCCCGATGTTGCTCGACCGGCTCGCCGCCGGCGAGATCGACCCCGGATATCTGGCCACCCACCCGCTCTCCCTGGAGCAGGGGGCCCAGGGGTACGAGCTGTTCGAGAAGAAGGAGGACGGCTGTCTGCGCAGCGTCCTGCATCCCTGACGGCTGGGCGTACCCGCCTCGCCGGTCGCTGCGATCGGCGGGGCGGGGTCAGCCGGCGCGGCGCACGTTGGTGATGGTCAGCCCGAGGGGTGGCAGCGCTGGCATCCGGTGCAGATCCAGGGCCAGGTTCTGGACGGGAACGTCGTAACGCATGGTGGTGACGAGGTTGGTGACCGCCCGCTTCATCAGGTCGATGGTGATCCACTCACCGGCGCAGCGGTGCCCGCCCCAGTGGTCGCCGCCACCCTGCGGGATCAGCTCGAACGGGTCCACCCGGCGGCCGGCGAACCGCTCCGGGCGAAACAGCTCCGGTTGCGGCCAGAGGGTCGGGTGGTGATTGGTGCCGTAGAGGTCGAGCAGCACCCGCCGGCCGCGCGGAAAGTGGTGGCCCTGCCAGTCGAAGGACCGCCGGACCCGGGCCGCCGCCATCGGGAAGAACGGGTAGTAGCGGCGTACCTCCTGGACGAACTGCTCGGTGGCTTCGCCGTCACGGACCCGTTCCCGCCAGGCCGGATGGTCGTGCAGGGCGAGCGCGGCGAAGGTCAGGTACTGGTCGACGGCGACCACCGGGCGCAGCACGTTGAGCAGCTCCACCGCCGCGATCCGCCGGGGGAGGAGGTTGCCGCGCCCGTCCCGGTGTTCGGCGATCACGGCCAGGGCGCTACCGGCCGGTGCCGGAGCGAAACCGACCCGGGTCCGTTCGATGAGATCGGTGAGCGAGCGTTCGGCGCGGTACCGGGCCAGCTGTCCCCTCCAGTGCCGGGGTCCCAGCACGGCCGGAGCCTCGATCATGGCGTGCAGTTCGACGGCGCGGCGCTCGACCTGCGACGCGGGCAGCGGCACGCCAGCCCAGGCGCAGACCACCCGGGTCAGCATTCGGCCCAGCTCGTCGTAGAGCGACACCGGGCCGGCGCCCTCCCAGGCGGCGACCCGGGTCCGCCACTCGTCGTCGAAGAGCTGACCGAGCCGTTGGATCGCCGCCGGTGTCATGATCGACATGAACATGGCCTTGCGGTCGGAGTGCTCCGGCCCGTCCAGCCCCTGCACCCCGCCCCGCCCGGTCAGGGTCCGCTGCACGCGCAGCGGCATAGCTGTGGCGCGTTGGAAGCGGTCGTTGTCGTAGAACAGCTCCGCCGCCGGCCGGCCGCGCAGGCAGATGGTCGGGGCGAGCAGGATCCGGGTCTTGAAGACGTCGCTGCCGTACCGCTCACAGCGTTCGCCGATGAACCGGTAACCGGCGCGGAGCAACGCGAGGGTGCTGTCCGGGCTGCGGTCGGCCGGCATGGTCGCCATCGGGTTCTCCTCACGCGCAGGTGCGGCTGGTCGCCGTTTGCCGATGCGCTTACCCCCGTCCACGCCGCTGAACCCCGCTCGGCTGGCCCCTCCCAGGGGCGGCGGAACCTGGTTTGCTGCTGGTGGGACGAGCACGGGGAGGGCGGATGCGCGACAACAGATCGCCGCACTGGCGGCAGCGGCGAGCGGCCGGGGCACTCGGCGGAGGCCGCGACGGGCGGTCACTGATCGGGCCGCCGCGGCGGCCCACCCGTCCGCACCGGTTCTTCACAGTGCACCTGGGCTTCACCGCGCCCGGCCCGGCCGAGGCCCGCGAGCTGGCCGTGGCGTACGCGGAGGCGCTGAGCCTGCTCCGCTCGGAGGTGGCACTCGGTGCGGCGGCCCTGTCACCGGCGGACGCCTGGCAGCGGGCCGAGCGGCTGTTCTGCGGCGCGGTCGGCCCGGACGGCGAACGCTGCGTCGACGTGGCCGACCACCCGGGCTTCCACCACGCCCCGGGCCCGGGTGGTCTCGGCTGGGGCGACGGCGACGTCCCCGGCGATGGTTGACCACCGGCCCCGGACGGCCGATCCGGGAGTGCGCCGGCCAACGTGCCAGCGTGGCCGTGCCGGGGTCCCGACCACGGGCACCGGCACGGCGATCCCCCACCGACGGGTCGGCGGGCACTGTCAGTCCAGGTCGAACTCGCCGTCCTGGGCGCCGGCCACGAAGGCGTCCCACTCGGCCTGGGTGAAGACCAGCACCGGGCCGTTCGGCTCGGCCGAGTTGCGCATCCCGATCAGGTCGTCGACGAAGGCGACCTCGACGGCGCTGTCGGAGGTGTCCCCCTCGGCCCGCTGCCAGACCGCCCGAGAGAGGTCGAAGTCGCCCTTGGGGTGCTGCGCCATGGTTCTTTCCTCCAGTGCCGAGGGTCGTGTGGTGACCGGTTGCCGATCCCCATCGGGCAGGATAAGCGGATGCCGAGCCTGACCCGTGTAGAGGCGACCGCGCGTGGCGCGGCGATTACCGTCGAGTCCTACCAGGTGGACCTCGACCTCACCGGTGAGGGTGACCTGTTCCGCTCCCGCGTCGAGATCCGGTTCCGGGCCACCGTCGGCGCCGCGACCTTCGTCGAGGCCAAGCCCGCCAAACTGCGGTGTGTACGCCTCAACGACCGCGACCTGGACCCCGCCCTGCTCACCGACAACCGGCTGCCGCTCGACGACCTGGCCGAGGAGAACACGCTCGTCGTCGAGGCCGAGATGGCGTACTCCAAGACGGGGGAGGGGATGCACCGCTTCGTCGACCCGGCCGACGGCGAGACCTACCTCTACGCCGAGTCCTTCCTCGACAACGCGCCGCGCATCTTCGCCGCCTTCGACCAGCCCGACCTCAAGGCCCCGGTCACGCTCTCGGTCACCGCGCCGGCGCAGTGGATCGTCGCCGGCAACGCCGAGCTGGCCGCCAACCCGGCCCCCGGGCGCTGGGAGTTCGCCCCGAGCGAGCCCCTGGCCACGTACTTCTTCTCGCTGATCGCCGGGCCGTACCACGTCCGGCGGGCCGAGCACGACGGCATACCGCTGGGCATCTACTGCCGCCGGTCGCTCGCCGAGCACCTGGACGCCGACGCCGAGGAGATCTTCACCATCACCCGGCAGTGCCTGGACCGGTTCCACCAGCTCTTCACCGAACGCTACCCGTTCGGCAAGTACGACCAGGCGTTCGTGCCCGAGTTCAACGGCGGCGCGATGGAGAACCCGGGGCTGGTCACCTTCCGCGACGACTACGTGTTCCGTTCGGCGGTCACCGACACCCAGCGCGAGCAGCGCGCCGGCACCATCGCCCACGAGATGGCCCACATGTGGTTCGGTGACCTGGTCACCATGCGCTGGTGGGACGACCTGTGGTTGAACGAGTCCTTCGCCGAGTACCTCGGCACCCGGGTCACCGCCGAGGCGACCCGCTTCGATCAGGCCTGGACCACCTTCGCCATGCGGCGCAAGGCCTGGGGCTACGCCGCCGACCAGCGGCCCTCCACCCACCCGATCGCCCCGCAGGAGGTCGTCGACGCCGAGGCGGGCCTGCTCAACTTCGACGGCATCTCGTACGCCAAGGGCGCCAGCGTGCTGCGTCAGCTGGTGGCGTGGCTCGGCGACGAGGCATTCCTCGCCGGCCTGAACGCGCACTTCGCCGCACACCGCTTCGGCAACGCCACGCTCGCCGACCTGCTGGCCAGCCTCTCCGCCAGCAGCGGGCGGGACCTGTCCGACTGGGCCGAGCTGTGGTTGCGCCGCCCGCAGGTCAACACGCTGCGTGCCGAGGTCGCCGTCGACGCCGACGGTCGCTACACCGAGGTGGCAGTGGTGCAGACCGCGCCCGAGTCGTACCCGGTGCTGCGCCCGCACCGGATCGGCGTGGGCCGCTACTCGATGGACGGCACCGGGCGGCGTGACGAGGTGGACATCGACCCGAACGCCGACGGAGGCCGCACCGTGCTCGGTGCGTTGACAGGCGAGCCGGCGGCCCGGTTGTTGCTGCTCAACGACGGTGATCTCACCTTCGCGAAGGTACGCCTCGACCCGGCGTCGGCGGACGCCGTCCCGCAGGTGCTGCCCGGTCTGGCCGACCCGCTGGCGCGAGCGGTGCTCTGGCGCGAGGCACTGGACGCGGTGACCGACGGCGAGCGGCCGGTCACCGGCCTGGTCGACCTGATGGCCGCCGCGCTGCCCACCGAGACCGAGGTGATCATCGCGGAGGACGTGCTGACACTCAGCCGGTCCCTGGTCGACCGCTACCTCGACCCGCTGACCCGCTCCACGGCGCTGGCCAGGGTCGCTGGGACGTGCCGGCGGCTGCTCGACGGCGCGCCGGCCGGGGAGTCGTTGCAGCTCGCCGCCGCACGGGGTTGGATCGCCGCGACCACCGACGCGGATCTGCTCGTCGGTTGGCTCGCCGGCCGGGACGTGCCGGCCGGTCTGAAGATCGACGCGGAGTTGCGGTGGGCGGTGCTGCGTCGCCTGGTGGTGCTGGGCGCCGCCGGCGAGGCGGAGATCGCCATCGAGGCCGCCGCCGACAACAGCTCCACGGGCGCGGAACGGGCCGCCCACTGCCGGGCGGCACTGCCCGACCCGGTGACGAAGCAGGCGACCTGGGAGATCATCCTGCGGGACACCGCGCTGTCCAGTCGACTGCTGGAGGCGATCACCGAGGGGTTCTGGCAACCCGAACAGGCCGACCTGACCGCCGCGTACGTCGATCGGTACTTCGCGGAGATGCCGGCCGCCGCGCACCGGCGTACCCCCTGGACGGCCGACCGGGTGGCCGCCCTGGCGTTCCCCCGCTACGCCGTGGCGCAACCCACCCGGGAGGCGGCCGCGGCGCTGCTGACCCGCGACGACCTGACCCCTGGCCTGCGCCGGGTGGTGACCGACGCCGACGACGACCTGCGTCGCGCGCTGGTCGCCCGGACGGCGGTGGCCGCCGCCTCGGCCTGACCGCTGCCCGCGCGCCCTGACGCCGTGGGGTGGCCGGCGCGACTGGCCCGGCGCGGGCTGGGCGCTGCCGGCGGGCTGCTGCGGGGTGGCTGGCCGGCCACCCCGCAGCCACCGCTCAGCGCAGGGCGGGCTCCGCGGTGACCGGCGCGTCCCAGTCGATGACGTAGCGCTGCTCGTCGGCGACGGTCTTCTCCGGGTCCAGCACCGTGCGCACCATCAGCGGCATCAGCAACGGCATCAACGTCCGCGCGACCGCACCGGGGGCCTTCGCGTGGTTGATCCGGGCCGCGCGGGCCGCGACCTTCTCCACCCGGCTACGACGCAGCCGCACGTACGCGGCGAACGCCGCCTGGACGTCCGGCAGGTCGCGCAGGCAGCGGGCGAGTTGTACCGCGCTCTCGATGGCCAGCGACGCGCCCTGCCCCGAACTGTTCGACGGTGCGTGCGCCGCGTCGCCGACCAGCACCATCCGGCCCCGATGCCAGTGCGGCACGGGCGGCATGATCTGCAACGATCCGACCACCTGGAGGTCGTCGGCGTTGCTGGTGCCGACCAACTCCCGGCCCGGGTCGTCGTCGCCGTAGGTGGCGCGCAGCGTGTCCAGCCACTGCTCCGCCGGTACCGCCCGGGCCTCGACGAGGCTCATCGGCCGCTGCTGCGGCAGGTTGGCCCCCCACCGGGTGCCGCCGCCGGGCTCGGGCCAGTACAGGTAGTAGCCGCGTCGGCCGAACGCGAACGTCATGGTGCCCGACTCGGCGTCCACCTCGTGCCGGGCGACGGCTTCGAAGCCGAGCAGCCCGGTGAACCGGGGTCCGGGCGCGGCCGGGTCGATCAGATCCCGGACCGTGGAACGGATCCCGTCCGCGCCGACGAGGATGTCGGCGGTCGCGGTACTGCCGTCCTCGAAGCGTGCGGTCACGCCGTCGCCGGTCTGCTCGGCGTCGACCAGCCGCTTGCCGTACGCGAACGGCACGCCCTCGGCGAATGCCTGGTCGTGCAGCACCTGGTACAGCTCGGCCCGGTGCACCACGTGCAGCGGCGGCACCCCGGTCAGCGTGGGCATGTCGAGGCGGCGGCGGCCGACGGCCAGAGCGCTGCGGTCGATCGGTGTGGCGATCGCCGTCACCGCCTCGTGCGCGCCGACCGTACGCAGAGCCGCCACGCCGTTGGGCGCGAGGGCGAGGGTGCCGCCGATGCCGCTGGCCGTGGTCGGGTACGCCTCGTAGACGGTTGCGGTGATGCCGGCGCGGCGCAGCGCGAGCGCTGTCACCGGCCCGGCGATGCCACCGCCGACGACGATCGCGGTTCGTACCGTGGTCATGCTCTCTCCCTGGTGTGGTCGGTGGTGCGCGGCGCGCGGACCTGTCGTGGTCGGTGCGCGGGCGCGCGGACCTGGGAGGGAGCCCGGTTATCCTCGTGATTGCCGCTTCGGGCCGGGTGCCTTCCCAGGCGTCGGTTCGGGGTCAGGGCCCCGGTGAGGTGTTGGCGCACCTCGCCGGGGCCGCTCTTCAGCCGGTGCTGTCGGCTCTCCGGCTGCTGCTGTCGGGGCGTTCGGTGCTGTCGGGGCTGGCCTCCGGGGTGTGGGTGGTTGGGGTGTCGGGGTTGAACCTCGGGGTGTGCGTTCCCTCGGCCAACTCGGTCAGTTCGGCCGGCATCTCGCCGGTCTCGTGGAAGGCCCGCCAGGTGCTCAACCCGGGGTAGCTCCCCGAGGTCAACTCCGCGAGCAGTGCCCGCAGCCAGTCCGCCTCCGCGTCCCGCATGGCGAGGTCGTACTCCGACTCCACCAGGAACAGCCGCGGGATCTCCCGCAGGTGCGCGTCGAGGGTTTCGCGGTCCTGGCGGATCGCGGCCTCCAGCAGGTCGAGTCGTTGCCGCAGCAGGCCGGTGGCCTCGTCGGGATGCAGCGCGGCGAGCACTGACAACCCGGCCCGGAAACGGGGATGCTCCGCCATCGGGGTGGAGACCAGCTCGCGGGCCCAGTCGACCAGCTCCGCCCGCCCCGCGTCGGTGATCCGGTAGACGGTGCGTTCCGGGCGTCGGCCCTCGCGCACGCTCTCCACCGCCTCGATCAGGTGGTGTTTGTCCAGGTTGCCGATCACCGTGTAGAAGGAGCCCCACTTGAACTCCATGTCCTGGTCCTTGCCCCAGGCCCGCAGTGCGGTGGCGATCTCGTACGGGTGCATCGGCCGCTGGACGAGTGCGGACAGCACGGCCAGCGCCAGCAGGTTGCCGACCTTGCGCCGCTTCGGCACGATGACCCCCTCGCTCGTCGACGGTTACTCGTCGACGAATATACGCCGACGGCGAGAATGCGACGACCCCGCGCGCTGGACCGTGGGCCGGAGTGGGGTGACGTACGGCGGTGCCGGGCCGGGACGGTCGGCCACGGCGCTCGGCCTACGATCATCGGGTGGAGGAAGATATCCGGCGGATCGGGATCATGGGTGGCACCTTCGACCCGATCCACCACGGGCACCTCGTCGCGGCCAGCGAGGTGGCGGACCGGTTCGGCCTGGACGAGGTGGTCTTCGTGCCCACCGGCCAGCCGTGGCAGAAGGCCGACGAGCCGGTCAGCCCGGCCGAGGACCGGTACCTGATGACAGTGATCGCCACCGCCTCCAACCCTCGCTTCCAGGTCAGCCGGGTGGACATCGACCGTAGTGGGCCGACCTACACGGTCGACACGCTGCGTGACCTGCAGGCCGAGTACGGCCCGAAGGTGCAGTTGTTCTTCATCACCGGTGCGGACGCCCTGCAACGCATCCTTTCCTGGAAGGACCTGGACGAGATCTTCGAGTTGGCGCATTTCATCGGCGTGACCCGCCCCGGTTTCCCGCTGAGTGACAAGCACCTCCCGGCGGACACCGTCAGCCTGATCCAGGTGCCCGCGATGTCCATCTCGTCGACCGACTGTCGCGCTCGGGTCGCCCGAGGCGAGCCGGTCTGGTACCTGGTGCCCGACGGTGTGGTGCAGTACATCGCCAAGCGGAGCCTCTATCAGCGCTGAGCGCACCCGTTATGCCCAGGTTCGTGGCGCTAACCGACCAGAACTGGACGATCGGGGTGCCGGCGGGTATGAGACGCTTGGAGGATCGCACGCTTGATCGAAGGAGAACGGTGACGATTTCCGAACGCGCTCACGAGCTGGCTATCGCGGCCGCCCAGGCCGCCGCCGACAAGAAGGCGCAGGACATCACGATCATCGACGTCGGCGACCAGCTCGCCATCACCGACGCGTTCGTGCTCGCCGCTGCCCCCAACGAGCGTCAGGTGCTGGCCATCGTCGACGCCATCGAGGAGAGCCTGCTGGAGCTGCCGGACAAGGCGAAGCCGGTGCGGCGCGAGGGCGAGCGTGGTGGCCGCTGGGTGCTGCTCGACTACGTCGACATCGTGGTGCACGTCCAGCACACCGAGGAGCGCGAGTTCTACGGGCTCGACCGTCTCTGGAAGGACTGCCCCACCATCCCGTTCGTCGATCGCGACCTGGTCGAGGCCGACGCCAGCGGGTCCGCCGCCGCCGAATGACCCGGCTGATCGTCTGGCGGCACGGCAACACCGACTGGAACGCCGCCAACCGCGTCCAGGGGCAGACCGACGTACCCCTCAACGAGCTTGGCCGCGACCAGGCCCGCGCCGCCGCCCCGCTGCTCGCGGGGCTGCGGCCCGACGCCATCGTGGCCAGCGACCTGAGCCGCGCCGCCGACACCGCCGCCGCGCTCGCCGCGCTGACGGGTCTGCCGGTACGCACCGACGCCCGGCTGCGCGAGCGGCACTTCGGCCAGTGGCAGGGTCTGCACCTCACCGAGGTCGCCGAGCGCTTCCCCGAGGAGTACGCGCGCTGGCGGGCCGGCGACCCCGACCCGGGCGCGGATCTGGAACCCCTGCACGACCTCGGCGAGCGGGTCGGCGCCGCACTGCGGGAGGCTGCCGAGGCGGCAGCCGGCGGCACGGTGGTGGTCGCCACCCACGGTGGCGGGTCCCGGCAGGGCATGGGTCATCTGCTCGGCTGGGACACCCGGGTGCTGCGCTCCGTCGGCTCGTTGGCCAACTGCCACTGGAGTGAGCTACGGCACGACGACCGTGCGCCGGCCATCGGGCGTCCGCAGGACGTCAGCGGCTGGCAGTTGCGGGCGCACAACGTCGGCCTGATCACCGCCCCGGTCGCCGTCGACGCGGTCTGAGCACTCGCGCCTCGGCGTTCGCGGCCTCGATCGGCTAGCGTGCCGGGCATGCCCGTCGCGGTTGTCATCGACTCCACCGCCTACCTTCCGCCCGAGCTGGTGCAGGCGCACCGGCTGACCGTCGTGCCGTTGACCGTCGTGCTCAACGGCGCGGAAGGGCTGGAGGGGGTGGAGACCCAGCCGGCCGACGCCACACTGGCGCTGAGCGCCCGCCGGGTCACCGCGACCACCTCCCGCCCGGCACCCGAGCAGTTCGCCCGGACGTACCGCCGACTGCTCGACGCCGGCGCCGACGGGATCGTCTCGGTGCACATCTCCGCCGCGCTGTCCGGCACGGTGGAGGCCGCCCGGCTCGCCGCCGCCGACCTCGACGGCCGGGTCGAGGTCGTGGACAGCCGCTCGGCGGGCATGGGGCTGGGCTTTCCGGCCATCGCCGCCGCCACCGCCGCCGAGGCCGGCGCCGACCTTGCCGCTGTACGCGACGCGGCGCTGGCCGCCACCGCCCGCACCACAGTCTGGTTCTACGTCGACACGCTGGAGTTCCTTCGCCGGGGCGGCCGGATCAACGCGGCCGAGGCGTTGGTCGGCACCGCGCTGTCCGTCAAGCCGATCATGCACATGCCGGACGGGGCGATAGTGCTGCGGGAGAAGGTGCGCACCGCCAGCCGGGGAGTGGCCCGTCTCGTGGACCTGGCCGTCGAGGCGGCCGACGGCGACGACGTGGATCTCGGAGTGCACCACCTGGCCGCGCCGCAACGGGCCGAGGCGTTGCGGGCTGCGCTCACCGAGCGGTTCGGTGACCGGCTGCACGACACGTACGTCTCCGAGGCGGGCGCCGTCGTCGCCGCGCACGCCGGGCCTGGCCTGGCCTGCGTGGTCGTCCACCGCCGACCGGAGGGCTGAGCCGTGCCCACGTCGTGCGTGGTGACCGGAGGCGGTCGCGGTGTCGGCCGGGCCGTGGTGGAACGGCTGCTGGCGACCGGCGCCACCATCGTCGTACTGGAACGCGACGCCGACGCGGTCGACTGGTTGGCCGACCATCCGGCAGCCGATCGGCTCGTCGCGGTGATCGGCGACGCCGCCGACGAGCAGGTGGCCGAGCGCGCCGCCGAGCTGGCGGACCGCGCCGCGCCGCTGACCGGCTGGGTGAACAACGCAGCGGTCTTCCGCGATGCCACGCTGCACACCGCGTCGGCCGACACGGTGCTGGACCTGATCGGGTTGAACCTGCGCCCGGCCGTGGTGGGCGCCGCGGTCGCCGTCCGCCGCTTTCTGGCCCGCGCCGCCGGCGGCGCGATCGTCAACGTCTCGTCGCACCAGGCCCGCCGGCCGGTGTCCGGTGCCCTGCCGTACGCGACGGCTAAGGCCGCCGTGGAGGGGCTGACCCGGGCGCTGGCTGTCGAGTACGGGCGGCACGGCATCCGCGCCAACGCGGTAGCGCTCGGCTCGATCGCCACCGAGCGGCACACCGAATTCCTCGCCACGCAGGAGCCCACCCAGGCCCAGTGGATCGACGCCGAGCTGACCCGGCTGCACCCGGTGGGTCGCATCGGGCGGGCCGAGGAGGTGGCCGAGGCGGTCGCGTACCTGCTGTCGCCCGCAGCGAGCTTCGTCAACGGGGTGACGCTGCCGGTGGACGGCGGACGGGCCGTACTCGGCCTCGACCCAGAGACCCGCTGACCGCCTAGATCGCTCGGCTTCTAGCTGTCGGCGACGAACACGCCCTGCCCCTGCTGACCGTAGATCAGGTTTCGCTCGTGCAGCTCCTTGACGGCTCGATAGGCCGTGGAGCGTGCCACGTTGTACAGCTCGCCGATCTCGGACACCGATGGCAGTTGTTGGCCAGGCGAGTATTCACCTGAGCGAATCTTTTGCTCAATGTCATCCGCCACGCGGCGGTAGTGCGGTGGTCTCGTCGGCATGAGCGGCTCTCCCGGACTTCAGCGGAGATCATGTTTCCAGCCCGGGCGTGATCGAGACAAGGCGGCAACGCAGCAAAGTGGAGATAGTGAGAACTTGACTACACTGAGACAGTGGATACAGTGAGACAGTGGCCGGGTGCTCCTGGACTTCAGCACTCCTGAGGTATCCGGTCTGCCCGCCCTGAGGGAGTTCATCGCAAGGTTTCGGCCCCCAGGGCGGGCTACTTCCGATCGCGCGGAGGCGTCGAACATGCCAATCGATGAACCGGTGTCCACGGCGACCGAACTGTTCATGGCCAAGCGGGTGCTGGATGCCCACTGGACCCGGGCGCTCGACCGGCCGTGGCAGGCGGGCGGTTGCCTGGAGTGCCGAGGGCACAGCGACTGCCGACAACTCGACTGGGCGCTGGCGCTCATGGCAGAAGTCGCCTCGGTCATGCTCCAGAAACGGTGACTGATCTGCTCCGCGCCGCTGTGTTAGCCTCCGTGCGCGCCCCAGATGGGCCTACCCCCGGAGGTTCTGGCTACTTCAGCCACCACGCCGAGATCGATGCGATGTACGCGTCTCTCGTGCGGGATCCGGGGCGTCGGTGCCCTCGGGGCTTCGTCATCTGTGTGGCTGGGTGAACGCTGTGGGCCTCCGGTCGGGTCTTCGGATCGACCGGGAAGAAGACGGTACGGATGACAGTCACGTTCAACCACACCATCATCGCCAGCAAGGACAAGAGCGCCTCGGCCGCGTTCTACCGGGAGCTGTTCGAGCTGCCAGAGGCGCCATCGTGGGGGCCGTTCGCCAACGTCCAACTGGACGAGGGTGTGCTGCTCCAGTTCGCCGAGCCGCCGGTGGACATCCAGATGCAGCACTACGCGTTCCTCGTCGACGACGAGTTGTTCGTGCGCTGCCTGGCGTTCGTCGAGGGACGTGGCATCACGTACTGGGCCGACCCGCAGTTGAAGCGGGAGGGGGAGACCAACACCGAGCACGGTGGCCAGGGCTTCTACTTCTTCGACCCGTCCGGCCACGCGATCGAAATCATCACCCGGCCGTACCTGTAGCAGGCGGCGTCCGTCGTTCGTCGAGAACGGTGTCGGCCCCGGCGGGCATCGGGCCGGCACCACCCGCCCAACGGCCGGACCCTTAGAACGCCTCGTCGGCCACCCCGCTGTAGCCGCGTAGACCGTGCTGCCGAGCCAGCGCGTAGATGGCATCGAGCTGGCCGAGCATCCCTACCGGGAGGGTGAGCAGCACGTACTTCGCCGCATCGTCGGGCGCGTCGACAAGGTCGTATTCGGTCGGTTCGAGGACGTCCACCAGATCGGGCCAGCGTGACAACAGCTCGCCCCGGAAGCGGGTGACGTCGGGGTGCGGTTCGAGAGGGTCTGTCGCCCCGTCGGCCAAGCCGTCATAGATCTCGCCGGGGTCGCCCACGCCAGCCTTCCAGAACACGAAATCACTGCTCACGGCGATGCTCCTGGACTGCTCGAACGGTGACCGGTCGCTCCGGCCGCCTGCGATCGTGGCGCGGTGAGTGAATATTCTCAGGCGATCTGGTGCCGGTTGCCGAGTGCCCATCGAACGTCGGTCAAGATCAGCACGAGATCGACCCTCCGCTTCTGGGCCGGGCGGCGAGTCACGCAGCGGCGATGTCTGACTGAAACGGCGTAGCCGCCGTCTGCGGCCATAGCAGGTCGGGGCATGATCAGGGCGTTGTCCACAGTGGCGTTGGTTGTCCACAGGACGGCGTCGTCCCGCTCCGCCGTTCCGGCCACCGCCATAGCGTCGCGGTGTGTCGCACGACGAGGAGACAGAGGTACGCCAGCGCCTGCGCCGGCTGACCGAGGCGGCTGTCGCACCGCTGCCCCGGCCGGAGGTGCCGCTCGCGGGCGTACCCCAGTCGTCCCTGGTCGGCGCGCTGCCGGCGGACGTGCTGTCCTCCCAGCCCGCCGCGGAACCGTCGTCGGCGGGCCTTGCGGTCCCGCCCGAGTCGCGGTTGCCCGGCCCGTCGGCGTTCGACCCTGGGCGGCGGGGCGTGCGGGCGTTGGCGGTGGTCGCCGTGGTGGTGGTCGTGGGCGCGGCAGGTTGGGCCTGGCAGGCCCGGCCGCAGTCGGAGCCGGTCGTCCCACTGGCCAGCGAGGCCGCGTCGGCCGCGCCGGCCGGTGACCCGAGTGTGTCCAGCTCCGGCGAGTTGGTGGTGGCGGTCGCGGGCAAGGTCCGAAAACCCGGTTTGGTACGCCTGCCGGCCGGGTCCCGTCTCGCCGACGCGGTGCAGGCGGCCGGCGGCGCCCTCCCGGGGGTCGACGTGGCGCTGCTCAACCCCGCCCGCCAGGGCCTCGACGGCGAGCTGATCGTGGTCGGGGTGACGCCACCGCCGGTGCCGGGCGGTGCGGCCGGGCCTGCGGCAGGTGGTGCGGCTCCCGTCGCCGGGCCGCTGAACCTCAACACCGCGACGCTGGCGCAGCTCGACGCGCTGCCCGGGGTGGGGCCGGTGCTCGCCCAACGGATCCTCGCCCACCGGGATCAGCACGGCGGGTTCAAATCCGTTGGCGACCTACGCCAGGTCGACGGGATCGGCGATGCCCGCTACGAGCAGCTCAAGGACCTGGTGACGGTGTGAGCGGGTTCTCCGTACCCGCTGACCCACCGGCCGGCGGGGCTCAGCTCGGGCCGCCGGATCTGCGACTGGCCGGGCTCGCCGTGGCGGCCTGGCTCACGGCGCTCGCCGGCCTGCACCTCGGCAGCCGCGCCACGCTGCTGGTGGCCGGCACGGCGGCCGGGCTGACGGCGATTGGTGCCGTACACCTGCTCGGCCGCCTCGGCCGTCCCCGAGCCGTGCTGCGACGCTACGGGTGGGTCGCCGTGGCGGTCGGCCTCGGTGTGGTCTGCGGTGGTGCGGGCACCGCCGCCCAGCTCGCCGTTCGCGACGCGCCGCCGATCCGTGTCCTCGCCGAGCAACGCGCTCCGGTCACCGCCGACCTGGTCGTCCGGGACGATCCGCGCCCGATCCGCAGTGCCGGGCGGCCAGGCATGTTGCTGGTCTCGACCGAGCTGGTCCGGCTCACCGGCCCGGATGGTCGGCGGATCCACGCGTCGGTGCGGCTACTGGTCCTGGCGACCGACCCGGCGTGGCGGGGCCTGTTGCCCGGGCAGCGCCTCACCGCCGACGGCCGGCTCGGCGTACCGCGCGGTGGCGACCTCACCGCGGCGGTGCTCAGCACCAACGGCCCACCGGATCGGCACGGTGCGCCGTCCTGGGCGCAG
>NZ_JAGPXY010000049.1 GCF_018070325.1 Micromonospora sp. H61
GGTGACGACCTCGCGGCCGAAGCGGACGTCGCAGCGGTGGTCCCGGGTGCCGGCCCGCACCTGCTCGACCAGCTGGTCGATGGCGACGCCGAACGCGGTGGCGGCGTCGTTCTCGCCGAACGGGACGTTCTCGATGCCGTTCTCGCCGTAGAACACGAACTCCCGGGCCATCGACTCGGTCGGGGCATCCAGGGAGAGCGAGGCGCTGCTCGTGGCACCGCCCTCGTGGGTGAGCAGCAGATGCACCATCCCGTTCGGTCCGTCCATTGCCGCCACCCGCGTCACCCGGCCCAGCACCGGCAGGAGGATCGAGAGCGCGTGCGGGGCGATGTCCCAGAGCGCACCGTGCTCCCGACGCCACAACGAGCCGCCGTACGGGCTGCCGTCCTGGAAGATCGAGGCGAACGCGGTGGTCCGGCCGTGCTGCCAGCCCCCGGCGGCGGCGGTGGCGGCGAGGAACGTGGTCACGTTCGGCTGGAACCGCTGGGTGAAGAAGACGACCGAGGCGACCCCGGACTCCTCGGCGGCGGCCACGACCCGGTCGGCGTCGGCCACGCTGAGCGCCAGCGGCTTGTCCAGCAGCAGGTGGCGGCCGGCGCGGGCGGCCCGGACCGCGATGTCGGCCTGGATGTCCGGCGGCAGGGCGACGGCGATCGCCTCGCACTGCTCGATCAGCGCGTCGACGTCGGCGTAGGCGGGCACGCCGTACCGCTCGGCCAGCGCGGAGGCCCGCTCCGGATTGCGGCCCCACACCCCGACCAACTCCGCGTCGGGATGGGCGTGCAGCGCCTTCCCGTGCGTCTCGATCGCCCAGTGACCGGTGCCGAACAAGCCGAACCGCAGCACGTGTACCTCCGCTGTTTCCCCGCACCGCGACAACGCCACGGACGTGATCCACGCTAGTCGCCCGGGCGGCCATGACGGCGGCGGGTTCGACCAATCGAAGCAGCTCACCTTCATTTCCAGATTCACAACGACGGACCGGACCCGCTCCTCGCCGTCTCCGTCTCCTGGCTGCAAGCAGGCGGCTGACCCCGTCCGAGAAGCGTGGCACCGGGGCTGCGGACCCCTGGACGGGTGCGCGTCACACGCGGAGAGGCAGGGCACCCCTTTACTACGACGGTTAGTAGGCTGTGCCGGTGACCGAGGCAACGACCGGGTGGCGCCGGTGACCAGCGTGGGCGCCGATTCGCCGGTGGACGGGATCGTCGCGACAGTGCCGATCGTGCTGTCGCTGCTCGTGGCGGTGTGGGCGCTGGTGGCGGCGGTACGCCACCGACCGCCGGACCGGGTGCAGTTCGTCGGTCTGGCCGTACTCGAAGTGGCGTTGTTGGTGTTGAGCGTGCTGGCGCTCGTCGCGGTCGGCGGCGGGGATCGGCCCGGCGAGCCCGGCGCGTTCTTCGGCTACCTGGTCACGCTGGTGTGCCTGCCGCCACTGGCCTGGGTGCTGGCCCGGATGGAACCGACCCGCTGGGGTTCGGCGATCGTGTGCGCGGTCTGCCTGGTGACCCCGGTGGTGGTGGTCCGGTTGCAGCAGACCTGGGAGATGCTCGGTGGTTGAGACAGGACCGGCTCGGCAGCGCACGAACTCCGGCCCGGGTCGGCTGCTGATCGCGGTCTACCTGCTCTTCGCGATCGCGGCGACGAGTCGGGCGGGCCTGCAGCTCGCCACCAAGTTCGACGAGGCGCCGGTGGCGTACCTGCTCTCCGGGGTGGCCGCGCTCATCTACATCGTGGCGGCGGTGGGGTTGGCCCGCGCCGGTCACACCGGCCGTCGGGTCGCGCTGGCGTGCTGCTCGGTGGAGCTGGTCGGGGTGGTCGCGGTCGGCATCCTGAGCCTGGTCGACAAGGACCTCTTTCCGGACGAGACGGTCTGGTCGCAGTTCGGCAGCGGGTACGGCTACATCCCACTGGTGCTGCCGGTGCTCGGCCTGATCTGGCTCTGGCGCACCCGCCGCGCCCCCGCCTGACCCGCCGCTCAACCGGCTGACCCGGTGCCGACCCGGCTGACCCGGCGACGAGGCCCGGCGACGAGGGCGCCGGCCCACCTGCCGGAGCGCCCTCGTCGGGAGTACGGGTCAGTCCCGTGGGCCGCCCGCGACATAGATGACCTGACCGGAGACGAAGCCCGCGCCCTCGCTCGCCAGGAACGAGATGGTGTGCGCGACGTCCTCCGGCCGCCCCGGGCGGCGGACCGGGATCTCGGCGGCGGCGTGCTTCTGGAAGTCGTCGAAGTCGACCTTCATGCGGGCGGCGGTGGCCGCGGTCATGTCGGTGACGATGAAGCCGGGCGCGACAGCGTTCACTGTCACCCCGAACGGACCCAGCTCGATGGCGAGCGTCTTGGTGAAGCCCTGTAGACCGGCCTTGGCGGCGGCGTAGTTCGCCTGGCCCCGGTTGCCCAGCGCGGAGGTGCTGGAGAGGTTGACGATCCGCCCCCACTTCCGGTCCACCATGTGCTTCTGGGCGGCCTGGCTGAACAGGAACGCGCCGCGCAGGTGCACCCCCATCACCGTGTCCCAGTCGGCGTTGGTCATCTTGAACAGCAGGTTGTCGCGGAGCACACCGGCGTTGTTGACCAGCACGGTGGGCGCGCCCAGCTCGGCGGCGACGCGGCTCACCGCCGCCTCGACCTGGTCCCGGTCGGACACGTCGGCGCCCACCCCGAGCGCCCGGCCACCGGTACCGGCGATGGCGTCCACCGTCTCCTTCGTGGCCGCCTCCTCGATGTCGACCACGGCGACTGCCATTCCGTCGGCGGCCAGCCGTCGGGCGGTGGCCGCGCCGATGCCGCGTGCGGCTCCGGTGACGATGGCGACGCGGGACTCCTCCGACATGATTACCTCCCGGTAACTTGGGGTCGATCGGAGGAGCTTAACCTCAACAGGCCGACCCCCGGCATAGGCGAATCCACCGGTATCCGTGGCCGGAGACCTTCACCGCGCCGAGCTTGCCCAACTCTCCGTAGCCACGGTCGGCGAGCACGTCGATCGGCAGGTCGGCCTCCGGTTCGAGGCTGCTGAGATCCACCTCGACGTCGTCGGTGCCCAGGTTGTGCACGAAGACCATCGTCCCGGTCGGCCCGTCCGCCCGGTGCGTCAGCACGCCGGGCGGCACCGGCACGTCGATGTGGCTGGTCGAGCCGGAGCCGATCTCCGGCGCCTCCCGCAGCGTACGGATCATGCGCTCGAACCAGGCGAGCAGTGACTTCGGGTCGCCCCGCTGGGCGGTGACGTTCACCGTCTGGTAGCCGAACTCACCCTTGTCGATGACCGGGCGGACCAGCTTCTCCGGGTCCGCCGTGGAGAAGCCGGAGTTCGGCTGGTACGACCACTGCATCGGGGTACGGATCGAGTCCCGGCCGCGCAGCGACAGGTCCTCACCCATCCCGATCTCCTCGCCGTATCGCAGCACCGGCGTGCCGCGCATCGAGAACTGCAGGGCGTACGCCAGCTCGATGCGCCGCCGGTCGTTGCCGAGCATCGGGGCGAGCCGGCGACGGATGCCCCGGTCGTAGATGCGCATGTTCTCGTCCGGGCCGAACTCCGCGTACACCTGGTTGCGCTGTTCGGTAGTCAGCCGGGACAGGTCGATCTCGTCGTGGTTGCGCAGGAAGGTGGCCCACTGCCCACCGACCGGCAGCTTCGGGGTGTCGTGCAACGCGTCGATCAACTGCTCCGGGTCCTGGCGGGCCAGGGAGAGCATGAGTCGCCCGTTGAGCATGAAGTCGAAGAGCATGTGGATCCGGTTGCCGGAACCGCTGGCGTCGCCGAAGAACGTCGGTAGCTGGTCCGGTTCGACGTTCGCCTCGGCCAGCAGGACGGCGTCGCCGCGGCGCCACTGGACGTGTTGGCGCATCTCGGTCAGGAACTCGAAGTCCTTCGGGGAGTTCGGGTTGCCCGGTTCGGTCAGCTCGATGATGAACGGCACCGCGTCCATCCGGAAGCCGGAGACGCCGAGCTGGAGCCAGAACGACATGATCTTCTTGATCTCGTCCCGGACCTGCGGATTGGCGAAGTTGAGGTCCGGCTGGAACTTGTAGAACCGGTGGTAGAACCACGCCTTGGCGGTCCGGTCGTAGCTCCAGGTCTCGTCCTGCTCGCCGGGAAAGACCATGCCCTGGTGCCTGTCGTCCGGCTCGGTGTCGGACCAGACGTACCAGTCCCGGTAGGGCGAGTCCGGCGAGGAGCGGGCGGACTGGAACCACGGGTGCTCGTCCGAGGTGTGGTTGACCACCAGGTCGATGATCACGCGGATGCCCCGGTTCTGCGCCTGGTGCAGCAGCTCGGCGAAGTCGCCCAGGGTGCCGAAGCGCGGGTCCACGTTGTAGAAGTCGGTGGCGTCGTAGCCGTCGTCGCGGTTGGGCGACGGGTGGATCGGGTGCAGCCACAGGCAGGTCACCCCGAGCCGGGCCAGGTAGTCCAACCTCCCGATCAGCCCACGGATGTCACCGACCCCGTCGCCGTCGGAGTCGGCGTACGTGTCGATGTCGAGGCAGTAGACGACGGCTTCGGAATACCAACGGTCACCCATGCCGGAGGAACATCTCCGTTCGATCACCGCGGCAAACCCGCCCGGCGGGCGGCGGGCGCGGGGTGGCGTTGGCTACCGTGCCGCCATGGAGAACGACCTCGTACCGCCGAGCGAACTGTTGGACTGGTCCCGGGGCAGCTGGCTGCACCCGCCGGTACGCGTCGAGGAGGGCCCGGCCGGCGAGTTGATCGTCGAGCCGGCGGCGGAGAGCGACTTCTGGCGGCGGACCAGCTACGGCTTCGTGCACGACAACGGCCCGGCGCTGCTGGCGCCGCTGCCGGTGGGTGCCGCCATGGAGGTGAGCTTCCGGCTCGACTTCTCGGCCCAGTTCGACCAGGCCGGTGCGTTCGTCCGCGTCGACGAACGGACCTGGACCAAGGCGGGCGTGGAGGTGAGCGACGGCGAGGCGCAGCTCGGCGCGGTGGTGACCCGGGAGTTCTCCGACTGGTCGGTGGGGCCGGTGCCGGAGTGGGCGGGCCGGGAGGTGACCGTCCGGGTGAGCCGGGCCGGTGACGCGCTGACCGTCCGCGCCCGGGTCGACGACGAGCCGTGGCGACTGGTCCGGCTCGCCCCGCTGGACCCGACGGCCGAGGCCATCGCGGGCCCGTTCTGCTGCGCGCCGTCCCGCGCCGGCCTGACAGTGGTGTTCACTGGCTGGCGACAGGGGCCGGCGGACACCGCGCTGCACCCGGAGCACTGAGCGCAGGTGTAGTTCGGGCCCCGCCGGGTATGACCCTCCGATCCCCGAAAGCCGACCGGAAGGACGACCCATGGCGTACGCCCAGGCTGGCGACCCGTCCGAGTTCACCGGGTTGACCGGCTGGGTGGCCTCGGTGATCGAGGCGATGGGTCCGGTCGGAGTGGCGCTGCTGGTGGCGCTGGAGAGCATCGTTCCGCCGATCCCCAGTGAGATCGTGCTGGCGCTCGCCGGTTTCCTGGCGCACGAGGGCGAGTTCAACGTCTTCCTCGTGGTGCTGGCCGCGACGGTCGGCTCGCTGGTGGGCGCGTTGGTGCTCTACTGGCTGGGCGCGGCGCTGGGCGAGGAACGGCTCAAGCGCTGGTTGGACCACATCCCCTTGGTGGACAGCGACGACCTGGAGAAGGCCGACAAGTGGTTCGAGCGGCACGGCCGGTGGGCGGTGCTGATCGGCCGGGTGGTGCCGGTGGTCCGCAGCCTGGTCTCCGTGCCGGCCGGGGCCAACCGGATGCCGCTGGGTGAGTTCATCCTGCTCACCACCATCGGCAGCGGGGTGTGGAACGGTCTCATCGTGGGCGCGGGTTACGCGCTCGGGCGCCGTTGGCAGGACGTCGAGCGCTACAGCGACTGGTTCAACTACGCGATCGCCGCGGTCTTCGTCGTGATGGTGGCCAGTTGGGCGATCCGTAAGGTTCGCAAGCGTCGGGGTCGCGACGACCGGCGGTCGGTGACCGCCGGTCGCTGATCCGCGTTACCGCCTACCGCCGGCGTCCTGACCGGACGCCGGCGAGCGCGCTCAGGGCAGGGTGTCCAGGTGCGGGCCCACCGTGTTGGCGAAGCCGTTGCCGTTGCTGACGTCCCAGTTCACCGACCAGGTCATCGCGCCCCGGATGCCAGGGTAGGTGCGCGGTGGGCGGAAGCTGCCGCAGTTGGTGCCCCGGGCCAGACAGTCCAGGGCGGCGTTGACCACGCTGGGCGCGACGATGCCGCCGCCGGCCGCCCCCGCTCCGGCGGGCAGGCCGAGGCCGACCTGGTCGGGGCGGAGCCCGGCCTCCAACTGGATGCAGGCCAACGCGACGATGAAGTTCACGGTGCCCTGGCCGTATGCGGCGTTCTGGTCGCAGCCGAGCATCGCGCCGGAGTTGTAGTACTGGGTGTTGACGACGGTGAGGATGTCCCTGATGTCGAGCGCCAGCTTGAAGTAGCCACCGGCCGGGTTCTGCATGTCGATGGTCTGCGGCGCCATCGCGATGATCAGCCCCGACCCGACATTGGCCCGCAGCGCTCGCAACGCCTGCGCCATGTACGTGGGGTTGAGCCCGTTCTCCAGGTCGATGTCGATCCCGTCGAAGCCGTACCGGGCGATCAACGCGGCGGCCGTGTCGGCGAACGCGGTGGCCGAGGCGGCGTTGTTCACTGTGACCCGGCCGGTCTCACCACCGACGGAGAGGATCACCCGCTTGCCCCGGCTGTGCAGGGTGCGGACGTCGGCGGTGAAGTCCGCGTCGGTGTAGCCGCCGAGCGCGGCGGCCAGCCCGGGGTCGACGCCGAAGGTGAGCGCGCCGGGAGTCGCGGTGGCCTCGGCGAAGGCGACCGCCACCAGGTCGTATTCGGCGGGGACGTCGCGTAGCCGCAGCTCGACGGCGGGGTTGTCGAAGTTGTGCCAGTACCCGGTGAGCAGGTGTTTCGGCAACCCACCGGTGGGCGGGTCGGTCGGCGGGGGCGTTGTCGGCGGGGTGGTGGGTGGCGGCGTGGTGGGTGGCGGCGTGGTGGGTGGGGTGCCGCCGCCGCAGGACGCGCCGTTGAGCTGGCAGCCGCCCGGTGAGCCGGAGCCGCTGGCCAGGAAGCCGAAGGAGACCGACGCGCCGGGGGCGATCGTGCCGTTCCAGGATCGGTTGGTGAAGGTGTGCCGCTGGCCGGACGAGCTGAGCAACGCGTCCCAGTAGCTGCCGAGGGTGGTGCCGGACGGCAGGTCGAAGGCGAGGCTCCAGCCGTTGATGGTCGAGCTGCCGCCGTTGGTGATGGTGTACTTCCCCTCCCAGCCGGAGCCCCAATCGGCGGTCTTGACGAAGCTGGCGGTGGCGCCGGCGGCGTACGCGGGCAGCGCCACCCAGGCCGCGCCGAGTGTCGCCGCGAGGGCGGCGACGAGGGACAGGACAAGCGATCTGGAGCGTTTCATGCGACCCTCCGGGCCCGGACGGGCATTTATGGACGTCAACGTTGCTGCCAATTATTAAGACAGTTAACTGTTTCTGTCCAGAGGGCGCGTCGAGACCGCCTGCGGGCGGCGGAGCACCGCCTGCTCAAGAGCCGACCACACGCTGGTGGTCACCAGGTAGATCACCGCGGCGAGCGGCAGCACCAGCGCCACCAGCACTGTCGTGAACGGCAGCAGGGGCAGCAGCCGGCCGAGCGTGGCCGCCCCCGGTCCCTCGGTCGGCGTACCGGCCACCGTGCCCACCGCCGCCGACGCCCGCCGGGCCCGCCGCGACGACCACCAGGCCACCACCAGCAACACCACCAGCAGTACGCCGAACAGCGGTCCGGCCGCACCGGCCAGCCCGTCGCTGAGATGGTGACCCAGTGGCACCCCGGCCAACCGCTCGTCCAGCAACCCGGTGCCACCCTCACTGGTGCTGAACAACCGGTACAGCACCAGCAGGAACGGTGCCTGGATGAGCAGCGGCAGGCAGCCGGCGATCGGGTTCGCGCCGGCCTCGCGGTACAACGTGAACACCTCCCGCTGAAGCGTCGCCGGGTCGTCCGCGTACCGCTTCTGAAGGTCACGCACCTGCGGGGCGAGCGCCGCGCGGCGCCGCTCGCCGCGGACCTGCGCGACGGTCAGCGGCGAGATCAGCAGGCGGACGACGATGGTGAAGAGCACGATGGCGGCGGCGGTCGCTCCACCGCCGGCCAGTGGTTCGAGCGGCTCGGTGAGCCAGGACAGCGCGCTGCCGGCAGCGGCGACAGCGTCGTGCAGCGGTGCGAAGGCAAGCATGGGAAACCCCTCGGTCCGATTCCGGTGAGGCCCTCCCCCGGGCGGTGTCCGCTCAACAAGGGGGGCCGGTGACGGCGGGATCGGCCGCGCGGCGGCGTGGCGCTACGCGGCCGAGGGGTGCCCCGGAGCACGGGGACGAGGACGACCGGCCGCATCCGGGTCGATCTGGCGAGGCATTCGGCGGCTTCGGGAGCGGGCCTGCAGCCCGGCCCACCGCCGACCGGCACCGGGCACGCCCGCCCGGTCGTGCACCCGGGCCGCCAGCACCACCGCGAGCAGCACCAGGGCGGTCAACGCGGCGCCCGCCAGCAGGTCGACCGGACGGCCCGCGAGCACTGTGAGCTGGGCGAACGCGGACATCCACGCGACCCCGACATAGCCCAGCAGCACCGGCACGGGCCCAGCATAGGACCCGCTGTCACCTCACCCAGCCGAATCCGGCGGCCCGCCCCGAGCACGACGCGCCGCCGCCACGTTTCCCGGCATCGCCACGTTGGGTAACCAACGAAGGACCAACGCGGACGGACCGCGACGGTAGGAACGGACGGGTGATGTCGATGACCGGTCAGGTGGCGGAGGCGCCCAGCGAGATGGCTGCGGCGACCGGGTTGCTCACCGTGGGTGTCGAGGAGGAGTTCCTGCTCGTCGATCCGCACACCGGGGCCGCGGTTCCGGCCGTGGACCTGGTCATGGAGCAGGTGCCGGCCGAACTTCGCGGGCAGGTGGAGCGGGAGTTCCAGACCAGTCAGATCGAGATCGGCAGCCCGCCCGGCCTGGAACTCTCGTCGATCCGGCACTCCCTCGGCGTACTGCGTCGGGCGCTCTCCGACGCCGCCGAGCGGGCCGGCGTACGCCTGCTCGCCATCGGCACCGGCCCGGTGGACGGCCCGGTGCCGCCAGTGGTGGACAAGCCCCGCTTCGACCGGATGATCGAGCGGTTCCGGCTGCTCGTCCCCGGCCCCGGCAACAACGGCATGCACGTACACGTCGGGGTGCCCGACCCGGACACCGGTGTGCAGGTGCTCAACCACGTACGGCCGTGGATGCCGATGCTGCACGCGGTGACCACCAACTCGCCGTTCTCCCGGGGCGAGGACACCGGCTACGCCAGTTGGCGCTCCGTGGAGTGGGAGCGCTGGCCGTCGGTGGCGCCGACGCCGTTCCTGGAGTCGCACGAGCACTACCAGCGGCTGATCCGCCAGTTGATCTCCAGCGGGGTGATGCTCGACGAGGGGATGCTCTACTGGTACGCCCGCCTGTCGGCGAAGTACCCGACAGTGGAACTGCGGATCGGCGACGTCTGCCCGTCGGTGGACGACGCGGTGCTGGTCGCCGCGTTGGTCCGGGCGCTGGTGGCCACCGCCATGGCGGATGTCGAGGCCGGCCGGCCGGCGTTGCAGACCGACCACCACCTACTGGTCGGCGCGCACTGGCGGGCCGCCCATGACGGCCTGGAAGGTGAAGCCGTCGACGTCACGAACGGTGAGCTGCGCCCAGCCTGGGAACTGTTGGACCGGTTCGTGGAGCGGATGCGGCCGGCGCTGGAGCAGCACGGCGACTGGGCCGAGGTGACCGACCTGCTGGGCGGGTTGCGCCGGCACGGCAGCGGCGCGGCGCGGCAGCGCGCGGTGTTCGAGCGCACCGGCCGACTCACCGACGTGGTGCAGGACGTCGCACGGCAGACCCGCGGCTGATCACCGCGTGACAGGATGAACCCGTGGCGCAACGGCTGATCGTCATCGGCGGGGACGCCGCCGGAATGTCGGCGGCGTCCCAGGCCAGACGCCGCCGTGACCGTGGCGACCTGGAAATCGTGGTCTTCGAGCGGGGCCACTTCACCTCCTACTCGGCGTGCGGCATCCCGTACTGGATCAGCGGCCTGGTTCCCGGCCCCGAGGCGTTGATCGCCCGCACCCCGGAGACGTTCCGCACCGAGTACGCGATGGACGTCCGGATGCGCCACGAGGTCACGGCCATCGACCTGGAACGCCGCGAGGTGGTGGCCCGGGACCTCAAGGGCGGCGGCGAGGTCCGCGAGCGCTTCGACGACCTGATGTACGCCACCGGCGCGGTGCCGGTGAAACCGTCGTGGGCGATCACCGACGCGGGCGGCGTGTTCGGCATGCAGACCCTCGACGACGGTGCGGCGCTACGCGACTGGCTGGACGCCGACCCGCAGCCGCGCCGGGCCGTTGTGGTCGGCGGCGGGTACATCGGCGTCGAGATCGCCGAGGCCCTCATCCAACGCGGCCTCTCGGTGACCCTGGTGGAAGCCGGCGAACAGCCCATGTCGACCGTCGACAGCGACATGGGCGAGCTGGTCGCCGAGGCGATGCGCGGCCTCGGCATCACGATCCGCGGCAGCCTGCCGGTGACCGGCCTGGAGGAGCGGGACGGCAGGGTGTCCGCCGTGGTCACCGCCGAGGGGCCGATCCCGACCGACGTCGTGGTCATGGGTCTGGGCGTACGCCCCAACGCCGCGCTCGCCGAGGCGGCCGGGCTGCCCCTCGGGCCGACCGGCGCGATCCGGGTGGACCGGCGGATGCGGGTGCCCGGGCACCCCGGGGTCTGGGCGGCCGGCGACTGCGTCGAGACCCTGCACCGGATCAGCGGGTTGCCGGTGCACGTGCCGCTCGGCACGCACGCCAACAAGCAGGGCCGGGTCGCCGGAATCAACATCGGTGGCGGGTACGCCACCTTCACGGGCGTGATCGGCACGGCGGTGACAAAGGTCTGCGACCTGGAGGTGGGTCGGACGGGTCTGCGCGAGCGCGACGCCACGGCTGCCGGCTTCGAGTTCGTCTCGGTGATCGCCGAGTCGACCAACCGGGCCGGCTACTACCCGGGTGCCCGGCCGATGACCGTCAAGCTGATCGCCGAGCGCCCCAGCGGCCGGTTGCTCGGCGCGCAGATCGTCGGCTGGTCCGAGGCGGCCAAACGGATCGACTCGCTGGCCGTGGCGCTGTGGAACGGCATGACGGTGGACGATATGACGCAGCTGGACCTCGGCTACGCTCCGCCGTACGCGCCGGTGTGGGATCCGGTGCTCATCGCTGCCCGAAAAGCGGTCGACGCGCTCGCCGCCCTCGACCGCTGACCCGCGCCCGCCGTGGAGGACCACCCCGTGACCCAGACCCCGACCCGGCCGACAGTGCGTCGGCGTCCCACGATGGTCGACGTGGCCCGGCGGGCCGACGTCAGCCTGAAGACGGTCTCCCGGGTCGTGAACGACGAGCCGGTGGGGCAGGAGTTGGTCGGCCGGGTGCTGGCCGCCATCGCCGAGCTGGGCTTCCGGCGCAACGACATCGCTCGTAACCTGCGCTCCCGGCAGCTCAACGCCACAGTGGGGCTGCTGATCGAGGAGATCGCCAACCCGTTCTACGCGACCATCGCCAGTGTCGCCGCCGAGATCGCCGCCGCCCACGGCACCATGCTGATCACCGCGTCGTCGGAGGAGGACCCGGAGCGGGAACGCGCCCTGCTCCAGGACTTCACCCAGCGCCGGGTCGACGGCCTGCTGGTGGTGCCGGCGGGCCTCGACCACTCCTTCCTGCGCCGCGAGGTCGAGCTGGGCATGCCCGTGGTGTTCCTGGACCGGCCGCCGCAGGGGCTGCAGGCCGACGCCGTGCTGCTGGACAACCGGGGTGGCAGCCGCGCCGGGGTGAGCGCGCTGCTCGACGAGGGGCACCGACGGGTGGGGCTGCTGCTCGGCGCGCCGAGCGTGCCCACCATGCGCGAGCGTCTGGCCGGGGCACGGGCAGCGCTGGACGCCGCCGGAGTCGAGCCGGACGAGTCGCTGATCCGTGAACGGCTCATCGCTCCCGAGGAAGCCGGCCGGGCGGTCGCCGCGCTGCTCGACCTTCCGGAGCCGCCCACCGCGTTCTTCTGCGCCAACAACCGGCTCACCGTCGGCGCGCTCCAGGAGCTGCACCGGCGGGGCAGTGACGCCGCGCTGGTCGGTTTCGACGACTTCGAGCTGGCTCACCTGATGCCCCGACCGCTGACCGTCGTCGCCTACGACACCCGGGAGCTGGCGAGGGTCGCCACAGAACGGCTGTTCGAGCGCATAGCCGGCGACGACTCCCCACCGACAACCACGGTGCTCCCCACGCGGCTCCGACCCCGCGGCCTCACCTGACCCCCGCCCACCCCATCCGGTGGCGGAACCGCGAGCGTTGAGCAGGACGTGCTCGCCCCGGAGGAGCAAGGCCGACAACCCCCTGCCCCCTCCTTTGCTCTGCACCCTCATGCGCACCGGTCACCACCGGTCACGGTCGGTCACGGCTCGTAGCCGTCGCATCCGCGGGTGCAGAGCAAAGGAGTCAGTTTGCGGGGGTGAGGCGGGCCGCTACCTCCGAGCGGCGGGGCGGGTCGGCACCCCGACGGCCGCAGGTCAGCGCGGCCACAGTAGCGGCCTGCCGGAGCACCGCACCCCACTGTTGCGGGGTCACCCCGGCGAGCCGGTCGGCAGGGCGGTCACCGAGCGCGTCGAGGTCGGCCAGCGCGGCCAGCAGGCCACCGGTGAACGAGTCGCCGGCACCGACGGTGTCGACCACTGTGGTGCGGACCGCCGGCTCCTCGTGCAGCGAGCCGTCCGGCGCGAGCAGCCAGGCGCCGTCCCCGCCCCGGGTCACCACGGCGCAGGACACGCCGGCCGTACGCCATTCGGTCATCACGTCGGCCACCGAACGGTCCGGGTAGAGCCAGGCCAGGTCCTCGTCGCTGGCCTTCACCAGGTGCGCGAGGCGAATCTGCCGGCGTACCCGCTCCTGCTCCGCCGCCCGATCGGTGACGATGCTCGGGCGCAGGTTGAGGTCGATGGAGACGGTGAGCCCGTCGCGCCGGCGTTCCCGGGCGAGCAGGCCCTCCAGCGCGTCCGCGCCGGGTGCCAACGCGAGCGCGAGGGATCCGGTGTGCAGCGCGATCGTCGGTGAACCGGCCAGCTCGGGCAGCTCCTGCGGCGTCCACTGCCAGTCGGCCGCACCGGCCAGCCGGAACTCGTAGCTGGCCTGCCCGGCGGCGTTCAGGGTGGCCACCGCCACCGACGTGGGCTCCTCGGCGCGTACCGCCCACTCCAGGTCCACCCGGTTGGCGCTCAGATGCTCGACGAGTTGCCGACCGTACTCGTCGCTGGCGAGTCGGGCCAGCAGCCGTACCGGCTGGTCGAGCCGGGCCAGGGTGACCGCGACGTTCGCCGGGGAGCCGCCGGGCACGGCCCGCTGCCCCTCGGCGGTGACGACGAGGTCGATCAGCGCCTCACCCGCGACGACGATCACGCGGTCACCTCCCCCGGTGCGAGCGGGCCGGGGCCGCCGAGCCCGTCGGCCGCGCGGGACAGCAGTACCGCCTGGTAGGCGTGGTAGACGTCCGGTCGGCCGTGCCAGACGGTGTCGGAGGGCAGGTTCTGCGCGTCCAACTCGTGCCGCCATCCGGTCTGATCGATGAGACTGCGACGGGCGTACGCCCAGAAGACCCGGTACCAGTCGAGGTAGACCGTGTCCCCGGTGCGGCGGTGCAGGGTGATCGCCGCACCGATGGCCTCGGCGAGAACCCAGTGCATCCGCGAGCGCACCACCGGCCGGTCGTCCCAGTCGATGGTGTAGACGAAGCCATCCGCGCCGTCGACCGCCCAGCCGCGACGCACGGCGGCGGCGAACAGGGCGCGGGCGTCGGCGAGCAGCCAGCGGGGTGGCTGCGGCAGCACCGCCTCCAGTTCCAGCAGCAGCCGGGCCCACTCCAGCCAGTGCCCGATCGTGGAGCCGTACGGCCGGAACGGGTCGGCGGGCTGGTCCCGGTTGTAGTCGGGCAGCGGCGTCCAGTCGGTGGTGAAGTGCTCGGGCAGCCGCCAGTCGTGTCGGGCCGCCTCACCGTGCACGAGGTGGGTGGCGATCCGCAGGGCCCGGTCGGCCCAGCTCGCGTCGCCGGTGGCGGCGGCAGCGGCGAGGAAAGCCTCGACCATGTGCATGCTGCTGTTGGCGCCCCGGTAGTCCTCGGTGACCGTCCAGTCCCGGTTCCACGATTCGCGGACGGCGCCGGCGTCGTCGTCCCAGAACCGGTCCCGCACGACGGTGAGCACGTCGGCGAGCAGCCGGTCCGCGCCGGACCGTCCGGCGCGCGCGGCGCTGGAGGCGGCGAGCAGGACGAACGCGTGGTCGTAGCCGGCCTTGCGGTCGTTGACGGGCGCTCCCTGCTGGTCCACCGCGCCGAACCAGCCGCCGTACTGGTCGTCGCGCAGCAGCGTGCTGAGCGCGGCGATCCCGTGGTCCACCAGGGCGGCGGCGTCCGGGTCGCCGTTACGGTGGGCGAGGGCGGCCACGTGGGTCATCCGGCAGGTGATCCAGGTCTGGACCGGTTCGCCGCGATCCGGGGTGCGGTCGTCGGTGAGCCACCAGAAACCGCCCTCAGGCCGGACCGAGCGGCGGGCGGTGTCGAGCAGCGTCCGGGTCTGGTCGACGAGGAACTCGTCCAGATCGGGCAGGTCTGATGACCCCGCCGGAGCAGGGGTCGTTACAGCGTCGGATCGGGGCACGTCGGTCATCTCAGCTGGTCACCGTCGGGTAGGAAAGGGACATACGGCCAGGATCGGCGACGGACCGGGTCCGCGCCGCAAAACCGCCAACGGTACGCCACGAATCGACTGGCCAGGGTCGGCGCGCGGCGGGAGGTTTATCCTCCCATTTGCCCGTTGACATCGTTGTCACCGCTCAACCCTGCTCCGGCAGCCGGCCGACTGTCAATTCCGGCTGCGTCACACCGCCGCGGGGCAGCTCCGGTCAGTAGTAGTCGTCGATCGGCTGGCGTGCCTCATCGAACAACGCCGGCCCCTCATAGCGGACCGGAGGCAGCGGCGGGGTGGCCGGCTTGACCTCCTCGAACTGCTCGGTGGACAGCGCGTACACCACCCGCCCGAGGCCGGACCGGTCGATCGCCGTCGCACACATCGCGCAGGGCTGACAACTGGTGAACATGGTGGTGCCGGCGGCCACCTCGGGGGCAAGTTCCCGAGCCGCCCACCGGGCCAGCTTCAACTCCGGATGAGCGCTGATGTCCGCGTCGGAGACCACTGTGTTGTGGTCCTCGATCAGGACGACGCCGGCCGCGTCGACCAGCAACGAGCCGAACGGCCGTTCGCCGGAAGCTCCCGCCCGCCTGGCGATTTCCACGGCGTGGCGGAGAAACTTCTCGTCGTCGGGGGTCATCGGTCCTCCTGGGTTGCGTGATGTGCGGCCACTGCCGCAAGGGTCCGCCAGGCGCGTTCGGGCTGGCGGATCTCGGTCAGGTCGCCGTTGAACGGGTCCAGCACCACCGTCTCCGCGCCGAGCGCACGTAGCTTGTCCAGGTCGGCGACGATCTGATCGATGGTGCCGACACCGGCGAGCCGGTCCGGGTCGGTGATCGGTTCTCGGGTCTCCTGGAGCGCGATCCGCGGCACCACCGCGGGCACCGGGCGACCCAACTCGTCGGCGATGTCCGTCAGTCGTCCGACCGCCTCGGCCAGCCGTCCCGGCGTGACCCGCAGCGGGTGCCAGGCGTCACCGAGCAGTACCGCGCGGCGCATGCCGGCCTCGCTGTTGCCGCCGACCCAGATCGGGATCGCCGCCGTGTCGTAGTCGTCGGTGTCCTGCCAGGCCTCGCGCATGGTGTGCAGGTACTCGTCGGTCAGCGCGCCGCGCTGCCGGAACGGCACGCCGAGCGCCTCGAACTCCTGCCGGGCCCAGCCGACGCCGACACCGAGGACGAGCCGGCCGCCGCTGAGCCGGTTGAGGTTCGCCGCCATCCGGGCGGTGAGCAGCGGGTGCCGGTACGGGACGATCAGCACCGTGGTGCCCAGCCGAACCCGGCTGGTCACCCCGGCCAGCCAGGACAGCGTGGTGAACGGCTCGTAGAACGGCGCCGGATACTGCTCGGCCACGTCCGGGGTCACCACGACGTGGTCGGAGACCATCAACAGGTCGAAGCCGAGACCCTCCACCGTCTGCGCCCACCGACGCAGCACGTCGGGGTCGGTACCCGGGGCGAAGTTCGGTACGTTCACACCAATCTGCACCCGTCCACGCTAGCCACTGTGGACCGATGTGTGAACGCCCGTGGCCGGGCTGAATCACCTGGCAGCCGGCACGAATCGCCGCACGACTCAGGAGCATCGGATGGATCTGCCCGAGGGACTCGACTGGGTACGCGGAACATCGTCGGGTCGCGCCTGGCTGGCCGCACTCCCGACGTGGCTGAACGAGTGCGCCGAGCGCTGGTCGCTGCGGGTCGGGCCGCCCTTCCGGCAGGCGTACGCGTCACTGGCACTCCCGGCCCACCTGCCCGACGGCACTGCGGCGGTGCTGAAGCTGCAGTACCCCGACGAGGAGAGCCGGTACGAGGCCGATGCCTTGGCCCACTGGGACGGCGACGGGGCGATCCGTCTGCTCACCCACGACCCCGGGCGGCGTGCCCTGCTGCTCGAACGCTGCCAGCCCGGCACCCCCCTGCACGATCTTTCGCCGGACCGGGCCCTGGACGTGGTGGTCGGACTGCTCCCCCGGCTCTGGCGACCGGCCGGCGCGCCGTTCACCCCGCTGGCGCAGGAGGCCGCCGGTTGGATCGACCGGATGCCCCGGTCCTGGGAACGGGCCGGTCGGCCGTACGAGCGGCGGTTGCTGGACGCGGCGCTCGACCTGCTCACCGGCCTGGCGTCGAGCCAGGGCGAGCAGGTGCTGGTCAACCAGGACCTGCACGCCGGCAACATCCTCGCCGCCGACGCGCTCGCCGCCGGCCGAGGGCCGTGGTTGGCGATCGACCCGAAGCCGCTCATCGGGGAACGGGAGTTCTCGGTCGTGCCGATGGTGCGCGGCCCGGAGTTGGGCCACTCACCGGCCGCCGTCCGGCATCGACTGCACCGGCTCAGCACCGAACTGGGCCTGGACCGGGAACGGGTCCGGGGTTGGACGGTCGGGCACACGCTGTCCTGGAGCCTCGCCGACGACACCGTCTTCCCCGAGAAGATCGAGGTGGTCCGCTGGCTGCTCGACACCGACTGAGGCCGGGCTCGGCGATCACGGGGGCGGCGCTACCCGACCCAGCCCCGCGATCTTGCACTTTCTGTCCCGACCTACGGCGCATATCCGCCCATGTCGACAACAGAAACTGCAAGATCGGCGCCGGTGTGGGGCGGGGGGGGTTAGGTGGTCTGGCAGGTGGGGCACCAGTAGAGGTTGCGGGCGGCCAGTTCGCCGCGGCTGACCTCGGTGCCGCAGACGTGGCAGGGTGCTCCCGGGCGGCGGTAGACGTACACCTCGCCGCCGTGCCGGTCCACCCGCGCCGGCCGGCCCATCGCCTCCGGCAGGTGCGCGTCGCGGACCGTGTCGATCCGGCCGTGCTCGACCGCGAGCCGCATCAAGCCGACCAGGTCGACCCAGAGCGCGTCCCAGCCGGTCCTGGTCAACTGTCGGCCCGGCATCGTCGGCGGCAGTCCCGCCCGGAACAGCGCCTCGGTCACGAAGATCAAACCGGTGCCGGCCACCACCGACTGGTCCAGCAACAGCGCGGCGAGAGGGGTGCGGCTGCGGGCGATCCGGGCGTACGCCCGCTCCGGGTCGGCGTCGGCGCGCAACGGATCCGGCCCGAGTCGGTCCCGCAGCGCGGCCACCTCGGGTGGGGTGAGCAGCTCACAGGCCGTCGGCCCACGCAGGTCGAGCCAGTGCCGGTCGCTGGCCAGCCGTAGTCGCACCTGCCCGACCGGCTCCGGCGGCTCCCCCGGTCCGTCGGTGAACTTGCCGTACAACCCGAGGTGTACGTGCAACGTCAGCTCGCCGGCGTAGTGGTGCAGCAGGTGCTTCCCGTACGCCTCGGTGCCCTCCAGCACGGTCCCGGAGAGCCGGGCGGCGCCCTCGGCGAAGCGGCCCTGCGGGCTGGCGGCGTGCAGCTTGTCCCCGGCGAACAGCTCGGCGTGCCGGGCCGCCAGGCGATGGATCGTGTGTCCCTCTGGCACAGGTGCCAAGGATAGCCAGCCCCGCCCGACCGGACCGCGCTGATCGGCTCGGGCCCGCCGCCGCCCGATCAACCCGGTCCCCCGCCGCGTTGATTGACCCGGGTTTCAGGAAACCAGGGTGTCCACGGAGACGGGACACCGCGACTTCCAGGCAACCGAGTCGACGACGGCCAACCGGGCCGGTCAAGGCCGTCTCAGCGTCCGTACCCAGGATTGGTGTCAGGAAACGCCCAGGTGGGTATTTGAGGGGCGACACCGCGTGGGTGCCACCCTTTCCGTCGGCCACCACGCATTCATCAGGAGGTGTGTAGTGGTCAGGATTCCTTCGCTGTCCCGCCGGTCCGAGCCGGCACCGACGCGGGACGAGAACCTCGACGGCCGCGTGGACGGCCGTGACGCCCCGGTCACCGAGACCGGGCAGTCCGACGACGGCGTCGGTCGCCCGGTGGTCACCGACCGGGACGCCGACCAGACGACGTACCGCAGCGCCGGCGCGACCGACAGCCAGACCAGCGAGGCCGAGCGGCGGGCCAACGAGCGGGCGGCGGTGGCCCGAGCCGCCACCGCGCGACCGGCGGAGACCGAGCCCCGCGGCACCGCCCGCCCGGTCGCACCCGAGCCCGTGAACGGCACGACCCGCCCCGTCGCACCCGAGCCGGTGACCGGCACGACCAGCCCGGTCACACCCGAGCCCCGCACGGCCCGCACGGTGGAAACCGACTCCCGGCCCACCGTCGCCCCGGCCACGGCGCGCACCGCCGAGCGGGGCGCCGACCCCGACAGCACCACCCGTCGGCCCGACTCCACCGATCGGGTCACCACGGACCGCCCGGTCGACCCGACGCCGGGCGTGAGCACGCCCGAGCCGCCGGTGACGCGTGGCCCGAAGCCGCGGGCCAGCCTGCTCGCCACCCTCGGCCTGATCGTCTCGGTCGCCGGCGCGATGTTCGTGCTGACCGGGACCCTGGCCGGGTACGGCATCGGGCTCGGCGCGTTCGGTGCGGTGCTCGCGGTGCTCGGCCTGATGGCCACCCGTCGTCGGCACGTCGCCGGCAAGACCGACGCGCTCTTCGGCGTGCTGATCGGGCTGGCCGCGGTCGTGATCGGGGTGCTCGCGATGACCGGGCAGTTCGACTGGCCGACCACCGACGGCGACTGGGTGCCGCGCTTCCGAGAGTGGCTTGACTCACAGTTTGTGGATCGTTTCTAGCGGGCACTGTTCCGCTCGCCGGTGATGCACCGGCGAACAGCCGGCGGTTCGCCGGCAGCCCGATCAGTCCGGTGGTTCACCGGCCGGGCGACACCCTTTCAGGGGCGGCGGTTCGCCGCCCCTGAAGTGTTTCCAGGGTTCGACGGTTCCTTCCGGTCCAGGTCGCCGAGCGGCGATCTCGTGCGTCCCCGCAGCCGGGAGAACCACATACAACACCCTTTGCTCTGCATACCTATATGCGCCACGGGGCGTCCGTCCGGCAGGCGACCGTCGCGCGGCGCCGAAAAGTGGCCGGCGGATCCGGTACTCGTCGGTGCGGGTGGCCCGGTCTGGTGGTGCACATAGGGCAGCAGAGCAAAGGCTGCGAACGAGCCCGCCGGCTCCCCGGCCCCGGCTCTCGGCCCACAGCTCTCGGCCACCGGCCCACCGGCCACCGGCGCCTCCACGCTCCAACGCAACGATTCGTTTCAGATGGCCCGCTACACGCAACGAATCTCCGGTCTGCGCAACTCTCGGTGGTGGATCCTGCCGCTGACGCCGCATACCGTTGAGCAACGGCGCCAGCCCGTGGGCCACGGTGGCCGGGCGCGCCCGACCCCTGGGAGCAGGACAATGACGATGGACGCCACCAGCCAGCGCCTGTTGATGTGCCGGCCGACGTACTTCGCCGTCGATTACGCGATCAACCCCTGGATGGACCCGAGCGCGCCGGTCGACGCCGCGCTGGCCGTCCGGCAGTGGGAGCAGCTGCGCCAGACGTACCTTGACCTGGGCCACACCGTCGAGGAGATCACTCCGGTGCCCGGCCTGCCCGACATGGTCTTCGCCGCCAACGGCGGCACCGTGATCGACGGCAAGGCGATGGCCGTGCAGTTCCGCGACCCGCAGCGCGCCGACGAGGCGCCCGCGTACCGGGCCTGGTTCGAGGCCGCCGGCTTCCAGATGTACGACCCGAAGCACGTCAACGAGGGCGAGGGCGACGTCCTGCTGGCCGGTGACCACCTGCTGGCCGGCACCGGCTTCCGCACGGCGCACGCCGCACACGCCCAGTTGCAGGAGGTCTTCGGCTACCCGGTGATCACCATGCAACTGGTCGACCCACGCTTCTACCACCTGGACACCGCGTTGACAGTGCTCGACGAGCGGACCGTGGCGTACCTGCCGGAGGCGTTCTCCCCGGGCAGCCAGGCCGTGCTGCGCCGGCTGTTCCCCGACGCGGTGCACGCCACCATGGCCGACGCCGAGGTGCTGGGGCTGAACGCGGTCAGCGACGGGCGGCACGTGGTGCTGCCCGCGCAGGCCACCGACCTGGCCGCCAAGCTGCGCGACCGGGGCTACGAGACCATCGGGGTCGACCTGTCCGAGCTACGTAAGGCCGGCGGCGGACCGAAGTGCTGCACGCTGCGACTCCGTCAGGGAAAGGCAAGCAAGTGATAGTGGATGACAAGCTGCGTACGCCGGGAGCGGTCCGGGACGCCGAGCGCTGGACCGCGCACAACTACCACCCGCTGCCGGTGGTGATCTCGTCCGCCGAGGGCGCCTGGCTCACCGATGTGGACGGCCGCCGCTACCTGGACTGCCTGGCCGGCTACTCCGCGCTGAACTTCGGCCACCGGCACCCGCAGCTGATCGCCGCCGCGCACGCCCAACTGGACCGGCTGACGCTGACCAGCCGGGCGTTCATCCACGACCAGTTCGCCGACTTCTGCCGGGAACTGGCCGAGCTGTGCGGCAAGGACCTCGTGCTGCCGATGAACACCGGCGCCGAGGCGGTGGAGACCGGGATCAAGGTGGCCCGCAAGTGGGGCTACCAGGTCAAGGGCGTGGCCGCCGGGCAGGCCAACATCGTGGTCGCCGAGGGCAACTTCCACGGCCGGACCACCACCATCGTGAGCTTCTCCACCGACGAGGACGCCCGCGCCGACTTCGGGCCGTACACCCCGGGGTTCACTGTCGTGCCGTACGGCGACCTGGCCGCGCTGACCGCCGCGATCGACGAGAACACAGTGGCCGTGCTGCTGGAGCCGATCCAGGGTGAGCAGGGTGTGGTGGTGCCGCCGGAGGGCTACCTGCCGGGCGTACGCCAGGTCTGCACCGAGCGCAACGTGCTGTTCATCGCCGACGAGATCCAGTCGGGTCTGGGGCGTACCGGCGCGACCTTCGCCTGCGACCACGAGGGCGTCGTGCCGGACATGTACCTGCTCGGCAAGGCGCTCGGCGGCGGCATCGTGCCGGTGTCCGCGGTGGCTGCGAACGCCGACGTGCTCGGCGTGCTCAAGCCCGGTCAGCACGGCTCCACCTTCGGCGGCAACCCGCTCGCCTGCGCGGTGGCGATCGAGGTGGTCCGGCTGCTGGCCACCGGCGAGTTCCAGCGCCGCTCGGCCGAGCTGGGTGAGCGGCTGCGGGCCGGCCTGGAAGGGCTGCTCGGCAAGGGGCTGGTCGGGGTACGCGTCCGTGGCCTGTGGGCCGGTCTGGACATCGACCCGGCGCTGATGAGCGGTCGGGAGGCGTGTGAGCGGCTTGCCGCGCGCGGAATCCTCGCCAAGGACACCCACGGCTCCACCATCCGGCTCGCCCCGCCGCTGGTGATCACCGAGGAGGAGATCGACCTGGCGGTGACCCGGCTGGCCGAGGTGCTGGCCGGCTGACCCAGGACCGTGGTGAAAGGCGGGCGTCGGGGTTCCGGCGCCCGCCTTTCGCGTCAGGGGCGGGGCAGGCGCATGGCCATCGTCGGGGCCTCGGCCATCACCGAGGTGGGGGTGAACGGGGCACCGGTGGGCAGCTCCTCGGCCCGACCGATCTGCACCCCCGGGTACAGCTCCACCATGTCGTTCTCACCCAGCACCCGGGACTGCTGCGGCGCCAGCGGGATCCGGTCGGACTCGGTCATCGAACCGGCCGGGCGGATGCCGGAGCCGTTGGTGCTGACGTCGGTCACGATGACCTCGCCGACCCGCAGCTCGAAGCGGACGTGACCACGGCTGATCCACCGCCGGGCCTCGTCGTTGAGCCACTGCCCGAGCATGATCCCGCCGTCCTGCTCGGGAGCCCGGCCGGCCACGATCGGCTGCTCCTCGCTGAGCACGAACCGCCGTCGGACCAGGCCACCGACGCGCACCGCGAGCACCTCGGTACGCGGACGCGGGCCGGCGTCACCGAGCCGTACGCCGTGCCGGGGGCAGGTGGGCACGCCGGCCCGCAGCGCGGGCGGCGGCTGCGCTGCGGGGCTGCGGTCGGCACCCCCGGCCAGGTCGGCGAACGCGCCACCCCCACCACCGCCGCCGAACAGCGCGCAGCCCGACTCCGGGCAGCGCCACTGGCGGGCCAGCAGCTTGACGCCGGTCGGCGACCGCTTGCCGGCCACCGGCGAGTGCCCGCCACCGACGTGCGCGATGAACACCGGCCCGCCGGCACCCGGCACTGGTGCGACCACCCGACCAGGCTGCTCGACCAGCCACGGGAACCGACCGCGCAACCCGTCGAAGCGGACCCGGCTGAGCACCGGCAGACCGAGCAGGTCGGCGACCTCCAACATCCGGTCACCCGGGTTGTCGAGCACCTCGACGAGCCCGTCGTCGGCCCAGCGGCGGACGACCATCCGCTCGTTCGAGGTGAGGTCGGCGTCGGAGAGCAACGCCCGGTGCACCACCGCGTAGACCTGGACGCTGTCCTCCTCCAGCTCGCGGGAGAGCGCGTCGATGACCATGCCGAGGCGTAGCAGGCTGGCCGGTCGGCCACCGTCGATGTCCTGGTAGCGGATCACTTCGGCCAGGTCGACCACGGCTCGGGCCAGTGACGGGTCCGTGCAGACCCGACCCTCGATGGCATCCAGAACCTTGCTGATCTCGAATCTCATGCCGCACTCCGGACGATGTCGTCAATTCGCCGGGCCAGCTCGATGTCCCGGTGGGTGACCCCACCGGCCGAGTGCGTGACACAGCGGAAGGTCAGGGTCCGCCATCGGATGTCGATGTCGGGATGGTGGTCGAGCTCCTCGGCCACCGTCGCCACCCGGTCCACCACAGCGATGGCCGCCGGGAAACTGCCGAGCTGGACGTCACGACCGATGCCGGTCGGGTCACCCGACCAGTCGGGCAACCGGCTCAGCTCTTCTCGCACCGCGTCCGCGGTGAGCAGGTCTGCCATGACCAGACCCTACCGGTGGGGCGGCTGGCTGACCGGACGCGCCACCGGCGGTGGCGGTGGCGGAGCGAACTGCCAGGAACGCGACGGCGGGGCGGCATCTGACGATGCCGCCCCGCCGATCAATATCGTGTCAGCCGCGCATCGGCCGTGCTGTTCAGCCGCGCAGCGGCCGGCCCACCTCGTGCAGGTGACCGAGCGCCTGCCGGTACGACTCGACCAGCCCGGTCTCCGCGTACGGGATGCCCTGCTCGACGCAGTAGGCGCGGACGATCGGCTGGGCCCGGCGCAGGTTGGCGCGGGGCATGTTCGGGAAGAGGTGGTGCTCGATCTGGTAGTTGAGACCGCCGAGCGTGGTGTCCACCAGTCGGCTGCCGCGCACGTTGCGGGAGGTCAGCACCTGCTTACGCAGGAAGTCCAGCTCGTCCTCGGCGGTCGGCATCGGCATGCCCTTGTGGTTCGGCGCGAACGCGCAGCCCATGTAGAGGCCCCACAGCGCCTGGTGCACGACGGCGAAGAGCAGCGCCTTGACCGGGGACATGACCGCCAACAGCAGCGCCACGTAGGCGGCGGTGTGCGCGACGAGCAACGCCGCCTCGACCGCCCGGCGCCGCATCGGGACGGTGTACTTGCCGTCCTCCCGGCCGACGATCGCCCGGATGCTCGCCACGTGCAGGCTCAGGCCCTCGAGCAGCAGCATGGGGAAGAAGAAGTACGCCTGCCGCTGAGCCATCCAACGGCCGAACCCACGGGTCTCCAACGCCTGCTCGGGCGTCCACACCAGGGCACCCGCGCCGACGTCCGGGTCCTCGTCCTCGTGGTTCGGGTTGGCGTGGTGGCGGTTGTGCTTGTCGACCCACCAGCCGTAGCTGATCCCCACCGCCACGTTGCCGGCGAGCAGCCCCACCAACTCGCTGGGGCCACGCCGACGGAACATCTGGCGGTGCCCGGCGTCGTGACCGAGGAAGGCGACCTGGGTGGTGGCCACTGCCATCACTGCCGCGAGCGGAAGCTGCCACCAGGAGTCGCCGAGCATGAACACGGCCACCCAGCCGGCCACGAAGGCCCCGAGGGTGAGCACGATGCGGGTGACATACCAGCCGGGGCGCCGTTCCAGCAGGCCTGCCTGGCTGATCCGTCGGGACAACTGTGCGTAGTCACTGCCTCGCCGTCGTACCGGCGGTTCCGCCACCGCTCCGAGCGCCATCGCTGCTCCCGTTCCGCTTGCGCCCGTACCGGGGTGGTTCGGGCTTAATGTCAAGTCTCCCGATCGCGGTAGCCCTGAGTAACCCCGACAACCCCCGAATGGGGGGTAGGGCAGGCCCTACCCCTACTGGTTCGACTCAGCTCAGTCGGCCCACCGCGGCACGCAGTCGAGCCAGGTCACGGCGACGCCGCTCGTAGGTGGCGGCGAGCCCGACCAGCGCCAGCCCGCCGATCCCCAGGTAGATCCACCGGGGCAGCAGATCCCATCCCCGGGCCAGCTCGTGCAGCGCCAACAGCGTCAGCACCCCGCCGCCGAGCAGCACCGGCGCCTGCCACCGGCGGGTCGCGCCGGCCAGCACCGCGCCGGTCGCCGCCGCGCCGAGGAGCAGTCGCCGCCACGGCTGCGGGTCCGCCCCGGCCAGCACCGACACGAGGCTGGGCAGCAACGCCGCGACCAACCCCGGGCCGAGGGCCGGCCAGCTGGTCAGCCCCGGCCGGGTGCGCAGCGCCAACAGACCCGCTCCGACAGCGAGCGCCGCGGCCGGCAGGGTGTACGCCTCCAGCACTGTCACTCCACCGGCGGCCAGCAGCACCCAGGCCCCGAGCAGCTCGCTGCCGGCGGCGATCCCGGCGAACGCCCACCGCCGCCCGGCCGGTTCGCCCCGGCGCAGCAGCCGCAGCGCCACGGCGACGCCCCAGAGCACGCAGACGGTGGCGAGGTGCCGCGCCGCCTCGACGGCGAGCACCGCCGCCACCAGCGCGACGGCCTGCGCGGCGGCGTCCAGCACCCGTCCCAGCCGGACCCGCGCGGGGGCGACCGCCGCGGCGGCCAGCACCAACGCGGCCACCGCCAGCAGTGGGTACGCGGCGGCCCGCAACGGCAGCCCACCGGCGAGGGGGGCGGTCACCGCCAACGCGGACGCCGCGCCCACGGCGGCGAGACAGCCGGCGACCCGTACCCCGAACCGTCGCGCCCCGGCGGCGAGCGTCCCGGCCCTGGTGGCCAGCAGACCGAGCACACCGGAGGCCACCAGCACCACGCCCACCGGCACGGCGACCGGCGTGAGCGCCGGGCGGGCGGCGGCCAGCGCGGTGAACAGCAGCGCCGCCAGGCCGGCGAGCAGGACGGCGGCCGGCAGCACCGGCCACGGCGCGCCGACCGCGATGAGCAGCACCGGCAGCGCCGCCGCGACGAACGGCAGCGCGGGCGGCACCGGCAGGCCGACCCGCCGACCGGCCAGCGCGCCGGCCACCGCCAGCACGACCAGCGCGAACCCGACCGGGAGCACCGTCGGGTCGGCGACGACAGTGGGCACCCCCGACCACACCCGGTTCCCGCCGCCGTAGGGCGACCCGAACGCGGTCAGCACCGTCGGCAGGGCCGACAGGACGGCGACCGCCGCCAGCGTTCCGCCGGCCGCCAGCAACAGCGCCGACCGGGCCGATTCGCGCCCGTCGGCCGCCGGCCGGTCCCCGAGGGCCGCCTGGCCGGAGGCGTTCGCCGACGGCAGCAGGTAGACGACGAACGCGACACCCAGCGCGGCCAGCGCCGCGTACGGCGCGAGCGGCTCGTCACCCGCCCCGACCAGTGGCGCGAGGCCGGGCACTGTCACCGCGGCGACGGCGCCGGTCACCGCGTACCCGGTCAGCTCCACCCGGTGGCGGCGGGCCGCGAGCGCCGCGACCAGCGACAGCCCGGCGGCGGCCAGCGCGAGCCGGGCCTGCCACCAGGGCGGCCCGCCCGCGGCGAACATCGCCAGGGCCGCGAACCCGGGCAGCGCGAGCTGCCCGACCAGCAGGCCCGCACCGGCCACCTCCCGGTACGCGCCGGTCCCCCGTCGGACGGCCAGTGCCAGCCCGACCACGGCGAGCACGCCGAGCGCCACCAGGGCGCCGGTCGGGGCGGCCAGGGCGACGAGCAGCCCGTGCCCGAGCAGGACGGCGCCGCCGAGCGCACGGGTGCGCAGGGCGACCGACGGGGTGCTCGGGCGGGCCAACACGGCGAGCAGCAGCGCGACCCCGCCGACCAGGTCGATGGCCATCACCTGAGGCCAGGAGGCCGCCCAGCCGGCGGGCAAGGCGAACAGCACGGCAACCGCGCCGGTCGTGGCGAGCACCGCCCGCGTGTTCCGAGGGAGCAGCAGCACCGCGGCGCCGATCGCCAGCGCCACAGCGGGTGCCAGCTGCCAACCCCAGCGCAGGTCCGGCCCCGTCCCGGCCCCGCCCCAGGGCGGCAGCGACCGGCCGACGGCGGCGACCGCCAGCCCGATGGTGATCAACACGGTCACCTGCGCCGTGCCCCCCGCGACGACCAGCGCGCCGGCCCGCGGACCGGTCCGCCAACCGCCGCCACCGTCCACCGCCGCCGGCAGGAGCCGCACGGCGGCGGCCATCCCCAGCGCCACCGTCGCCGCCGCGAGCAACAGCAGGGACGGCCTCAGCTCCGCCACCGGACGCAGCAGGGCGGCGGCGAGCACCGGCACCAGCAACCCGGCCGTCACCGCCCGCAGCGCCCGTCCCCCGACGAGCCAGGCCGCACCGAACCCGGTCAGCGCGACCAGCAACAGCGGCACCCCGGCCAGCAGTGGCGAGCCCCCCGCCCGCCCACCGACCAGCGGCACCACCGCGCACGCCGAGGCGCCCACCAGCGCGGCGACGTGACCGGCGCCGGCCAGCACCCGGCCGACGAGCTGCGCCGCCCCTCCCCGGCCACGCAGCGCGGCCAGCACGGCCAGGTTCAGCGACGCCACCCCGAGCAGTACCAACGCCCACCCCGCCGCACCCAGCCCGGCCTCGGCGGCGAGCAGCGGCAACACCGGCTGGGCGGCCACCAGGGCGGCGAACCAGGGCCCCGTCAACCCGCTCCACCGGCCGTACGCCACGGCGACCGCCGCGCTGGCCCCCCCGACCAGCGCGGCGTACCGGCTGCCCGGCCAGCCGGCCACGCCAGCCAGGTCCACCGACCAGGCCGCGTAACCGTCCAGCACCACCAGCAGCAAACCCACAGCGGCGAAGGTCTCCGCCGTACCGCGCAGCCCTCGCCGGACCGCCAACAGCGGTACGCCCAGCGCGAGCGCGGTGAACGCCACCAGGATCAACGCCCGTCCGGCGACCCCCACCGCCGCCCAGGCGACCGCTGTGAACACGACCGCCGCGGTGCCCAACAGGAGTCCACCGAGGACGAAGAGCAAGCCCTGGACCGTCCGGGTCGAGGTTTCCGCCGCGCCCGGCCGCGAACCCGTCGCGACCCCGGGGCCCGGGCCGATGAACGGCGCCGGGCCGACGGCAGGCGCCGGGCGCGCCACGACCGAGGCCGCCAACCCGGCACGGACGACAGCGGCCAGTTCGGCTCGCCGCCCGGACACGGTCGACAGCCGCCCGGCCAGCTCGGTGTACGTGCGGCGAGCCCGCTCCACCTGCGGCTCAAGCTCGGCGACCTCCCGGCTCAGCCGAACCACCTCAGCGGCGATCGGGTCGGGCGCGCGGCGGCAGCCGGAGCAACCGGCGCTCAGATCGGCCGGTGCACCGCAGGCGGGGCAGGGGTAACGGGTGTCGTCCACCCGGTCATCATCGACAACCGACCGGGGTGCGACCCAGAGTGCGCGTACTCAGGATCGGGTGTGCTCGTACACCCAGGTGGCGTAGTCGGGGTTGCCGCTCTCCACCCTGGACACCAGAATCTCCGGCACCTCGTACGGGTGGCTGACCCGGATCTGGTCCAGCAACGCGGTGAGCCGATCCGGTGCGGTCTTGAACTGCACCGACCACTCGGTGCTCGTCTCCATCCCGGACCGCCACCAGTAGGTGCTGTCCACCTGACCACCCACCTGGGCGCAGGCGGCGAGCCTGCCGGCGACGGCCGCAGCCGCCAGCACGTCGGCGACCGAACGCGCGTCCACCACCGTTGTCACCACGCAGATCTCGTCCACGCCCGCACCCTACGCGGACATTTACCGATTAGCCGCGATCCAGGCATCAATCTGCGCCCACCAATCGAAGAGCCAGTCGATGCGTTCCTGCCGTCCGGTCGGTACGTCCTCCGGCGGCACCGACCAGAACCGCATCACGATCCGCTTGTCCATCGGCAGTTCCCGCCACACGTCGGTGACGGTGAGCATCCGGTCCAGCCCGGTGTGGGCGACGAAGATGACCCCGGCGTCCGGTGCGGCGTCCAGCGCGGCGAGCATCCCACCGGGCTGCGGGGCGAGCACGTGGCGCATCCGCTCGGCGCGCAGGGCCATCCTTTCCAGGCCGAGGGAGCGCAGCCGGGCGATGGCGCGCAGCCGTCGCCCGGGGGTGAAGTTGCCGCCCTCGGGGAAGATCACGAAGGCGTCGTTGTCGTCCAGGCCGGTGGCGAGGTGCCCGACCTGGCGTACCGTCTCCTCGCCGCGCTCCGGGGTCGGCGCGATGAACCGGTTGGGCAGACGGTTGAGCAGCACGTCGATCGCCGGATCCCACTGGAGGCTGTCCTTGAGGACGATCCGTGGCTCACGGTGGAACCAGTTGACCAGCCCGTGGATCAGGATGAACGAGTCGCCCGGCCCGGCGTGCCGGCAGAGCACCAGCTCGGGCCGGCCGGGCAGCGCCGTGTCCGGGTCGGTGCCCACCACGTCGATGCTCAGGCGCAGTGTCCAGCGTGCCTGCCAGAACAGCACCCGCAGGAACCAGCCGGCCAGCACGTAGTGCGCGCGCTGGAAGGCCGGGGACCGGGCCCGCCAGCCGAAGCCGGAGACGACCCAGAGCAGGAAGAGCGCGAGCAGCGCGGCGGCGTCCCAGACCAGGTAGAAGCAGCCGATCCAGAGCAGTCGCAGCGGGCGCAACCGGCCCGGGACCAGCGGGGACGCGGCCGCGGCGAGCAGCGCCCAGATCGGCAACGTGGTGACCACGAGGAAGGCGAGCAGCACGACGGCGGGGGCGATCAGCAGCCGACGCAGCCACCGGGGAGGCAGCGGCATCAACGCTCCAGGTGGGTGGCGAGGTAGCGCCGGGAGGCGGTGTACGCGCGGCTGATCCGCCGGCCCACCGCCGCCATGTCCCGGTACGCCCACGGCGTGTCGTCGCGTGGGTTGAGCCCGCCGGTCGGCAGGACGTGCACCTCCACCCCCTCCGGCAACGCCGCCATCTCCCGGAAGAACCGGTGCCGGCGGGAGATCTCGAACGCGACCTGCGCGATCTCCCACGGCCGACGGGGCGGGGTCAGCTCCCGTTCGATCCGACCCACCTGGAGGACGTAGATCCGGCGGGCGCCGACGGCCACGGCCTCGCCGATCGGGATGGAGTTGACGATGCCGCCGTCCACGTAGTGCGCGCCGTCGATCTCCATCGGCGGAAGCAGGCCCGGCACCGAGGCCGACGCCATCACCGCCGGCACCACCGGACCGCTGTCGAACCAGTGCTCGGCGGCCCGCTCGATGTGGGCGGCGCAGCACCGGAACGGCACCCGCAGGTCGGCGAAGGTGGTGTCCACCCCCAACTCGTTCTCGAGCAGGCGGCGCAGCGGCCGGGGCGAGTGCAGGTGGGTGCGGGCGGCGAAGCGGCGTAGCTGCCGGGCGACCGAGTCGCCGTACACCTCGCTCGCCTCCGGTGAGGCCCAGAGCCGGACCAGCCGGTCGGTCACCGCCTCGGACGGGTCGGCGGCGACCAGCGCGCCGTTGACCGCGCCGATCGAGGTGCCGAGGACCATGTCGGGTTGGATGCCGGCCCGGAACAGGGCACGCAACATGCCGACCTCGACCGCGCCGAGCACTCCCCCGCCGCCGAGCACGAACGCCACCGGTCCCCCCGCCATGTCTCTCATCCTGGCACGCGCCCGCCGCCGACCAGTGGGCCGCTGTCGACCGGCGGTCGGCGCACGGCAGGCACCGTCCGTCGACAGCCGGTGGCGACGGCGTTGACAGGCAGGACGCATTCGCGCAACCTGATACCGCTCCCACCCCTGAGGCAGGTGCGATCCGTGAAGGCAGCGCTGCATCCGGGCCGATTGCTGGCTCGCAGATACCGACTTCTGGACCAGATCGGCGCCGGTGGCATGTCGGTCATCTGGCGTGCCCGGGACGAGGTACTGGACCGGGTGGTCGCGCTCAAGGTGCTCGCCCCGTCACTCGCCGCCGACGCGCGGTTCCGGGGGATGGTGCGCGAGGAGGCACGAGCCGCCGCCCAGTTGGTGCACCCACACCTGACCTCCGTGCACGACTACGGCGAGACGGTCGACCCGGACGGCTCGATCACCTCGTTCGTGGTGATGGAGCTGCTCAGCGGCGAGGAGTTGAAGCTTCGGCTCACCGAAGGGCCGCTGCCCTGGGCCGAGGCGGTGCAGGTGGGCGCGCAGGTCGCGGACGCGCTGGCCGCCGCGCACCGGCTCGGCATCGTGCACCGGGACATCACCCCGGCCAACGTGATGATGACCGGGACGGGCGTCAAGGTGCTCGATTTCGGCATCGCCACCCGGATCGGCGCGCCCGACGAGGACGAGGACGGCGAGACCTTCGGCACCCCGGCGTACGTCGCTCCGGAACGTCTCGACGGCGCGCCGGCCCAACCGTCCACCGACGTGTACTCACTCGGCGTGCTGCTGCACGAGGCGCTCACCGGCCGGGTCCCGTATCCGGCGGACACCTGGGAGCAGCTCAGCGCCGCGCTGGCCAGTGGTCCGCCGCCAACGCTGGCCGACCTACCGGAACTGCCCGCACCGGTGGCCCAGATCTGCCTGCGCAGCCTCGCCCGGAACCCGGCCGATCGGCCGACCGCCCGGCAGGTCGCCACCGCGCTCCGCGATCACTCGCTGCCCGCCGAGCCCTCGACGGCGACCATCCGGGTGCCGACCCAGCCCCTGCCACCACAGTCGCCCGCCGTCGCGACGGCCGGCGGTCCGGCGGCAAAGCGACAGCACGGAGACGCCTCGGACGGCGCGACCTCCTCCAACGCGGGCGAGCCGGCGACCGGGTCGGGCTGGTCGCGTCGGCGGTTGGTGTTGCTGCTGGTGCTGGCCGTCGGGGTGACCCTGGCCGGGGTGGCCCTGCTGCCCGAACAGCAACCGACCCGCCGGGCGCAACCCTCCGCCGGGCCGGTGACGACACCGTCGACCGAGCCGCCGGCCCCCGAGTCGTCCGCGCCGATCACGTCGTCCCCGCCGACCGCTGCACCGTCGACGAAGCCGACCACCGGAGCGCCCACCTCGAACCCGGGCACCCTGACCCAGGTCGCGAACCGCGTCGACGGGTTGATCGGCTCCGGCCTGAGCGCCGGCGAGATCCGCGACGACGTGGCCCTCGACCTGCGCAACGAGCTGCGCAACCTGACCGTGGCGGTCAGCTCCGGCCGCGAAGAGCTGGCGCCGCCGGTGGCCCGGCTGCGTGCGAAGGTCGCCGTCCGTCTCGGTGAGGGCGGCATCAGCCCGGCGTACGCCTCTCGGCTCGACGCCGCCATCGCCGAGCTGGGCGCGACCGGGGCCTGACCCGGCGACACCGGTGGGTCAGCGCACCGGCACCCGGGCCGGCTCACGGGCGTCGTGCCGGCCGAGGGCGAAGCGCCGATAGACCTCGGCGTAGCCGCTCGCCATCCGCTCGACCGAGAAGTTCCGGGCGACGTGCGCCACGCAGTCCTCCGGGTCGAGTCGCTCCGCCGCGAGCAACGCCGCGGGTAGCTCCTCCGACCGCTCGACGACGAGCCCGGTCAGCCCCGGCCGCACCAGCTCCGGCACCGCACCCCGGTTGAGCGCCACCACCGGCGTGCCGGTGGCCATCGCCTCAAGCATCACCATGCCGAACGGCTCGTCCCACTGGATCGGCATGATCAGGCAGCGCGCGTCGACAAGCATCCGCAGCGTCGTCGCGCGGTCCGCGTTGAGCACGACTGTCACGTCCTCGTCGACCATCGGCGCGACGACCTGCTCGTAGTAGCGGCGCTCGGCCGGCTCGTTGCACTTGCCGGCCAACAGCAGGGGCAGTCCGGCCGCCCGGCACGCCCGGATGGCGGTGTCCGGGCCCTTGTCCGGGCTGAACCGGGCCAGCCACAGCACCGGCCCCGCGCCGGGCGTGTGCTTGCGCGGGAAGCCGCGGATGTCGAGCGCGTTGTGCACAGTGCCGGCCCAGGGCAGGTTCGGGTTCAGCCGGCGCTGGGCGTGCGAGATGGCCACGAGTGCGACGCCCGCGTCGATGTCGCTCAGCACGTCGCCGTACTCCCCGACGGGGTTGCCGTGCACTGTGGCGACAGTCGGCACGGCCCGACGGCCGGCGACCAGCGGACCGATCGTGGTGTGGTCGTGGATCACGTCGAAGTCGGCCGGGCTGATCAGCCGATTCACCCTGGCCAGGTGGGCCAGCTCGGGCAGTGACTCGCCGAGCCGCTCGTACTGGACCTCGGCCACCGTGGAGACGAAGCCGTCGGCCGCCGTGCCGTGGTCATCGCCGGCGCCGAACAGGGTCACCGAGTGCCCCTGCCCGCAGAGCGCGTCAACCAGGGCGGCGACGACCTGTTCGAGGCCGCCGTAGCCGGGTGGCGGTACGGACAACCACGGCGGAACCACCATCGCGATGCGCAGCGACCGCTCCTCGGGGCGGCCCGCAGGCGAGTGGTTCACGGCCACGAGTCCTCCCCGTTGCTCCCCGGTGCGGCGGCACCGCCGGTCGGCGGCGGTTTCCCGGTGGCGTCCCAGGTAAACCGGACATGGCGGACGATCACCCGCCCACCAGGAGTTGGTCGTGGACCACCCGCACCCCGGGCGCGGACCACGCCACCCGCTCGACCTGATCGCGTTCCCACCAGGAACGGACCACACCGGCGAGGACCAGCGTGTCGCCGTCCACCTCGACTGTCACCCGCTCGCCGCCGAGCGTACGCAGCAGCGCCCGCTGGACGTCGCGTCGCAGCCGCTCGGCGGCCGGTGGCGCCGCGGGGCGTACCTCGATCAGGTTGGTGATCCCCCGTACGCCGTCGAGCCGGCGCACCTCGCCCTCGGCGGCCCGCCGCTGCCACCCGAACTCGACCTCACCGCGCAGCATCAGCCAGCCGTTTGCCACTGTCACGTCCAGCCGTTCCGCGGGTACGAAGCTGTCCCACTCCAAGGCGCGGGTGGCGGCGTTGGCGACCTCGGCGTCGGTGCGCCCCGGAGTGCCGGGCAGCCGCACCTCCATCTCGTCGGCCACCGCCCGTACGCCGCGAACCCGCTGTGCACACCGCGTCGCGGCCCAGCCGCGCGCGGCACCGTCCACGAATCCGGTCAGGGTGACCACGCCCTGGTCGACGGTCACCCCGATCTCGTTCGGTTGCAGCCGGGCGTCCCAGGCCAGCTCGGCCAGAACGTCGCGTTGGATCCGCTGGTCGTCGCGGACACCCACCACCTCGGTCATGGCACCTACCCCCGGTTCCGGTCGTCGCCCTCCGAAACTGCCGGGCGGACGGGTGACGGCGGTTCACCCGATCCGGGTGAACCGCCGTCCGGGCGGAAAAAAGCGGCGGGTGACGGAGCCGACCCCCTCGGCCCCGCCACCCGCCGCCGGAGGGAGGAAGCAGGTTCAGACAGCTGGTCAGGACGTCTCGGCGAGTGTCACGGTCTCCGTCTTCTCGACACCGTTGCGCTTGAACTGCACCTCGACCCGGTCGCCGACCTTGCCGGCCTGCACCGCGCCGACCAGGTCGTCCGAGTCGTTGACGGGCTTGTCGCCGAACCGGGTGACGACGTCGCCGCGCTGGAGGCCGGCCTTCTCCGCCGGGCTGCCCGGGGTGACCGACGCGACGAGGGCCCCGCCGCCCTCGGCCTGGTTGACGCCGACTCCGAGCGACGGGTGGCTGACCTTCTCGCCACGCTGGAGCTTGCCCGCGACGTCCTTGGCCTTGTTGCTGGGGATGGCGAACCCGACACCGATGTTGCCGGTGCTCTGCCCGGAGGTCGCGATGGCGGTGTTGACGCCGATCACCTCACCCCGAGTGTTGACCAGGGCGCCGCCGGAGTTGCCGGGGTTGATCGGGGCGTCCGTCTGGAGCAGCCCGGAGATCGAGCTGACCGGCTGGCCCTGCTGCTGGGTCGGGTCCTGCGGCTGACCCTCACCGGCCCGGATGGTGCGGTCCCGGGCGCTGAGGATGCCCGAGGTCACCGAACCCTGCAGACCGAGCGGGCTGCCCAGGGCGAGCACCTGGTCGCCGACCTGCATGGCGTCGCTGTCGCCGAACTTGGCCGGCTTGAGGTCGCTCACCCCGTTGGCCTTCACCACGGCCAGGTCGGTCTTCGGATCGGTGCCGATGATCTTCGCGTCGGCGGTCTTGCCGTCGGCGAAGACCACCCGCACGGCGTCGCCGGCGGCGGACGCGACAACGTGGTTGTTTGTCAGCACGTATCCGTCGGCGCTGAGCACCACCCCGGAGCCCTCACCGCTGCCGGTGGTGATCGAGACGACGCTGTCCTGCACCGACGCGGCGATCTTCGGCAGATCGGCGCCATTGATCACCGGAGCCGCGGAGTAGGTACGGGTGATGCCACCGCCGTCGGCGTCGAGGGCGAGCGCGAGTGCCCCACCAGCCACGCCGGAACCGAGCATCAGGGCGAACACCGCGACACCGGCACCGGCGAACTTGGCGATCCGACCCGGCCGGGGGCCGCTGCCGGGCGGCGCGACCTGCGGGCCCCACGGCGGGACCGGCTGGCCCGGGTGGTGCGGGTGCTGCCCGGGGTGCTGGGCGTGCTGCCCGGGGTGCTGCTGGTGCTGGGCGTACGCCATGCCCGGCTGGCCCCCGCCGGCCCAGCCGGACTGCTGGCCCGGGTACCAGGGGGCACCGGGGTAGTGGCCGGCGGCCGGCTGCGGGTAGCCGGGCTGGCCGGGCGCCGGGTGACCGGAGACCGGGTAGGGCGGCGCGGACGCGGCGGCGGCCGGGCGCTCGTAGCCGGTCGACGGCTCGTACCCGGTCGGCTGAGCGGCGGTCGGCTGGCCGACTGGCGCGGCGGAGCCGGGGTACCCGACCGGCGTGGCGGCTGTGGTCTCCGCGTCACCGGTGGTGGAGGCGACCGTCGGGTCGCCGCCGGTCGAGACGACCGGTACGGGGGTGGTCGGGGAGTCGGACTGCACGCGCTCGTCGCGCGGCAGCTCGGCGGTGGGGTGCGACGGCTCGGCGTCGGTGGGGGCCGGCCGGCGCTGCGGGTCGGACTCGAACTCGGTCATGGCACTACCTTCTCCTCCGGCACTGCAATCAACCTGGAACCGTCCTGGAAGTTGGCTGAAAGTCACTCGCCCGCTCCGTCGACCTGCGGCAGCAGTGGCAGCCGAACCCGGAACGTGGCCCCGCCGCCGGACGTCTCGGCCACCTCGACCGAACCGTGATGGGCGGCGACCAGGGCGGCCACGATGGCCAGGCCGAGGCCGGTGCCGGTGTTGCCGTCGGCCCGCCGGGTACGGGCCGCGTCGGCCCGGTAGAACCGTTCGAAGACGCGTTCCGCCTGCTCGGCCGAGAGGCCGGGACCGGTGTCGGCCACCTCCACAACGGCGAAGCCACCCGGTTCGGCGCGCAGCCGTACCCGGACTTCGGCCTCCGCCGGGGTGTGGGTGAGCGCGTTGGTGACCAGGTTGCCGATCACCTGCCGTAGCCGCGCGTCGTCGGCGGAGACGACGAGCGGGCCGGATTCGGGCGCGATCTCCAGCTCGATCCGCCGGTCCGGTGCCATCGCCCGGGCGGCCTGCACCGCGTCGGAGGCGAGCACCGGCAGCTCCACCGGGGTCAGCGAGAGCGGCCGTTCCATGTCCAACCGGGCGAGCAGCAGCAGGTCCTCCACCAGCAGCCCCATCCGGGCCGCCTCGTCCTCGATCCGGCGCAGCAGGCCGGCGGTCTGTTCCGGCGCACGGGCCGCACCCTGCCGGTACAGCTCGGCGAAGCCACGAATGGTGGTGAGCGGAGTCCGCAGCTCGTGCGAGGCGTCGGCGACGAACTGCCGCATCCGCTCCTCGGAGCGGATGGCCCGCGCTTCGGACGCCTGAGCGGCGGCGGCGGCGTCCCGGGCGGCGCTCTCCGCCCATCGGGCCGAGGTCTCCGACGCGGCTCGGGCAGTGAACGCCGCCTCGATCTGGGTGAGCATCGCGTTCAGCGCACGGGATAGCCGGCCCAGCTCCGAGGTCGGCTCGGCCTGTCCCTCCTCCGGGTCGGGCACCCGGCGGGTCAGATCACCGCCGGCGATCGCCGCGGCGGTCTGTTCGATCTCGACGAGGGGCTTGAGGCTGGTCCGGACGATCGCCGCGCCGACCGAGGCCAGCATGATCAGCACTGCGCCCCCGACCAGGAGGTCTATCCAGACGAGCTGCTTCACCGCCCGGTCCACCTCGGTCAGCGGCTGACCCACGGCCAGCACCGAGCCGTCCGGTTGAGCCGCGTAGTAGACCCGCCACCGGGTGAGGCGATCGTGTGAGACGACCGTCCGCGGCTCGCCCTCCGCCGCCTCGAAGTCCTTGCGGCTGGCAGGAAACGTGGGCAGCTGTTCAGGGTCGAAGTTGCGCTTGTCGTACAGGGGGTCGTACACCCGCCGCTCGTCGGCCACGATCACGACGTAGTCGCTGGGCAGCACCGCGCCGACCTCACCGCTGCGCAGCTTCAGAAGCACCTGGCCGAGGCCCTGGGCGGTCGACCGGACCTGCCCGTCGACCTGGCCCTCCAGGTAGTTGCGAAGGAAGTACGCGGTCAGCGAGCTGATCACCAGAAGCGCGACGGCGACCAGCGCGAGCACCGAGGTGACCAGCTTCACCCGCAGCGGAACGCTGCGCACCCGTCCCTTCGCCTGCTGGACCGCGTTCACGCCGCCGGCTTGCGCAGGACGTACCCGACGCCGCGAAGAGTGTGGATCAGCCGGGGTTGGGTGGTGTCGACCTTGCGCCGCAGGTAGGAGATGTAGGACTCGACGATGTTGTCGTCGCCCCGGAAGTCGTAGTTCCAGACGTGGTCGAGGATCTGCGCCTTGGACAGCACCCGGTTGGCGTTGAGCATCAGGTACCGCAGCAGCTTGAACTCGGTCGGCGAGAGTTGCACCCGCTGACCGGCCCGGTGCACCTCGTGGGTCTCCTCGTCCAACTCCAGGTCGGCGAAGGTGAGCCGGGACGGGGCCTGCTCGCCGGTGGTGGTGCGGCGCAGCACGGCGCGGATCCGCGCGGTCAGCTCCTCCAGGCTGAACGGCTTCGTGACGTAGTCGTCGCCGCCCAGGGTCAGCCCACGGATCTTGTCGTCGGTGGCGTCCCGGGCGGTCAGGAACACCACCGGGGTACGCGTGCCGCCCTCGCGGAGCATCCGGATGACCTCGAAGCCGTCCAGGTCGGGGAGCATCACGTCAAGCACCACCAGGTCGGGCCGGTGGTCCTTGGCGGCGTTCAGCGCCGCGCTTCCACTTGTCGCGGTTGCCACGTCGAAGCCCGCGAACCGCAGGCTCGCGGAGAGCAGTTCGAGGATGTTGGGGTCGTCCTCGACGACAAGCAGTCGCGCCTCGGTCTGGGTAGCGGGCATGTGCCCATCATCGGTGACGTCACTGCGCCAGCGCTGGACGCTTCCTGAAAAAAGGCTGTGAGTCGCTGACCATCCGGCGACGCCGGTCAGCGCAGCAGCCGACGCAACCCGTCCAGGGCGCCGTCGAGCAGCCGGATCGCGGTGCGCAGCTGGGTGTCACTGAACTGTCGGGCGTGCATCAGCCGGCCCACCTCGGCGGTGAACGCGGCCAGCCGCTTGTCGAGTTCGTCGCGCAGCTCGGCCTGCGGCCCGGTGGTCGACGCCGGCCTGGGCTGCGGTGCGGGCGCCTCCCACCGGGCCCGTCGGGTCTGCCGGGTGGCCTCGCTCAACTCCCGCTTGAGGTCGCGTGCCGATCCGCGTACCTCGCTGCGGATCTCGCCGGCCAGGCTGGAGAGGTCCGCCACGGAGGCCGCGATGTCCGTTTCCAGGGCGGTCAACTCACCGGCCCGCTGACGCAGTTCGGCCCGGCCGGCGTCGGTGATGTCGTACGTCTTGCGGCCGCCGGCCGCGGTGTGGCTGACCAGACCCTCGACCTCCAGCCGCTGCAGGCGGGGGTAGATGGTGCCGGCGCTGGGCGCGTACAGCCCGAGGAACCGGTCCTCCAGCAGGCGGATCAGCTCGTAGCCGTGCTTCGGGCCGTCGTCGAGGAGCTTGAGCAGGTAGAGCCGGAGCCGCCCGTGGCTGAACACGGCGGTCACGGCAGCTCCTCCCCATCGTCGTCGACGGCTCGGGCGAGCAGGGCGATGCTCCCCGAGGTCGCGGAAGCCCAGAGCTTACCTTCGCCGGCGCCGAGCACCCCCTCGCTGCTGGGCAGTGGGAACGTCGAGGTGCGCAGCTGCGGAAAGCCGCTGGTGATCCGGCCGGAGGCGGTGTTCAGCTGAACGGCGAGGTCGCTGTCCGCGCGGACCCGAACGGTGATGCTGCCCGAGATGGTGGTCAACCGGATCTCGCTGCGCCGGGGGTTGTCCAGGTCGCAGGTGATGGCGCCGGAGACGGTCTGTGCCCGTACCCGGTCGGCGGCGCTGTCGGCGAGGATCACCTCCCCGGAGACCGTCTCCACTGTGAGGTCGCCGCGGACGCCGAGCGCCTCCACCGGCCCCGAGGTGAGCTTCGCGGAGGTGCTGCCGCGCAGCCCCATCAGGGTGATCTGGCCGGCGACGACGTTGGCGGTGGTCTGCCGGCGCAGGCCGGAGGCGACCAGCGAGCCCGCGACCAGACCCAGATCGGCGAGGACGTCGGCGGGTACGGCGACGGATACGTCCACCCGGGGATAGCGGTGGATCATCCGGAACCAGCGCAGGACGTCCGACCAGCCCCGACCGCGCTCCTGACGGATGCTGAGCCGACCGTCGGTGTGGTCGATCAGGACCGGCCGACGGCCGACCTGGGTCACGTCGATCCGGGTCGGCCCGTCGGTGGCGACCACGTTGAGCCGCCCACTGATCAGTCGAACGTCCAGCCGGACGACCGGAGTGTCCACTGTGAGCCGTTGCGGGCTCTCGACCGTCCATCCGGCCATGGCGTCCCCCTCTCGACGACGCGCGGGAGGCACGCCGAACAGGAGGAGAATGTAACGCGATACATCGCGACACCACAAGACAGGTCGCGAGTTGGTCGCCGGCTCGGCGCTCGGCGTGCTCCCCTCAGGCCGCCAGGTCCAGCTCCCGATCGACGAGCGGAGCCGGCCCGGGAACGACCGGGGTCACCGTCGGCACCGGCCGCAGCCGGGCCCGCGCCACGGCACCCACCGTCGGCACCAGGTGTACGGCCGACTCGGCGGCCCGGGCCAGCAACCGCCGGTCGGCGTCACGGGCCGGGTGCAGCGCAGCGGCGATCGTCACCGAGACCACCAGCTCCCGCGCCGCGACCACCCGTGCCACCGAGCGCAGCAGGGTGTCCGCACCCAGGAAGGCGGCCGCCGTGGTGGTCGACCCGGTGGCCGTGCAGCGATAGGTGAGCCGCAACGGAACCACCGGGCTGCCCGTGTCGATGGCCGCCTGGAACGTCGCGGGCCGGAACCCACCGCCGGGGCGGCAGTCGGTGGCACCGTTCCCGGCACACCACGTCGTACCCTCCGGAAAGACCGCCACCGACCGCCCGGCGCGCAGCGCGTCGGCCACCCGGGCGACGGTCCTCGGCAGCGCCAGCGGCCGGGCGCGGTCCACGAAGACAGTGCCCGCCGCCGCGGCCAGCAGTCCGACCACCGGCCAGGAGCGGACCTCCCGTTTCGCCACCATCCGGGTGGGCGCGACCGCCAGCACCGCGAGGATGTCCAGCCAGGAGACATGGTTCGCGACCAGCAGCGCGCGCCGCCGGGGCAACCGACCCCGGACCACGAGGCGGACGCCGAAGGCGCGCGCGGTGGCCCGCGCCCAGCCGCTGAGCAGCGCCTTGCGTTCCCGACTGGGCAGCACCGGCAGCAGCGCCACCACCGGGATCCCGGCCAGCAGCATGCCGAGCGCGGCGACCAGCCGGAGCACCCGGCGGGCCACCGGCACCGTGGGCACCTCGCCGGCCGCCGGCAGGCAGTCGTCGTCGCAGCCCGAGGAGGGCCGCCACAGGTCGCGCGGCACGGCGGTCACCGCTGCTCACCGCCCAGGAAGTGCCGCAGGTAGCGCGGGTTCATCCGGTCCAGGGAGAAGAGGACGTAGAAGTCCGCGCACCCGAAGTCGCTGTCGTACGAAGGCTCGCCGCAGATCCACGCGCCGAGCCGGAGGTAGCCACGCAGCAGCGGCGGAACCGTCACCCGCCCGGCCGGGGCAGCGGCGACCGGGCCGGCGGCAGCCGCCTCGGTGAACCAGGGCCGCAACGGGCGGACCCGCAGCGGCGGCGGCGACAGGTGCCGGGCCCGGGCCTGGCTCCACACCTCGGCCACCGTCCGCCCGCCGTCAGCCACCGGCACCGAGGCGCAGCCGCCGAGCCAGCGGGAGCCGCGCAGGTGCAGGTACCGGATGATGCCGGCCCACATCAGGTTGATCACCGCGCCGGAGCGGTGGTCCGGGTGCACGCAGGACCGGCCCGCCTCGACCAGGTCGTCGCGGAGCGGGTCGAGCGGCCTCAGGTCGAATTCGTCCTCGGCGTAGCGCCGGCTGGTGCGCCCCGGCGGCAGCAGCCGGTACGTGCCGACCACCTCGCCGGTGCTGTCCTCGCGGACGATCAGGTGGTCGCAGTACGCGTCGAAGGGGTCCACGTCCAACCCGGCCTCGCCGGGAAGGAGGGTGGCACCGAGTTCGGTGGCGAACACCTCGTGGCGCAGGCGTTGCGCGGCCGCGACCTGGGTGGGGTCGTCGGCGATCAGCAGGGTGTATCCGCTGGTCTTCAGGGGTGCGCCAGCGGCATGCAGAACGGCCATGGGATCTGTGTAGGTGCCCGGGTTGCCATTCACGGGGACCACTGGTGTCGATCGGATGAACGCCGGCAGGCGAGACCGCTAGCGACGCCCGGCGCAGACCGTGCGAGGCTGCCGGACCAGGCCGGCGACGGCGCCGACACGCACCACCGGAGGTCGAGGATGCGCATCGAAACCCGCTACAACGGGCCCGCCGGTTCCGGCAACGGCGGCTGGAGCGCGGGGATCTTCGCCGCCGAGGCGGGCGGCAGCGAGCCGGTCGAGGTGACGCTGCGCCGGCCACCACCGCTGGAGACCGAGCTGACTCTGGCCGACGGCGAGGTCCGGGACCCGGCCGGCGAACTGGTGGCCGAGGTGCGCCCGGCCGGGGTGCTCGATGCCGTCGTACCCCCGGTCGACCTGGAGACGGCGGTGGCCGCCGCGGCCCGCTACCCCGGCCTGGTCGAGCATCCGTTCCCCAGCTGTTATGTCTGCGGGCCGCAGCGGGCCGACGGGCTGCGGATCTTCCCCGGCCGGCTGCCCGACGGCCGGACCGCCGCGCCGTTCCGCGCGCCCGAACAGGTCAGCGCGGCCACGGTCTGGGCCGCGCTGGACTGCCCCGGCGGTTGGGCGGTGCTCGCGCCGGGCCGCCCGTACCTGCTGGGGCGGATCGCCGCAGTGGTCGCGGCGCTGCCCGAGCCGGGCGACGAGTCCGTGGTGACCGGGGCGTTGCTGCGCGTCGAAGGGCGCAAGGCGCTCGTGCACACCAGCCTGTACGGCCCGGACGGGTCGTTGCTCGGCGCGGCGCGGGCAACCTGGATCGCCCGCTGAACCCCTGCCGTAGTCCGCAGGGATGAGTCGCCTCCACCCCGCGACGGAGGCAAACGTACCGACCGCGCCTGATTGACCTTGTTGCCACGGGCCGTCACGCTGTGCCACGGCGTACCTCGACGCCACACACGGGAGGAGAACGATGACTGACGGGCAGCGAAGCCCCACCAGCGACGGTCAGATCGTGGTGTCCGGTCTGACGAAGCAGTACAAGAACGTCCGGGCGGTGAACAACCTGTCCTTCACCGTGGCGCCGGGACGGGTGACTGGCTTCCTCGGCCCGAACGGCGCAGGCAAGACCACCACGCTGCGCATGCTGCTGAATCTGGTCACGCCGACCGCCGGCACGGCCACCATCAGCGGCCAGCGCTACGTCGACCTCGCCAACCCGCTGCGGCAGGTCGGCGCGGTGCTGGAGGCGTCCAGCGCGCACAAGGGCCGCACCGGTATCAACCACCTTCGGGTCATCTGCGCGGCGGCCGGGCTGCCCAAGCAGCGGGCCGACGAGGCGTTGGCCCTGGTCGGGCTCACCCCGGCGGCGAAGCGCAAGTTCAAGGGTTACTCGCTGGGCATGAAGCAGCGGCTCGGCATCGCCGCCGCGATGCTCGGTGACCCCCGCGTGCTGATCCTCGACGAGCCGGCCAACGGGCTGGACCCGGAGGGCATCCGGTGGATGCGTGGGTTCCTCAAGAACCTCGCCCACGAGGGTCGTACGGTGCTGGTCTCCAGCCACCTGCTGTCGGAGATGCAGCTCCTCGCCGACGACGTGGTGATCATCGCGGCCGGGCAGTTGGTCCGGCAGGGACCGGTCGACCAGGTGCTCGGGTCGATGGCCCAGGGCGCCCGGGTCCGGGTCCGCACCCCGCAGGCCGAGGCGTTGACCGCCGCCCTCAAGGCGCAGTCGGCGACCATCGAGACCGACGAGCAGGGTGTGCTGCTGGTCGGCGGGGTGGACGCCCCGACGATCGGCCGGTCCGCCCTCGCGGCCGGGGTCGAGCTGCACGAACTGACCACCGAACGGCCCGATCTGGAACGGGTCTTCCTGGAGCTGACGGCCGGAAAGGCGGGCATCCGATGAACCTGGTCCGATCCGAGCTACTCAAGATCCGTACCACCAGCACCTGGTGGTGGCTGGCCCTCGGCGCGTTCCTCTCGATCGCCCTGGCGTTCGCGATCAACGCGTGGTTGGCCGTCACGACGCTCGGCGGCGACGCCGAGGAAATCGGCGTCAGCGCCGAGCAGGCCACCGCGCCGGCGCAGGCGGCGAACCTCTACACCTCGGGCCAGTACCTCGGGCTGATGTTCGTGATGCTCATCGGCATCCTGATGGTCACCAACGAGTTCTTCCACCAGACCGCGACCACGACGTTCCTGACGACTCCCCGGCGAACGTCGGTCATCGTCAGCAAGCTCGTCGCCGCCAGCCTGCTCGGCTTCATGTTCTGGCTGGCGACCACGCTCATCGACCTGGCCGCCGGCGCGATCTTCCTGTCCGCCAACGACTACGGCACTCAGCTCGGTGAGTGGCCGGTGCAGCGGGCGCTGTTGTTCAACCTGCTGGCCTACGCGATCTGGACGATCCTCGGGGTGGGCATCGGCACGCTGATCACCAACCAGCTCGGTGCGGTGATCACGGCGGCGGTGCTCTATCTGATCGGCACCCAGGTGGTGGGTCTGCTGTTCCTGCTCCTGTCGAACGTGCTCGACAGCCAGGCGGTGCTCAAGTGGCAGGTGATCTGGCCCGCTGTGGCATCCCAGGTCATGATCACGGAGGGCACCTCGGAGTTCACCCCGTCCTGGTGGGTCGGGGCCCTGGTGCTGATCGGCTACGCGCTGGTCAGCGGAATCGCCGGAGTCCTGCTCACCCGGCGGCGCGACATCGCCTGATGGCGTCTGCGACTCCGGGGCGGCGACGACAGGCTGACCGCCCCGGGGTCGGGCCTCACCATCGGTGACCGGCCGCGCGAGGGCCGGGGTGTTACCAGTTCGACACGGTGCGCGCAGGCGTTGCTGAACTTCTGGCATCTTCTGTGAAACCGGCCACGGGACCGAGGCGGAAATGCCTGCGGGATCGGTACGGCGTAGCCTGGGAGCCGTCTAGTCCGTGCTCCTAATCGGGCGCGACGGACCCACCGCGTGCCACACAAACCCGCGTGAAAGAGGCGATTACCGGCCGTGTCGACCCAGCAGACTTCGCAGGAGAACCCACTGGCGGGTTTCGGCCCGAATGAGTGGATCGTCGAGGAGATGTACCAGCGCTACCTCGCCGACCCATCGAGCGTCGATTCGGCCTGGCACGACTTCTTCGCCGACTACCGACCGGCACCGGGAGCGGGCACCCCGCGCGGCGCCGAATCGTCGGACAAGCCGGCCGCCGCCCCGGAGCCGGACGGTCAGCCGGAGGCGGCCGCCACTGTCGCCCAGCCGAGCACCCCGGCCAAGCCGGCGACCGCGAGCAAGCCGGCCGCCGCCCAGCCGGCGCCGGCCAAGCCCGCCGCCGCGGCCACGCCGAAGGCCACACCCGAGAAGGCCGCTGCGGCCAAGCCGGCCGCCAAGGCCGCCGCGCCGAGTGCCGACGGCCCGCAGACCACGCCGTTGCGGGGCGTCGCGGCGAAGATCGTCCAGAACATGGACGCCTCGCTGAGCGTGCCCACCGCGACCAGCGTGCGCGCGGTCCCGGCCAAGCTGCTGGTGGACAACCGCATCGTGATCAACAACCACCTCGCCCGCGGGCGGGGCGGCAAGGTCAGCTTCACCCACCTGGTCGGCTACGCGATGGTTCGCGCGCTGGTCCAGCACCCCGAGATGAACAACTCCTTCGCCGAGGCCAACGGCAAGCCGGCGGTGCTCCGCCCGGCACACGTCAACCTCGGCATCGCGATCGACCTCGCCAAGCCGGACGGCAGCCGCAACCTGGTGGTCCCCTCCATCAAGGGCTGCGAGCAGATGGACTTCCGGCAGTTCTGGCAGGCGTACGAGGACGTGGTCCGACGGGCGCGGCGCAACGAGCTGACCATGGAGGACTACTCCGGCACCACGATCTCGCTGACCAACCCGGGCGGCATCGGCACCGTGCACTCGATGCCGCGGCTCATGCAGGGGCAGAGCGCGATCATCGGCGTCGGCGCGATGGAGTACCCGGCCCCCTACCAGGGGATGTCCGAGGCCACCCTGGCCGAGCTGGCGGTCAGCAAGATCATCACGCTGACCAGCACGTACGACCACCGGATCATCCAGGGCGCGCAGTCCGGCGAGTTCCTCAAGGTGATGCACGAGCTGATCCTGGGCGAGCACGGCTTCTACGACCAGATCTTCACCGCGCTGCGCATCCCGTACGAGCCGGTGCGCTGGATGCGCGATGTCGCTGTCAACTCCGAGGGTCAGATCAACAAGACCGCCCGGGTGCACGAGCTGATCCACGCGTACCGGGTGCGCGGTCACCTGATGGCCGACACCGACCCACTGGAATTCAAGATCCGCAAGCACCCCGACCTGGATGTCCTCCAGCACGGGCTCACCCTGTGGGACCTGGACCGCGAGTTCCCGGTCAACGGCTTCGCCGGCCGGCAGCGGATGAAGCTGCGCGAGATCCTCGGCGTGCTGCGCGACTCGTACTGCCGCCGGGTCGGCATCGAGTACATGCACATCCAGGACCCGGAGGAGCGGCGCTGGGTCCAGGAACGGATCGAGCGCAAGTACGAGAAGCCGTCCGCCGACGAGCAGAAGCACGTGCTCAACCGGCTCAACGCCGCCGAGGCGTTCGAGACCTTCCTCCAGACGAAGTACGTCGGCCAGAAGCGCTTCTCGCTGGAGGGCGGCGAGTCGTTGATTCCGCTGCTCGGTGAGGTGCTGGAGTCCTCCGCCGAGAACGGGCTGGACGAGGTCGTCATCGGCATGGCCCACCGCGGTCGGCTCAACGTGCTGGCCAACATCGTCGGCAAGCCGTACGAGAAGATCTTCTCGGAGTTCGAGGGTCACCTGGACCCGCGCTCGACGCAGGGCTCCGGCGACGTGAAGTACCACCTGGGTCAGAACGGCAAATTCACCACCCCCGACGGCGAGCACGCGGTCAAGGTGTCGGTGGTGGCCAACCCGTCGCACCTGGAGGCCGTCGACCCGGTGCTGGAGGGCATCGTCCGGGCCAAGCAGGACCGGATCGACCTCAAGCTGGAGGGCTACACAGTGCTGCCGCTGGCGGTGCACGGTGACGCCGCCTTCGCCGGGCAGGGCGTGGTCGCCGAGACGCTCAACCTGTCCCAGCTGCGCGGCTACCGCACCGGCGGCACCGTGCACGTCGTGGTGAACAACCAGGTCGGCTTCACCACCGCCCCTGAGTACAGCCGGTCCAGCCTCTACAGCACCGACGTGGCCCGGATGATCCAGGCGCCGATCTTCCACGTCAACGGCGACGACCCGGAGGCCGTGGTCCGGGTGGCCCGGCTGGCCTTCGAGTACCGGCAGACGTTCAACAAGGACGTCGTGATCGACATGGTCTGCTACCGCCGGCGCGGGCACAACGAGGGCGACGACCCCTCGATGTCCAACCCCCAGATGTACAAGATCATTGACTCGAAGCGCTCGGTCCGCAAGCTCTACACCGAGGAGCTGATCGGCCGCGGTGACATCACCGTGGAGGACGCGGAGGAGTTGCTGCGCGACTACCAGGCGCAGCTGGAGAAGGTCTTCAAGGCCACCCGCGACGCCGCCTCGGCACCGCGCCAGCTCAACCGGCCGCGCCGCGAGGAGGAGCCGGAGCCGCAGGTCGACACCGCCACCGACGCGTCGGTGGTCAAGGCCATCGGCGAGGCACACATCAACCTGCCGGAGGGCTTCACCCCGCACAAGCGGATCCAGCAGTTGCTGGACCGGCGGGCCAAGATGTCCGTCGAGGGCAACATCGACTGGGGCTTCGGCGAGATCATCGCGCTCGGGGCGCTGCTGCACGACGGGGTCACCGTCCGGCTCGCCGGGCAGGACTCTCGTCGCGGCACGTTCGTCCAGCGGCACGCCTCGGTGGTCGACTCCCGCACCGGCGACGACTACCTGCCGCTGAAGTCGCTCACCGGCGACGGCGACCGCTCCCGGTTCTTCGTGCACGACTCGCTGCTCAGCGAGTACGCGGCGATGGGCTTCGAGTACGGCTACTCGGTGGAGAACATCAACGCCCTCGTCGCCTGGGAGGCCCAGTTCGGCGACTTCGTCAACGGCGCCCAGTCGGTGATCGACGAGTTCATCTCGTCCGGTGAGGTGAAGTGGGGCCAGCGCTCCGCCATCACCCTGCTGCTGCCGCACGGCCACGAGGGTCAGGGCCCGGACCACACCTCCGGCCGGCCGGAGCGGTTCCTGCAGATGTGCGCCGAGGACAACATGCGGGTGTCCATCCCGACGACCCCGGCGAACTACTTCCACCTGCTGCGCCGCCAGGCCCTGTCACCCAAGCGCAAGCCGCTTGTGGTGTTCACGCCGAAGTCGCTGCTACGGCACAAGCTCTGCGTCTCGTCGGTGGAGGACTTCACCACCGGCACCTTCCAGCCGGTGCTGCGTGACACGGCCGCCCCGGCGCCGGAGGCGGTGAAGCGGGTGCTGCTCTGCTCCGGCAAGGTCTACTACGACCTGTTCCAGGCCCGGCAGGAGCGCGGCGTCACCGACACCGCGATCCTCCGGCTGGAGCAGCTGTACCCGCTGCCGGTGGAGGAGATCCGGGCCGCCCTCGGGCAGTTCCCGAACGCCGAGGACTTCGCCTGGGTGCAGGAGGAGCCGGCCAACCAGGGTGGCTGGTCGTTCGTCGCGCTCAACCTGCTGGAGCACCTCACTGACGTTCGGCTGCGGCGGATCTCCCGCCCGGCCGCGGCCGCCCCGGCGGTCGGCTCGGCCAAGACCCACGAGGTCGAGCAGAACGCGCTGATCGAGGCGGCTCTTCCCCGCCCGTGACCTGACCTGAGCACGGAAGCCGGGGCAGGGCCGTTCCACACGGTCCTGCCCCGCTCCGTCGGTCCACCCGCCATCTCATCCGCCCGGCCCGAGCCGGGCCGAGCACAAGGACGTACCCATGTACTTCACCGACCGTGGCATCGAGGAGCTGGTCGAGCGCCGGGGCGACGAGCAGGTGACCTTGGAGTGGCTCGGCGAGCGCCTGCGCGACTTCGTCGACCTCAACCCCGACTTCGAAACCCCCATCGAACGCCTGGCAACCTACCTGGCACGCCTGGACGACCCCGACGACGAAGACGCCTAACCCCATCCCCCACCCCACCCCCACCCCCAC
>NZ_JAGPXY010000005.1 GCF_018070325.1 Micromonospora sp. H61
AACTGGTGCGAGCCGTACGGGCTCCGGGTCCCCCCTTGGAGAAGGTACGGTGGGGCCGGTACAACCCCCGCACAACTCACGCACAGAGCATGTACTCGCCCGATTGTCCGGGTGTGGTACGCGTGGCGGAACACGGCAGCGTCCACATGTGAGGTGCCTGGTTGCGTTTCGAACTCCTTGGCCCGTTCCGGGTGTACCGCGACGACCGGCCGGTTCCGCTGGGCTCGGTGAAGCAGCGTCTCCTGCTGGCGACCCTGCTGCTGCGCCCGAATGAGGTCGTCGGCACCGACGAGTTGGCCGCGATGCTGTGGGGCGACGACGAGCCGGCGTCGGCCGCGGCGAACCTGCGCACCTATGTGCGCGGGCTGCGGCGGTCGCTGGGCGGTGGGGCGACCTGGGACGGGATAACCGCTGCGGCCGGCGGCTACCTGCTTCGGGTGGGCCCAGGCGAACGGGACGTGGACCTGTTCGACGCCGCGGCGGCGCGTGGCCGTGAGGCGTTCGCCACTTCCGATCTGGACCGGGCCGAGGCTGAACTGTCCGCCGCGGTGCGCCTGTGGCGTGGTGCACCGCTGTCCGACCTGCCGCTGCGCTCGACGCTGGCTCGGCGGGTGGCGCAGTTGGAGGAGCGTCGGCTGCTCGTCGAGGAGGACTACGCCGAGGCGGTGCTGGCCCTCGGCGCGTCGGCCGACGTCGTGCACCGGTTGCGCGGCCTGCTCGACCGGCACCCGCTGCGGCAGCGGGCGTGGGGCCAGCTGATGGTGGGCCTGTACCGCATCGGGGACGTAGCCGGCGCACTTGATGCTTTCCGGCAGGCCCGACAGACGCTGGCGGAGGAGACGGGCCTCGACCCCGCACCTGAGCTTGTCACGCTGTACGACGACATCCTGCATCACCGTCCGGGACTGGCGGCGCAACCGCCGACGGGGTCGGACCGGCCGGCGCCGGACACGGGAGTGGGGCCGCTCATTCAGCGCCCCGAGCAGCTGCCGCGTGCGGTGCCGGAGTTCGTCGGACGCAGCGCCGAGTTGGCCAGCCTCGACGGGCTTCTGCGTGGCGGGGCTGGGGCCCCGACGAGCGGCGCCATCTCTGTGGTGTCCGGAATGGCCGGGGTCGGCAAGACGGCCCTGGCGTTGCACTGGGCGCACCTGGTTGCCGACCGCTTCCCGGACGGGCAGCTCTATGTGAACCTTCGCGGCTACGACGAGGCCGGCGTGGTGTCCCCGCCCGACGCCCTGTCCGGCTTCCTCGAAGCGCTCGGCGTGCCCCACGCCCGGATACCCTCCGACATGGAGGCCCGGACTGGTCTCTACCGCAGTCTGCTGGCCTCGCGGCGGATGCTCCTGGTGCTCGACAACGCTCGCGACTCCGCCCAGGTGCGCGCACTGCTGCCCGGTGCGGGCCGCTGCATGGTCGTGGTCACCAGCCGTGACCGGCTCGGCGGCCTGATCGCCGCCGAGTGTGCCACGCCGTTGACACTGGACGTGCTCACGGCGGAGGAGTCGAGGAGCCTGCTCGCCAGACGTCTCGGGATCAGCCGGATCGCCTCCGAGGCGGTGGCGGTGGCGGACATCATCGAGGCCTCGGGCCGGCTTCCGTTGGCGTTGTCGATAGTGGCGGCGCGCGTCGCGACCCATCCCACCTTTCCGCTCAGCGCGATAGCCGCCGAACTGTACGCGGCCGAGGCGAGGCTGGACGCGTTGGCCGACGGCGACGTCCGGCGCGTCTTCTCGTGGTCGTTCCTGGCCCTGGGGGCGGACGCGGCCCGGCTGTTCACCCTGCTGGGGCTGCATCCGGGCCCGGACCTGACCAGCACTGCGGCCTCGGCGCTCGCCGGTGTGTCTGCCGCTGCCGTCACGCCGATCTTGCGGGAGCTGACCCGGCTCCACCTGCTGGCGGAGCATGCGCCCGGCCGGTTCGCGTTCCACGATCTTCTGCGGGCCTACGCGGCCGAGCTCGCACAGTCGTCGGAGCGCGGCGACGAACATGTCGCAGCCCGGCAGCGTCTGTACGACCACTACCTGCACGCCGCCTATCCGGCCGCCCGGCTACTCCAGCCGCAGTGGCCCCCGATCGAGCCGGTGCCGCCGCTGCCGGCACCCGCCAGGCGGTCGGTGACCGATCACGACGGCGCGCTCGCCTGGTTCACGGCGGAGCATCGGGTGCTGGTCCGGGTGGTCCGACAGGCCGCCGAGAACGGCTTCGAAACCTACGCCTGGCAGATCGCGTGGGCGCTGACCACCTTCGTGGCGCCGCGCGGCCTCTGGCAGGACCAGCTCGCCATTCAAGAGGTCGCGCTGGGGGCCGCAGAGAAGATCGACGACCTCGCCGGTCAGGCCGTCGCCAACCGGCTGGTCTCCCGCGCGCTGACCCGACTGGGCGACCGCACCACTGCCGAGTATCGGCTCAGGCGCGCGCTTGAGCTGCACGAACGTCTCGGCGACCCGATCGGCCAGGCCCAGACGCTGCACAACTACTGCGAACTCTGCTATCTGGACGGCCGGCTCGACGAGGCGCTCGCACACGGTCGCGAGGCGCTACGGCTCTACCGGCAGGTCGGCAATCACGCGGGCGAAGCCCGGACGCTCAACGCGATCGGTTGGCTGCTCGCCACCACCGGCGACTATGTCCAGGCCATCGCCAGCTGCACAGAGGCCCTGGACCAGCAACGACGGACCGACGACCGCAACGGTCAGGCCGCGACGCTGGACAGCCTCGGTTTCGCCTACGACCGCCTCGGTGAACGCGACCGCGCGGCCGACTGCTACGAGCAGGCGATCAAACTTTTCCGCGACTCTGCGGACCGGTATCACGAGGCGGAGACCCTCATCCGACTCGGGGACACCCGGGAAGGGATGGGCGACCGGAACGCTGCCGCTGCCGCGTGGCGCCTGGCTGCGCGGATCTACGAGGACGTGGGCGACCCCGCAGCCGAGGAGGTCCGCCACCGCCTTGAACGTCTGTAGTACGGGGCGAGAGTCAGGCGACGTTGTGGGGGCGGAACTGGACGCTCACCCGGGGGCCCACGGGGCGGGTGGTCTTGGGGATGGCATGTTCCCAGGTGCGTTGGCAGGAGCCGCCCATCACGATCAGGTCGCCGTGGCCCACCGGGAAGCGCAGGCTCTCGCCGCCGCCGCGTGGGCGCAACAGCAGCGGTCGGGGTGCTCCGAAGGAGACGATCGCGACGATCGTGTCGGTGTGCGCCGATCGGCCGATGGTGTCGCCATGCCAGGCCACGCTGTCGCGCCCGGACCGGTAGAGGCACATGCCGGCCGTGACGAAGGGCTCGCCCAGCTCGGGCGCGTAGTGCTCGGTGAGTGCGGCCCGCGCGGAGGTGAGGACGGGGTGGGGGAGGTGCCTCGCGCCGTCGTACCAGCAGAGCAGACGGGGCACGTCGACCTCGGCGTCATACATGGTGCGCCGTTCGGCACGCCAGGGCACCTCGGTGAGCAGGGTGTCGAGGACCGTGTCGGAGCCGCGCACCCAGCCGGGGAGGTGGTCGACCCATGCGCCCCGGCTGAGCTGGTGCCGGCGGATCTGGCCGGGCAGTGGCCTCAGGGTCGGCCCGGAGTCGGCCAGGTCGAGCATCGACGGCTGGTAGGCGGCAGGCGTCATGCAGCCACCCTAGCAGCACTTTCGTACACCCGTGCTAGCCCTGGACCGTGGCCTGGCCTGCTGCGGTCAGCCGGGGACGGTGGCGGCGCGCACGGCGTCGAACACCGCGTCAACCACCCGCGCCCGGCCCTGCCCGTCGACGGTGGACCAGGCGCGCGTGGCGAGCGCCGCGCGTCGCTGCGGCGAGCTGAGCAGCCCGTGCAGGGTCCGTGCCGCCGCCGCACGGGCGGCTCGTCCGGCGACGCCGCCGGCGGTCAGCTCCGGCAGTTCGCCGAGGCCGGCGGCCAGGCCGTGCCGCACCACCCGGGTGTACGACTCACGTTGGTTGTCGACCACGCAGACCAGTGCGCTGGGTGCGCCGAGGCAGCAGAGTTCCCAGGTGGAGGTACCGGCGGCGCTGACCACGAGGTCGGCTTCGGTGATCAGTGCCGGCAGCGAGGTGGTGGGCGGGACCGGTCGGATGGTCTGACCACGGCCGGGGGCGACATCGTCGACCTCCGCCTCGATCTCGGGTCGCCCGACGATGACAGTGAGGTCCATCGGGTGACCGGTGGCCACCAGCACCCGGGTGAGGACCGGCGCCGCGCCGACCGCGTCGGTGCCGCCGAAGAAGGCCAGCACCCGGGGGCGGCTGACCGCCGTGGCGGGCGGGGCGACCGGCGGCCGGGCGCTGATCACGGTGTCGCGCAGCAGGGCGTACCCGCTCCCGGCCAGCAGCCGACCGGGCAGTTCCGTCCCAGGCCCCGGCCTTTGCAGCTCCGCTCCGAAGTTCTGGTCGAGGTAGAGGTCCGCGACCTGGCCCCGGCTGTCGCCGTCGATGATGGCGAGGGTGTAGACGCCGGCGGCGCGCAGGGCGCCGGCTGCGGCCGGGTCCAGTTCGTAGGAGTCGAGGACCAGTGCGTCCAGGTGGTGTCGGCGGGCCGCCTCGACCAGTTCGGCCGCCGAGTCGGGGCCGGGGAGCAGCGGGATGCCCCGCGCGGCCAGCTCCGCGGTTGCCCAGTCGAGCCGTTCGACGGTGCCGAACACGGTGACGGCGGCGCCTCGGGCGAGGAACTCCTCGGCGAGAGCCAGGCAGCGGACGAGGTGGCCGACGCCGCGCCGTGGCCCGGCGTCGCAGCGCAACCCGACCCTCAGGGTGCTCAGGACTCCTCCAGGTGCTTCTGTCGTACGTCGGCGTTGAGCGCGCGCAGCCGGGGTTGACCGTCGAGCCAGTCGGCGAGCTTGGCCAGCGGCACGCTGACGTCACCGAAGTGGTCGATGATCGCGCTGACCAGCGTCCAGTCCTGCTCGGTGTCGAGGGTGAGCCGCAGCGCGGAGCGGTCCGGGGTGAGCGTCACCCCGAGCACCCGGAACAGCTGCGGGTGGGTGTACGCGTACGAGGTGACGTGCACCCGGTGGTGGTCGGTGGCGAGCCGGCCCAGGGTGCGCAGCGTCGCCGCTCGGATGATCTCGACGTCCAGCCCTCGGGGCAGGGTCCGGGCGATCGACGTGCTGGCGTAGTCCAGCCCGGGAACCGCCCGGTACACCGACGCGACCAGGGTGATGATCTCCGGGTCGAGCAGGGGACAGTCGGCGGTGAACCGCATGACGGCGTCTCCCGGGTGCGCCGCGAGGGCGCCCACGAACCGGTCCAGCACGTCGTCGACCGGCCCGCGGTGGCACGGCACGTCGAGGCGGGCGCACTCGGCGGCCACCGCGTCGTCGACCGCGTCGGTGCTGGTGGCGACGACCAGGTCGGCCAGGACGCCACTGTCCCGGGCGGCGCGTACGACCCGGCCCAGCACGGACCGTCCGGCGAGCGGGCGGAGCACCTTGCCGGGCAGCCGGGACGAACCCATGCGAGCCTGCACGATGCCGACGATCCGTGGCCCCGCGTCGTCCGTGTCGACCCCGGGCACCGGTACGGCGGTCACTGCTGCTCCTCCTGCTTGGGGGCCAGCACAGCGGTGGCCCGCCGTTTGGCGGCGCGGGCACCCCGCTTGGCCAGCCGGGCCGGGGTGATGGCGAGCCGGCCCACCCGGTAGCTGATTGATCCGCTGAGCAGGCCGATCGTCGTCTCGGCCCGGCGTAGCGCCCGTTCCCGCGAGGTGAGCAACTCCTCGGTCCACGCGGTCAGCGCGGCCAACCGGGTGAGTTCCTCGCGCTGGCGCAGCCACGCCTCGCGCAGCTGCTGGTAGCTGTGCCCGCCGACCGGCGGGTCGGTCGGCGCGACGGCCTGCAGTTCGGTGGCGAGGCCGACAGCGGCGCCGACGTCCAGCCCGTGCAGCGCGGCGGTGATGGCCGCCTCGACCTCGACCGCCTCGCTGACTGTCGCGCGGTCGATCTCGTGGCCGGCGAGTCCGCCGAGCACCACGGTCAGGCCCTCGACGTCGAGAGTGGACGACCACGGGTGGGCGTACCCGCCGGTGAGCAGGCCCGCGGCGAAGCGCCACAGCCCGCGGGCGAGCACCACGTCGCCGGGCAGCGCGGCGGTGGCCCGCCAGCTGGGGTCGAGCACCGCGTACCGCTCGCCGTCGACCACCACGTTGTCGGTGCCGGCCAGCGCCGCCGCGCCGGCGATCCGGCCGTCGGTGTCGGCCTGGTCGGCGAGCCAACCCGCGTACCCGCGCAGCAGCGCGCGCAGGGTGGCCAGGTCGCGGCGCAGGGCCGCGTCGAGCAGCAGGGTACGCAGCAGCCGGCCGGACGGCACCGGTCCGGACAGCGCGTCCGCGTCCCGGTACGCGGCCTCGCGGCTGGCGAACGGCGCGACGGCCGGCGTCGTCGGGTCGGCGGTCGGCATGAGCCCCCAGCGCCAACCGGAGGGGCCGTGCAGCACCTCCAGCACGCCGATCCCGGGGCGACCGTTCTGCACGAGAGCCACCGGCAGGTCCCGGTCGAGGGTCGGCGTGGTCGGGTCCGTGGGGTCGGCGGGCCGGTGGGCGAGGGTCAGCCAGCCCGGTGCGAGGTCGGCGGCGCGTCCGGCGTGCAGCGCGTCCACCGCGAGCCGGGCCGGGTCCTGGAGCACTGTGGCGCTGGTGAAACCCCCGGCGCAGGCGCCGTGCAGCACCGCGTCGAACAGGCCGGAGCCCGCGTCCCGGTCGAGGTGGTCGGCGTCCAGCAGCGCCGTCGGGGCGTTGACATCGGGGTACGTGGCCCAGCACGCGGCCGGCCGCAGTCCCGCCGCGCCGAGACGCTCGCGCAGTTGGTCCCGGTTGGCGGGGTGGGCGCGGTCCAGCACGCCGCCGATCACCCAGGCGGAGTCGTCGCGGCTGGCGTACCAGGGGGTGGTGTCGACCAGCCGGTGCAGGCCCAGCGGGTTGTCCAGGCGCAGCAGCAACGAGCCACCCGGTCGTACCGCGGCGACGAGTCGCGCCAGCACACCGTCCCAGCCGAGCCGGGTGCCCTCCACCGACTCCACCGGGTCCAGCCCGGCAGCCGCGATCACCACGTCGTACGTCTCGTCGTCGGGCAGCCCGGCCGGGCCACCCACCACCACGCGGCCGGCCCGGTGTGCCAGCGCCACCGCGTCCGGGTGGCTGCGCAGCAGGCAGGTCACCTCGGCGTGGGTGAGCTGGTCGAGCAGTGCCGGGTCGTGTGGACCGGCCACCAGGACCCGGGCGCCGGGCGGCACCAACCGGGCGGCCAGCGCGGCGAGCGGCCCACCGTTGGCCAGCCGTTCCTGCGGCAGGTCCGACCAGGCCAGCATCTCGCCGCCCGGCAGGGTGATCCGGTCGGCGGGTGCCGTCTCAGTCGTCACGGTCTTCCTCTTCCTCCTGGAGGTTCGCCCAACCGAGCAGCTCGCGAAGCTCGGCCGGCGTGCAGCGGTGGTCGGTGCCCAGCTCGGCGCGGGCGATCTCGACCGCGGTGGGCAGGTCGACAGTGGCGCCGTGCAGCTGCGGCCACTGCCGTCGGATCCGGGCGGTGCCGCCGAAGGTGGGGTCCTCGTTGGACAGGATCATCGGGTCGCCGTAGACGGCCGGCTCGCACCCGGCCGCGATGCCGTAGAAGATCGCGCTGGTCAGCCGGTTGGATGCTACCCGGCGGTGACGGCGCAGCTCGGTGAGCTGCCGGTCGAGGAACTCCGGATCGGTGTCCTTCCACCAGTGTCCCCGGTAGCCGTGGCAGATCACCCGGAACCCGGCGCGCTCGTAGAGCCGGCGCACGTTGCGCATCCGGTACTCGTGCCAGTAGAGGCAGACCGTGACCGGGCCGGGCTCGGTGTCCTTGATGAGGGCGATCAGTTTGCGGTGGTCGCCCTTGACGTGTTGACCCTCCCAGCCGTGGAACGGGTACCAGATGGTGCCCTCCCGCTCCTCGGCCGGTGGTTGCTCGGGGCGCATGGCCAACAGGTAGCTGAACGGCGCGCCGATGACGACAACGTTGCGTCGCCCCACCGACCAGGCCCGGCGGCGGGTCTGCTCCGACCAGAGCAGGCTGGGGGTGCGGTCGGCGTACGGGTGGCCGGGGGCCAGGCCGTCGCCGATGTTCCAGCCGTGCTGCACGTACCCGTTGATCCGGGGTGGGTGCCGGTCGCCGAGGCCGGCGTACCGGGCCAGTACGTGCGCGTGGCCGTAGAAGTGGTTGGCGTGGTGCATCAGGTTCCCATCAGGCGGCGGAACGCACCGAGCCGCCCCGCACCGCGGCGGTCAGCGCGTCGATGACGCGGTCCTGGTCGGCGTCGCTGAGCCCCGGGTAGAGCGGCAGCGACAGCTGCTGGGAGTAGAACGACTCGGCCACCGGGCAGGACCCGCGCCGGTAGCCCAGGTCGGCGAAGACCGGGTGCCAGTGCACCGGGATGTAGTTGACCTGGACGCCGATGCCGGCGGCCCGCATCCGGTCGTACACCTCGCGGCGACGTCCGTCGAGCACCCGGATCGGGTAGAGGTGCCAGGCCGGGTCGGCCCACGACCTGCGGTTTGGCAGCAGCACGCCGTCCAGGTCGGCCAGCGCCTCGTCGTAGCGGGCGACCAGGGCGCTGCGGCGGGCCGTGAACTCGCCGAGCCGACGCAGTTGGCTGCGGCCGAGGGCGCAGAGCACGTCCGGCAGCCGGTAGTTCAGCCCGAACTCGTGCACCTCCTGGTGCCAGCGGCCCTCGTCCGGGAAACGCAGGTCGTCGCGTTCGCGGACCACGCCGACGCCACGGAACCGGCGGGCCCGCTTCAGGATCTCCGGGTCCAGCGCGGCGACGGCGCCGCCCTCGGCGGTGGTCAGGTTCTTCGTGGGGAAGAACGAGAACGTGGTCAGGTCGGCGAGCGAACCGACCGGCCGACCGTGGTACGTCCCGCCGATCGAGTGCGCCGCGTCGGCGAGCAGCAGCGCGCCGCTGCCCTCGACCGACGTGCGCAGCGCGTCGTAGTCGGCGGGGTGGCCGGCGTAGTCGACAGCGGCGACGACCTTCGTCCGCGAGGTGAGCGCGGCGGCGGCTGCCGCCGGGTCGAGGCAGAACGTCTCGTCGTCGACGTCGGCGAACACGATCTTCGCGCCGAGGGCGACCGCGCTGCTGGCGGTCGCCACGAACGTCATCGGCGGGACGACCACCTCGTCGCCCGGCCCCACCCCGGCCGCCGCGTACGCCACGTGCAGCGCCGCGGTGCCGTTGGAGACGGCGGCGACACCGACTCCGCCGGTCCACCGGGCGAGGTCGGCCTCGAAGGCGTCGACCTGCGGACCGGTGGTGAGCCAGTCGCCGCGCAGCACGTCGGCGACGGCCGCGACGTCGTCCTCGCTGATGGACTGCCGGCCGTACGGGAGCATCCCCGTCATCCGTTGATGCCGAGCATGTCGCGCAACTGCTCGACGGTGAGCCACTCGTCGTTGGTGTCCGACTGGTAGGCGAAGCCGTCCGGCACCGGGTCGCAGTCGACCGGCGCCTGGTAGCCCCAGGTGGCGATGGTCGGCTGGACGATGAACCGGCCGTCGGCGCGCAGCGTCCGCCGGCTGTCGTCGGGCGCGATCATCTCCTCGTGCAGCTTCTCGCCGGGCCGGATCCCGATCTCGTGGGTGGTGGCGTCCGGGGCCACGGCCTCGACCAGGTCGAGGATGCGCATGCTCGGGATGCGCGGCACGAACAGCTCGCCGCCCTGCATCTGGCCGAACGAGTCCATGACGAACTGCACGGCCCGGTCCAGGGTGATCCAGAAGCGGGTCATCCGCTTGTCGGTGATCGGCAGGCTCTTGCCCTCGGCGGCCAACCGGCGGAACAGCGGAACCACCGAGCCGCGGCTGCCCACCACGTTGCCGTAGCGCACCACCGAGAACCGGGTGGGGTGCTGGGCGGCGTAGTGGTTGGCCGAGACGAACAGCTTGTCACCGACCAGCTTCGTCGCCCCGTACAGGTTGATCGGGCTGGACGCCTTGTCGGTGGAGAGCGCGATGACCTTCTTGACGCCGGCCTCGATCGCCGCGTCGACGACGTGCTGCGAGCCGGTGATGTTGGTGGCGATGTACTCCGAGGGGTTGTACTCCGCGGTGTCCACCTGCTTCAGCGCGGCCGCGTGCACCACGTGGTCGACGCCGTGCATGGCCCGGGTGAGGCGGTGCCGGTCCCGGATGTCGCCGATGAACCAGCGCAGCCGCGGGTCGTCGCCGAGTTGCTGGCGCAGCTCGTACTGCTTGAGCTCGTCGCGGGAGAACACCACCACGCGGGCGGGGTCGGCCTCGTTGAGGATGTGCCGGAGGAACGTCCTGCCGAAGGAACCAGTTCCGCCGGTGATCAGAATGGACGATCCATTCAACTCACTCAATGTGGTGCTCCCGTGTTCGTGGATGAACGAGCGGCCCTGGGCCGGCCGACCGGGGTGACACGCTAGCCATGCCGGGTTAACTCCTCGGCGCTCGCGGGTGAACCACAACCCCTGCTCCCGTGAATGCCGAACACCGCTTAGGCGAACACTTCCGACCGGCCCGGATGTGGGCTGACCTGGTCGGACCGGGCCGTTACAGTGACCGCGCGAACGACCCGGCGGCCCGACGCGCAGCCGGGTCCCACGTTCACCCGACATCCACACCGCCTCGGTGCGAGCGGGCCACCCCGGGCGTCACCGACGCCGGCCGGTGGCCCGTCGGATCAGCGCGGGCCCGGTCCGGCCGGCAACTCTGGAGGCGTTCATGGCACCCGGTAGTGACGTGATCGAACGGCCGGTGGTGGTGGCCGAGACGCCGAGCGGCCCGCCGGCCCGACGTTGGCTGGTGCCGCTGCTGCTGGTCGTCGGTTGGGTGCTCAGCGTGGCCTGGCGGATGTGGTGGTCCCGGCACGTCGTGCTGCCCATCGCCCACACCGACGAGGACAGCTACCTGAACACCGCCCGCGCGTTGGCCGGCGGCCCGGGAGGCTTCAGCAGCGAGAACGACCTGCTGCGCCGGGTCGGCTACCCGATGCTGATCTCGCCGGCGTTCCTCGGGGACCGGCACTTCACCGACAGTTACCGGATCGTCCAGCTGATCAACGCGATGGTGAACTCGACGCTGCTGCCGCTGGCGTACCTGTTCGGTCGTCGCCTGTTCCAGCTGCGCCGCTCGTACGCGCTGCTCGGCGCGGTGGTTGCGGCGACCCTGCCGGCCACCGCCTTCTACGCGGGCGTCGCCATGATCGACGCGGTGATGGCGCCGCTCGTGGTCGCCTGGCTGCTCGCCGTGCACCGTTGGATCACCCGGCCCGGCCCGCTCGCCGCCGCCACGGTGGGCCTGCTGGTCGGCGGGTTCCACCTGCTGCACTCCCGTGGCCTGGTGATCGTGGCCGTGCACGCCGGGCTGGTCCTGCTGCTGTTCGTTCGCCGCCGGATCAGCCCGCCCGTGGTGCTCGCGGCGCTGCTGCCGGTGCTCGCCATGGCGCTGGTCAACGAAGCCGCCATCCGCTACCTCGGCGGCAAGGTCTACCTGCTCGGCAGCACTCCCGGCGGCAGCACGCTCGACGCGATCGCCTCCGCCCAGGGCGTGGTCCGGGTGAGCGCCGCGGTCACCACCCAGCTCTGGTACCTCGTGGTGATCACGTTCGGACTGGCCGGGGTGGCCTGGGCCGGGGCGGTCCGCGAGCTGTGGCGTCCACGGCACGGCGACGCGGCCCGCTGGACGATGGGCGTGGCGCTGGTGGTGACCGTCGGGGTGGCCGGGGGAGCGTCGGTGATCCTGTCCGGCATCACCGGCAAGCCGCTGGACGCGATCTACGGCCGGTACGTGCAGATGCTCGCGCCGTTCTGGCTGCTGGTCGGGCTGGGGGTGCTGTTCACCGCCGGGTGGCGGGTGGTGCTGCGCCGGGCGGCCGTCGCGGTGGCGCTGCTGGTCGGTGGCGGTGCGCTGATCGCGGCCCGACTCGCGTACGTGGCCAGCCAGGGCCACCAGCTGCGCTACGGCGGTTTCAGCGCGCCGGACCTGGTGGCGTTGACCGGGGGCTGGCGTGAGCTGCGACCGGTGGTCGGGTCGCTGGTCGGCATCGCCGGCTGTGTGCTGCTCGTCGCCGCGGCCCGGGTGCCCCGCCTGCGGCTGCCGATCCTCGGCGCCCTCGTGGTGGTCAACCTCGTCACGATGCAGGTGATCGACGAACGGATCGTGCGACCGGCCGCCGAGAGCACCGCCCCGACGCCCCGGGTGGCCGACGTCGGCGTACGCCCCGGTGAGCGGGTGTGGGCCTCGACCGGCGTGCACTACGTCCTCCGGTTCAACCTCAGCCACCAGGTGACCTGGACCGACGTCCGGTGGTTCGGCGACAAGCAGCCGCCGGCCGCGGCGCAGGTCGTGTTCGCCCGCTGGGCACCCGGGCAGATCGACGACTGGAACGGCACGGCTTACGGCTTCGTCCGGCTCGGTGGCAACCCGGAGCAGCGCTGGGCGGCCTGGCGGCGGGGCTGACCCACCGCGCCCGGTGGACACCGCTGTTCGTTAACGGCGGATGTCCACCGGGAGCACTGTCGGTTAATGGTTCCCGTCCATCGCGGAAAAGGTCCGACAATCAGCGTTGGCGACGGTCCGCCCGAGCCAGGGAAATCGGGATGACGGTGATTTCCCGGCCGTCGGACAGCTCCTGTCGCGGGGTGCCCTCGACGAATCGGAAACGTCGGTTCATCTGCCGTACGACGGTATTGTGGCCGAGCACCTCGCCGTCGAGTCGGTCCAGGTGCAACCCGTCGAAGGCGTACTCGACGGCCTCCCGCATGACCCCCAGCCAGGCCGGCAGTGTCTCGCCCCGCCCGTCCAGCCCATCGGCGTCGAGGTAGAAGCCCCAGGCGCCGGTGCGGGGGCCGTCCAACCGCAGGTCGAAGAAGGTGACCACACCGCAGGGCAGGTCGTCGCGGACGTACACCAGCACCCGCCGGGACGGATCGTCGCGGACCGCCGACCACCACCGGGCGTGCTCCTCGGCGGTGATCTCGTGACTGGTCTTGCTGACCTGTCGATTGGTTTCCTGATTACGCCAGGACAACATCAGATGAACGTCGTCCGTCGTCGCTTCGCGCAGCACGTGCGTCTCGCTTTCCTAGCCGTTCACGTCGGGTTCCGGCACCTTACCCGGGCCTACCGGGAAATCAGATATGCATTCGTTGGGTTGTAGACTGCGGCGCATGAACGAATTGAGTCGCGCGCAGATCCGCGACCTCATGGCTCAGGTGTTGAAGAATCAGGACAAGGAGCTGCCCGCGGACGACGCGGCGCAGTTGCGGGAGATCGGCTTCCGGTCGCTCGACTTCTCCGAGCTGGCCCTGCGGGTGGAGGACGAGACGGGGGAGGAGCTCAACTTCGACGCCCCCGGGCTGCGTCGCATCGCCACCGTCGGGGACGTCCTCGACTTCCTCGTCGAGCTTCAACACCAGTGACCGTCGCGACGTCGCGCCACCCCGTCCCCGCCAGCCCGGAGCCGGCCGGTGTCGACAACCGGCTCGTCGTCGGTGGCACCGCGCTCACCTGGCGTTCGCTGCCGACGCCCACCCTGCCCGACCCGGCGGCGGTGCTCGCCCGCTCGGCCGTGCACGCGCTCACCGCGGCGCGGCAGCACGCCGTGCACGGCACCGAGCTGCTGCTCAGCACCGCGAGTCGAGTCGACGCGGTGATGCGCGCCGAGCTGCTGCAGGCCGGGTTCACCGTCGGCGTCCTCGACGGCGACGGCGTGCACCCGAGCGCACCGGCCCGGCCGCGAGCCGCCGAGCCGGGCCGGCTCTGGCTGCTGACCTCGGGCTCCACCGGGCGTCCGAAGCGGGTCGGGCACACCCTCGACACGCTGACCACAGTGCGGGCCGACCAGCCCGACCGGACCTGGCTCTGCCCGTACGCCCCCGGGACGTACGCCTGGTGGCAGGTCGTCACCCTGTCGCTGACCCAGCCCGGTCAGCACCTGGTGGTGGTCGAGCCCGACGAGTTGGACGACTGGCCCACTGTCGCGGCCGCCCACCGTGTGGACGCGGCCTCCGGCACCCCGACCTTCTGGCGGCGCACCCTCTACCGCGACGCCGAGGCGCTGGGCCGGGTGCCGCTGCGCCAGATCACCCTCGGTGGGGAACCGGTGGACCAGGCGATCCTGGACCAGCTGCGGGAGGTCTTCCCGGCGGCACGGATCTCCTGGATCTACGCGTCCTCCGAGGTGGGGGCGTCCATTGTGGTGCACGACGGGCGGGCCGGGTTCCCGGTCGACTGGCTGGACCGGGAAACCCCGGGCCGGCCGACGCTCTCCGTCCGCGACGACGAGCTGGTGGTCACCTCCCCGTACCACGGGGCCGGTCTCGCCGGCCCGATCCGCACCGGGGACCGGGTGCAGGTGCTCGACGGCCGGGTGCTGATCACCGGCCGACTGGACTCCGACGAGATCAACGTCGGTGGTAGCAAGGTTTCCGCCGGTGTGGTCCGCGGCGTGCTCGCCGGTCATCCGGCGGTGGCCTGGGCCAGGGTGACCGGCCGCCGCGCCCCGGTGCTCGGGCGGATGGTGGTCGCCGAGGTGGTCCTCGCCGCTGCCGACCCGTCCGGCGTGGACACCGGTGTGCCGGACGAGGCCGCGCTGGTCCGCTGGTGCGCCGACCGGCTCCCCGAGCACGCGGTGCCGCGCCGCATTCGCGTCCTGACCGACATTCCCGTCAAGGAGACCCTGAAGAGCGATGTCTGAGCCCGTCGACACCCAGCTCGTCCCGCCCAGCTCCGTGGTCCTCGTCTCCGGCGGTTCCCGTGGCCTGGGCCTGGCCATCGTCACCGACCTGCTCGACGCGGGCGTACGCGTGGCCGCGTTCGCCCGCACCATCACCCCGGAGTTGGAGAAGCTCGCCGCCGAGCACCCCGACCGGGTGCACGTCGGCTCGGTGGACGTCACCGACCTGCGCGCCGCGCAGAGCTTCGTCCGCGAGGTGGAGCAGCGCCTCGGCCCGATCGACGGCATCGTCAACAACGCCGCCATGGGGCAGGACTCCCTGCACGCGCACACCGCCACCGACGACATCGCCCGGATCATCGAGACCAACCTGACGGCCCCGCTACAGCTGACCCGGCTGGTGATCCGCCGGATGCTCGCCAAGGGGCTGCGCGGGCGGATCGTCAACATCACCTCGATCTGCGGGCAGCGCGGTTTCCCCGGCCTTGTCGCGTACTCGGCCACCAAGGGCGGCATGGACGCCGCCACCCGCTCGCTCGCCCGCGAACTGGGCGGCCGGATGCTTGTCAACTCGGTCGCGCCCGGGTTCTTCGCCTCGGAGATGTCCGCGGTGCTCGGTCCGACCCAGCTCGACCAGATCGTGCGCCGCACCCCGACCGGTCACCTGACCGAGCCGGTGGAGGTCACCCCGGTCGTGCGGATGCTGCTGCGGGAGCACACCAACATCAACGGCCAGGTCATCGTGGTGGACGGTGCCGCCGCCATCTGACCTGCGGCCGGTTCCCCTGCCGGTGCGACCAGCACGACACGGCGGGGCGGCCGTGCCGCGTCCGGTGCCGGGGCTGCTCGCCGCCGCCGAGCAGCATCTGCGCATCGGGTCGCCGGCCGCGACGGCCGACGCGGTCACCCGCAGTCACCTTGATGATGGACGGTGCGTCGGCTGGTACGGCCCACCGGCGCCCGGCTGGCGGGTGGCCGTCGACGCGGAGCGCGCCGACGCCCCGGTGCCCCCGGCGCTGGCCCGCCGGTTCGGTACGGCGGACTTCTGGGCCCGCTGGACCCGGGCCGAATGCTGGTGCAAGTTGGCCGATGTGTCGGTGGCGGTCTGGTGGCGGCGCCATGGTCTGGGTACGCCGGCCGACGGATCGGCGGTCTGGCGGACCCTCCGGGTGGCCGACCTGGTGGTCACCGTCGGCTTCGCCCCGACCCTCCCGTCCCGCGATCTTGCACTTTCTGACGCCGAATCGCGGCTTTCGCGCCTTCAATCGGGGCAGTAAGTGCAAGATCGCCGGGGCGGGGGTTAGATCTGATTCCAGCTCAGGGGGGTGCCTCGGGGGACGTCGGTGGTGAAGGTGCGGCCCAGGACCCGGTCGATCTCCACGGGCGCCAGCCCGCCGGCCGGCCGGATCGAGCGGACGTTGTGCGCGGTCACCGGATCGCCGGCCCGGACGTCCTCGACCACGAAGAGCGACCGGCGAAACCGTAGCCCCTCCCGCTCCGCGGGGGTCGGCCCGATCGCGGTGCCGCCCAGCGCCTCGAACGCGCGCCCGGACTCGGCGACCAGGGCCGTGAGTTCCGCCGGGTTCAGGGAGAAGTCCGAGTCCACGCCGCCGTCGGCCCGGTCCAGCGTCACGTGCTTCTCGATGAAGCAGGCGCCGAGCGCCACCGAGGCGACCGCCACCCCGATGCCGGGGGTGTGGTCGGAGAGCCCGACCGGCACGTCGAACGCGCCGGCCAGCACCGGCAACCGGCGCAGGTTGCTGTCGGCCGGCGGGGCCGGGTAGGACGCGGTGCAGGCCAGCAGGACGATGCTCGCCGCGCCGCCGGCCCGGGCGGTGCGCACGGCGGCGTCGATCTCGGCGACCGTCGCCATCCCGGTGGAGATCACCATCGGCTTGCCGGTGCTGGCCACCAGTCGGATCAGCGGCAGGTCGACCAGCTCCGACGAGGCAATCTTGTACGCGGGCGCGTCCAGCGACTCCAACAGCTCCACGGCGGTCGCGTCGAACGGCGACGAGAAGACGGTCAGGCCACGCTCGCGGGCCCGCTCGAAGATCGGGGCGTGCCATTCGTACGGGGTGTGCGCCCGTTCGTAGAGGCGGTACAGGTTCTCCCCGCCCCACAGCTCGTGCCCGCTGGAGATTCGGAACGCCGGGGTGTCGACGTCGATGGTGATGGTGTCCGGCCGGTACGTCTGGAGCTTGAGCGCGTGCGCCCCGCTCGCGGCCACCGCGTCGACGATGGCCAGCGCCCGGTTCAGATCGCCGTTGTGGTTGCCGGACATCTCGGCGACCACGAACGGTCGCTCCCCGGCACCGACCGCGTGCGGTCCGATCTTGATTGTCGCTGTCATTCCGGCCTCTGCTCAGGTACGCCCGCACCGGGGTGCGGTGGTGCTGTCGTCGCCCACCCGGCGGGCGGACGACCTGGGAAATCAGGGCGCCGGGAGCCGTCCCGGCTCCCGGCGTGCTCCGCGGTGGGGTCGATCACGGCAGCCGGCCGACGGCCAGCGTGTCGCGCCGCTCCGGCGCGAGCCCACCGTCGCGGGTAGGCCCGGCGCTCGCCCCTCGCCCCGGGTCCTCGTCGGCGGCGACCGAACCGCCCTCGGCGCCGCCCACCGGGCCGGACCGACGCAGGCGACCAGCGACCCGGTGGGCCTGGCGCAGCGCCGAGTACGCCACCCAGTCACCCCGCCCGACGAGGCGGTGCTTGAGCCCGGCCACGCCCGGGGGCAGCGGGTAGCCGCCGGTGGGCAGGTACCGACGGTAGTGCGCGGCGGCCCGGTGGAAGAAGTCGCGCCGCAGGTGTGGGTGCAGCCGGCCGTCGTTGCCCACCACCACGAGGTAGTGGCTGATCATCAGCTCGAACAGCTCGGCCTGCAACCGCTCGTCCGGGTGCTTCCGGGCGACCCAGTCCATCAGCCGCTCGTACTGGGCGAAGGCGTCGAAGTGCCGGCCGCTGCGGGTGGAGGTGATCGCGCCCTGACGGCCCTGGCGGTACAGGTAGCAGACCCGGTCCAGCACGGAGATCTTCTCGGCCCCGATCAGCAGGGGGTGGCTGAACGGGATGTCCTCGTACCAGCCGGGGAAGAAACGCAGCTCCAGTTCGTCCATGAAGTCGCGGCGGACCACCTTGTTCCAGGCGGTGTGCTGCACCCGCAGCAGCTGCGGCTGGTCGGTCAACCGGGTCACGCCGGTGATTCCGCATAGCAGCGGGCTGCTCGCGTCGATCTCCCGCCGACCGTCCTCGTGTACCCGCAGGTGGTCGAGCATCAGCACGTCGGGCTGGTGCTGGCGAAGCCGGTCCAGCACCGCCGCGATCGTGCCCGGTGGCAACCAGTCGTCGCTGTCGACGAACCAGACGTACCGGCCGCTGGCCACGTCGAGCCCGGCGTTGCGGGCCAGCCCCAGACCCACGTTGCTGCTCAGGTGCACGACGCGCACGCCGTCGCGGCTGACCGCGTACGAGCGGAGCATGTCGCCGCAGCCGTCCGGGGAGGCGTCGTCGACGGCGATCAGCTCGACAGTGTCCGACTCGCCCACCGGGATGTCGGCCCGGATCGACTCGAGGCACTGGTACAGGTACGCCTCGACGCCGTAGACGGGCACGACGATGCTCAGCAGCGGTGCGGGCGTCGGCTCATTGACCACGTCCGCCACCTTCGACGACCCGGGTGGCCGGCCCCGGAACCTGACGTTGCCGCCGATGGTGGACTCTCTGAACTCCAGCCCAGCGGAAGGTTAACGCCGGGCCGGTGGTCGGTTTCCGGCCCGGGGAACGTGGGCTCGCGGGGCGGGTGGGATGCGTCCGGTTCACCCGGGAGTGACCCGGTAGGGTGCCTCGGTGCGGCCCTGCCGGGTCGTCGTGGGCGTCGCCGTCGCGCCGTCCGACGCCGCGACGAGGAGGCTACGACCGTGCTGGTGACCCTGCCGAGCGCCGGGATCCCGGCATGACGAGCGTCGCCGCGACGTCGGCCGCCCGGCCGGCACCGGCCCTGCCCCGGCTGCCCTCGCTGACCGGGCTGCGGTGGATCGCCGCTCTGCTGGTCTTCGGCTTTCACGCCGGCACCATGCGGATCATCGCCGAGCCGGACTACAAGGCCGTCATCGACGCGTTGTTCACCCTCGGTCTCTCCGGGGTGCAGTTCTTCTTCATCCTCAGCGGTTTCGTGCTGGTCTGGTCGGCCCGCGAGGGCGACTCCCGGCGTACCTTCTGGCGGCGACGGATCGCCAAGATCTACCCGAACCACCTGGTGCTGTTCGCGGCGACGCTCGTGGTCGCCTGGTGGTTCGCCGACCCGGTCCTGCCGGCGGCGGCGTTGGAGAACCTGCTGCTGTTGCAGGCGTGGGACCCCCGGCCGGGCTGGTTCTACAGCATCAACACCGTCAGCTGGTCGCTGTCCTGCGAGTTCTTCTTCTACCTCTGTCTGCCGCTGGCGCTGCCGCTGCTGCGCCGGGCCCGACCGAAGCTGCTCTGGACGCTGATCGTCGCGCTGCCGCTGCTGATCCTCGCGCTCTGGCCGGCGCAGGAGTTGGTGCCGGAGGTGAGCCGCTGGTGGTTCACCCAGATCTTCCCGCCGGTACGGTCGCTGGAGTTCTGGCTGGGCGCGGTGGCTGCCGAGTTGATGCGCCGGGGGCTGTGGCGCGGTCCCGGTCTGACAGTGGCCAGCGGGATCTTCCTGGTCACCTGGGTGGCGGCCGCGCAGTGGATCCGCGCCGAGCTGTGGACCACGCTGCTCGCGGTCGCGTACCTGTTGGTGATCACCGCGGCCGCGGACGCGGACGTGCGGGGTCGGCGCTCGCCGTGGCGGTCCCGGCCGCTGGTCTGGCTCGGTGAGGTCTCGTTCGCCTTCTACCTGGTGCACGTGCTGGTGATGACGAGCGTGCTGCGCTGGAGCGGGACCTGGGGGATCGGCTTCGCGGGCTGGCGTGGCCCGGCCGTGGTGCTCGGCTTCCTGGCGGCGAACCTGATCCTCGCCGGGCTGTTGCACCGCTTCGTCGAAACCCCGATGATGCGCCGGCTCGCGCCGCGCCGTGCGGCCCGTCCGGCGCCCGTCCCCCGACAACGCGCGGCCGGCGACGACGACGCACGGGACCCCGCAAGCAGCGCCCGCGGCAAGGTCGACGGACCTGCCGACGAGGTCGGTCAGGCCGGCGGGCGATCACCGTACGTCGACCTGCGCTGACAACGTCCACCCTGGTCAACGGGTCGGCGCGGCGCGATCCGACACGCCCGTGGTCGGTGCGCCCGGCTCGGCGCGACGGTAGCGTTGGGGCGTGCTTCCGGTCGCGTTCACCTGTCCGCTGTGGTGGGTGGCGCGCTGGGCGACTCGGGTGCTGACCAGCCTCGCCGTCGTCGCGGCCCTGGCGCTCGGCGCAGGCCCGGCCACGGCCACCACGGCAACACCCGGCCCGGTGCCGACGTCGAGCGCGGTGCCGGCCTCTGTCGCCGCCGGCCCGCTGGCGGCCTCCTGCCGGCACTCCGCGGCACCCGGTGCTGCCCGCCCGGCCGCGGCGATACCGCCGGAGGCCGCCGAGGAGTCGGTCCCGACATGGTCGGTCGACACGCCGGTGGCGCTCCCCGATGATCAGGCCGCCATCGCGGCCGGCGTGCTGCCGGTCCGCGCGGCCGAATTCGGCCGGCTGCCCCTCGTCGACGGTACGAGCGGTCGGGCTTCCCGGGCCCCACCCGGGCGCTGAGCCACCGGGACGACCGTCCCGCCACCGTGCCCTGTCGACCCACCCGCTCCCTGACCCGCCGACCCGTGGCCCACAGTGGCCCGCTGATCGGCGCGGCTCCCCATCGCACTGCTCATCCTCCCCGAGGTGCCGACCATGGAGACAGTCGTCTTCTACCAGTTCGTGACCGAGGTGCCGCGGGCCGCCGCCATCTGGTCGACGCTGTTCCTGCTGACCCTGGGCCTGCTCTCCGTGCTGGCCGCCCGCCCCGAACGGGACCGGCCCACTGACGACCCGCTCCCGGCCGGGCCCACTCCTCGGGAGGTGGCCGCCGCCGAGGCCGTGGACCTGCGCCGCTACGCCGAGGAGGTGGCCGTCGCCGCGGCCGGCGCGGCCACCACCGCCAAGCGGCGGCGTGCCGCCTGGCTGACTGCTCAGGAACAGCTGGAGCGGGCCTGGATCGGGTACGACGAGGCGGACACCGCAGCGCGTCGCTTCGCTGGCGCCGGTGCGCTGCCCACCCCGCAGACCCCGCACACCCCCGCCGAGTACGCCGCCCGGGAGCGCTATCTGCACCGGGCGGTGATGGCTGCGTACTGGCGGAGGGAGCTGACCATGGCGCAGCTCGGCGACGTGTTCGGGCACCGGCGCGGCTGGGATCCCCGGCGGCACCCGGTCGAGCAGGAGGTGCTGATCAGCCGGGTGGTCCGGGATGCGCGGCTGGCCGACTACCAGGTGGCCGCCGGCCGTGAGCGGGCCGCCTGGCGTGACGCGGAGTTGGCCGCCGAGTCGGCTCGTGCCCTCGCCGAGGAGGCGTACGCGGCGGCGGCCCGGCTCCACCCGACCCTGGTACCCGCGCGCCGCACGGTGGCCGGGGCGTTGCGTCCCGCCGTCGTGGCACTGTGGCGCCCGGCCCGGGTGGGTTGAGCCCAATCCGTGATGTGAGGCCGGTCACCCAATCGGGAAATCGGACGTCCGACGCGATCGGCGGCATTGATCCCGCGATTGTGGCCGCGTTCTTTGCGGCCTGTCCGGTTGTCGCCCGCAGGCGTCGCCGTAACCGGTTGTCCCATCGAGTCACATCATCGGCAATACGCGCAGAAATTGTCGCGCCAATTGGGGTTTACGCAGGTGAACCTGGCTTGGCAGGGCGTTGAGACGCCAGTAGTGTCGTCCCGTCCGGTGCGGTAACCGATCGCAAGACGCGACGCCGCACCGACCCGCTTAATCGTGATCAACGAACCGGGGACCCACCAGTAAGTCCGGGGTGAATCCGCGAGCCACGGCCCGCGGTAGGGCGTCTTCCCGCCCGAATCCGTCAGCTAACCCGGTAGGCGGTGTCGGAAGGAGTCCCATCCTCGTGCAGCACCTTTCCACCCCTCGGTTGTTCCCTCGCCTCCACGGCGCGGCGGTGCACCCGCTCATCCGTCCAGTGACGGTGAGCTGACCCCCGGGTCATCGCCTTCCCCGCCCGGCCACGCCGGGCGTTCCCCTGAGCGGTTCACCATCCGCGGACCACGGTCCGCGCGCTGGCGCCTGCCCGGATACCGGTCCGGCCCCGGTGTGCCGCTCTCCCCCCGATCCGTGGAGGACCCCGTGAAGCACACCCTGCAGCGTCAGCTCCGCCGCCTCGCCACCGAGCGCCCGTACCAGATCGTCGCCGCCTCCGCCGCGGCCCTCGCGATCGCCACCACCACCGGCGCCCTGCTCACCACTGCCGACGACGCCCCGGCCGGCCAGCGCACCGCGACCACTGTCGCCGAGATGCGCAGCGACGTCGCCGCCTCCCGCGGCGAGGCTCGGGAGGCTTCCCCCTCGGCCAGCGCCGCACCGACCACTGCCGCCCCGGCCACCAGCGCCGCGTCGCCCGCCGCCAAGGCCAGCAGCAACCCGGACCTCACCCGGAAGCAGGAGCGGCCGAAGCCGCCCGCGACCAAGGTGCTCGACTACGACTACGAGGCGCAGAACACCTACTACAACTGCGGCCCGGCGGCCACCCGGAACGCGCTCAGCGCCGCCGGCATCGACCGCACCCAGGAGGAGCTCGGCGCCGAGCTGGGCACCACCGAGATGGGCACCAACTCGGCTGAGGACACCACCCGGGTGCTCAACGCCGAGGTGAAGGGCTCCCCGTACCGGACCCGGATGTTCCCCGGCGCGCCCAGCCCGGCCCAGATGGACCGGCTCCAGGCCGACGTGGTGAAGGCCATCACCGACGGCCGGGGCGTGGTGGCCAACGTCGTCGGCGACGCCACCGACACCGACGGCGGCTGGCACTCCTACGGCGGCGGGCACTACATCGCCGTCGTGGGCTACAAGGACAACGGCCGCACCGTACGCATCGCCGACTCGGCGAACCCGGCCGACCCGTCGTACTGGATCACCACGATCGACCTGGCCAACTGGATCACCAGCCGGGGCTACTCCGCCTGACCCGGGCACGCTGACCGCCGCGGGCGCCGTCCTCCACAAGGGGCCGGCGCCCGCGGCGTCTGTCCGCGTGGTCCCGTCATCGACGGCTCTCGTACCCGACCGTGAACCGTGGGAGACTGCGGCCGTGGTGGAGAAGACGGGTGGTCACGCCGGCCGCAGGCCGGTCCTGCTGCTGCTGCACGGCATGGGAGCGACCGGGGACGTGTGGTTGCCCTGGGCCCCGTACCTCGAGCAGCACTGGCCCGGGCGGTGGCTGGCACCGGACCTCGCCGGCCACGGCTGGGCGTCGCCGCTGCCGTCGTACTCCTTCCCGGGCTTCGCCCAGCAGGTCGCGCAGGCGCTCGCCCCCGACGACCGGTTGGTGGTGCTCGGGCACTCGCTGGGCGGGGTGGTCGGTCTCGCGCTTGCCGCCCGCGACGCCGGAACGCCGGTGGACGCGGTCGTCGGGCTGGGCATCAAGGCACTCTGGTCACCCGCTGAGCTGACCCGCGCCGCCGAAGTCGCCGCCCGCCCGGTGAGCTGGTTCGCCAGCCGCACCGAGGCGGCTCGCCGCTACCTGCGGGTCTCCGGGCTGGCCGGCCTGGTCTCGCCGGACCACCCGGTGGTGGACGCCGGGCTGCGCCAGGTCGACGGCCGGTGGCGCCTCGCCATGGACCCGGCCGCCTTCGCCGTCGGCGAGCCCGACCTGGCCGCGCTGCTCGCGGCGACCGACGTGCCGGTGCTGCTGGCACGCGGGGAGAACGACCCGATGGTCACCGACGAACAGCTCAAGGAGTACGGCGTACCGGTCGCCACGCTGCCCGGCCTCGGGCACAACGCGCACGTGGAGGACCCGGCGGCGGTGCTGGCGCTGCTCGACCCGTACCGCTGAGCGGTCAGGCAGGTGTGGACGCGGTCAGTGTCCCAGCCGGTGCCAGCTCCCGGCGGGCGGCGGTCAGGAACGCCTCGGCGTACGCCTCGGCCGGGAAGTCACCCAGGTAGCGGCGGCGGGTGGCCCAGCGGGCCTCGGCCAGCGGGTCGGTGTCCAGCAGGGCGGTCAGTACCTCGTCCACGTTGGACATGTCCCGGCGCAGCACGTAACCCGACCCGGCCAGCGGGAACCGCTCCACGAACCGGTCACCCTCGTCGCCCATGTCGGTGACCGCGTACGGCTTTCCGGAGTAGAGGAAGTCCGAGATCACGCCGGACACGTCGGAGACCAGCGCGTCGGCGGAGTTGACGCACTCGGTCAGGCTCAGCTCCCGAGCCGCCGCGCCGACCACGTGCTGGCGGCCGGTGCGGGCCCGGTCGGCGACGAGCAGCTCGGTCAGGCGGCCCAGTTGGCGGGCCGACGCCGGGTTCTGCCTGGTGTACGGGTGGGCTCGCAGGATCACCGTCGCGCCGCGCTCCAACAGCCGGCGCAGCAGGCTCTCGGCCACCGGCAGCGAGCAGTAGTCGGCGTCGGCGTGGTGCCCGGTCCAGGTCGGCGTGTAGAGCACGGTCGGGTGCGCCAACCCTCGCGCGGGCTCCGGGCGCACCTCGATCGACTCGACCTGTGGGCGACCCACCACCACGAACTTGTCCGCCGGGATCTGCACTCCGGCGCGGGCGTACCGGTCGATCGCCGCCTGCCCGGCCACGAAGATCCGGTCGAAGATCCCCGACACCGGGTTGGCGCTCGGCGCCTTGTCGCTGTCGCCGTGGTGCAGCTGGATGTGGGTGAGCTGGGTGAAGCGGACGCAGTGGCTGTTCTTCGCACCGTGGTTGACGTAGAACGCCGCCCGCAGGCTCGGCACCAACGCCTCGTCCATCGCCCCCAGGGTGGGGCAGTAGACCACCGGCGCGTCGGTGGCCGCCGCGATCGGGGCCAGGAACTCCGGCTCACGCAGCACGACCAGAAACGGCCGGCCGATCCGTTCCAGGTACGGCAGCCACATGGTGACCTGGTATTCCGAGCCGGGAGGCGCGGAGAAGTAGAGCAGTAACTCCGGCTGGTGCGGGCGCAGCGCGGCGGCCACCGCCCCGCCGCCGGACCGTGGCCGGAACCGTCGCCGGGCCAGGTCCAGCGCGACCGCACCGGCGCCCGCGCCGACCAGCAGGCTGGCGGCCAGCGCCACACCGGCCGGCAGGGCGAGCGCGGCGGCGAGCGCCAGGGCGGCGAGCAGCCCGAGCAGGGCCGTGCCGAGCCGGTCGGCGATCATCGGCGTGCGGGCGCGTACCGGCAGGTTGGCCGCCCGGATCTCCAGACTGCCGGCGGTGCGCAGCGGCCCCACCAGCAGCACCAGCCCCAGCAGGACCAGCCCGGTGGCGACCAGCGCGAGGCTGAGCCCGTCGTCCAGTCGCCGGGAGTAACCGACCAGGATCGCCGCGGCGATCAACGCGGTCTCCGCCACCAGGTCGGCGCTGGGCCGGATCCGCTGCTCAGCGGCCGAGGCGGCCAGCGCGGCGACGGCCAACGCCAGCCCCCAGCCGGTGGCGCCGGTCAGCGCCAGCACGACAAAGGCCAGCACGGCCAACCCGGTGGTCAGGCACCGGGCGGCCAGCTTTCGGACCAGGTCGCCGCGCATGTCGCTCCGTTCGTGGTTCCGCAGCCGTCGGCGTCAGTTGGCCGACGTCGCGCCGGCCGGTGCCTCGACCCGACCCGACCCGGACTGCGCCGGCACGCTCGGCGTGGGCCCGTCGCCGGGTGCCCGGCGTACGTCGATCACCTGACCGGTCAGGTCGGAGATCAGCACGTCCAGCGACGACTGGGCGACGGCCTCCGCGGCGAGCAGGGTGTGCTCCGGCTCCTCGCCGAAGGCCCGCGTCCGCATCGGGGTGGCGGTGCGCTCCGGGTTGATGCAGTTGACGCGGACACCCACGTCGGCCCACTCGTCGGCGAGCGCCTGGGTGAGGTTGACCAGGGCGGCCTTGGTGGCCGAGTAGAGCGCGTAGCGGGCCCGGCCCCGGGTGTAGGAGCTGGAGGTGTAGAGCAGCAACTGGCCCTTGGTCTGCTGCAGGTACGGGAGGGCCTGGCGGGCGATGGTCACCGGGCCGACGAAGTTGACCTGGAGCAGCCGGTCCATGGTCTCCTCGTCCATCTCGGCGAGGGCGCCCTTCTCCAGGATGCCGGCGGTGACCACCACGTGGTCGATCCGGCCGGTGGCCTCGAAGGCGGTCGTCAGCGCGGCCTCGACGTCCTCGGCCCGCTCCACGTGGGTGCCGGTGCTGGAACGGCTGAACGGGAAGACCTGGGCGCCGTAGCGCCGGGCCAGCTCGGTCAACTCGTGACCGATGCCGTAGCTGCCGCCGAACACCACTATGGTCCGGCCGGTCAGCTCCTCGCTGTAGCTGCGGTGGTCGGTCAGTCGGGGTGCCTGCGCGGCGGCGAGCTGGAAGAGCTTGTCCGCCAGGTGCACGTCGACCGGGTGGGTGACCTTGATGTTCTCGTCCGAACCGTCGATCACCTTGATCGGGGTGCCGGGAAGGTAGCGCAGCACCACGCCACAGTCGTCGGTGGCGGCGAAGTCCGGGTCGTCCTCGGCGATCTGGTACGCCGCCCGGATCGTGGGGGAGCGGAACGCCTGCGGGGTCTGGCCACGGCGCAGCCGGGAGCGCACCGGGATGTCGGTGATGCAGTCGTTCTCGTCGACCTGGATGATCGTGTCCGCGGAGGGGATGGCCACGTCCACGGCGTCGTAGCTCCAGAGCGCGTTGACGCACTCGCGCACGATCCGGCCGCTGAGCAGCGGGCGTACCGCGTCGTGGAAGAGGATGTTGCAGTCTTCCGGGCCGACCGCGTCCAGCGCGATCCGGGTGGTGGCGTTGCGGGTGTCACCGCCCTCGATCACCTTGGTGACCTTGCGCAGGCCGGCCTTCTCGACGATCTGCCGGGCGTCCTCGACGTGGCCGGTGGCCATCAGCACGATGATCTCGTCGATCTCCGGTGCCGCCTCGAAGACCGCCAGGGTGTGCTCGATGATCGGCTTACCGGCGATCTTCAGCAGCTGCTTCGGGATGCCGAGGCCCAGCCGGGTCCCGGTGCCGCCGGCCAGAACCACCGCCACTGTCCGCGAGGGCCGCCACGGCGTCGGGGTCTCCGCTTCGGCGTCCGGGCCAGGGGTCTGGTCCTGCGTCATTGCCGGATCCTCACTCTCAGGGATGCGTTAACGGAAGGTTCCGCCCGAGCGGCGACGGAATGAACCTTAACGCGCGGACCGCGTCGCCCCAACGCGGGCGACGCGGTCCTCAGGTGCCGTGTCGATGCCGGACGTTCGCCGGAACTCTACTTGCTGTTCGCGTACGCCTCGTAGGCCCGGATGACCTCGTCGGTGGGACCGTCCATCCGGATGAGGCCCGATTCCAGCCAGATCGTCCGTTCGCAGGTGTCCCGTACGGAGGAGAGCTGGTGGCTGACCAGGAACACCGTCCCCGCGCCCTCCCGCAACTCCCGCACCCGCTGCTCGCTGCGCTTGCGGAAGCCCTTGTCGCCGGTGGCGAGCGCCTCGTCGATGAGCAGCACGTCGTGCTTCTTGGCGGCGGCGATGGAGAACCGCAGCCGGGCCGCCATGCCGGACGAGTACGTCCGCATTGGCAGGCTGGCGAAGTCACCCCGCTCGTTGATCCCGGAGAAGTCGATGATCCCCGCGGCCTGCTTGGCCACGTCATCGGGGTGCATGCCCATGGCCAGGCAGCCGAGGGTGACGTTGCGCTCCCCGGATAGGTCGTTGAGCAGGGCGGCGTTCACGCCGAGCAGGGACGGCTGCCCCTGGGTGTGGATGGCGCCCCGGTTGACCGGCAGCAGGCCGGCGATGGCCCGCAGGATGGTGGACTTGCCGGAGCCGTTGCTGCCGATCAGCCCGATCGCCTCGCCCCGGTACGCGGTGAAGGAGACGCCCTTGACGGCGTGCACCTCCCGCACGTTCGGCGCGTGGGTGCGCTTCACCAGCCGGCGCAGCGCGGCCACCGGCGTGGTGCCACCGGCGGCGCCCTGGTGCACCCGGTAGATGATGTGCGCGTCGTCCACGACCACTGTCGGGATGCGCTCCTGGGTTCGGGTCATCGTCGCGCTCGCCTCAACGGGGGCGTCGAAGTGATCAACCACGGCCGTACTCCTGTTCGCCGCGCCAGAAGTAGATGAAACCGCCGATGCCGGCGACCAGCGCCCACCCGGCGCCGACCAGCCAGAGCTGGGTCAGCGACTCGTTGAGCAGCGGCGCCTCCTCGAGCAGCGCGTACCGGGCCAGCTCGATGTAGACCAGCAGCGGGTTGTACTGCACAAGCGTCGTCGCCCAGCCGGGCAGCCGGTCGAAGAGGCTGACGCTGTAGAGGACGCCGGAGCCGTACATCCAGGTCCGCATGATGAACGGCATGACCTGCTTCAGGTCGCTCGCCTTGGCGCCCAGCCGGGCGACGAACAGCACCACGCCGGCGTTGAACACCGCCTGCAGCAGCAGCGCGGGCAGCAGCATCAGCCACTTCCAGGTGAGCGGCTCACCGGTGACCAGCACGATGCCGACCAGCACCACCATCGAGGCCAGCAGTTGCTGGAACTGGGTGATCGTGGTGGACAGCGGCAGGCTGGCCCGGGGGAAGTGCAGTGCCCGGATCAACCCCAGGTTGCTGCTGATCGACTGGGTGCCGGCCAGGATCGCGCTCTGGGTGAAGTTGAAGATGAACAGCCCGGTGGTCAGGTAGGCGATGAAGTTCGGGATGTTGTCGTTCTGCGCCAGCACCACCCCGAAGATCAGGTAGTAGACCGCCGCGTTGGTCAGCGGGGTGAGCACCTGCCAGAGCTGACCCAGCTTGGCGTTGCTGTACGAGGCGACGAGCTTGGCGTTGGCGTACGCGGCGATGAAGTGCCGGTAGGCCCAGAGTCGGCGGCTGTACTCGACGAGGCTGGGTCGCTCACCGGCGACCCGTAGCCCGTGCCGAGCGGCCAGCTGCGCCTGGGTCAGGCCCGTGTCGGGGTCGACCAGCGCGGTGGTGGCCATGGAAATGGCGCTCCGATCTTTCGTGCAGACGGGGGTTGCTCGCGACGATCGAATCCTAGTGGGAAATTTGCGCGGGGCGCCGCCTCGTCGCTGCGAGGACAGTAGTCCGAAACACGTCGGGACGCAACCGTACCGTCGTTGCGCTACGCTGTCCGGCGTGACCTGCGATAAGAGCCCTCGATGACCACCGAGAAGAGGCGGGCGCCGGCCGGCGCGGCGGTGCTGCGCGACGAGATCACCACGGCGATCCGCCGGGCGCTGATGCAGGAGCTCGCCGCGGTCGGCTACGGCAGGCTCTCCATCGAGGCGGTGGCCCGGCGGGCCGGCGTCAGCAAGACGGCGATCTACCGACGGTGGAGCTCGAAGCTCAATCTGGTGCTGGAGGTCGTCGCCGCCGCGGCACACGGCAAGCTCCCCGCACTGGACACCGGCACGCTGCGCGGTGATCTCGCGCTGCTGTTCCAGGCGGTGGCGCACGCGCTGGGCCACCCACTGGCGTCGCAGATCATTCCGGATCTTCTGGCCGAGGCCGCCCGCAACCCCAGCATCGACGCGACCCTGCGTCAGGTGCTGCGCGCCCGGCAGCAGGAGATCGGCGGTCACCTGGTCACCCGGGCCGTGCAGCGTGGCGAACTGCCCGCCGACACGGAGCTGGACGCCGCCGTCGACCTCATCGTGGGGCCGCTCTACTGGCGGCTCGCCATCGCCCGTCTCCCACTCACCGACGGCTACCTCGACAACCTGGTCGAATCCGTGGCCGCCGGGCTCGGCGCCGACAGCGTGCTGCCCCGCCCCCGGGCGGCACCGATGGCGGGTTGACCAGCCCTCCGACACTCGGTCGCCGGCAGCAGCGGCCGCCCTGCCCGATTCCGCTACGCTGCCCCCTTGACACCCGGCCGTCACCGTGCCGATGCCCCTGATCCGCCTGACGAGTAAGGACGCCCGTGGCCAACGTCGACAGCATCGCCGTAGCGCCCGCCGAACCGGATCCGACGCCGCGGCCCGGGCAGGCATCCCGGCCCGCCGCCGCCCGCGCCGGGCTGTCCCGGGTACGCGCGCTGGTGGCCGTCGCCCCGGCGGTGCTCACCGATGGCGCGGTGATCGCGTTCGCGCTCTTCACAGTGCTCTACCACCTGGCCTTCCTGGGTGACCTGCGTCCGTCGGTCACCTTCCGGATCTGGCTGCTGGCCTGTGTGGTGCTCGCGGTCGTGGCCGTGCTGCGCGCCCGCCGCCGCACCCCGGCCGACAGCACCCCGGCCGACAGCGCGCCGGCGGCACAGGAGCCCGTCAGCGCGCGGCCCGCCGCCGACCGTCGCCTGCTGATCGGTGTGCTGGCCGCCGCCGCCGTTGCCGCCGTCTCCGCCGGTCTGGCCAACACCAGCGTCAACGTCTCCTGGTGGATCCCGGCCGTGTCCGGCCTGCTCGCGGCCGTCGGCGGGATGCTGCTGGTGCGCCAGGCATGGCTGAGCGGCCCGACGCCCACCCCGGCCGCCCCGGCACCCACCCCGGCGCAGTCGGCGTACGCGCTGGTCGTGTCGGTCCTGGTCGGCATCTCGTCGTTCTTCATGGCTCGCAACACCCCGGACGACGTCTACTACGTCGGCAAGTCGGTGTGGATCGCCGAGCGTGACCTGATCCCGCTCAACGACTTCCTGTTCTCCGAGAACGTGCTGCCGTCGATGGGCTCGCAGCCGCCCATCCCGTCGATCGAGGTGTTCGACGGCGCGTTCGCCAACGTCGTCGGCATCCACGCCAGCTCGGCACTCTGGTACGTGCTGCTGCCGATCATGGCGGTGCTCGCAGCGCTGGCGTTGTGGCGGCTGACGCACCGGTGGGCCCCGCGCCGTCCGGTGCTCGCCTTCACCGTGGCGATCGCGTACCTCTACCTCGTCGCGGGCGGGGACGCCGCACTGGGCACGTTCCACCTTCCCCGGCTGCACGAGGGCAAGGGCATGTTCGTCTCGGCGGTCATCCCGCTGATGTGGCTCTACCTGACCGAGTGGTTCGACAACCGGTCGCGGCGCAGCCTGCTGCTCATCGTGGCGCTCTCGATCACCGCGATCGGGCTCACCAACACCGCGGCGATCATCCTGCCGATGCTCGTCGGCGCCGCCGGGTTCGCCATGCTGCTGGTCGGCCGGTGGAAGGCGGCCGTGGTCGCGGCGGTCGCCGCCCTCGCGTACCCGATCGGCTCGCTGGTGGTCTCCCGCCTGGTGCTCGGCGGGATGAGCGCGACGGGCGCGGACGACGCCTTCTTCGACGCCGCGTACACCTACCGGCGAACCCTGCTGTTCGGCGTGGTCGGGGTGATCAGCGGTCTGGCGCTGTGGTGCGGCGCGTTGCTCGCCCGTCGGCGTACGCCCGCGCTGCTCGCCGCCGGCGCCGCCCTCGCGCTGAGCGTGTTGTTCGTGCCCGGCGTGCTGGAGTTGCTGAGCGCGTTGAGCGGCATCTCGGTGGTGCTCTGGCGCGTGCCGTGGTTGCTCGCCCTGCCGACGTTGATCGGTCTGCTCTGCACGGTGCGCGTGCCGGCACCGACCCGGGCGCTGCGCCGGGCGGCGTCCGGGGGGATCGCGGTGCTGCTGGTCGCCTCGTTCGCGCTGTTCGCCACCCCGATGTGGTCGCCGAAGAGTTGGGTCGACGTGCACGACCGCCCCACCTGGAAGCTTCCGCAGCAGCGTCAGGCGATCGCGTTCTGGATCAAGGACCTGGACCGTCCGCAGGGCCTGCTGCTCGCCCCTAAGACGATCATGCGCACCACGCCGATCGTCACCAGCGAGGTCCGGGTCGTGCTGCCCCGCGACTTCTACCTCGTCGAGTACGACCTCAGCTCCCAGTTCGCCAAGGACCGCCTGCTGCTCGCCGGCTTCGCGGACGGCGCCGCCAGCCCGACGCCGGCCGAGTTGACGCCGGCACTGGACCGCCTCGACGTGGGCACCATCTGCGTCTACAACGGCAACCGCTACGCCCGCGACACCGCGCCGCAGCTGGGTTACCAGGAGTTCGCCAAGCGCAAGGCGCCCGGCGCGATGACCTGCTTCCGGCGGGTCGGCTGAGCGCTTCACCCGCACCGAGCGCCCGGCCCCGTGGTGGGGTCGGGCGCGCCCCGGTTCGGAACTTTGCCCGAAATGGTGCCGGATACCCGAGCGACACCGAGCTGTCCCCTCGCGTTAAGGTCGCAGTCACACGGAGCCGGCCGCGACTGAGCCGCTGCGCGACGGGGGAGTGACGTCGGTCCATCACGGGCACCGCCCGCAACGAAATCTCGTAGGGAGCGAACTCGTTTGTTCGGCACGTTGACAGGACGCCTCGGGGTGGCCGCCCAGAGTGCGCTGCTGGTACTGGCCTACCTGGTCATGCTCGTCGGTGGCGTATTCGGTTGGATCGGCCTGTTCGCCGTCGCCGGGTTGGCCGCCATCATCGGCGAATTCGCCGTCGCCCGCTGGTCACCGCCGTCGCAACTGCTGTTGGAGAAGGTGGGCCTGCACTGGTCGTACCGGCAGCTGACCCGCGACCTCGCCGCCGTGTTGCTGGTCGTCGCCGAGGTGCGGCTCAGCGGCGGCGAGCTGACCCTCCTGCTGGTGCTACCGGCCGTGGTGTGGGTCGTGTCGGTCTTCGCGGGTGCGCTCTCCACAATGATCGAGCGTCGTAACCCGCTCTCCGCCATGGTGCGCAACATCGACCTGGGTCCACTGTCCAGCGCCCCACAGCCGCCCGCCTGGGCGGCGGCGGTTGCCGGTGACCGGATGCCGCTGCTCAACCTGCTGCTGGTGCCGGCCGGCGTGGCCGCCGCGGTGCAGCACGATCCGACGCCGTTCTTCGTGGCCGGCGCGGTGGCGGTCGTGGCGACCGGTCTGGTGGGCGCCATCATCGCGCTGACCTGGCTGCGGGGTCGGGGTGCCGGGCAGGGTCCGTTGCTGCCGGCGGTCCAGCGCTGGCTGGACAACTACCGGCCGGAGGTGGCGCTCTACTTCGCCGGCCCGGCCAAGGACGTCTACCAGGCGAACATGTGGCTCGCCCCGACCGAGGCGCTCGAACAGCGCGCGGTGGTGCTGATGCGCAGCCGGGAGGCGTTCCTGGAGCTGGCCGACACCCGGCTGCCGGTGATCTGCGTACCGGCCGGCGTCGACTTCATGAACCTCGACCTCGGCGGCATCCGCGCGGCGCTCTACTCCGCGAACGTCGGCGCGAACATCCACATGCTCCGCGAGCCGGGTACGAAGCACGTCTTCGTCGGGCACGGCGACAGCGACAAGCAGGCCAGCGTCAACCCCTACAGCAAGGTGTACGACGAGGTCTGGGTCGCCGGCCTGGCCGGCCGGGAGCGCTACGCGCGGGCCGGCGTGGGGGTGCTCGACTCGGACATCGTCGAGATCGGCCGGCCGCAGCTCGCCGGGGTGCACACCTTCGGTGCCGAGTCGGTGGACCGGCCGTTCACGGTGCTGTACGCGCCCACCTGGGAGGGTTGGCTCGACGACGACCCGTACCACACCTCGCTGGTGCTGATGGGTGAGCGGATCGTCAAGGGGCTGCTCGCCACGAATCCCCGGGTCCGCCTGATCTACAAGCCGCACCCGCTCACCGGGTCGCGGTCCAAGGCGGCGAAGGCCGTGCACGACCGGATCGTCACGGCGATCCGCGCGGCCGGCGGCAACCCGGACGCGTCCTCGCTGGACGGCACCGCGCACCTGGTGGTCACCGGCCGCACGCCGGCGCTGTTCGACTGCTTCAACCAGACCGACCTGCTGATCAGCGACGTGTCCAGTGTGGTGTCCGACTTCGTGCAGAGCCAGCGGCCGTACGTGGTGGCCAACCCGGCCGGCCTGTCGGAGGACGACTTCCGCCGCGAGTACCCGACGGCTCGGGCCGCGTACCTGCTCTCCAAGGACTGCGGTGAGCTGGAGAAGATCGTGTCGGTCACCCGGGCCGGTGACGACCCGATGACCGAGGCCCGCCGGGAGCTGAAGACCTACCTGCTCGGCCCGGCCGAGGCGAACCCGATGGACCGGTTCCAGCAGGAGATCGACCGGCTCTGCCACTGAGTTCCGTCCGTACGGCATCGCGCCCGGCCCGACACTGTCGGGTCGGGCGCGTCCGTGTCAGCCAGCAGGGCGACCACGGATCAGGCCAGCAGAGCGGCCACCGGATCACCCCAGCAGAGCGGCCACCGGATCAGGCCAGCAGAGCGGCCACCGCGTCGGCGGCCGGAAGGTCCGCCGGCAGCGCCCGCGCCGCCACCACCGCCGCGACCGGCAGCGGGCCGTACACGTGCGGGAAGAGTTGCCCGCCGCGCGACGGCTCCCACCGCAGCGCGTCGCCCAGCCGCTCCTCCTCGACGCTGAGCATTGTCACCCCGGTCGCCCCGGTGAAGTACCGCCGTGCCGTCTCGACCACCTGGTCGGAGCCGGAGAGATGGATGAAGCCGTCCTGCCGGTCCACCGCGGAGCCGGTGAAGGCACCGGCGGCGAGGGCGTCGTCCCATTCGGCGCTCGACAGCAGTTTGTAGATCACCACAGCAGCGTACGGGGCCGTGGTCGGCGCGCCCGCCCGGTTTTCGCCGGTACCGCCGCGCCCGTCGCCTCCCGCCGGGCATGCTCAGGTCAAGGGCCGCGGAGGGATGGGCGATGCAGAGCTACGACGATGACTGGACCGACAGCCAGCGCGCGCTGTACGACGAGTGCTACCAGGCTGGCGGCGAGTGGGCCGACGACCCGGACACGTCGTCCGACGACGTGCAGCACGTGATCAACCTGGCCGAGGCGGACGACGACGCCTTCCAGGACGCCGAGATCGACTATCCGGCCCTGGTCGACGCTGTCACCCAGGCCAGCGGGGTCAGCGTCACCAGCGTGCCGGCCAGCCACGAGGACCCGGGCTTCCGCGGGTTCACCGACGGCGTCCGGGACGCCACCGCCGACGACACCTTCGGCCTGTAGCGGCCGGTAGCCCGCCCGGCGCGGGTGGGCGGCCTCCCGGTCCGCGCGCACTTCTGCCACCATTCGCAGAACAGCGCTGCGAGGGACGGGGGCACGGGTGCGGATCCTGCTGGTGGAGGACGACCGCCGGGTGGCCGCTGCGCTGTCCTCCGCCCTCACCCGCCGGGGGTACGAGGTCGAGCACGCCGCCACCGTTGCCGCCGCGCTCTCCGCCGCACCCTGTGACCTGGTGCTGCTCGACCTGACGCTGCCCGACGGGGACGGCACGGACCTGTGCCGGGAGCTGCGTCGGCGCAGCAGTCAGCTCGGCATCATCGCGGTGACCGCCCGGGGTGAGGAACGTGACCGGGTGCTGGGTCTGCGCCTGGGCGCGGACGACTACGTGGTCAAGCCGTTCTCGATGGTGGAGTTGCAGGCCCGCATCGAGGCGGTGTTGCGCCGTGCCGCGAACGCGGCGCCCGAGCGGCACCTCATCGAGGCTGGGCCGGTCCGCATCGACGTGGCAGCGCGGACGGTGACCGTCGAGGGCCGTGCCGTCACGTTGACCCGCAAGGAGTTCGACGTGCTGCTCTCGCTGGCCCGCCAGCCCGGGGTGGCGGTGCCCCGCGACCGGATCCTGCTCGACGCCTGGGGCACCACCTGGGCCGACCGGCACACCGTAGAGGTGCACGTCGGCTCGCTGCGCGGCAAGCTCGGCGACTCCCGCCTGGTGGAGACCGTACGCGGCGTCGGCTACCGACTGCGCGACGCGTGAGGAGCTGACGTGCGCCGTCGCCTGGTGATCAGCTATCTGCTGCTGATGGTCCTCGTCCTCATCGCGTTGGAGACCCCACTGGCCGCCACCATGGCCAGCCGCGAGACCGAACGGGTCCGCGCCGACCGGCTCGCCGACGCCACCCGGTTCGCCTCGCTGGCCGGTCCGGCGTTGCGTGACGGCGGCCCTGGCCCGATCGAGTCGGAGCTGACCAGCTACGACGACCTGTACGCGATCAGCGCCGCGATCGTCGACCGGGACCGGAACATCCCGGTCTCGTCGCCGAGGTGGCAGGCCAGCCCGGGGACCGCGACGGTGCTGGACGTCGCGCTGTCCGGGCAGCAGACCAGCGCCCCCGAGTCGGTCTGGCCCTGGACGACCGACCCCGTGGTGGTGGCGGTGCCGATAAACGACGGAGGTGAGGTGCTCGGAGCGGTGGTGATCGTGACCCCGGCCGGCCCGATCCGCCGAGCCGTCGTCGCGTGGTGGCTGCTGCTCGCCCTGGCCGGTCTGCTCGCCGTGCTGGCCTGCGTGCTCACCGCGTTCGGGCTGGCCGGTTGGGTGCTGCGACCGGTCACCGAGCTGGACGCGGTCACCCACGAGATCGCCGAGGGCGACCGGGGCGCCCGGGTGCAGCACCGGCTGGGACCGCCGGAGCTGCGCCGCCTCGCGGCCAGCTTCAACCACATGGCCGACGTGGTCTCCGACGTGATGGACCGGCAGCGTGCCTTCGTCGCGCACGCCAGCCACCAACTGCGCAACCCGCTCACCGCGCTGCGGCTGCGGGTGGAGGAGTTGGGGCCCAGCCTCACCGACCCGGACGGTCGGTCCGAGCACCGGCTGGCCCTGGAGGAGACCGACCGGCTCGCGCTGGTGCTCGACGCGCTGCTCACCCTCGCCCGCGCCGAACGGGAGGAGAACGAGCGCGTCACGGTGGACGCCGCCGCGGTGGCCGCCTCCCGGGTGGCCGCGTGGGCGCCGCTGGCCCGGCACCGGTCGGTCGCGTTGCGGCTGGCCACGACCGACGCCCCGGCGTACGCGCAGACCGTGCCGACCGCCGTCGACCAGGCGCTGGACGCGCTCATCGACAACGCGGTGAAGTTCAGCGGGGCGGGCGGGGCGGTGACGGTGACGGTGGCCCGCCGCGACGGCGGGGTGGCGCTGGAGGTTCGCGACTCCGGCCCCGGCATGACCGAGAGTCAGCTCGGTCAGGCGACCGAGCGGTTCTGGCGGGCCCCGGACGCGCAGAACGTGGACGGGGCGGGGCTCGGTCTGACCATCGCCGCCGTGCTGGTGGACGCCTCGGACGGGCGGCTCACCATGCGCCCGGGGGAGTCGCGGGGGCTGATCGCCGCCCTGTGGTTCCCGACGCCGACCCTTGCGGTGGAGTCGGCGGAGGAGGAACCGGCCGCCGACCTGCGACCCTCCCCGGCGCGGTGAGGCCCGGCCGTCACGGTTTGGTGGCGCGGTACCAGGACGCCGCGCCCGGGTGCAGCGACAGCGGCGCGGTGACGATCGCCGAGCGGGGGCTCATCCGTCCCGCCGCCGGATGGGCGGCGGCCAGCTCGGCCCGGCGTTCCATCAGCAGCCGGGTCACCTCACGGACCAACGGCTCCGGCAGGTCGGCCCGGACGATCAGGTAGTTCGGGTCGGCCACGGTGGTCACCGCGTCCACCCCGTACACCGAGCGGGGGATGTCCCGGGAGACGTAGACCTGGCCGTAGCGCGAGCGCAGCGGCTCGGTCCACTCGCTGAGGTCCACGATCCGAATGGCGCTGGCCTCGGCCAACTCCTCGATGCCCCGGACCGGCAACCCACCGGAGAAGAAGAACGCGTCGATCCGCCCGGACCGCAGCGCCGTCACCGAATCGTCCAGTCCGAGCCGTTCCCGGCGCACCTCGTCACCACCGAGGCGGGCCACCTCCAGCAGCCGGGTCGCGGTGATCTCGGTGCCCGAGCCGGCCGCGCCGACGGAGACTCGCCGGCCCCGCAGGTCGGCGACAGTACGGACCGGGCCGCCGCTCGTGGTGACGAGGTGCAGTTGGTCGTCGTACACCCGGGCGACGGCATCGACAGTGGGGCTTCCCGCCGTGCTGGTGGGCAGCACGTCGGCCTGGGTGAAGCCCAGCTCGGCCCCGCCGGAGCCGACGAGTTGAACGTTCTCCGCCGAGGCGGCGGTGACCACCACGCTGGCCCGTACGTCGGGGAGTTCCCGGTTGAGGATGGCCGCCAGGGACTGCCCGAACGCGTAGTAGACAGCGGTGGGGCTACCGGTGGCGATCCGGATCGACGTCGGGTCGGTCGGGGTGTCCCGGCAGCTGGCGACGGCCAGGTTCGCGATCAGCAGGACCGTCGACAGGGTGGCCAGGCCGGCGCGGCGGGACGAGGTACGACTCACGCGGTGCACTGTGCGCCGTCGGGCGGGTGCGCGCAAGCCCGGGTTGGCGGTGTCCCGGACGGTCGGAACCCGCTCAGCAGGCGGCGCGACCTGCCGGCGCCACGCCCGCGCCCCGTGCCGACGCCGGGGTCACCCCGGGCGCCGTCCCGGGTTCCGCCATCGGCCCGCGCGCCGGCTCCAACGCCGCGCTGCGCAGGATCCGTTGCCGGTCCGCGCCGTCGGCCACGCTGACCAGGAAGCAACCGGTGCCGGGGCGGAGCCGGGCCGGCACGTCGAGCACGGCCGCGCCCCGGATCAGCACCGCGGCCAGCTCCCGGTCGGTGAGCCGGACACCGAGGATGTGCCGGCGGACGTGCCGCCCGGCGGCCAGCAACGCCGAACGCCAGGCCGCCTCCGCCAGGCGGGTCACCAACCGCCGGCGGGCCGGTGAGGCGCCAGGCAGCGGCCCGCCGAGCAGCTCGCGTCGCCCCTGCCACCAGCCCGCGTCCAACATCCGGGTGTACGCGCCCTGGTGCTCCCGGGGCACCCACAGCCGGTGCAGCTCGTAGCGGCGACGCAGGCCGCCGACGGCCACCTCGTGGGTGACCGGGATGTCGAGCCGGTTGAGCAGTTGCCGCATCCGCTGCGCGGCGTCCTCCCGGTTGAACTCCACCCCGGCGGTGTGCTCGGCACGGACCGCGCTGGGCCGGGCGGCGGTCGGTGGTGGTGTGCAACGCAGCAGGCAGGCAGCCTCGAACGCGTCGCCCAGTGTCAGCCAGCCCAGCGGGGACGGGGCGGTCGGGGTGTGGGGCCGGTCGAGCACTGCGGGTTCGTGGGTCAACGGAGGCTCCCTTGTCGGAGTCTGGGTTGCCCTACCGTGGCCCCTGGCACGCCGTTACGGAACCGGTCCGGCCCAGCCTTGAGCAAATCTTGCGGCTGCGGTGCCCCTACAGGTCGGTGACCACCAGATCCAGCTGGCGCACCCGGCCCGCGGCAGTGTCGTGCTCCAGCACTGTGTGCTTCAACTCCCGCAGGGCGCCCACCAGCTCCGCGGCGGTGCGCGGCCGGGCGCCGGCGACGAGCAGGTCCCGGACCAGACGCCCCTTTGTCGCCTTGTTGAAGTGACTGACCACCGAGCGGACCGGCACGCCGTCGACCTCCCGTTCGTGCAGAACCCGCACGGTGACCGTGCGCTCGGCCAGCTCACCGCGCGGCGTCCAGGTGGCGGCGTACGCGCCCGAGCGCAGGTCCAGCACCGGGCCGCGCCCGGCGGCGGCGTCCACCGCCGGCGTCAGCTCCCTGCGCCAGTACGTCGACAGCGCCCCGACGTCGGGCAGGCGGGCGCCGATCGGGCAGCGGTACGGCGGGATCCGGTCGGCCAACCGGACCGCGCCCCACAACCCGGAGCTGATCAGGATCGACCGGCGGGCCGCCCGTTGCGCCGTGGCCGGCAACGAGGCCAGGTCCAACGCCTCGTAGAGCACCCCGGTGTAGAGCCGCTCGGCCGGCGCGGTGGCCGCCTCCCGCAGTCGGGCGTTGCGCCGCAGCTCGCCCCGCTGGCCCTCGCTGAGGCCGAGCGCCGCCCGCGCGGCCTCCTCGTCCGGCCCGGCGCTCAGCGCCACAAGGGCGTCCAGCACCCGCTGGCGGGCCGGGTTCAGCTCGGGCAGCGAGAGCCGGTCCGGGGCCCAACGCCGTCCGGTGCCGGCGTCGGCCTTCCCCTCCGAGGGCGGCAACAGGATGAGCATGGGTCTCCTCGACGGGCGAAACTGCGGCGCCCACGCGCCGGCCCGGCCAGCGTACGACCAGCCCCTACCGCCAGGGCCGCACCGGGGTGTCGGGGTGGTACACGCGATAGCCGCCGACCTCCCGCACCGGCGCGGTGTCGGCCCGGTCGGCGAGCAGCCGGCGCAGCCGACGGTCCATCGGCGAGTCGATCTCCACCACGTAGCCCGGCCGCTCGGCCCGCCCCACCTGCCGCCAGTACGGCCGGTAGCGGTTCTGTCCCGGCGACAGGTCCCCGTCGAGCACCCCGCAGACCACCGACTCATCCGTGTTGAAGATCAATCGGTTGCAGGTCCAGTAGTCCCCGTACACCTCGTGGGGTCCGTCGGCGCGTAGGGCGGCGGCCAACTCCCGGGCCTGGCGCTCCTCGGTCCGCGACGCCGCGGTGCCGGTGGCCGCGAACAGCACGGTGATCACTAGGGTGGTGACGGTCAGTGCGGCCAGCACGGCGGCGGACAGCGCGCCGGTGAGCCGTCCCAGCACGCTGCTGGTGCCCCGCCAGGCGGTGAGCGCCGCCACCCAGAGCGGCCAGAGCACCGCCGGCAGCGACAGTTGCAGCACCGACAGGTAGCGGGCGTTGTCCAGCGGGCTGGTCGCGGCGAGCGGACTGCGCACGTACGACAGCAGTGTCAACGCCGCGCCGGCGATCAGCGCGAGCTGCACGACCGGCCCGACCCGCTCCCCACGCAGCGCCCCGGCCCCGCGTCCGACCCGCTCCCCGTGGGGCGCCCCGACGGCGCGACGGTACGCGAGCACAGCGAGTGCCGCGCCGGCCAGCAGCAGCACCGGGTACAGCACGCCGAACCACTGTTGCCAGCGTCCGCAGCCGTCCACCGGGCAGAGCCCGTGCGCCAGCGGCACCCCCTCCAGCAGGCCGCCCCGGATCCGGTCGGACCACGGCGGCTGCGGCCCGGCCTTGGTGCTGATCTCCCGGAACACCGACAGCGAGTCCTCACCGGGCCCGGCCCGCAGGTTGTCCACGATCATCGGGGCCACACCGACGACCACCCCCGCCACCAGCATCAGACCGGACCAGCCGAGCAACTCCCGCCGTACCGCCCAGACCAGTGCCAACCCGGCCACCGCGAGGTACGGCAGGATCAGCCAGTCCGACCAGACGGCCAGTCCGACGAGCAGCCCGAACAGACCGATCGCGAGCCGTCGGCGGTGGACAGTGCCGGCCGCCAACCCCACTGTGATCAACAGCATCAGCAGCACCGCCGGCTTCACCTCCGGCCGCCCACCGACGACGGTGAGCTGGTCGCGCACCACCCGCTCCGGCCCGAGCGCGAGCAGACCCACCACGAAGGCGGCGAACCACGGGGTGCCGAGCCGACGGGTCAACCGGTGGATCAGGTAGAGGAAGATCGCGTACAGGGCGAGCATCGGCAGGCGCAGCACCGGCCAGCTCGGCCCGGCCACCGCCACCAGGGGAGCGGCCAGGTACGACTCCAGCATCCCCATGTAGTGCTGGCCGTAGAGGAAGACCGGGTGTTCCCGGCCCTGCCCGATGTGCAGCGCGGCGAGCCCGAAGGTCGCCTCGTCGCTGTTCGACACCGGCACCGTGAACAGCGTCAGGACCAGCCGGTAGACGACACCGGCGAGCCCGAACAGCAGCGCGACGAGCGCCGGCCGATCGAGTCGCGGGCGCCATCGCCCACGGTGGTGCTCTGGATGCGACACGACCAACGCCCCCGTCGTCGTCCCGACCGGAGTGTTTCACGTTCGGCCGGGTCGCCGAGGTGGATCGGCGTAGCCGGGGTGGGGCTGGATCGTCTCCACGGTGGCCGGGCCGCAGCGCGCTGCCGGGCTCGGCTCGCGTGGCCGTGGCTGTCGACGTGTGGCAGGGTTGGCGCGTGCCACCCACTCCCGCCGGCCAACTGGCCGTTCCGAACCTGCACCGGGCTGCGCGGATCGAGGACGCCGTTCACCAGCTCGTCGAGCGCCGGCTGCGGCGCACCGGCTGGCGGGTCAACATCGTCGCGTACACCGGCTACGGCGCGCCGGGTTGGGTGCGCGTGATGTGTCGGGTGCTGCTGGGCCGTCCGGACACCCGCCAGCGGGGTCGGCTGGACAAGGTTCGCGGCTGGCGCAGCTTCACGACGCTGCCGAACAAGCACGTCACGGTGACCATCGAGGCCGGCGGGGTGCGGCACGAGACGCGGGCCGACCGCAGCGGCTTCGTCGACACCCTGGTCGAGGCGGACCTGCCGCCCGGTTGGGGTACGGTCCGGCTCAGTGTCCCGGACGCCGAGCCGGTCGACGCCCCGGTGCGCATCCTCGACCCGGAGGTCAAGTTCGGCATCATCTCCGACATCGACGACACGGTGATGGTGACCGCGCTGCCCCGGCCGCTGCTCGCCGCATGGAACACGTTCGTGCTCGACGAGCACGCCCGCAACGCGGTGCCCGGCATGGCGGTGCTCTACGAGCGGCTGGTCACCGCGCACCCCGGCGCACCGGTGTTCTACCTCTCCACCGGGGCCTGGAACGTGGCGCCCACGCTGACCCGCTTCCTGTCCCGGCACCTCTATCCGGCCGGGCCGCTGCTGCTCACCGACTGGGGTCCGACCGCCGACCGGTGGTTCCGCAGCGGGCGGGAGCACAAGCGGGTCACCCTGGCCCGGATGGCCAAGGAGTTTCCCGACGTGAAGTGGCTGTTGGTGGGCGACGACGGGCAGCACGACCAGGAGATCTACCGCGAGTTCGCCGCCGCCCACCCGGAGAACGTCGCCGGGGTGGCGATCCGTCGGCTCTCCCCGACGCAGTCGGTGCTGGCCGGTAGCCTGCCTGCCCCGGCAGGTGCGTCGTCGGCGGGACCGGTGGGGCAGAAGTGGCTCTCCGCCCCGGACGGCGCCGGCCTGTGGCAGCTGCTGCGCGACGCCGGCCTGGTCTGACCACGCCCGTTGGCCACGAAGACGAGTTACCGGCCTTCGAACACGTCCTCAAGCACGAGTCTTGCCCGGCCTGGCACCTCTTCTTCAGGGAAGATCTCGGCACAGAGGCTGAGCACCTGCTCGGTAGTGGTCAACTCGAGATGCTCCACCAGGAATCGGATGTCTTCGGCGTCCCGACGTCGCGCGGCGAGCACTTTCATGGCGAGCAGGTGTTCCGGGGACGCTGCCGAGACCCGTAGGCCTGGGTGGTCGAAGACGCGCGGCGCTGCTGCGTCGCCCCCGGCGGCGACGTATGCGCTGGCTTGTTCGTTCAGCCACCAATGCGGTAGGCCGAGTTCATCCGCGACAGCCCGCGCTTCATCGAGCACGATGCCGTGTGGTTGGAACACCGCGTCGATGTCCCGGGTTGCTCGCCGCGCGTCGTATGCCAGCGCCATGGCAGCCCCGCCAAAGATGTACAGGTCAGCGACCACACCTCTCTTGGCTAACCGGTCGCCGAGTCTGCGTAGGGCGTTTTCGATCGCCGCCCGATCCAGCAGGGGGTCGTCGAGGCTCATGCGACTTTCAACTCCTGCGGAGAGACGAACACGCCTCGCCGCCGGAACGCCGCAGGCGCGTGAACGACCGCGTCGACCCGGGCAGCGGGCGTGTTGAAGGGGAACCAGAACCGCCGCAGCGTCCGCCGCTCAACCCACGCAGGCGCGCCACACCCGTCCTTGGCGGCAAGGTGCTCCGTCATTGCCGCAAGGAACACGTCCCAACGCTCGTCACCCGTAGACGGTGGCTCTTGGGTGAGCAGGTCAACGCGGCGCTCGGGCGGTTCCCAGCCATACTCCTCCAGGAACTCCGCCACCAGACGCCACCGTTGTGTGTCGTCGCGGCCGACGAGCAGGACGCCCATACGCGCCATCGTCAACGGCTCATACCTCGCAGGACGACTGTTCACACCACCAACGCTAGTACAGCGAGAGACATATCTGCCGTAAGGCTCTTTCCCCCGAGCTTGTCGTCGCCACGGTCCAGGCCGGCCGGGTGTTCGGCCGGTGCCGGTGGCGGCACGGGTCAGCCCTGGCGGAGCCAGACGGCACCGAGCGGGGGGACCTGGAGGGCCGCCGAGGCGACCATTCCGTGCCACGGCACGTCCTCGGCGTGCACCGCACCCATGTTGCCCACCCCGGAACCGCCGTAGTGGTGGGCGTCGGTGTTGAGCACCTCGGTCCACGTCCCGCCGGCCGGCAGGCCGATCCGGTAGTCGTGCAGTGGCTGGGCGGAGAAGTTCGCCACGCACACCAGCGTCGAGCCGTCCGGGGCGATCCGGACGAACGACACGGTGTTGTTGGCGACGTCGTCGCCGGCGATCCAGCGGAACCCGGCCGGCTCGGTGTCCTGGGCCCAGAGCGCCGGAGTTTCCCGGTAGACCCGGTTGAGGTCACCGACGAGTCGTTGCACGCCGGCGCGGGCCGGGTCGTGCAGCAGGTACCAGTCGAGGCCGCGTTCCTCGCTCCACTCCCGGTCGTCGGCCAGTTCGGAGCCCATGAAGAGCAGTTGCTTGCCGGGGTGGGCCCACATGTACGCCAGCAGCGCCCGCACGTTCGCCAGCCGCTGCCAGGTGTCACCGGGCATCTTGCCGGCCAGTGAGCCCTTGCCGTGCACCACCTCGTCGTGGCTGATCGGCAGCACGTAGTTCTCGCTCCAGGCGTACGCCAGGGAGAAGGTGAGCTGGTGGTGGTGGTGCTGGCGGTAGATCGGGTCCTTCGAGGTGTAGAGCAGGGTGTCGTGCATCCAGCCCATGTTCCACTTGAACCCGAAGCCCAGCCCGCCGTCGGCGGTGGGGCGGGTGACGCCCGGCCAGGCGGTGGACTCCTCGGCGATCATGACGACGCCGGCGTGGTGCTTGTAGACGGTCGCGTTCACCTCCTGCATGAGCGCGATGGCCTCCAGGTTCTCCCGGCCGCCGTACTTGTTCGGGGCCCACTCGCCGTGGTTGCGGGAGTAGTCCAGGTAGAGCATCGAGGCGACCGCGTCGACCCGCAGCCCGTCGACGTGGAACTGGTCGCACCAGTAGAGCGCGTTGGCGACCAGGAAGTTGCGTACCTCGTTGCGGCCGAAGTCGAAGACGTACGTGCCCCAGTCGGGGTGCTCGCCGCGCCGCGGGTCGGGGTGCTCGTAGAGCGGGGTGCCGTCGAAGCGCGCGAGGGCCCACTCGTCCTTCGGGAAGTGCGCGGGCACCCAGTCCAGGAGTACGCCGATGCCGGCGGCGTGCAGCCGGTCGACGAGGTGGCGGAACTCGTCCGGGTCGCCGAATCGGGAGGTCGGCGCGTAGTAGCCGGTCACCTGGTAGCCCCAGGAGCCGCCGAACGGGTGCTCCATCACCGGCAGGAACTCCACGTGCGTGAAGCCCAGTTCGGTCACGTACGCGGTGAGTTGCTCGGCCAGTTCGCGGTAGCCCAGGCCGGGCCGCCACGAACCAAGGTGCACCTCGTAGACGCTCATCGGTTCCTGGTGCGGCTGTCGTTCGGCCCGCCGGGCCAGCCAGTCCGCGTCGTCCCACCGGTACGTCGAGTGGTGCACCACCGAGGCGGTGGCCGGCGGCACCTCGGCGTACGCGGCGAGGGGGTCGGCCTTGTCCCGCCACTGCCCGTCGGCGCCCAGCACCCGGTACTTGTAGCGGGCCCCGGCCCGGGCGTTGGGGACGAACAGCTCCCACACCCCGCTGGAGCCGAGCGACCGCATCGGCCAGCCGTCGTCGGGGCCCCAGCCGGTGAAGTCGCCGATCACCCGCACCCCACGGGCGTTGGGCGCCCAGACGCTGAACGCCACGCCCTCGTCGAAGACCCGGGCGCCGAGCGCCTCCCACAGTCGCTCGTGCCGGCCCTCGCGGATCAGGTGCAGGTCCAGCTCACCGAGGGTCGGCGGGTAGCGGTACGGGTCGTCGTGGGCGGTGCCGTCGACCTCCACCCGGTAGTCGAGCACTGTGCCGTCGACCTGCGCCTCGAAGACACCCACGTCGTGCACCCGCTTCATCGGGTGCCGCTCGTCGCCGACGATCAGGGCGACGTCGCCGGCGCCCCGGCGCATCGTGCGGATCGTCGTCGAGCCGTCGGCGGGGTGCGCGCCGAGCAGCGCGTGCGGGTCGTGCGTCGCGCCGGAGATCAGCTGGTCCATCGGTCGTCCTTCGGAGCGGCGTCGGTCGGTACGGGGACGGACGGGCGGGTGGCCGCTCGGCGCGGTGGGGTCGGAACCGGGCCCGACCGGCGGGGCGGAGTCGGAACGGGAGCTGTCGACGCGGCAGCTGTCGACGCAGGAGGCGCCGGAGCAGGAGGCGTCGGTGCAGGAGCTGTCGGCGCAGGAGGTGTCGGCGCAGGAGGTGTCGGGACGGGAGCTGTCGGCGCGGTGCCGCCGGAAAGGTCGTCCGGCACCTCGGCGACGGTGAGGTCGGCCGGCTCGGCGCCCGCCGGCTCCGGCGGGGTCGGCGGGGTCGGGCGACGCACTGTCAACACGTGCGCGGGTTGCAGGTACGGGTCGAGCCGTACCGCGTTGCGCTGACCCCAGTCGTAGCTGGTGCCGGTCAGCTCGTCGTGCACCGTGAACCGTTCGTGCCAGTCGAAGCCGAGCGCCGGCATGTCGAGGGTGGTGTTGCCCCACTGCACGACGCGCGGGTCGAACGAGCAGATCACGATGACGGTGTTGCCCGTTTCCGGGTCGTGCTTCGACCAGCAGAGCAGCGCCGGGTTGTCGATCTCGTGGAAGCGCAGGTTGCGGAGCTGGTGCAGGGCCGGGTTGTGGTGGCGTACCCGGTTGAGGGTGGCCAGGAACGGCGCCAGCGAGCGGCCCTGCGCCTCGGCGCCGGCCCAGTCCCGGGGTCGCAGCTGGTACTTCTCGTTGTCCAGGTACTCCTCGGCGCCCGGTCGGGCCACGTGCTCGAACAGCTCGTAGCCCGCGTACAGGCCCCAGGAGGGGGAGAGCAGCGCGGCCAGCACCGCCCGGATCTTGAACATCGGTGGGCCGCCGTGCTGCAGCGACTCGTGCAGGATGTCCGGGGTGTTCGGCCAGAAGTTCGGCCGCATGTAGTCGGCCGCCTCGATCAGCTCCTCGCAGTACGCCCGCATCTCGGCCGCCGTCGTGCGCCAGGTGAAATAGGTGTACGACTGGGTGAAGCCGATCTTGCCGAGGCCGTGCATGATGGCCGGCCGGGTGAACGCCTCGGCCAGGAACAGCACGTCCGGGTCGACCGCCTTCACCTCGGCGATCAGCCAGTGCCAGAAGTCGAACGGCTTGGTGTGCGGGTTGTCCACCCGGAAGATCCGGATGCCCTCGCCGACCCAGTGCAGCACCACCCGCAGCACCTCGGCCCGGATGCCCTCCGGGTCGTTGTCGAAGTTGACCGGGTAGATGTCCTGGTACTTCTTCGGCGGGTTCTCCGCGTACGCGATGCTGCCGTCGGCCCGGGTGGTGAACCACTCCGGGTGCTCGGTGACCCAGGGGTGGTCCGGCGCGCACTGCAACGCCAGGTCCATCGCCACTTCCAGGCCCTGTGCCGCCGCCGCCTGGATGAAGGCCCGGAAGTCCGCCTGCGTACCCAGGTCGGGGTGGATCGTGTCGTGGCCGCCCTCGGCGGCGCCGATCGCCCACGGCGAGCCGACGTCGGTCGGCCCGGCGGTGAGCGCGTTGTTCGGGCCCTTGCGGTTGACCCGGCCGATCGGGTGGATCGGCGGCAGGTAGAGCACGTCGAAGCCCATCGCGGCCACCCCCGGCAGCCGCTCGGTGGCGGTCGCGAAGGTGCCGGACCGGCCGCCTGCCGCTCCTTCGGAGCGGGGGAAGAACTCGTACCAGGCCGAGTAGAGCGCCCGCTTGCGGTCAACCCAGATCGAGTACGTGTCACCGGCGGTGACCAGCTCCCGCACCGGGTGCTCCCAGAGCAGGTCGGCCAGGGCCAGCGCCCTGTCGACCCGCTGCGCCAGCGGCAGGTCGGTGTCGACCAGCGCGGTGAGCGCGTCGGCGACCCGGGGTCGATCGGCGGTCGGCACGAGGCCCCGGGCGGCGGCGAGCACCCGCGCGCCCTCGGCCAGGTCGTTGGCCAGGTCCTCCGGCCCCTGCCCGGCGGCGATCTTCTTGGTCACCGCGTTCTGCCAGGTCAGGTACGGGTCCTGGAACGCCTCGACGGAGAAGGTCCATGAGCCGACGGCGTCCGGTGCGATGGTGGCGTGCCAGCGGTCCTGGCCGGGCTCGCCGGGGCGCATCCGGGTGAACGGCCGGCTCGCGCCGTCCGGACCAGCCCACACCACGTTGCAGCCCAGCGCGTCGTGCCCCTCCCGGTAGGCGCGCGCCGACACCGGAACGGGCTCGTCGACCACCGCCTTGGCCGGGTATCGCCCGCACGAGACGACAGGGGAGACGTCTTCGATCGGGAACCGTCCAGTCACCCCGCCAACCTACTGCGCGAGATCCGTTCGCGCGCGGCCAAGCACCCCACCCGCTACTCCTCCCAGCTCCCCCACGGCGACATCGCTCAGACCGCGCGTCGAGAAGTGTCACGTATCGGCAGTATTACGTGACGGAGGTGCAGAGCATGCGGTTGGACAGCAAGGGCCAGGTGACGATCCCGGCGGCGCTGCGGGCTCGATACAACCTGCACGAGGGCGACGAGGTTGACGTGGTTGAGGAGGGCGGTGCCCTCCGCATCGTTCGAGTCCACGGTGCCGAAACCCGGGGCCGCGGGCAACCTGGTGATCAACCCCATCGTGTACGCCGAGGTGTCGGTCCGTTTCGACCGGATCGAGGAGCTGGACGAGGCGTTGCCGGCGGAGGACTTCCTTCGCTCCGTCGTTTCCGCGATCTTGCACTTTCTGTCGCGAGATAAAGAGCATTCCGCGCATTTCGACGACAGAAAGTGCAAGATCGAGGTTGGTCCCGTCGATCATGGAGTTGTGGTGCCTGTTTTGACGCTATAACTAGCACTTCGTCGCCCACCGCAACTCCATGATCGACGAGGCGGTGCGGGCGTTGACGAACAGCCACTCCAGCGTCATGCAGCGGCGGTGTCGGCGCGACCCAGATGCGACGGTTTCCTGAAACCCGAGTGGATCTAGGTCGGGTGAGGGGCAGAACGGAGTCAGGCGGGCGGGTTCGGCGCCACGAACGACCCCTTGCCCTGGTGCACCTCGATCCAGCCCCGCTCATCCAAGATCCACAGAGCCCGCTTGATCGGGTTGTCGGACGAGTTGTACTGGCGGGCGAGTTCAGCGATGGTTGGCAGCTTGTCGTCGGGCTTGAGGGTGCCGCTTCGGATCGACGTCGTGATGTCATCGACGACCTGCTCGTAGACAGGCTTGCGGGGCATGGTGGGACCACCTCTCGTCAGCCTGTACAGAGTCTCACCACGCGCGACACAGTCTGGACCCTGTGTTGACTCTGGCTACTTAGGGTCCTAAGTTGGACTATGTCGGAGGTCCTCTCGTCAGCAGCGGAGTGCCTCATCAGGGGCGGGTGGCTTCCCGTGTCATACCGCCTCTGACCTGCATCCCCCATCACCAACCACTCCCAGCAGTCGGTACCTCCATCACCCATCAATTCGTCGCGCCCCGAGGAGGCACAGTTGGACGAGCGACTGCCGGACGAGCCGCTGCCGCCCGCGTATCCCATTGCCGGGGCGCGACCTCCGCAGCCGGACGGGGATCGGGTGCCCGCTCCGGCCCGGCCGACGCGGGCGCCGCTCACCCGGCGGCAGTACGCCTACGGCATCGCGATCGCGGTGGTCGTACTCGTGCTGGTTGTGATTGGGGTCCTGCGGTGAGCGCGACGGGCCGGCGGTGAACGAGCTGCCGGTGGGTCGCCGGGTCGCGCAGTGGCGGGTCCGGCGGAACATGACGCAGCAGCAGTTCGCCGACCGGCTCGGCAAGTCGAAGAGTTGGGTGGACAAGGTCGAGCGTGGGGTACGCCGGTTGGAGCGGGTGTCCAACCTCCGGGAGGTCGCCGAGACGCTGCGCATCGACGTGGAGGTCCTGCTGGCGGCCCAGCCCGCGCGGCCGACTCCGGTTGCCGGGGTGGACGGGGTCCGGACGGCGCTGGCCCGCTACCACCTACCGGGCGCGGACCGACCGCCGCTGGTGGAGGAGTTGGCTGCTCGGCTGGAGCATGCCGAGCAGAGCTATCGGCACGCGCGGTACCCGGCCTTGCTGGCACTGCTACCCGGTCTGCTCGACGCCGTCCGCGAAGCGCACGCCGCTCGCCCCATCGCGACGGACGCGCTGCTCGTGTCGGTGTACGCACTCGTCGCGCTGGTGCTGGTCAAGGTCGACCAGGGGGAGTTGGCCTGGCTGGCCGCCGACCGTGGAATGACCGCCGCCCTGGCGACCCACGACCCGCAACTGGCCGGCCTCGCCACCGTGTCACTGAGTCAGGCCCTGCGGTCCCGTGGTCGACGGCGCTCCGCCCTGGACGCCGCGCTCGTCGCCGCGGACCGCATCGGCGCGCACGGGGTCGGCGGTGTGTCCCCAGCCAGCGTGGGACTACGCGGGACGCTGCTTCTTCAAGCCGCCCTCGCCGCGGCAGGCGGGGGAGACGGACGCGTCGCCCGTCAGTCACTCGACCAGGCCGAGATGATCGCCCGAGCCGTCGGCCCGGACGGCTCCGGGGGTGGTGCTGGCTCCGAGGGTTCGGGCTCTGGCGGTGTGGTCTTCGGTGTCGGGGGTTTCGGTCAGGCGGCGGTCGAGGCGGCCCGGGTGGTGGCCGATGCGGCCCTCGGCGACGTCACCGTGGCGACGGCCCGGCACGAGCGGCTGGTGACCGGCGACGAGTGGCGAAGCCTGCCGCCCGAGCACCGGGCCGCATACCTCCTCGATGTGGCCCGGGTGTACGCCCTGGCCGGCGAGATGCACCGCGCGGGCCGGGCGGTCCTCGACGCGGAGCGCACCGCCCGCAGTGAGGTGCACGACCGGCCGGCGGTACGAAAGCTGGTCACCGTCGTGTGGCGCTCCGCCGACGCGCCCGCCGGCATCGTCCAGCTCGCCACCACCCTCGGTGTCGCCTGACGGCCGCCACCTGGTCTCCCTGGCGGTTGGTGGCGGGCCGGTGCGGGGGGAACCAGTCAGCGCGGTGGACCTTCGGGGGATTGGCCGTCGTGACCGAACTTTCGGCACCGTTGACGGTCTCGCCGGGGCGGACCGCCGAACCGGAGGTGCCGTAGCCTCCGGCCATGATCGAACGGGTGAGAGTCGCGGTCGTCGGTGTCGGTAACAACACCTCCGCACTGGTGCAGGGGCTTGCTCTCTACCGCCAGAGCGGCAGCCTGGTCGGAATCCGCAGGCCGACGATCGACGGCCTCGGAGTGGGGGACATCGACATCGTGGCGGCCTTCGCCACCTCCGAGGAGAAGATCGGTCGGGACCTGACCGAGGCGATCTTCCTGGCGCCCAACAACTTCCCCCGGCTGAACTGCGACCTGCCCAGAGCGGGTGTGCCGGTCACGAAGGGCCTCGTCGGCGCGAGCGAGGTGCAGCGGGTGGCAGCGGCGCTGGCAGGGGCGGAGGTGCTGCTCTACTCGGCGCCAAGTGGCCGACCGGAGACTGCCCGGGCGTACGCCGAGGCGGCCCACACGGCGGGCGTCGCCTTCATCAACACCACCGCCGACCCGGTCGCCCGCGATCCACAGCTGCTGGACAGCTTCGAGGCTGCCGGTCTGCCGTTGCTCGGCGACGACCTGGCGAGCCAGTTCGGCACCTCGGTGTTGCACAACGCGCTGCTGCGGCTCCTGAAGGAGCGCGGCCTGACGCTGGTCAGCTCCTACCAGGTCAATCTGGGCGGCACCGAGGACTTCCGCAACCTGGTCGAGAACCCCAACACCAAGAAGCAGTCCAAGCTCAACGCCCTCTCGGAGGCGGACAGCGTCGAGGTGGCGCCGCTCGGTTACCTGCCACATCTCGCGTCGCAGAAGGTGGCTCACCTCAACCTTGAGGCGCAGGGTTGGGGTGAGACAGCGGTGAGCCTCGACGTGAAGCTGAAGGTGCACGACCCGAGTGGCGCCGCCGGGGTCAACATCGACCTCATCCGCATCGCGGCCAGCGCGCTACGGAACGGGCGTGGTGGTCATGCTGCCGAGGCGACGTCGCTGCTCAAGTCTCCGCCGGGCACGGCGATCTGACGTCCGTCTGCCTCAGGCCGCGCCGACGGAGCGGTAGACCTCCAGGGTCTGCCGGGCGATGGCGTCCCAGGAGAAGTGCTGTACCGCGCGCCGCCGGCCGGCCAGGCCGAACCGCTCGGTGCGCGCCGGGTCGGCGAGCAGCGTGTTGATCGCGGCCGCCAGGTCGGCCACGAAGCGGTCCGGCTCCAGTGGGGTGCCGGAGCCGTCGGTGGCCTGCGCGATCGGCACCAGCAGGCCGGTCTCGTCGTCGGCCACGACCTCGGGGATGCCGCCGGTCGCGGTCGCCACCACTGCCGTCTCGCAGGCCATCGCCTCCAGGTTGACGATGCCCATCGGCTCGTAGACCGACGGGCAGACGAAGACCGTGGCGTGCGTGAGCACCTGGATCACCTCGGGCTTGGGCAGCATCTCGGCCACCCAGACCACACCGGAACGGTTGGCCCGCAGCTCGGCGACCAACTCCTCCACCTCGGCGGCGATCTCGGCGGTGTCCGGCGCGCCGGCGAGCAGGACGAGCTGGGTGTCCGCCGGCAACTCCCGGGCGGCCCGCAGCAGGTACGGCAGCCCCTTCTGCCGGGTGATCCTGCCCACGTAGACCACGCTGGGGCGGGACGGGTCGACGCCGAGCCGGTCGAGCACGTCGGTGGCCTGATCCGGGGCGTACTGCACGGTGTCGATGCCGTTGTAGACCACCCGAACCCGGTCGGGGTCGATCTGCGGGTACGCGGTGAGCACGTCGTTGCGCATCCCGCCGCTGACCGCGATCACCGCGTCGGCGGCCTCCATCGCGGTGCGCTCGATCCAGGAGGAGAGCGCGTAACCGCCGCCGAGCTGCTCGGCCTTCCACGGCCGCAGCGGCTCCAGGCTGTGCGCGGTCACCACGTGCGGCACCCCGTGCAGCAGCTTCGCGGTGTGGCCGGCCAGGTTCGCGTACCAGGTGTGGCTGTGCACCACGTCGGTGCCGGCCGCGCCGGCGGCCATCTCCAGGTCCACACCCATCGTGCGCAGCGCGGCGTTCGCGCCGGTGAGGCCCGGCGGTTCGGCGTACGCGGTGACGCCCGGCTCGGTGCGCGGCAGGCCGAAGCAGTGCACCCGTACGTCGGCGAGGCTGCGCAACTCCCGAGCCAGGTACTCGACGTGCACGCCCGCGCCGCCGTAGACCTCCGGTGGGTACTCGCGGGTGAGCAGATCGACGCGCAGCGGGGTGGGTTCCGTCATGACCCCGCACCCTAGTGCAGAAGACTCCCCGTACGAGTGGTGAAGTGGGGCGAGGGTGGATAGCGTCGGGGCATGGCTGCCAAGGTGCTCGCGATCGTCCTGGCGGGTGGGGAGGGCAAGCGCCTGATGCCACTCACCACGGATCGGGCCAAGCCGGCCGTCCCGTTCGGCGGGATGTACCGCATGGTCGACTTCGTCCTCTCCAACCTGGCCAACGCCGGCTATCTCAAGATCGTCGTGCTGACCCAGTACAAGTCCCACTCCCTCGACCGACACATCACCAAGACCTGGCGGATGTCCACGCTGCTCGGCAACTACGTCACCCCGGTGCCGGCGCAGCAGCGTCGTGGCCCGTGGTGGTTCGCCGGCTCGGCCGACGCCATCTACCAGAGCTTCAACCTGATCAACGACGAGCAGCCCGACTACGTGATCGTCTTTGGCGCCGACCACATCTACCGGATGGACCCGCGGCAGATGGTGGAGGACCACATCGCCTCCGGCGCGGCGGTGACAGTGGCCGGCATCCGCCAGCCGCTGTCGATGGCCGACCAGTTCGGCGTCATCGAGGTCGGCGAGGACGGCAAGCGGATCCGCGCGTTCCGCGAGAAGCCCACCGACGCGGTCGGTCTGCCCGACGCGCCGGACGAGATCTACGCCTCGATGGGCAACTACGTCTTCACCACCCGGGCACTCTGCGAGGCGGTCGAGCGCGACGCCGAGGACAAGTCCAGCAAGCACGACATGGGCGGCAGCATCATCCCGATGCTCGTCGAGCGCGGCGAGGCCAACGTCTACGACTTCCGCGACAACGAGGTGCCGGGCAGCACCGACCGTGATCGCGGCTACTGGCGGGACGTGGGAACGCTCGACTCGTTCTACGACGCGCACATGGATCTGATCAACGTGCACCCCGTGTTCAACATGTACAACTTCGACTGGCCGATCTACACGGAGCAGCCGCCGTGGCCGCCGGCGAAGTTCGTGCACCAGTGGGGTGAGCGGGTCGGCCGGGCGGTCGGCTCGATGGTCTCCCCGGGTGTGGTGATCTCCGGCTCGCTGGTGGAGAACTCGATCGTCTCGCCGAAGGTGCGGGTGCACTCCTGGGCGCACGTCGAGGGCTCGGTGCTGATGGAGGGTGTGGAGATCGGCCGGCACGCTGTGGTCCGGCGGGCCATCCTGGACAAGAACGTGTTCGTCCCGGAGGGCGTCGAGATCGGCGTCGACCTGGAGAAGGACCGGCAGCGCTACACCGTTTCCGACAACGGCATCGTGGTGATCGGCAAGGGCCAGAAGGTCCTGCCGTGACCGACAGGCACTCCCCGAGGAGGATCCCGCAGTGACCCACCCCCGTGCCGGCCAGCTCGCCGAGCCCGCCGACCTGGTCGACGTGCCGCGCCTGGTGACCGCCTACTACGCCGAGCATCCGGATCCCGCGGACCCGGCCCAGCAGGTCTCCTTCGGCACCTCCGGCCACCGCGGCTCCAGCCTGCGCAACGCGTTCAACTCCGACCACATCCTCGCGGTCACCCAGGCGCTCTGCGACTACCGGCGTGAGCAGGGGCTGGACGGGCCGCTCTTCCTCGCCCGGGACACCCACGCGCTCTCCGCGCCGGCCGCTGTGGACGCCCTGGAGGTGCTCGCCGCCAACGGGGTCACAGTGCTGGTGGACAGCCGCGACGGCTACACCCCGACCCCGGCGCTGTCGCACGCGATCCTCACTCACAACCGTGGGCGGACCAGCGGGCTCGCCGACGGCATCGTCATCACCCCGTCGCACAACCCGCCCGACGACGGCGGTTTCAAGTACAACCCCACAAACGGTGGGCCGGCCGACACCGACGTGACCCGGTGGATCCAGGACCGGGCCAACGCCATCCTCGCCGCAGGGCTCAAGGAGGTCCGCCGGATCACCTACGCGCGGGCGCGGGCCGCCGACACCACCGGGGAGTACGACTTCCTCGCCAACTACGTCGACGACCTGCCGGCCGCGATCGACATCGACGCCATCCGCGACGCGGGGATCCGCATCGGCGCGGACCCGCTGGGCGGGGCGAGCGTGGCGTACTGGGGTGAGATCGCCGAGCGGCACCGCCTGGACCTGACAGTGGTCAACCCGACTGTCGACCCGACCTGGCGATTCATGACCCTGGACGGCGACGGCAAAATCCGGATGGACTGCTCCTCGCCGAACGCGATGGCGTCGCTGATCGCCGCGCGGGCCGACTACCAGATCTCCACGGGCAACGACGCCGACGCCGACCGGCACGGCATCGTCACCCCGGACGCCGGGCTGATGAACCCCAACCACTACCTGGCGGTGGCGATTCGCCACCTGTTCCGCACCCGCACCGAGTGGGGGCCGGACGCCGCTGTGGGCAAGACCCTGGTCTCCTCGTCGATGATCGACCGGGTCGCCGCCGACCTGGGTCGCCCGCTGCTGGAGGTGCCTGTCGGCTTCAAGTGGTTCGTACCCGGCCTGCTGGACGGCGCTGTCGGGTTCGGAGGCGAGGAGAGCGCCGGGGCGTCGTTCCTGCGACGCGACGGCTCGACCTGGACCACCGACAAGGACGGCCTGCTGCTCTGCCTGCTCGCCGCCGAGATCCAGGCCACCACCGGCCGCAGCCCGAGCGAGCACTGGGCGGAGTTGGCCGAACGCTTCGGCGCGCCCTCGTACGCCCGGATCGACGCCCCGGCCACCCGGGAGCAGAAGGCAGTGCTCGGCAAGCTCTCCCCGGAGCAGGTCACCGCCACCGAGCTCGCCGGTGAGCCGATCACCGCGACGCTGACCACCGCCCCCGGTAACGGCGCGGCGATCGGTGGCCTCAAGGTCAGCACCGAGTCCGGCTGGTTCGCCGCCCGTCCGTCCGGCACCGAGGACGTCTACAAGATCTACGCCGAGTCCTTCCAGGGCCCCGACCACCTCAAGAAGATCCAGGAAGAGGCCAAAGCCCTGGTAGGCCAAGCCCTGGCCCCCTAACCGCGGGGTCAGCAGGGTGGCGGGAGTTCTCGTTGGGTGCGGCGCAGCTCCTCGGGGAGCAGTTCGCGGAGCTGCTCGGGCAGGAACGGCAGGTCGAGCAGCGTCATCTTCAACTGGTTGCGTTCCTGGTAGCGCAGCGGGTCGAAGCGCACCACCAGGCCGGCGTTGCGGCGGTACCTGATCTCCACCGCTCCCTCGGTGGCCGGGTCGCGGAACACCAACCCGTCCATCTCCACCACCACCGGGGACGAGTCGGGCTCCAGCTCCAGCCGGATCTTCTCGTCCGGTGAGAGCACCACCGACCGGGAGATGCCGGCCATCGGCGCCGACGGCGTGACCACCATCGAGTCCGCCGCCGGGGAGATCAGCGGGCCGCCGGCGGCGTAGCTGTACGCCGTGGAGCCGATCGGGGTGCTGACCACCACGGCGTCGCACCGGTAGTAGCCGTACTGCTGGCCGTCGATGGCGAGTGTGGCGTTGACGAAGCCGGAGCCGGGCTGGCGCACCAGCGCGATGTCGTTGAACGCCACCACGTCGTCGCCACACACGTCGCAGGCGAGGCAGGCGTGCGACTCGACGGTGAACTCCTTCGACAGCAACCGGCTCAGCGCCTCAGGCAGCTCCGGCGGCTCGATCTCCACGAGAAAACCCACACGACCCAGGTGTACGCCGAGCACCGGCTTCGGGTCGAGGACGGCGGATCGAAGCGCACCCAACATGGTCCCGTCGCCACCGATGCTGATCAAGGCGTCGGCGCGGGCCGCCACCTCGTCCGCCGGCACCGGCACGATGCAGGACGAGACGCGGTGCTGGTCCTCCTCGCGCACCATCAACGTCTTGTGGTGACGCGTCGCCCACCGTTCGATGATCCCCACCACCTCGGTGACCTCCCGGGGGGGGTGCAGCACACGTCCCCGCCCCGACCCCCGCACAGCACCCCACCGCGGCGGCGACCGTACCCGGCGTACCCGGAAGGGGCGCCGAGGGGCCGCGGACCGTCGGCGCACCTCGCCGCCATCAGGGGCGGGGCTGCCCGGTGAGGTGGGTCAGCGAGCGGGCGACCAGGTCGTCGCGGGCCGCCGGAGGCAGACCCTCCAACCCGAAGCCCAGATACACCGTGTCCCCGGTGACCACCACCGAGCCCTCCTCGAACGCCTGCTGGCTGCGCGACCAGTCGTTGGCGTTGCCAGCGGAGCCGGGCGGTGGGCCGGCCACCGTCCAGCCACCCAGGTCGGCCGACTCGAACGAGGTCTCCGCCACCGTCGACCCGTCAACCAGCACCCGGGCGTCGTCCAGGAAGACGCCGAGACCCTGGGTGCCCCAGTCCGAGGCGTACGTGATCGACACCTCGACCTGCTTACCGGCGTAGCCCGACAGATCGGCCACGAACTCCTTCCAGCCTCCCGACGACCCGCTCGCCGCGTTCCAGCTGCCGGTGCTCCCGGTGGGGGAGCAGTCAGCGCCCTGGTAGTGCGCGAGGAACGGGTGCAACTGCTCCACCCAACCCTCGGGGCAGCTGTCCCCGGTGACAGTGCTGGTCTTGCCGTTGGCGTCCGGCAGTGTCGTCCAGTCGTCGCGACCCACCTCGTGCGCCTCGACGAACATGAAGTCCCAGTCCTGCTCGATCTCGTAGGAGGTGAAGAAGCGCAACTCCGCGCTGCTCGCCCCGGTGAGGTCCACAGGGCGCGTGAGCCGCTTGTACGACTCGTCGGTCTGCCCGCTGTACAGGTACCACTCACCCGTACGCGGATCGAACGGCGCGCCGCCCGGTCGGGACCAGCCCACCGGCGCGGAACTGGCGAACTGCGGGAACTCGTCCGGCGGCAGGAAGCTCGACGTGGTCAGGAACGACGCGGTGTGCGCCTGGTTCTCCGCCGAGCCGGAGGCGTTCAGCTGCCCGTCGAAGCCGGTGAACGCCGCATCGGTGCCGGCGACCGGGTACGGCTCCCCGTCCGGGCTCGTTCCGCCGTCGCTGACATAGGTGTGCGCGCCCAACCAGTACTGCTGGAAGTCGTTAAACAGCGGCAGACAGCTGGCAGCCTCGGCGTCGGTGCACTCCGGCGGCGCGTCCGGGTGATAGACGTACGACCCGTTGGCGCCCTGCGCGAACAACGCGTACTGGCCGCTGACCAGCAGTTTGCCGCCCTCGTTCAGGTAGTCCCGAACGGCCAGCTCGGTTTCCAGCGCCGCTCTGGCCGTCGTGCCGGCCACCTGACCGGGGGAGCGCAGGATCACGTCGTCGCCGGTCTCCCAGACCACCGCCTCGTAGTGCGACAGCACGCCGAGCGGGTGCGGCGCCTTGCGGCCCATCGCGTCGAAGTCGTACACGTCACTGCTGCGCCCGGCGGCGCCCAGCGACGCCGCGACCTCGTCGGCGTACTTCGCCGTGGTGCCGGTCTGCGCCGGGCTGAGGCCGGTGACGTCCTCCACAGCGAGGACCAGCACGTCGCCACCGACGTCGTCGTGCACCCGATAGGTGAAGTGTTCGCTGGCCACCACCCCGGCGCGCGGTTTGTTCCCGGTGAACCAGACCTCCACCCGGTCGCCCGGCTTCGCGCCGCTGACAGTGCCCCGTAGCTCGGCGTAGTAGTCGTCGTGGGTGTTGCCGTACCGCTCGCCGCCGCGCCACTCGCGGACCGCGACAGTCTTGGGCCTCCCACCGTTGACCGTGTAGTGCATCCGCACGTTCCTCAGCGCCCGACGGGTGATCGCGGCGACCTGCTGGGTGCGCCCGTACGAGGTGTCGAAGGCGTCCACCACGAAGTCCGGAGTGCTGCGACCGACCACCGAGACCGGGTCGTCCGGGTCCGCCGCCGACCGGGCCACCGCCAACGCGAACGGTAGGTTCTTGCTCACCTCGCCGGCGATCAGCGCCTCGTCGTCAGGGAAGATGAAGCCGCTGACGCAGTCCTCCGGGCGCCACTGGTCGTCCGGGTCGACGGCCGAGGCGGCCTCGCAGGTGGACATCTCCGGGGTGAAGCCCAGCGTGCCGTACCTGACGGTGGCGTGACTGTCGGTGTCACCGTTCGTGGTGTAAAGCTCCGCGGAGATGTCCGGGTCGTAGCCGGGCACCGCGGGGTGCGCGTCGTCACCGGCCATCGCCTTGTAGATCTCGTCGTCCGGGGTGGGGGTGCTCACCTGCCAGCCCAGGCCGTAGAGCAGCAGTTCGGCCGCCGAGTGGTAGTTGACGAAGAACTCGAACCCGACCCGCTTGAAGAGCCGGTCCAGCGCCTTGGTCTCCGGCTCGGAGTTGGGGCCCGGGCCCCGGTAGGTCTCGCTGTTCAGCTCCGGCGACGAGCCCTCGTTGTCGTATCCCCACTTGTAGCTGAAGTTGCGGTTGAGGTCGACGCCGTCGCCGGAGCCGATCTGCCCGTCACCGTTGTTGTCCCGCAGGTTCTTGCGCCACAGCCGGTTGCCGGGGGTGAACGTGAAGTCGTAGCCGTCCGGGTTGGCCACCGGCAGGAACCACAGTTCGGTGGTGTCCAACAGACGGGTGATGTCCCGGTCGGTGCCGTAGCTGTCCAGCACGTGATGCATCAGCCGGCGGGTCATCTCCGGTGTGATCCACTCCCTGGCGTGCTGCGCGCCGGCGTAGAGCACCGCCGGTCGTTTGCCGTCCGCCACGGTCCGCGCGTTCTTGGTGACCTTCACCGCGACGATCGGCTGCCCCTGCTGGCTGCGACCGATCGTCTCCACCTTGGTCAGCTTGGGATACCGGGCCGCTGTGGCGTTCAGTTCGTCTCGCAGGCCGCCCGGCTCACCGTAGGGACGGAAACTCGTCCAGCCGGCCGCGGCCTGCTCCCGCAGCGCCTGCGACGCGTCCTTGCCCCGCACCTTCTTCACCGACAGCGGTACGCCCTTGTCGGTCAACCGCTTCGCCTGCCGTCGGCTGAGGACCGTCTCGACAGTCGTGCGGCCGGACGAGTCCGCCTTCGCGTCGTGGCCGAGGTCGACCCCCGCCGCGCGCAGTTGCTCCCGCTGTTTCGCGTCGACAACGCCGACGTACACCTCCAGACCGTCGCGGACGCCCGGGTCGGACGGGGGCCGCGCGCTGGCCGGTGGGGTCAGTGCCAGTGCGCCGAGCAGGGTGACCACGCCGGCGATCGCCAGTCGTCTCGGTCTCATCGCGCCTCCTTGGGTGAAGGACCTCTAGGCGCGAGCCTTCGGTGCGGCGTGATCAGTGTCAATAGGTCGATGGGTGCAAGGTTTGCTGACCGTGTTGGTGCCGGTGCCGTGTGTGATGGATGGACGACCTGCCTCGTAACTGGGATTTTGTCGCATCGTTGAAAGGGTGCTGATGAACGAGCGGGCTGATGGACGTCAGCTCTGCTTCGGAGGGTGTAGCGGAGCCAGGAGGCGACTTGACGTGCGTGCGTTGATGGAGCGCGGGTGGCTGTTCGCGGAACGCCGTCGGCGCCTCGAACGAAAGATCGCCCTCTACAACAAGCCCTTGTCCCGCGCGGAGATCGAGCGGATCCAGGTCGAACGCTTCAACAAGATGTGGGCGTACTGCCTGACACGGGTGCCGTTCTACCGGTCATGGCGGAAGGAGCACGATCTACCCAGTGGCATCTCGCGGCCGTCGGACCTTCGCCACTTTCCGATGCTCGACAAAGAGCTGCTGATCAGCCGCTCTGCCGAGGTCTTCGCGGGTGGTTCGACGAAGCAGGCATACAGCACCGGCGGGAGCACCGGCCAGCCCACCAAGTTTCCTCGGGGGCGGAGCGAGTCGACCGACCGGTGGGCGAACAACTACCTCGGGCGAGCTTGGCGGGGAGTCCAGCCGTTCGAGCCGCAGGTCCTGCTCTGGGGGCACTCGCACCTCTTCGGCGACGGGCTGGCCAGCCAAGTCGCTCGGTTGCGGCGCGGCGTCGCCGACCGCCTGGTGAACATCACTCGGTTGAACGCCTACGACCTCAGTGATCCTGCGCTTCGAGGGCACTACGAGGCGATCCGGTCCCGGCAACCCGTGTTGCTGGTCGGATACACCTCCGCAATCTTCAAGGTCGCCCGCTACATCGAGCGCAACACGCTGGACCTGGGCGACGTGAGTCGGCTGCGGGCGGTGATCCTGACCGCGGAGACGGCCAGTGACACGGACATCGCACTGATCGAACGGGTCTTCGGAGCAGGGGCGGTCATCGAGTACGGCGCTGCCGAGACCGGCCTGGTGGCGATGTCCCGCCAGGAGGCACGGCCCATCCAGGTCATCTGGGACAGCTTCATCTGTCTCGTCGATGATGGTGGTTCGCTTGCGGTCACGACCCTCGACGACCGTCTGTTTCCACTGGTCAACTACGCCATCGGGGACCAGGTCGAACCATCTGACGTCGTCGACGGCAATGCCTTCGAGTTCCGCTCGATCCTCGGCCGACGGCAGGAGATCGTTCAGGTCGGCTCCGCGCGCGGGACCCTTGACCTTTCGCCGATCCTGCCGGTGCACATCCTCAAGACCCTTCCGGGAATCGTCGGAGTTCAGTTCCATCAGGAGCGACCTGATGCCCTCCACATCTACGTACAGGCAGACCACGAGCTTGATCTCGAAGCGGTGAGCCTGTACTTCGCCCGCGAGTTGCGGAAGGACCACCCTGATCTTCGCGCAGAGTCGATAACGTTCCACCAGGTTGCCGAACAGGCCCGCACTCGCGCCGGCAAGCACGCCCTGTTCGTTTCCTGATCCGAGTGGCACCGCGGCCTCACCTGCCGATGAGGTCGACGGGCGGCACCCTGTGACGCTCCTGCTCAGAGGAGACGGGCCTTCTTACCTGGTGAGATCCGCGCCGCCGGTATCGACGCGACACCGCGGCCACCACGAGGATCCCCGCGACCAGCATTTCCGCGACGGTAGTGGCGGCGGCGGCACCCGTCGGTCCAAGTGTGGCCGCCTGGAAGAGCAGCGCGCCGCCCAGGAGCAAACCTATCGACAGGGCGAGACGGGTGGCGGCGGCGTAGTTCCCGTCGCCGATGCGGTTGAGCGTGTAGGCGCGGTTCATGGTGGTGAACGGTAGGGCGAGCGCCAATAGTTGCAGCCAGAGCGCCGATTCCGGTATCGGCAGCGAGAGGAGGCTCGTCGTGAGAAACGGCGCGGTGACGATGACCCCGGCGGCGATGACGGTCGCACCGATCACGGCGATCACCTCGCTCTCCCGGCTGATCGCCACCGTGGGACCGAGATTGTGTCGCCGCCGGGTCCGGATCGCCATGGGCACCCGGAGTCCGCTGAATGTGACCGCGACCAGTGCCTGGTAGATGTTGACCAGGGCGCCAAAGCAACCCACGACCTGGGGACTCGCCACCAATGACAGAGCGATCGTGCTGACTCGGCCGGTGAACGCCTCGCCAAGGCTGTAGGCGAAAAGCGGACGGCTCAACCGGAACGCGTGTCCGGCGGCCCGCAGCGACAGCCCTCTCCACATCGGAAGTGGAGCGGCCGGGCCGCGACACGCGAGTATCTCCGTGCTGAGCAGGTAGGCGGCGGCGCCAACCAGGAGTGCGGTCGTCAACGGAGTGCCGGCGACCAGCAGCGCCATGGACAGGAGGCGGGTGCCGGTTATCGCGGCCGAGGCCGCGATGAAGCGCATCTGTCGGGCGAGGTCGCCGAAGCGCAGGTCGGCGAGGCTGTTGAAGATCATCACGCCGCCGGCGCTGATCAGGGCTGCCGCGCCGTATCCCTGGCCGGCATAGAGCGCAGCGATCAACAGGGTGGCGGTGGCCATGGCAGGCACTGCCACCAGGATTCGCTGACTGTGCGCCGCGCGGCGTTCCTCGTCATTGCCGGATACATACAGCAGGGATGATCCACCCATGACCAGGTTCGCCACCCAGGTCAGCGCGGCCGTCATCACGCTGTAAGCCGCGATTTCGGCGGTCTGGCCCTGCCGCGCGCTGTACGCGAGTATCCCGGCGTTCAGCAGTCCGCTCATCAGGCTGGACGCCGACGCCACGACGGTATTGGACCGCACCCCCGACCGGCGACCTCCCTGGGGGCGGACAGACTCAGTGGGCTCGGAGAGCGTCTGCTCTGGAGTCGACCGTTCCTTCAATCGTGGTCCTTTCACGGCGGCTGGGCACCGCCCGCCGACGGGCGGGGGTCAGCGCTCCGCGACTGTCAACCTGATCCGGTCGAGGATGTTCGGCCCTTCGGTCTCGGCCCGCCAGGACCGATAGGCCTGCCCCGCCGCCCGGCGTGCCGCGAGCCGTTCCTCCTGGCTGCGCTGGGCGAACTGGTCAATCTGGTGAGCCAGAGTCGCCACCGTGGCATCCGTCAGGACGACTCCTCCGCCGGCCCGGAGCACCGGGCTCCAGGGGGTCTCGTCCGAACAGATCACCGGGCACGACGCGGAGAGGCTCTCCGCGATGACGTGGCCGAAGTTCTCCCCCTGAGTCGGAAAGACGAACATGTCGTACTCCGCGAAGGTGGACCGGACCGCGCGGGGCGCGAGCTCTCCCCGATAGGAGAGCGTCACGGACGCCGGCAACCGCTGGGCAAGCAGTTGGCATTCGGCCCAATAGGACCTGTCCTCAATAGGGCCGTAGATATCGAAAACCACCGGCCGCGTCACCAGCGCGAGGGCCTCGATCACCTTCGCCAGATTCTTGATCGGGCTGATGCGACCGATGAATACGAGCCGCGAGGAACCACCGGTCTCTTCGGGTGGGATTGGCTCTGGCGGAAGCGACACCTCGTTGGGTCGCATCTCGATCCGGGCCCACGGAAAGAGGTTCCTGATCAGCTGGGCTTCGTGCGGGTTGGTGGCGTGCCAGTGGACCCTGAGCCGTCTGAGAATGGGTCGCCAAACGCGTAGGAACAATCGCTTCTTCAAGCTCTTGACCCCTAGCGCACTCGCCGCCAGCTCACCCCGAGGGGCGACGAGTATCTGTTTGACCCGAATGATGCGTGCCTGCGCCGCGAGAATCGGCAGAACCGATGACCTCGCCCAGAGACTGTTGACGTAGAGGAGGTCGAATCTGGTTGATCGGAGCGCTTTCAGCAGGGCGTACCACTGGCGGAGGCGACCTGGATCGAGGTAGTAGATGCGAGCGTGGCCCCGGTCGATCCAGTGACCGGAGTGACCGGGATACGGCTCCGCGGAGCCGAGATCGCGGTCTCTCGTCACCATCGTCACCTCGATCGCTGGCGATACGACGTCGAGCAGTTGGGCAACGGAACGGACAGGGCCGCCGGCGCGGAATCCCGGTTCGAAGAAGTCACACGTCAACAGCACGCGATATGGCGGTGTGGGGACCGGAATTGGCGAATCGCGAATGACATTCGCGGCTGCGGGGGTCAGGTCGTCGTGTAGCACGTCGAAGGGTTCGGCCACGTCCGGCTAACGATGGGCGGTGTGGATCGGTGACGCCACGGAGGATCGGTCTGTGCGATGTGGCGGCGATCGACGCCGAAATCGCGAGACAGGCGGCCGAAATGGAAGTCCGGATATATGCTCCGCTGTCATGGAGTCAATGACAGGGGCGCGCCCGATGGCAGGTGGGAATCAAGGCGCGCGTCCACGTCACGCACGCGGCGTACCCGAGGATGAGGCAAGGCTCCCGACCAGCGGACTCTGGCGCTGCTTCGCCGGGCTGGCCTGGCTCGTGCTGGGCGTGGCGTGCCTGCTCCTGGAAAGAAACTCCTCCGTTGGGTGGAGCAGGGACGGAAACCTCGCGATGAGCCTGCTGGCGACCCTCTTCGGCGCCTGGGTCTTCTGGCGGGACGGCGGTCGCCGCATCACCGCCGTAGGGCTCTACAACCTCGCCTTCGCATTCTTTGTCGGCTTCAGCGGGCTTTACCAAACGGTGAAGGCATGGACGATCGATCCCGGCATCCCGCTCTTCACCGCTCTTGCCATCTGCTACTTCGTACAGGTCGTGACGTGGTTGCTGTTCTGGAGCAGCACCGCGCCGCATCGGCTGCCACCGGCTGCCGGCCAGGCGGACGGCAGGACGGCAGGGTGGGCGGTGAAGTGTGGTCTGGTCCTGCTGGTGCTCGGAGTGAGCATGGCAACGGTCGCACCGAATTCACCGCCGGTGGCAAACCCGATCGGCTTCGTCGGCGTCGTGCTCCTCGCGGTGGGGTTGTTGCGGGGCCCGATGGCACGCCACACGTTCGTCTGGGGACTGGTTCTCCTGGTCGCCTTCGCGTTCTACTTCACCTACCTCTTCAATGGCTTCGGGCGGATCGTCGTCGGTACGCTGGCGCTCGCGTTGCTGGTGATATCGGCCCACCGGGACCAGCGGCCCTACACCAAACTCCTCGTCCTCGGTGGAGCGGCGCCGGCTCTGCTGTTCCTCGCCGGGCTGCGCGCCACCGGCTCACAGGGCTCGGCTGCGATGGTCGACCAGGACGGATTCGGGTCCGCGATCAGCCCGCTTCACTCGTTCGCCCAGCTGCTGCGCCTGAACGAGGTGGGGCTGCTGCCGCGCGGATGGGGGGAGACGTTTGCCAACGCCGCCGTGGGTCTGGTGCCTCGCGCGCTGTGGGAGGGTAAGCCGATCGGTTTCGGTTCCGACCTCGTCGCCTTTCTGAGCCCTGAACTGGTCGGCACGGGACATTCCGCGGCGGCGCTCGCGCATGGGGAGTGGTTGTACAACTTTGGCCTGCTGGGCCTGGGGCTGATGGTGCCGGTGACCGGCCTGGCCGTCCGGTTCATCGACAGGGTCCTGGCCTGGGCCTCGTCCGGCCCGCTGACGACGCCGTACGCCGTGGGCGTCTACGCCGGTGCGATCGTCACCGCGGTCGGTCTGTTCGATCTCCTCTGGGTGGGCAGTTTCACCTACGTGGTGCGCGGAGGTGGGCGACTGCTGGTGCTGGCCGCGGTGATCCTGCTGCTTGGTTGGCGGGTTTCCGGGGCGGTGGCGCCGAACCACCTGGTCGGCAATTACCGGACGCCTGCGGCCCGCCCCGCGCGGCCGATGGCGCCCACCCGATGACGGCGGCACGCGGGCCCGACGCCTGACCATCTGGTGGTGCACCAGGACCATCAGGATCTAGAGCAACTCCATTGTGCTTTTGGTCCCGATGTGGGCGTTTCTCTCGCGGGATTCCACTCGTTGCGGCAGTTGTGGCCGCACCACGGCCCCAACCAGCGCGGCCTACGCGAGCCACCATGAACGAACGGAGCGTCAGTGAGTTACTTGACCACCGGACGCCGGGTGCTCATCACCGGCGGTACGGGTTCCTTTGGGCAGACGATGGTGCGCCGACTCCTCGACCGTGGAGTTGGCGAGGTCCGGGTGCTCAGCCGGGACGAGGCCAAGCAGGACGCCATGCGTCGGCTGCTCGGCGACGAGCGGGCCCGTTACTACGTCGGAGACGTGCGGGACTACGACTCGGTGCTCAAGGCCAGCCGGGGCATCGACTACATCTTTCACGCGGCCGCCCTCAAGCAGGTGCCCTCGTGCGAGTTCTTCCCGCTTGAGGCGGTCCGGACGAACGTGCTGGGCAGCAGCAATGTCGTCGAGGCCGCAGAGCGCAACGGCGTCGGCTCGGTCGTGGTGCTCAGCACCGACAAGGCTGTATACCCGGTCAACGCGATGGGGATGAGCAAGGCGATGATGGAGAAGGTCGCCCAGGCACACGCTCGGAACAACCCGAACAGCGCCACCACGGTCTCCTGCGTCCGGTACGGCAACGTCATGTACTCCCGTGGCTCGGTGATTCCGCTCTTCATCGAGCAGATCAAGGCGGGCCGGGCACCTACCGTGACCGACCCGGGGATGACCCGCTTCCTGATGTCGCTGGCCGACTCGGTGGAGCTGGTGGAGCACGCCTTCCAGCACGCCCGGCCCGGCGACATCTTCATCCGCAAGGCCGCCGCCTGCACCGTCGGCGACCTGGCCGAGGCGCTCTGTCAACTCTTCGACGTGCCCTCCAAGCTCGACGTGATCGGCGTACGGCACGGGGAGAAGCAGGCTGAGACGCTGGCCAGCCGGGAGGAACTCGCTCATGCCGAGGACTTCGGTGACTTCCTTCGGGTGCCGCTCGACGGCCGTGACCTCAACTACGCGCTCTACGTCTCCGAGGGCGGCCTCGGCGACGGGCGGACCGAGGACTTCAACTCGTCGAACGCGCCACAGCTCGGCGTACCCGAGATCATCGAACTGCTGAAGACGCTGCCCGAGGTGCGCGCGGAGCTGGCGCTGCGGGATCCGGTGCTGGCGTGCTGAGGCTCGCCGTCACCGGTGCCGGCGGCTTCCTCGGCTGGCACGTCCGGGTGCTGCTGCGCGCTCTGGGTTGGCCGGAACCGGTCGTGGTGACCCGGAGCGACCTCGCCGATCCCGACTTGGTCGCGGCGAAGGTGGACGGAGTCGACCGGGTGCTGCACCTGGCCGGCGTGAACCGGGGTGAGCCGGCCGATGTCGCTGCCGGGAACGTCCTGCTCGCCGCGCAGCTCGCGGAGGGACTCAAGCACTGCGCGAACCCGCCGACGCGGGTTGTCTACGCCAATTCGGTGCAGGCCGGCAACGGCACCGCGTACGGCGACGCCAAGGCCACCGCTGCGCGAGTGCTGGCGGATACCGGCGTCGACCTCGATGACGTGTCGCTGCCGAACCTCTACGGCGAGCACGGACGCCCGTACTACAACTCCGCGGTGGCGACGTTCTGTCGGGTGCTCGCGGAGGGTGGCCGGCCGGAGGTGCACGCCGACCGTGAGTTGAGCCTCGTGCACGTCACCGACGCGGCCGCCCGGCTCATTGGTGTGCCGGCCGGCGGTTCATGGGATCCGGCCATGCCGCCGCTGCGCATCGGAGTGCAGGGGCTGGCCCACCGGCTCACCGAGATCGCCGCGACGTACCGGACCGGGGACATCCCGCACCTGCTGAAGCGGCATGATGTGCGGCTCTTCAACACATACCGGTCGCACTGTTTTCCGGCGCACTACCCCCTGGCGCTGCCTCGCCGCGCCGATGCCCGGGGTGAGCTGGTCGAGACGGTCAAGGCGCACGGTGGTGCCGGCCAGACCTTCTGCTCCACCACGCTGCCTGGGATCACCCGCGGCGAACACTTTCACCTGGCCAAGGTGGAGCGGTTCGTGGTGCTGCGCGGCTCTGCTGAGATCAGCCTGCGGCGGGTGGGTGACACCGAAGTCCTGCGCTTCCCGGTGAGCGGCGACGAGCCGGTACTCGTGGACATGCCGACGATGTGGGCACACAAGTTGGTGAACACCGGGCCGGACGAGCTGGTGACGATGTTCTGGACCAACGAGATCTTCGACCCGGACCGACCGGATACCTGGCCTGAGGCGGTGGTGGCGGCCCGACCGGCGCCGGTGGCGGTCGGGGCGTGAAGATTGGCCTGATCAGCCAGTGGTATCCGCCGGAGGGCGTCTTCATACCGGGTAACCTGGCGCACCAACTGGCCGGCCGTGGCCACGAGGTCAAGGTCCTCACCACATTCCCGAGCTATCCGTACGGCCGAGTCTTTCCTGGCTGGCAACAGCGCTGGCGGCATCGGGAGAGCGAGGGGCCGGTGATGGTCCGGCGGGTGCCCGCCTATCCCAGCCACGACACCTCCACCGTCCGGCGCGCCCTGAGCCACCTCTCCTTCGGTGCCACCAGCGCGGTGGCTGGGGCGCGGTGGCTCGCTGACGTCGACGTCACCTACGTCTACCACCCGCCGCCCACGGCCATCGCCGCTGCGGCCCTGCAGCGTGCGGCCCGCCGAACACCGATCGTGCTTCACGTGCAGGATCTGTGGCCCGAGTCGGTGACGCAGTCCGGGATGGCACCGACCGGCCGGGCCGGGCGATGGCTGGAGCGGTCCATCGGGGCGCTGATGCGTGGGACGTACCGGCTGGCCGATGCCATCGTGGTGATTTCGCCGACGATGGCTGAGCGGGTGGTGGCCGGCGGCGCCGACCCGGACCGGGTGCGGGTGGTCTGGAACTGGACTGACGACGCGCTGTTCCGGCCGGTGCCGGTCACCGACGAGGCCCGTGCGGCGCTCGGTCACCGCCAGCGCTGCACCGTGATGTTCGCGGGCAACCTCGGGCTCCTGCAGGGCATCGAGACGGCCATCCGGGCGGCGGCCGCCGCCAGTGACCGGATGGACCTGGTGCTGGTCGGCTCCGGCGCGGGTGAGGACGGCGCCCGCCGATTGGCCGCCGACCTGGGCGCCGACAACGTGCGGTTCATCGGTCGGCGTCCGCCCGAACAGATGGCGGAGCTGTACGCGGCAGCGCACTGGCAACTTGTGTGCCTACGCGACGTACCCGCCCTGCGCGCTGCCGTCCCGTCGAAGCTGCAGGCCGCGTTGGCCTGCGGTGTTCCGGTGATCGCTGCCGCCGGGGGCGACACCGGGGCCCTTGTCCGGTCGACCGGGGTCGGTCTCGTCTGTCCGCCAGAGGACTGGCGGGCGCTCGCCGAAAGGTTCGTGGAAGCGTCCGAACAGCCGGCCGCCACGCGGCAGGCCATGGCGGACCGGGCCCGCCAGGTGTACCGCGATCGGATGTCCCTGCGCGTGGGCGTCGACCAGTTCGAAGACATCCTGACCAAGGTGGCAGCGCAGAGAGGACGGGCATGACCCGCATCATGACAGTGGTCGGCACCCGGCCGGAGATCATTCGACTGTCCCGGGTGCTTACCAGACTGGACAGCACTGTCGACCACACCCTGATTCACACGGGGCAGAACTGGGACCCGACCCTGTCCGACGTGTTCTTCACCGAGCTGCGACTGCGCCAGCCGGACCGGTTCCTGGAGGTCGACACCTCCTCGCTCGGCCGGGTACTCGGTGGCGTTCTGGTCGGCATGGAACAGGCGATCGCCGAGCTGCGGCCGGATGCGCTGCTGGTGCTGGGCGACACGAACAGCTGCATCGCCGCGCTGATGGCGCGACGGATGCGGGTGCCGGTCTACCACATGGAGGCCGGCAACCGGTGCTTCGATCTGAACGTGCCGGAGGAGACCAACCGGCGGCTGGTCGACCACGTGGCCGACTTCAACCTCGTCTACACCGAACACGCCCGGCGTAACCTGCTCGCCGAGGGCCTGCACCCGCGGCGGATCCTGCACACCGGCTCGCCGATGCGGGAGGTGCTGGAGCATTATCGTGCACCGATCGCCAGCTCGACCATTCTCCGGCGGCTGGAGCTCGATCGAGGCGGGTACTTCCTGGTCAGCGCCCACCGCGAGGAGAACGTGGACCGTCCCGACCGGCTTCGTCGGCTGCTGGACTGTCTTGTCGCAGTGCGGGACAGGTGGGCCCTCCCGGTGCTGGTCTCCACCCATCCGCGCACCCGTAAACGGCTGGAGGCGTTGGCCCCGGACGCCACCGCCCTGGACGGCATCGCCTTCCATGAGCCGTTCGGCCTGCTCGACTACGTGCACCTGCAGACCAAGGCGTACTGCACGCTGTCGGACAGCGGGACGATCAGCGAGGAGGCCGCCATCCTTGGCTTCCCCGCTGTGACGCTGCGCGAGTCGATCGAACGTCCGGAGGCGCTCGACGCCGGCGGCATCATCATGACCGGCCTCGACCCGCAGGGCGTGGTCGAGGCGGTCGAGGTGACAGTGGCCCAGGTCGCCGCCGAGGGGGTGCCCTGCCCGGTCGACTACCAGGTGCCGGACACCTCCCGGCGGGTGGTCGACTTCATCCTCTCCACCGTCCGCCGGCACCACGACTGGGCGGGCATTCGCCGCTGACAATCGGGGCACCGGGGCTGACCACCACGAACCTGTGGTCGTCAGCCCTGGTCGCCGTGCCCGGGGTCCTCTCTGTGCTTCTGGTGCGGCAGCCCGGAGTGCCTTGACCCGGCCGGGGTCCCCTCCCGGCGCACGGAACGGGGTGACGCCGCGCGGCGTCACCCCGGTGCATCGCCGCCGCAGCGGCGGGGCCGATCACATCAGTGCGACTGCAGGGGTACCCCCCGTTGGCCCTTCACCACCGGATCGACCGGCTGCACGCAGAGCAGCGCGAGATGCTCGACGATCTTCGCCGCGTCGTCGTACGGGTCGAGCCCGCTCACCTCGATCGGGTCGAGCGCCGGCACGGCCACGTGGGACACCAGGGGATGGAACGGTCGGGTGTCGACCTCACCGGTCCCGAGCAGGTCCTCGTGCAGCTTCTCGCCGGGGCGCAGACCGGTGTAGACAATGGGCACGGAGCTGGAGGCATGCTCGACCATCTGACGCGCCAGGTCGACGATCCGGACCGGGTCGCCCATGTCGAGCACCAGCGCCTCCCCGTCCCGGCCGATTTCGGCGGCCTGAAGCACCAGGTGGACGGCCTCTTGGACGGTCATCAGATAGCGGCTGACGTCGGGGTGGGTGACGGTCAGCGGCGTCCCCGTCTCGATCTGCCGTTGGAAGGCTGTCACCACCGAACCGCGGCTGCTCAGCACGTTGCCGAACCGGACGCTGAGGAACGTGCCCGGGAAGCGGGACGCGGCGTGCGCGGTCAACCGCTCCGTGATTCGCTTCGAGTAGCCGAGGACGCTGATCGGATCGGCCGCCTTGTCGGTCGAGATGTTGACGAACTTCGCCACGTCCTGGCAGGCGTCCAGCACGGAGAGCGTGCCCCAGACGTTGGTCTTGATCGCTTCGCCAGGGTGCCGCTGAAGCAACGTCAGGTGCTTGAGCGCCGCCGCGTGAAAGATGATCTCCGGACGGCGCTCCCGGAGGATCCGTCGGATGCCCTCGTCGTCGCGTAGGTCGGCGAGGATCAGCTCGGGGCCGTCCAGCATGGCCCGTCCGGCGAGCGACATCTGAAGGCTGTGCAGAGCGGACTCGTCCCGGTCCAGCATCATCAGCTCACCCGGGTTGGCCTTCATCACCTGACGGCAGAGCTCCGAGCCGATCGAACCGCCGGCGCCGGTGACCAGGATCCGTCTTCCGGTCAGGCTGTTGGCGCTCAGCGGTAGGTCACCGACCACCTGCCGGCGGCCGAGCAGGTCGCTGACCTGCACGTCCCGGACGTCGGTGACGGTGATCCGGTGGTCGACCAGGTCCCGCACCGGGGGCAGCACCTTGAAGACCGCGCCGGCTTCGAGGGTGGCCTCGCGGATCTGACGGATCAGGGCGGCGTCCGCGTTGGCCACCGAGAAGATGACGGTGCTGGCACCGGTAAGCCGGACGGAGGCGGCGACGTCGTGCCGGCCGCCGAGCACGCGTACCCCGCCGATGCGCAGGTCACGCTTGTCCGGGTCGTCGTCCAGCGCGCCCACCGGCAGGTACCGACCGCGTGGGTCGCCGAGCATGGCGCGGAGCAGCCCCTGCCCGGCGTCACCCATTCCGAACAGCAGCACCGGCGTGGACGATCGGACGTCTGGCCTCATCGCGAGGTCGCGCCGGTGCCGGTACGCGAACCGGGCGCCGAGCATGAACAGCAGGGCGAGCGCGCCGCCGACCAGAGGGGTGCTCGCCGGAACCGGCCGCTCGGTGGCCGGCAACAGCCCGAGCAGCACGATGCCGGCCGTGGTGATGGTGGTACCGGCGACGCCCTGGACCTCCTGAAGGCTGCCCAGTGGGTGTCGTCCGGAGTAGAGCCGCCGCAGCGCCGCCACCGCCACGTGCACGACCGCCGCGACCAGTCCGATCGCCGCAGCCCGGGACAGTTGGCCCGGGGGGAGCTGAAACTCGAACCGGGTCCACACGGCCGCGACGAACCCACCGACCCACGCGGTGGTGTCTGTGGCCAGGAATCGGACGGTGCGCCGGCGAGCCCGGGCTCGCCGCGCGTGTCGGTCGGCGTCCTGTGTGTTCTCGGTGTCCTGCGCCATGAGTTGGCTCCCTGTTTCGTCGCACGACTGCTTCCGCCCGCGCGGCAGAAGGGGCCTCGGGGCTCTTTGTCCTTGTTACATGCTTAGAGGCTCGTCCGGGCGGTTTCCGACAGCGCAGGCTGAATATCCTGTCTGTCCGTTGCCTCAGCGGGCCGGAACGCCCTTGACCGTCACCTGATCGGGTACATCCCGGACGACACAGGCACCGGCCCCGACCGTGCTGTCCCGCCCGATGCGAAGGCCCTGCAGCACTGCGGCGGTGGTCCCGACCAGTACGCCGGTGGCCAGGTGGCAGTCACCGGACACTGCGGCGAGCGGGTTGACCGATACGTAGTCGGCAAGTGTGCTGTCATGGCCGACGGTGGCGTTCTGGTTGAGATGCACGTGGCAGCCGAGGGTGACGTTCGTGGTGACCCGGGCGCCGGCAAAAGCGACGAACCCCGGCCCGTACTCGGTGTCCGGCCCGATGGTGGCGTCCGGGTGGACGAGGCTCGCGGCGGAAATGTGGTACCCGTCGATCCGGCTGCCGATGGCGCGGCGGACCCGCGGATCGCCGACCCCGATGAGGTACCGGGTGGTCGGGGGCGCATCCCGCAGCCAGGCCACATCCCCGAGGTACGGCACGTCGAGTCGCTGCAACCGCTTGAGGTTTTCCTCGGTGGGCCGGTCGTCGACGACGCCCAGCAGTTGCCAGATCGGCCGGCCAGCGGCCTCGTTCACCGCTCGGGCGATGGTGAGCACTTCCCGGCCGTGCCCGCCGCAGCCGACCACCACCAGTTCGGTCTTCACGCCGTGGACCCTCCTGAGCGGATGGCCAGGAACTCGTCGATCGCGCCGAACACTCTGGCGATCTGCGGTTCGGTCAGGGCGCTCCCGCTCGGCAGGGTGAGCCCGTTGGCGAAGAGTCGCTCCGACGCGCCCGTGAGCAGGCTCTCCGCGCCGGCGTGCATGGGCTGCAGGTGCATCGGTTTCCACACCGGCCGGGTCTCGATGTCCCGTTCGGCCAGGTGGGCAGCCAAGTCGTCGGCCCGCCAACCACACCGCTCCTGCTCGACTGTGATGACGGTGAGCCAGCAGTTCGACTCGGTGTCTTCGGCGCCGAGCAGTTGAACGCCCGGCACCGGGGCGAAGAGCTTGGCGTATTGGTCACGCAGTTGGCGTCGTCGCGCGATCATTCCGTCAAGCCGAAGCAACTGGGCCCGGCCGAGCGCCGCGAGGAGGTTGCTGAGTCGGTAGTTGTAGCCAGTCTCACGGTGTTCGTAGTGCCGCGCCGGCTCTCGGGCCTGTGTGGAGAGGTGGCGAGCGCGATCGAGGAGCGCCGGGTCGTCGGACACCAGCATTCCGCCACCGGACGTGGTCATGATCTTGTTGCCGTTGAACGAGAGCACACCGGCGTGCCCGAAGGAGCCGGCGGGCTGTCCCCGGTGGCTGGCCCCGAGGGCCTCTGCGGCGTCTTCCACCAAGGGGACCTCGGCCTCGGCGCAGACCGGGACCAGGGCGCGGTAGTCGGCGCAGCTGCCGAACATGTCCACCGGGACGATCGCCCCCACCCGCTCACCACCCGACAGCAGTCGGTGCAGCAGGTCAGCGGCGAGACCGACGTCGACGTTTCCGGTCCTGGGGTCGCAGTCGACGAAGACCGGACGCGCGCCGACGTACCGGACCGCGTTCGCGGTTGCCACGAAGGTGAGCGTGGGCACGATCACCACGTCGCCAGGTCCGACTCCGACACCGAGCAGGGCCAGGTGCAGGGCAGCGGTGCCGGAACTGACCGCGACGGCTCCGCCGGTGCCGACGCGCTCGGCGATGTCCCGTTCGAACGCCTGAAGATCCGGGCCGGCCGGTGCCACCCAACCCGAACGCAGGGCCGCGACCAGGTACGACTCCTCAAGCGGCCCGACATCGGGCGGGGACAGGTGGATGGTCTGGCTCATCGGCCGGCTCCCTGGGGAATCGTCATGCCGGTGTCCGGTCCCGCTGCGGTGGTGCTGGGCGTCGGTGCGTACCGAGGAACTCCGGCATGGTCGCGGACCCGGCCGCGTTGATGCCATCGCGGCGCAGCACGGTGCGCGCGGTCGCGACCAGGATCGACAGGTCAAGTCGGAGGTCGCGGCTGTCCACGTACTGCACGTCGAGGTCCAGCTTCTCCTCCCAGCTCAGACTGTTACGCCCGCGCACCTGGGCCAGCCCGGTGACACCGGGCCGTACCTCATGCCGGCGAGCCTGGCTGGTGGTGTAGCGATCGAGGTACTCGGGCAACAACGGGCGGGGGCCCACCAGGCTCATGTCGCCGCGTAGCACGTTCCAGAGCGTGGGCAGCTCGTCCAGGCTGGTGGCGCGCAGCCAGCGCCCCAGTGGCGTGAGTCGATCGCCGTCGCCGACCAAGCCGTGTCGGGGCGGTCGCATCGTGCGGAACTTGACCACCTCGAAGGGCTGGCCGTGCAGTCCGGCGCGGCACTGACGAAACAGCACCGGGCGGCCGAGGCCCACCATGACCAGGACCGCCACCACCAGCAGCAGGGGCGTGACCAGCACCAGCAGTACGCCCGCGAGGATCGCGTCGAAGACGCGCTTACCCGGGGCGGGTCGGGGCAGCGGCAAGGGGTGTTCGGGGGCGTTCGCGAGACCACCAGGCACTGGCACCGATCCGACCTCCGGGAGAAACGACAGAAAGACCGTGTAAGGGTTGTACCAGCACAAGCCAGCCAGTAGCTAAGAATGGCGACACTCATGCTGCTTCGCCCCGATCAACCCCGAAACGGCTCGGATGGACACGGCCTCGTGGGACGCCCGCCAGCGGTCCGGGCCGTCACGTCGGGCGGTAGGAGCGCGACCGGCCGGTCGGGCGAGCAGAGAATCAGCCGGTCGGGCCAGGGAACAATCGTGCTGCGCCTGACGTCCTTGCCGGCCTGCTCACCCTCGTGGTGCGGCAGGCGTGGTGGTGGCACCGGGCCCGTCGTCCAGCAGCCGGTTGAGCAGCGTCCGCAGCGGGATCGACTCACCGTCGCGGCCCCCCGCACCGACGACCAACGGCGCCGGGCTGGGCTGGGGGTCGACGCCGAACAGCCGGGCCCGCAGACCGCCCGGCACGGTCAGCAGGTGGAACCGGCCGGCCACGTCCACCGCCCGGGTTTCGGCCCGGTCGACGTACCAGCCGGTCAGCCCGGTCCGGTAGCGCCCACGCCCGTCGTATCCCCGGGCGAGCAGCCGGGTGGTGGGCAGCCCTCGCCGGGTCGCCTCGGCCACGAACCAGGCCACCAGCTCCGCCGCCTCCGCGTGCTCGGCGGCCCGCCGCCGCGCGTCCGCGTCGGCGTGCGCCCGCACCGCCTGCCGCTGCTGATCCCGCCACTCCCGGGCGTCTCGCTCACCCACGACGCCGACGGTACGCGAGCCGACTCAGTCGAGCACGGCCCGCAGCGTGTGCCGGGCGATGCCGGCCATCACCGGGTTGGTCTCGACGTAGTACGGCAGCGCGTTGATCGCCTGCTCCAGGGCCCAGCCGCGTCCCCGCTCCCACGTCGCGTCGTCCACGCCCAACGCCCGCCGGTACGTCTGCCGGGAACCCGCGTCGAACAGGTTCCACGCCGGCATCAGGTCCACCGCTGGATCGCCCACGCCGACCGCGCCCAGATCGATGACGGCGACCAGCCGGCCGTCGCGGACCAGCAGGTTGCCCGGCATCAGGTCGCCGTGGATCCACACGTCGGCGAGGTCGTCGCGGCGCGCGTCCCGGCACCGCTCCCACACCTCGCCGAGCGCGGTGGTGTCGGTGAGCGCGCCGCTGACCGCGAGCGCGGCCCGCACGCTGGCGTCCTCGGCGGCCAGCCGCCCGCCGCGCCCGTTCCCGGACCAGACCCGCCCGTCGGTGTCGATGCCGCGCAGGGCCGTCACCACGCCGGCCAGGTCCCGCGCGAAGACGTCGAGGTCGATGATCCGGTCAGGCTGGGCCGTCTCGCCCGGAATGAACTGGTACGCCGTCCACGGCCCGGGGTACCCGTCGCCCGGCTCGCCGAGGCCGAGCGGCTCGGGCACCGCGACCGGCAGGTGCCCGCCGAGCAGCACGGCGTACTCCTGCTCGCGCCGCAGCTCGGCGCGCAGCTCGGGATCGGTCGAGGGGAGCAGCGGAAACCGCAGCACGGTGTCCCGGCCGAGCCGGAACAGGGCGTTCACCGTGCCGGTCGAGGGGAGCGGCCGGACCGGCAGGCCCCGCCACCGGGGGAACTGCTCGGCCACCAGCGCGGAAACTACGTCCACGCTCACGTCCACCTGATCGGCGTGCATCCTCACCGCGAGATCATCGCCCCGAACCTCGCGGCCACGCGAGCGGATTTCCCACCGCCCGCGCAGGCCGCACCCGCGTCGATCTTGCACTTTCGGTCGTCGAAATAGGCGAATGGCGGCCTATGTCGGGACAGTAAGTGCAAGATCGACGGAGAGGGGCGGCTCGGCTTCGTGAGACGGAACGGGGCGGGGTTGCTGTGCTGAACGGGGTCAGGCCAGTCCGGCGCGGCGCAGGGCTTCGGCCATCGCGTCGTTGGCCGGCGCCGGTGCGCCCTGCCGCTGCTGCCCGCCGCGACCACCCTGCCCGCCGCCGCGACCTCCCTGCCCGCCGCGACTGTCCTGTCCGCCTCGACCGGCCTGGCCTTCGCGACCGCCCTGGCCGCCGCCGCGACTGTCCTGGCCTTCGCGACCGCTCTGGCCGCCGCCGCGACCACCCTGCGGCGCGCGCTGCGCCGGGCCGCCCCGCCCCTCCTGGCTCGTCCGACCGCCGCCGCCACCACTGCTGGCGGTCGGCTCGTCGTCCAGGCGCAGGGTCAGCGAGATCCGCTTGCGGGGTACGTCCACGTCGAGCACCCGGACCTTGACCACGTCGCCGGACTTCACCACCTCGCGAGGGTCCTTCACGAAGGTCCGGGACATCGCCGAGACGTGCACCAGACCGTCCTGGTGCACCCCGACGTCGACGAACGCGCCGAACGCGGCCACGTTGGTGACCACGCCCTCCAGCACCATCCCCGTCGTCAGGTCGCTGATCTTCTCCACCCCCTCGACGAAGGTGGCGGTGCGGAACTCCGGGCGGGGGTCCCGGCCCGGCTTCTCCAACTCGGCGAGGATGTCGGTGACGGTGGGGAGGCCGAACCGGTCGTCGACGAAGTCGGTGGCCCGCAGCCCGCGCAGGATGCCGCTCTTGCCGATCACCGAGCGCAGGTCCTGCCCGGTGGTGGAGAGGATGCGTCGCACCACCGGGTACGCCTCGGGGTGCACGCTGGAGGAGTCCAGCGGGTCGTCGCCACCGGGGATGCGCAGGAAGCCGGCGCACTGCTCGAACGCCTTCGGCCCGAGCCGGGCCACCTTCTTCAGCTCGGTACGCGTACGGAACGGCCCGTTGGCGTCCCGGTGCAGCACGATGTTCTCGGCCAGGCCGGCGCCGATCCCGGAGACCCGGGTCAACAGTGGCGCGGAGGCGGTGTTGACGTCCACTCCGACCGCGTTCACGCAGTCCTCCACTACCGCGTCCAGCGACCGGGACAGCTTCACCTCGGACAGGTCGTGCTGGTACTGACCGACGCCGATCGAGCGCGGGTCGATCTTGACCAGCTCCGCGAGGGGGTCCTGGAGACGGCGGGCGATGGAGACCGCGCCGCGCAGCGACACGTCCATCCCGGGCAACTCCTGCGAGGCGTACGCGGAGGCGGAGTAGACCGACGCGCCGGCCTCGGAGACCATCACCTTGGTCAGGTTGAGCTGCGGGTGCCGGGCGATCAGCTCACCGGCGAGCTTGTCGGTCTCGCGGGAGGCAGTGCCGTTGCCGATCGCGATCAGCTCCACCCCGTGCGCCCCGGCCAGCCGGGCGAGGGTCTCCACCGACGCGTCCCACTGCCGGCGCGGCTCGTGCGGATAGATCGTGTCGGTGGCGAGCACCTTGCCGGTGGCGTCCACCACTGCCACCTTCACACCGGTCCGCAGGCCCGGGTCCAGGCCCATCGTGGGCCGGGTGCCGGCCGGCGCGGCGAGCAGCAGGTCCCGCAGGTTGGTGGCGAAGACCCGGACGGCCTCCTCCTCGGCGGCCTGCCACAGCCGCATCCGCAGGTCCGCGCCGAGGTGGATGAGGATCCGGGTACGCCACGCCCAGCGGACAGTGTCGATCAGCCAACGGTCGCCCGGGCGGCCCGCGTCGGACACCCCGAACCGGCCGGCGATGGCCGCCTCGTACCGGGTCGGGCCGGTCGGTACGGCGTCCGCCTCGCCCGCCTCCTCCGACTCCATGGTCAGGTCGAGCACGCCCTCCTTCTCGCCCCGGAACATCGCCAGGATCCGGTGCGAGGGCAGCTTCGGGTACGGCTCGGAGAAGTCGAAGTAGTCGGCGAACTTCGCGCCGGACGCCTCCTGGCCCTCGCGTACCCGGGAAACCAGCCGGCCCCGCGACCACATCTGCTCGCGCAGCGTGCCGATCAGGTCGGCGTCCTCCGCGAAGGTCTCGATGAGGATGGCCCGGGCGCCCTCGAGCGCGGCGGCGGCGTCGGCGACGCCCTTGTCCGCGTCGACGAACCCGGTGGCGGTGGCCCGCGGGTCCTGACCCGGGTCGGCCAGCAGCGTCTCGGCCAACGGCGCCAACCCGGCCTCGCGGGCGATCTGCGCACGGGTCCGCCGCTTCGGCTTGTACGGGAGGTAGATGTCCTCCAGCCGGGACTTCGAGTCGGCGGCCATGATCTGCGCTTCCAGCGCCTCGTCCAACTTGCCCTGGCCGCGGATCGACTCCAGCACCGCGGCCCGCCGCTCGTCCAGCTCGCGCAGGTAGCGCAGCCGCTCCTCCAGGGTGCGCAGCTGGGTGTCGTCGAGCAGGCCGGTGGCCTCCTTGCGGTAGCGGGCGATGAACGGCACTGTGGCGCCGCCGTCGAGCAGCTCCACGGCCGCCCGCACCTGACGCTCGGCCACGCCGAGCTCGTCGGCGATCCGCTGATGAACAGACTGGGTCACGATCTCGATCCGCCTTCGACTCGATCCGCCCTTCAAAGAGCGGGTACGCCTGCATTCTGCCGGGCGGGCCGTGGCGCTGTCGCCGCGCCCGGCCGGGGCGGGGGACCGAACCGCCGCGCCCGGCCGGGGTGACCGGCGGCGGTCCCGTCGGGCCTGCGCTAGCGTGGCGATCATGGAATCTGCTGCGGAGCCGCGCGCCCGGCGGCTCTTCGGCGGCAGCGCCCGGGCCCTCGGCGACCTCACGGCCAACCCGTTCCGCGCCGACCGGGACCGGATCGTCGGCTCGCCGTTCTTCGCCCGCCTCGGTGGTGTCACCCAGGTGATCAGCCCGGTCGGCTCCGGGCTGCTGGTGCACAACCGGCTCACCCACAGCCTCAAGGTCGCCCAGGTGGCCCGGGCGGTCGCCGAGCGGTTGAACGCCGACGAACGGTGGCGTGACCTGCTGGACAAGCTCGGCGGCTGCGACCCCGACGTGGTGGAGGCGGCAGCGCTCGCCCACGACCTCGGCCACCCACCGTTCGGTCACCTGGGGGAGCGCGTGCTGGACCGGCTGGCCCGCCAGCGTCTCGGCCTCTCCGACGGTTTCGAGGGCAACGCGCAGTCGTACCGCATCGTCACCAGCACCGAGATCCGCGGCGCGGCCACCACCGGGTTGGACCTGACCGCGGCGGTCCGCGCGGCCATGCTGAAGTACCCGTGGACCCGGCTGGACCACCCCGACCCGCACCCGCGCACAATGGACCCGCCGCCGCGCGGCGCCACCCCGCCGCCGGACGACCCGGAGAGCGGCTCGTCGAAGTTCGGCGCGTACCGGACCGAGCTGGACGACCTGCGGCAGGCCCGGGCGCCGTTCGCCGGTCGCATCCCGGACTGGCAGCAGACAGTGGAGGCGTCCGTGATGGACACCGCCGACGACATCGCGTACGCCATCCACGACGTGGAGGACTTCTACCGGGTCGGGGTGCTCCAGCAGGGTTCGGTCTCCGCCGAGTTGATGGCCTGGCAGCGTGAGAGCGGGCAACTGCGGGCGATCACCGACGCGGCGCTGGCCACGGCTGCCCGGCGACCCGGTGCTGCCATCGAGCGGCTACGCCGGCAACTGCACCGCAAGGACGCCTGGATCGCCGACGACGACGCGTTCGCCGCCGCCGTCGAGCACGTCCGCGAGGAATTGGTGGACGGGCTGCTCGCGATGCCGTTCGACGGCTCGATCGAGGCCGAGCAGTACGTTGCCCGGTTCTCCGCCCGTTGGTCCACCCGCTTCGTCGAGGCGATCACGGTCACCGAACAGCCGTCGGTGCGCTCCGGGCACGTGCTGCTGGGCTGCGCGCAGTGGCACGAGGTGCAGGTGCTCAAGTTCGTCCACCACCGGTTCGTGCTGGCCCGCCCGGATCTCGCCCTGCACCAGCGAGGCCAGGCCCGGCTGCTGGGCACCCTGGTCGAGGCGCTCTGGGAGTGGCTGCTCGACCCGGAGGAGGAGTCCCGGCTGCCCCGCCGGCTGCACGACCTGGTCGAGTTGGCCGAGGCGGAGCTGCACCCGCGTACCCCGGACCGGATCGGTCGTGCCCGGGGCCGAGCCATCGTGGACTTCGTCGCGCAGCTCACCGACGGTCAGGCGGTGGCCATGCTGGACGCGCTCTCCGGCCGGTCCGGCGCGCTCTGGACCGACGCGTTCGTGCTCTGACCCGGCTCAGGCGACGGCCTGCCACCAGCCGTCGACGGCGGGCGGCTCGTCGACCACCACCCGCTCGCCCGGCCGGGGCACGGCGAGCCGCACGTCGCGGGCCTTCGCCTCGGCCCACAGCCGGTCGACCGGCTCGGACCAGTCGTGCAGGGCCAGGTTGAACGTCGCCCAGTGCACCGGCACGAACAGCCCGCCGCGCAGGTCGAGGTGGGCGCTGACCGCCTCCTCCGGGAACATGTGGATCGTCGGCCAGGCCCTGTCGTACGCGCCGATCTGCATCAGCGTCACGTCGAACGGCCCGTGCTCGCCGCCGATCTCGGCGTACCCGTCGAAGTAGCCGGAGTCGCCGGTGTAGAAGACCTTGCGGCGTGCCCCGGCCACCACCCACGAACTCCAGAGCGTGCCGTCGCGGCGCAGCCCTCGTCCGGAGAAGTGCTGGGCGGCGGTGGCGGTGATCTCCAGGCCGGCGACCTGATGCGACTCGGACCAGTCCAGTTCGATGATCCGTTCGGCGGGTACGCCCCAGCGGTCCAGGTGCGCGCCCACGCCGAGCGGCACCAGGAACGGCGCGGACTGCCCGGCGAGCAGCGCCCGCACGGTGGCCATGTCGAGGTGGTCGTAGTGGTCGTGCGAGATCAGGATGGCGTCCAGCGGGGGTAGTTCGTCGATGCCCACCGGCGGCTCGTGCAGCCGGCGCGGGCCGACCAGACCCGAGGGGGAGCACCGCTCGCTCCAGACCGGGTCGAGCAGCACCCGCCGGCCCTCGATCTCGATCAGGGTCGAGGCGTGGCCGTACCAGACGATGTTGAGTTCGTCGGCGCTGTCGGCGGCCTCCGGCCCGCCGGCGCTGGGGCGCAGCAGCGGGACGGCCGCGGTCGGACGCCGCTTCTGCTTGCCGAAGATCAGCTCGCGGACCAGGTTGCGCCCCGGCTCGGCGATCATCGTGCGGGTGCCGGCCCGGTTGTGGAAGGTGCCCTCGCGGAACTGCGGCGAGCGGGCCGCCCGTTCGGCCCGCGCCCCGCTGAGCCGGCCACCCAGCGCCGCCGGCACATCCCGGGCGACCCAGGCCAGGCCGGCCAGCGCGGCCAGGCCAGCGGCGCCCCGCATCCGCCGCCCGAGCGACCGTTCGACGTCCGTGTTCTGCGCTCGTGCCATTGCCGTCCCTCCGACGTGTCCGCCCTACACGGTAGTCACCCGGACCGACCCGTGCCTCGGTGGTCGCCACGCCGGGTCGGTCACCGGCAGACGGCGACCGACCCGGGACGGTTTCACGGCGTGCTCTAGCCGCCGTTGCTGGGGCGTCGGGCGGTGATCCGGAACGTCTTGCCCACGCCCGCGATCCGGTCCACAGCGGCCAGGAACCTCGGGCCCATGGCGGCCCGGGCCTGCACCGCCGGGTGGGTCGCGCCGAAGTCCTCCGGGTTGGCCTGCCCGTCGGCGAAGAGAGCGTAGGTGAGCACCGCCGCGCCGGAGCGGTCGAAGATCACACCGGCCTCGTGCCGGGCGTCGGCGTACCACCCGGCCTTGGTGGCGATCCGGGCCCGCTCGTCGGAGGACATGGTGCGCCGGATGCCGTCGGTGAACGCCACCGGGGAGCGCAGGATGCCCAACAGGTACGTCGTCGACGCGGGGGAGAGCAGCGTGCCAGCGACCAGGGCGCGCAGCAGGTCGTGCGTCTCGCGGGGGGTGCTGGTGCCGAGGAAGAACCGGTTCGGGTTGGCCACCGGCTGGACCTGGGTGTTCGGAAAGCCCTTGGCGACCAGGATGGAGTTGATCTCGGCGGCCGGGGCGACCAGCCCGCACAGCCGCACCGCCGTGTCGTCCGAGACGGTCAGCAGGTTGGCCAGCACGTGCCCGACGGTCACCAGGCTCGGGTACGCGCCGTCCAGGCTGAAGATGCCGTCACCGCCCGGTACGACGATCGCCGCGCTCACCTCGACCTGCTGGTCCAGGGTGAGCAGCCCTCGGTCGACCTTGTCGAGCACCGCCGTGGCGACGGCGATCTTGTTGACGCTGTACGCCTCGATCCGCCGGTCCGCGTCGGCTTCCACCGCGACCACCGGCGCACCGGCCGGGTCGGCGACGCTGACGTACGCCTGCCAGTTGCCGCCGGCTGCGGCGCTGTGCTTGGTGAAGACGGAGGCGACCCGAAGGGCGGCCCGAGCGGGGGTGGTCGGCGACGCCTCGGTGGTCTCGGCGGCGCTCGCCGGGGCGGCGGCGCCCAGCACCGTGCCGGCGGTGGCCACAGTGCCCAACCCGAGTGCCGTTCTGCGGTTCAGTCGCATGGTCAATCGTCTCCCCGATCGTGGTGTGCCTGAGCGCTTGCTGGCCCACCACCCTAGGCGAGTTGATCGATGCACGATGCCCCCGAATATGTCCCGAACAGTCCCGAACAGGTCAACCGAACCGTCGGCGCAGTGCGGCGCCCACCGCACCGACCGATCCGGACACGAGTTGCCGCAGGTCGGGCAGGTGGCCGCCGCGTACCGCCTCGCCGGCCGGGTTCGCGGCGAAGACCGAGCCGTCGTGCGCGGCGACCGACCGTCCACTGAGGCCCGCCGCCCGCATCAACGGCCCGACGAGGACGTCGTAGACCCCCGGCAGTACGGTGAAGCCGGCCCGCAGCACCACGTTGAGCCGGCCCACCGACACCTCCCGGCGGGGCCGGTCCACACAGTCCACGATGGCCCGGGCCACCCGCTGCGGGCCGGCGACCGGCGGCGGAGGTCGCCCGATGCGGCCCAGATAGTTGGCCGCCTGCTGGTAAACAGGCGTGTCCACGCTGCCCGGGTTGACCAGACACAGCCGGATCTCCGGGCTGTCACGCAACTCCTGCTGCACCGTCCGGACCAGACCCTGCAACCCCCACTTGCTCGCCACGTACGCGCTCATGTAGGGCGCGGTGATGTGCCCGAGCACCGAACCGGTGAGGATCACAGTGCCGGCCCCGGTGGTCCGGAAGTGCCGCAGCGCCACCCGCACCGAGCCGGCCGCCCCGAGCAGATCGGTCCGCACCACCTGGTCGAAGACCCGTTCCGGCAGCTCGTCGAAGCGCCCGTAGGCCATCACCGCCGCCGTGTGCACCCACACGTCGACGCGGCCGAAGCGGTCGATCGCGGCGCCCGCGAGCGCGTCCAGCGCGTCCGCCTCGGTCACGTCGGTCGGCACGGTCAGCACGTCGACGTCGGCGCACTCAGCGCGTACCTCGGCAAGGGTCGTGGTGGCGCGAGCGGCGAGGACCAGGCGGTCTCCGCGCTCGGCGAACGCCCGGGCCGTCGCCCGGCCGATCCCGCTGCTCGCGCCAACGATCACGACCACCCGGCTCACGGCACCGGCTGCATTCGTGACTGCGGGGCTCGCAACCCCGGCTCACTCCTCGCACTCATGGTTCGAGCACGACCTTGATGCAGCCGTCCTCCTTCTTCTGGAACATCTCGTACGCCTGCGGCGCCCGGGCCAGCGGCACCCGGTGGGTACGCAGGTCCTCCACGCCCAGCGGGTCGTCGTCGCCGGAGAGCAGCGGCAGGATCTCGTCGGTCCACCGGCGCACGTGACACTGCCCCATCCGCAACTGGATGCCCCGGTCGAACATCTCCATCAGCGGCATCGGGTCCGCCTCGCCGCCGTACACCCCGGAGAGCGACACGGTGCCGCCGCGACGAACCGACTTGAGCGCCGCGTGCAGGACTGACAAGCGGTCCACGCCCGCCCGGTCGGTCATCGTCCGGGCCAGCTTGTCCGGCAACAGCCCGGCCGCGGTCTGGGCCAACTTCCCCGCCGGTGAACCGTGCGCCTCCATCCCGACCGCGTCGATCACCGCGTCCGGGCCGCGCCCGTCGACCAGATCGATCAACGCGCCCGGCACGTCGGACAGCTGGCTCACGTCGAGTACCTCGATGCCGTGCCGGCGGGCCAGCTCCAGCCGCTCGGGAACCAGATCCAGCCCGATCACCCGGCCCGCGCCGAGGTAGCGGCCGATCCGCGCGCAGAACTGCCCGACCGGGCCCAGGCCGAAGACGGCCAGGGTGCCACCCGGTGGGGTGTCCGCGTACTTCACCGCCTGCCAGGCGGTGGGCAGAATGTCGGACAGGTAGAGGTAGCGCTCGTCCGCGCCCGTCTGCGGGATCTTGATCGGCCCGAAGTGGGCCTGCGGGACGCGCAGGTACTCGGCCTGCCCGCCGGGCACCGAACCGTAGAGCGAGGTGTAGCCGAACAGGGACGCGCCCTTGCCCTCGCTGGTGACCTGGGTGGTCTCGCACTGCGCGTAGAGCTGGCGCGAACACATCCAGCAGCTGCCGCAGGCGATGTTGAACGGCACCACCACCCGGTCGCCCGGCTTGAGCCCGGTCACCTCCGACCCGACCTCCTCGACGATGCCCATCGGCTCATGACCCAGGACGTCACCCGGCTTCAGGTACGGCCCGAGCACCTCGTAGAGGTGCAGGTCGGAACCGCAGATCGCGGTCGAGGTGATCTTCACGATCGCATCGGTCGGCTCCTCGATCCGGGGGTCCGGCACCTCCTCGACCCGTACGTCCCGTTTGCCCTGCCAGGTCAAGGCCTTCATTTCACTCGTCTCCTCTCGACGCCGTCTCCGGAGACTGCTACCCGGGCGCGGGCACTTGAACCGGCTGCGCTCCAGGGCCGTCTCGGGCGAATCGGGTGCGTCGGCCCGTGAGCTGCGGCCGGCGAGTGGATCATGCATTGGGCCGGGCGGGGCGAGGTGGGCCTGCACCTGCTACGCCTCGGCGTCGCGAACATCGTTCGGCGCCGCTCCCGCCGCTCTGTGACCCATGCCACATGCGATCCCGTCAGCAATCGGGGCGCTGTCCCGCTCAACTCACGTGAGCACGCCAAAGGACAGGAGCAACACATGAAGCACCGCATCGTCGTTCTCGGTGCCGGCTACGCCGGAACCCACGTGGCCGGGAACCTGGCCCGCCGGCTGTCCCCGGTGGACACCGAGATCACCGTGGTCAACGTTGAGCCGGACTTCGTCGAGCGGCTGCGGCTGCACCAGCTCGCCGCCGGCCAGAAGATCGCGGCTCCGAAGCTCGCCAACGTCTTCGCGGACACGGGGATACGGCTGCGCCTGGCCCGTGTCAGCGCCGTAGACCCCGAGGGCCAGGTCGTCGCCGTGGCCGACGCCGATGGTGGCGGCGAGCTCGGCTACGACACGCTCGTCTACGCGCTCGGTAGCCACGGCAACGACTGTGGCGTCCCCGGCGTAGCCGAACACGCCTTCGACATCGCCGCCCGGCCCTCGGCGCTGCGTCTGCGCGAGCGCCTGGATAGCCTGGGCAGGCGCAGCGAATGCGGGAAGGTGCTGGTCGTCGGCGACGGGTTGACCGGCATCGAGACCGCCACCGAGATCGCCGAATCCCGGCCCGGCCTGTCGGTCACGCTGGTCGCCCGCGGCGAACTGGGTGCCCGGCTCTCCGCCGGGGCCCGCAGCCACCTGCGCGGGACCTGCGACCGGCTGGGCATCACCGTCCTGGAGCACACCTGCGTCGAAGCCGTCGAAGCGACGCGGGTGCTGTGCGCCGACGGCACTGGCCTGGCGTCAGACGCGACCGTGTGGACGGCGGGGTTCGCGGTCAGCCCCATCGCCGCCGCCAGCGGGCTGGAGGTCACCGGGAACGGTCAGATCGTCGTCGACCGCACCATGCGGTCGGTCTCGCACCCGAACGTCTACGCCGCTGGCGACAGCGCCTACGCCATCGGTGACAACGGCCAGCCGCTGCCGATGTCCTGCGCTTCGGCCGGCTACACCGGCATGCAGGCGATCGAAGCGATCGTGGGACGCCTGACCGGCCGCAAGATTGCGAACACCAAGCTGGGCTACCCGGGCAACCACATCAGCCTCGGGCGGCGGGACGGGATCCTGCAGATGGTCGACGACGAGGCGCACGCAAAGCCGAAGTATGTGGGCGGCCGGAAGGCCGCACGGGTCAAGGCGGGCATCCTCAAGACCTCGCTGTGGGCCGTCTCGCACCCGACCTTCGGCCTGCCCAAGCGCAGGCACCGCCTGATCGCGCTGCCGGATGCGTCCCGCCGGACAGACGGTCGCGTAGCCGCCTAGGTTGGTCCGCGTGGACAGCATCGCCGAGGATCGCTTCGACACCAGCCGGTTCGAGGCCAGCCGGAACCGGCTGGCCTCGCTGGCGTACCGGCTGCTGGGTTCCGCCGCCGAGGCCGAAGACGCCGTGCAGGATGCGTTCCTGCGCTGGCAGGCCGCCGACCGGCGGCGGATCAAGGTGCCGGAGGCATGGCTGACCAAGGTCGTCACCAACCTGTGCCTCGACCGGCTCCGCTCGGCACAGGCCCGCCGGGAACGCGCCGTGGGCGCCTGGCTGCCCGAACCGCTCCTTGACGGCGACCCGATGCTCGGCCCGGCCGACACGTTCGAGCAGCGCGAATCGGTCTCCCTGGCCGTGCTGACTCTCATGGAGCGCCTGTCACCCCTTGAGCGGGCCGTCTACCTCTTGCGCGAATCATTTTCCTACAGCCATTCCGATATCGGCGAGATCCTCGACATCACCGAGTCCGCAAGCCAGCAGCACCTCCACCGGGCCCGGCGCCACATCACCGCCGCCCGCCGCCGCAGCGGCGAGGTCGACCCGGCAGCTGCCCGCAGAATCGTCGAGGAATTCCTCGCCGCTGCCTCCTCGGGCCGCACCGAGCGGCTGGTGGCGCTGCTGACCGACGACGCGACCGCGATCTCCGACGGCGCCGGCCTGACCGAGACGCTGCTGCGGTACGACACTCCGCAGCGCATCGCCGCCGTCGTACGGGCCGGCTTCAAACCCACACCCGCGAAACGGCGACTTGCCGGCGGTACGCCCGCCATCCACTACGCGCTCGTCAACCGTGCCCCCGCCCTCCTCTTTGTGCTCGGCGACCAGGTCCTCGGTGCCGTGACGCTCGACATCAGCAACGGCAAGATCGCGACTGTGCGCGGCATCGCCGCCCCCATCCGCCTTGCCCGCCTGACCGAAGCCTGGCGGCAGCACGAACCGGACACGCCGCTCATCACCCAGTGGTGACGAGGTACTGGGACGAAACCCGCGCAGCTGGTCGTCATTTCGCGTACCACATGACGTACCGGCCGCTGCTTGCCGAACTCCGGCGTGAGCAGGGTGAGTGACCGGGCTGACGCGCCGTTACGCCAACCCCACCAGTTCGTCGGCGGAACCGGACCGCAACCGCCCAACCGAACGCCGACCGCCGACCGCCGAAACGCCAGACCGCCGCACCCAGGAAGGGATACGGCGGCCTGTGCAGACGCGGCGGAGCTCAGGAACCGGGGGTGTTGTTGGCTCCCTTGGCGGTGGCCGCGAGGTAGTCGCGGTTGAGCCGGCCGATGGTGTTCAGCGGGATGCCCTTCGGGCAGGCCGGGGTGCATTCGCCGGCGTTGGTGCAGCCGCCGAAGCCGGCCTCGTCGTGCGCGTCGACCATGCCGATCACCCGGGTGTAGCGCTCGGGCTGGCCCTGCGGCAGCAGCGAGAGCTGGGTGAGCTTGGCGGCGGTGAAGAGCATGCCGGAGCCGTTCGGGCAGGCTGCCACGCAGGCGCCGCAGCCGATGCAGGCCGCCGACTCGAACGCGGCGTCGGCGTTGGCCTTGGCCACCGGGGTGGAGTGGGCCTCGGGTGCGCTGCCGGTCGGCGCGGTGACGTAGCCGCCAGCCGCGATGATCTTGTCGAAGGCGCTCCGGTTGACGACCAGGTCCTTGACCACCGGGAAGGCGCTGGCCCGCCACGGCTCGATGTCGATCGTCTCGCCGTCGGAGAACTGCCGCATGTGCAGTTGGCACGCGGTGGTGCCGCGCTGCGGCCCGTGCGCGTCGCCGTTGATCATCAGGCCGCACATGCCGCAGATGCCCTCGCGGCAGTCGTGGTCGAACGCCACCGGGTCCTCGCCCGCGAGGATCAGCCGCTCGTTGAGCACGTCGAGCATCTCCAGGAACGACATGTCCGGGGACACGTCGTCGACCGGGTAGGTCACCATCCGACCCTTGTCCTCAGGGCCCTTCTGGCGCCAGATGCGCAGGGTCAGGTTCACTTGTAGCTCCGCTGCGTGGGGTGGACGTATTCGAACTTCAGGTCTTCCTTGTGCAGCACCGAGGGCTCGCCGTCGGCGGTGAACTCCCAGGCCGCCACGTACGCGAACCGGTCGTCGTCGCGCTGCGCCTCACCGTCGGGGGTCTGGTGCTCGGCCCGGAAGTGGCCGCCACAGGACTCCTCGCGGTGCAGGGCGTCGATGCACATCAGCTCGGCCAGCTCGAAGAAGTCGGCCACCCGGCCGGCCTTCTCCAGCGACTGGTTGAGCTCCTCGCCGGTGCCGGACACCTTGACCCGCTGCCAGAACTGCTCGCGCAGGGCACGGATCTCGTCGATCGCCTTGCGCAGCCCGGCCTCGCTGCGCTCCATGCCGCAGTGTTCCCACATGATCTGGCCCAGTTCCCGGTGGAACGAGTCCACGGTCCGGTCGCCGTCGACAGCGAGCAGCCGCTGGACGCGGTCCTCGACGTCGGTGCGCGCCTCGACGGCCGCCGGGTGGCTGGCGTCGACCTTCTCCAGCGGACCGGAGGCCAGGTAGTTGGCGATGGTGGTGGGCAGCACGAAGTAGCCGTCGGCGAGGCCCTGCATCAGCGCCGAGGCGCCGAGCCGGTTCGCGCCGTGGTCGGAGAAGTTCGCCTCGCCGATCACGAACAGGCCGGGGATGTTCGACTGGAGGTCGTAGTCGACCCACAGGCCACCCATCGTGTAGTGCACGGCGGGGTAGATGCGCATCGGCACCTCGTACGGGTCCTCGCCGGTGATCCGCTCGTACATCTCGAAGAGGTTGCCGTACTTGGCCTCGATGGCCTTGCGGCCCAGCCGGCCGATCGCGTCGGCGAAGTCGAGGTAGACGCCGAGCTTCGTCGGCCCGACGCCCCGACCCTCGTCGCACACGTTCTTCGCGGCGCGGGAGGCGATGTCGCGGGGGACCAGGTTGCCGAAGGAGGGGTAGATCCGCTCCAGGTAGTAGTCCCGCTCGTCCTCGCCGATGTCCTTCGGGCTGCGGTCGTCGCCCTTGGTCTTCGGCACCCAGACCCGGCCGTCGTTGCGCAGCGACTCGCTCATCAGGGTCAGCTTCGACTGGTGGTCGCCGGAGACCGGGATGCAGGTCGGGTGGATCTGCGTGTAGCACGGGTTGGCGAAGTACGCGCCCTTGCGGTGTGCGCGCCAGGTGGCGGTGACGTTGCAGCCCTTGGCGTTGGTGGAGAGGTAGAAGACGTTGCCGTAGCCGCCGGAGGCGAGCACCACGGCGTCGGCCATCTCGGTGCTGATCTCGCCGGTGACCAGGTCCCGGACCACGATGCCCCGGGCCTTGCCGTCCACCAGGACCAGCTCGAGCATCTCGTGCCGGGCGTACATCTCGACGTTGCCCAGGCCGATCTGCCGCTCCAGGGCCTGGTACGCGCCGAGCAGCAGTTGCTGGCCCGTCTGGCCCCGGGCGTAGAAGGTGCGCTGCACCTGGGCGCCACCGAAGGAGCGGGTGTCCAGCAGGCCGCCGTACTCGCGGGCGAACGGCACCCCCTGGGCGACGCACTGGTCGATGATATTGACCGACACCTCGGCGAGCCGGTGCACGTTCGACTCCCGGGAGCGGAAGTCGCCGCCCTTGACGGTGTCGTAGAAGAGCCGGTGCACGGAGTCGCCGTCGTTGCGGTAGTTCTTCGCCGCGTTGATGCCGCCCTGCGCCGCGATGGAGTGCGCCCGGCGCGGGCTGTCCTGGTAGCAGTAGGACTTGACGTGGTAGCCCTGCTCGGCCAGGGTCGCGGCGGCGGAGCCGCCGGCCAGGCCGGTGCCGACCACGATCACCGTCATCTTGCGGCGGTTGGCGGGGTTGACCAGCTTGGCCTCGAAGCGCCGGGTCTCCCAACGCTTCTCGACCGGGCCGGCGGGAGCCTTGGTGTCGGCGATCGGGTCGCCCTCGGTGAAGAGTTCCATGTCAGGACACCAATCCGGTGAGTACGGCGAACGGGACCACCAGGTACCCGGCGCAGAGCAGCACGGCGAAGATCAGAGCCGCGGTACGTGCCCTGCGCTCGCCGCGGGGCGTCTGCTGGCCGAGGCTGCGGAACGCGCTGAACGCGCCGTGGCGCAGGTGGAAGCCCACCGCGAGGATGGCCAGCGTGTAGAAGAGGGTGACGTACCAGCGCTCCGGGGCGAAGTCGGCGACGACGTTGCCGTACGGCTTGCTGGCGTCGCCGACCGGGTTCAGCGTGCCGGTGGTCAGGTCCAGCAGGTGGTAGATCACGAAGAGCAGGATGATCACTCCACCCCAGCGCATCGTGCGGGCCGCGTAGCTGCCGTTGACCTTCTTGCGGTGGGCGTACTTCACCGGGCGGGCGGCGCGGGCCCGCCGGGCCAGCACGGTGGCGGCGACGATGTGGGCGACGACCGCCACGACCAGCACGGTGCGCAGGATCCACAGGAACCAGACGCCGGGCAGCAGCGGCTTGCCGATGTCGCGCAGCCAGTGCGCGTAGTGGTCGAACGAGGTCTCCCCCGTGAACACCTTCAGGTTGCCGAGCATGTGGGCGATGAGGAACAGCGCCAGCAGGATGCCCGTCACCGCCATGACGGCCTTGAGGCCGACGTTCGAGCGGATGGGCGACCGAGTCTTCGTGATTACCACAGGACCGACGCTAGGAGCACTTCGATCAGTCGTCCAATGCATCAAACTCGCAGTGTTGATAGCCGTAGGCTATGTAGATGCAGCTCCATCAGCTCCGGTACTTCGTCGCGGTGGCCGAAGTACGACATTTCACCCAAGCCGCCGACCTCGTGGGCATCACTCAGCCTTCTCTCAGTAAGCAAATTCACGCTCTGGAGGCCGACCTCGGAGCACCACTGTTCGAGCGGGTAAGGGGCAACATCGCCCTCACCGCGGCGGGTGAGGTGCTGCTGCCGTTGGCCACCCGGATCCTCGCCGACGTGGAAACCGCGACCCGGGAGGTCCAGGAGTTGGTCGGGCTGCGCCGGGGCCGGGTCCGGCTCGGAGCCACCCCCAGTCTGGCGACCTCGCTTGCCCCGCCGGTGCTGCGCCGGTTCCGCGACGCGCACCCCACCGTCGACCTGCGCGTCGAGGAGGGTGGCTCGCAGGATCTGGTCCGCGACCTGCTCCGCGGCGACCTCGACCTGGCCCTCATCATCATGCCGGCGCAGGGGGCGGACCCGGGGCTGCGGGTCGACCCGATTCTGCGGGAGAGCCTGGTGGTGGCCTCGGTGGGGGAGGTGGCGACCGCGTCGACGACCGGGGAGTTGCGCATCACCGACCTGCGGGACCAGCCGATGGTGATGTTCCGGGAGGGATACGACCTGCGCGACGCGACCATCCAGGCGTGTCGGGAGGCGGGCTTCGAACCCACCTTCGCGGTGGACGGCGGCGAGATGGACGCGGTGCTCAGCTTCGTCGAGGCGGGGCTCGGCATCGCTCTCGTGCCGGGCATCGTGCTGGCTCGCCGGCCGGGCGTGCGGATCACCCCGCTCGCCCCGCCCGGGGTGCGGCGGACCATAGCGGTGGCCCGTCGGCGCGACGTCGTACCCACCCACGCCGGTCGGGAGCTTCGGCGCATCCTGCTCGACTACATCCAGTCGGCGATCGACCTCGGTGAACTGCCCCCGGGCGTCGAGCCACTGACCTGACCCGGTGGGGCCGCCGTCGCGAAGAGGCCAGCCGGGGCCGCGGTCGCGAAGAGGTCGGCAGCGGCCCGGCCGTCGGCTCAGCGGCCCTCGGCGTCGTCCATCGCCCGGTAGATCCGCTGCTCGGAGACGGGGTACGGAGTGCCCAGCGCCTGGGCGAAGACGTTCACCCGCAACTCCTCGATCATCCAGCGGATCTGCCGGACGGCCGACTCCTGGCGGCGGGCCGGCGACAGGTTGGCGAGCAGGTCGGCGTACTCCTTCTGCACCACAGCGATCCGGTCCTGCTGCTGGCGGTCCCGCTGCGGGTTGCCGCCCAGCCGCTCCAGCCGACGCTCGATGGCGGTGAGGTAGCGCAGCAGGTCGGGCAGGCGCGCGTACCCGGTCTCGGTGACGAAACCGGCGTGCACCAGCCCGGCGAGCTGGTTGCGGATGTCGGCCAGCGCCGCCACCACGGCGAGGTTGCGGGTCGCGCCGAGCCGCTGCTCGACCGCGTACGCGGCGGCGAGGACCTTGCGGACCCGGTCCATCACCTCGACGACGGTGTCGACCAGGTCGGCGCGCACCTTTTCGCGCAGGGCCGCGAAGCCGTCGGCGTCCCACGCCGGCCCGCCCGCCACACCGATCAGCCGGTCGATGGCCGCGCCCGCCGCGTCCTCGATCAACTCCTGGACACCGCCGTGCGGGTTGCGGCTCAACGCCAGCTTCGCCTCGTTGTCCAACCGCCCCTGCAGGAACCGCGCCGGGGACGGCACTGTGAGCCGCAGCAGCCGGCGGGTGCCGGCCCAGTGCGCCGCCTCCGCCTCGGCGGGGGAGTCGAACACCCTCACCCCGACCGTGACGCCCTCGTCGACCAGCGCCGGGTACGCGGTGACCGCGTACCCGGCGCGGACCTGCTCGATGGTCCGGGGCAGCGTGCCGATGCTCCACTCGCGCAGCCCGGTGCGGGCCACCTCCGGCGCGGCGGCCGCCACCACCTGGCGTACCTCCTGGCGGAGTTGGCGTTGCAGGGCCGGCAAGTCCTTGCCCTCGGCGACCGGCTTCTCGTCGTCGCCGAGGACCCGGAAGGTCACCCGCAGGTGCGCCGGGAGCTTGCCCGGCTCCCAGGCGTCGCGGGGCACTGTCACCCCGGTCATCCGGCGCAGTTGCCGGGTGAGCGCGTCCAGCAGCGACTCCTCGCCGGGAGTGATCGCCGCCAGCGCGGCCCGGGCGTAGTCCGGCACCGGAACGAAGTTGCGGCGGATCGCCTTGGGCAGCGAGCGGATCAGCGCGATCACCGTCTCCTCGCGCAGCCCGGGCACCTGCCAGTCGAAGGTCTCCGCCGGCACCTGGTTGAGCAGCGGCAGCGGGATGTCCACTGTGACGCCGTCGTCCGGCGTGCCCGGCTCGAACCGGTAGGTCAGCGGCAGGCTCACCCCGTCGGCCTGCCACTCGTCCGGGTAGTCGTCCTCGTCCACCCCCGGTCGGCCGTCGTTGATCAGCAGGTCGCGGGTGAAGGTGAGCAGGTCGGGTTGCTCGCGGCGGATCTTCTTCCACCAGCTGTCGAAGTGCCGGCCGGAGGACACGTCGGCCGGGATCCGCTGGTCGTAGAAGCCGAAGATGGTCTCGTCGTCGACCAGGATGTCCCGGCGTCGGGCCCGGCTCTCCAACTCCTCGATCTCGGCGAGCAGCCGCTTGTTGTCCGCCCAGAACTGGTGGTGGGTCTGCCAGTCGCCCTCGACGAGGGCGTGCCGGATGAACAGCTCCCGGCTCAGCGTCGGGTCGATCCGCCCGAAGTTGACAGTGCGGGAGCTGACCAGCGGGACGCCGTACAGGGTGACCTTCTCGTAGGCCATCACCGCGGCCTGCTTCTTCTCCCAGTGCGGTTCGCTGTAGCTGCGCTTGACCAGGTGCTGCGCCAGCGGCTCGACCCACTCCGGCTCGACCCGGCCGGCGATGCGCCCCCACAGCCGGGAGGTCTCCACCAACTCGGCGGCCATCACCCAGCGCGGCGGCTTCTTGAACAACGCCGACCCGGGGAAGAGGGCGAACTTGGCGCCCCGCGCCCCCAGGTACTCGTGTTTCTGGGCGTCCTTGAGGCCGATGTGCGACAACAGGCCGGGCAGCAGCGACTGGTGCACCTTCGGGGTGTCGATCTCCTCCGGCAGGTCCGCGCCACCCCGGCGGCCCCGGCCGGCGTCCGCGTCGTCCGAGCTGTCGCGTGCCGGCCGCCCGCCACGCCGGTCGCCCTCAGGCGGGGTACGCAGCACCTGGCGCAGCTGGCTGACGATGTCCTGCCACTCGCGGATGCGCAGGTAGTTCAGGTACTCCGCCTTGCACATCCGACGGAACGCGCTGGAGGACAGCTCCCGCTGCTGCTCGCGCAGGTAGCGCCACAGGTTGAGGAAGGCGACGAAGTCCGACTCCTTGTCGGCGAACCGGGCGTGCGCCTGGTCCGCCTGGGCCTGCTTCTCGGCCGGCCGCTCCCGCGGGTCCTGGATGGAGAGCGCGGCGGCGATCACCAGCACCTCGGTGGCGGCGCCGTTGCGTTCGCCCTCGACCACCATCCGGGCCAGGCGCGGGTCGACAGGCAACTGGGCCAACCGCCGGCCGAGCGCGGTGAGCCGCTTCGCCGGGTCGGCCTCGGTCGGGTCCAACGCGCCCAGCTCGTGCAGCAGGTTGACGCCGTCGGTGATGTTGCGCTTGTCCGGTGGGTCGATGAACGGGAACGCGGCGAGGTCGCCGAGCCCGATCGCTGTCATCTGGAGGATGACCGACGCCAGGTTGGTCCGCAGGATCTCCGGATCGGTGAACTCGGGGCGGGAGAGGAAGTCCTGCTCGTCGTAGAGGCGGATGCAGATGCCGTCCGACGTACGGCCGCAGCGGCCCTTGCGCTGGTTGGCCGACGCCTGGGAGATCGGCTCGATCGGCAACCGCTGCACCTTGAGCCGGCTGGAGTAGCGGGAGATACGGGCGGTGCCCGGGTCCACCACGTACTTGATGCCGGGCACTGTCAGCGAGGTCTCCGCCACGTTGGTGGCGAGCACCACCCGGCGCGAGGAGTGCGCGGCGAAGACCCGGTGCTGCTCGGCGGAGGAGAGCCGCGCGTACAACGGCAGGATCTCGGTGCCGAGCAGCGAGCGCTTCTTCTGCACCAGCTTGCCCAACGCGTCGGCGGTGTCCCGGATCTCCCGCTCGCCGCTGAGAAAGACCAGGATGTCGCCGGGGCCCTCGGCGGCCAGCTCCTCGACGGCGTCGCCGATCGCCTGGATCTGGTCGCGGACGTTCTCCTCGTCACCGTCGCCGTCGTCCTCGCCCTCGGCCAGCTCGACGAGGGGCCGGTAGCGCACCTCCACCGGGTAGGTGCGACCCGACACCTCGACCACCGGCGCGGGTACGCCCTCCGGCTCGTCGGCGGTGGGTGGACCGGCGAAGTGCCTGGCGAACCGGTCGGTCTCGATGGTCGCCGAGGTGATGATCACCTTGAGGTCGGGTCGTCGGGGCAGCAGCTCCCGCAGGTACCCGAGGATGAAGTCGATGTTGAGGCTGCGTTCGTGCGCCTCGTCGATGATCAGCGTGTCGTACTGGCGCAGCATCCGGTCGGTCTGCAACTCGGCCAGCAGGATGCCGTCGGTCATCAGCTTCACCAGGCTGCGCTCGCCGACCTGGTCGGTGAAGCGCACCTTGTAGCCGACCACGTCGCCCAACTCGGTGCCCAGCTCGTCGGCGATCCGGTCGGCCACCGTCCGGGCGGCCAACCGCCGGGGCTGGGTGTGCCCGATCAGGCCGTGCACCCCGCGCCCCAACTCGAGACAGATCTTGGGGATCTGGGTGGTCTTGCCGGAGCCGGTCTCGCCCGCCACGATCACCACCTGGTGATCGCGGATGGCGGCGGCGATGTCGTCCTTGCGCTCACTGACCGGCAAACCCGCCGGGTACGTGATCACGGGCACCGCCGCCTGCCGGGCGGCGAGGCGCTGCTCGGCCCGGACCAGGTCGGCGGTGATCTCGGTCAGCGCCGCCTCCCGACGCTGCGGGTCGCGCAGCTTGCGGGCACCGTCGAGTCGCCGCTGGAGCCGGCGCTGGTCGCGGAACATCAGAGGTGTGAGACGGCGGTGCAGCTCGCGAACGGGGTCGGACGCGACGGAGGCGGTTGGATTCTGCATGTCGTGCCCAAGGATAGGCAGCCGGGCGACGCACCGCCCCTGGGTTACCGAGCGCCCGGCTGTCCGACGGTCACCTCCGGTCCCTTGACGGCCACGAGCGGGCCCTAGAGTTGGCGGCCGACGTCGAGCGCTGGGGGAGCCGGATGGAGATGCGCGACACCGACCGCGCGTTGGTGCAGGCCGCCACGGCGGTCTCCAAGCTGCGCTGCCGCAGCCAGCACCACACTGTCGCGTCAGCCGCCCGGACCGCTGACGGTCGGGTCTTCACCGGCGTGAACGTCCAGCACGCCACCGGAGGGGCCTGCGCCGAACTGGTCGTGATCGGCACGGCCGCCACGCAGGGCGTCACCGCGCTGGAGACGATCGTCACTGTCGCCGACCGTGGCCGCGAGGTCGTCGCGCCCTGTGACCGGTGCCGGCAGGTGCTGCGGGACCACTTCCCGCAACTGCGGGTGATCGTCGGCCCGATGGACGCCCTGCGGGTGGTCCCGCTCGCCGAGTCGCCGGCCGAGACCGGCAGCGGCGCGGCCGGCTGACCGGGCCCGGGGTCAGTCCCCGGAGGCCGCCTCCAGCATCGACTGCGGCACCGGCACGGCCTCGAACCGCACTGTGCCCTCCGGAAGCAGCCACGACGTGACCCGCGCGACCAGGCGCCCGGCCCGCACCGCGGGGTCGTTGGCGAACAGCGCGCGTGCCTCGTCCGGGGCGATGGACAGCACCACGAAGCCGCGCAGCCGCTCGTCGTCGGGGTGCAGGAACGGCCCGGCCGCGAGCACCAGCCCCTGCTGCACGAGGCCCGCCTGGTGGGCCAGGTGCGCCTCCCGCAACCGGTCGATCGCGTCCTGCGACAGCTCCGGCGGATCCGAAGGCCGGCTCAGCAGGACGACCGTGTGCTGGTCGAATCGCATGAGCCAACAGTAGGCGCGCAGCCCTCTCCGCGCGGGCGTCTGCCCTGCTCAGCCCTTGGCGGATCGATGAGCGCCAGTTAGGTGACCCTCAACTGAGCCGCTAAGGTTAGGCGAACCTAAGCGTGAACGTGCAGGAGACTCGTGACCACCCTCGCCACCCGGCCGACCCCGGCCCGCAACCGGTCCGGCACCCGCACCGGCCGCCGGGTGGCCGTCACCGTCGCGGCCGCGCTGGTGCTGTTGCTCACCGTGCTGGCCAGCTTCGCGCTCGGCAGCCGACAACTCGGCGTCGACCAGGTCTGGCACGCGCTCGTCGCGCCGGACGGCGGCGACGCCAGCACCATCGTCCGTGAGCTGCGGATGCCCCGGACCGCCCTCGGCCTCGCGGTCGGGCTCGCGCTCGCCGTGGCCGGGGTGCTGTTCCAGGCGCTCACCCGCAACCCCCTCGCCGAGCCGCGCATCCTCGGCATCAGCGCGGGCGCGTCGTTCGGGGTGGTGCTCGCGATCTCCGTCTTCGGCGTCGGCACGCTCGCCGGGTACGTCTGGTTCGGCATCGCCGGGGCCCTGATCGCCGGGCTGCTGGTCTTCGCCATCGCCACCCGCGCCCGCGAGGGCGCCAGCCCGGTCACCCTCGCGCTGGTCGGCGCGGCGCTCGACGCCAGCCTGGCCTCCGGGGTGTACGCGCTGCTCAGCATCGACGCCCGCACCTTCGAGGAGTACCGCTTCTGGGTGGTCGGCGGGCTGGCCGGACGGGACCTGTCGGTCGCCGCGCAGGTCCTGCCGTTCGTCCTCGTCGGGTTGGTGCTGGCCGCCCTGGTGGCCCGGGGCCTGGACGCGCTGGCCCTCGGCGACGACGTGGCCCGTGGTCTCGGCCACCGGATCGGTCTGGTCCGCCTCGGTGGTGGCCTCGCCGCCGTGCTGCTGACCGGCGCCGCGGTGGCCGCCGCCGGACCTGTCGCGTTCGTCGGGCTGGCCGTGCCGCACCTGGCCCGCGCCCTGGTCGGCGCGGACCACCGCTGGACCCTCGCCGTCTCCGCGCTGCTCGGGCCGGCGCTGCTGCTCGCCGCCGACATCGTCGGTCGACTCGTCGCCCCACCCGGCGAGATCCCGGCCGGGATCGTCACCGCGCTGATCGGCGCGCCACTGCTGGCCGTGCTGGTCCGCCGCGCCCGGGTGGTGACCGCATGACCACCACCCGCCGTTCCTCCGGCCCCGGCTCGGCTGGGTCCGCTGGCTTGTCGACCGTCGCGGCCGCCGGCTCGTCTGGTGCCGACGGTGCCCGGCTGCCCGGGCGGTCGCTGCTGCGGATCGGCCCGGTCAGCCTGCTGATCCGCCGTCGCGCGGTACTGGTGGCCGCCGTGCTGACCGTGCTGCTCCTGCTGGCCGTCGTGCTCAGCCTCTCGCTGGGCACCCCGTACGTCGCACCGGCCGACGTGCTGCGTGCCCTCTCCGGAGCCGGCACCCCGTACGACCTCGTGGTCTTTGATCTTCGGCTGCCGCGGGTCGTGCTGGCGGCCGTGGCCGGGGCCGCCTTCGGGGTGGCCGGCACGCTGATCCAGAGCGTGGCCCGCAACCCACTCGCCAGCCCGGACGTCATCGGCATCACCCAGGGTGCCGGCCTCGCCGCGACCGTGGCACTGACCAGCGGAATGGCCGCGGTGCTGGTGGCGCCCACAGCGCTGGTGGGCGGGTTGCTCGCGGCGGTGCTGCTGTTCGCCCTCGGCGCCCGGCACGGGCTGGCCGCGCAGCGGTTCGTGCTCGCCGGGGTGGCTGTCGCGTTCGGGTTCCGGGCGCTCACCGAGGTGGTCATGCTCACCGCCGATCCGATCGACGGGCTGCGCGCGCAGATCTGGCTGATCGGCACCCTGGCCGGCAAGGGCTGGACCGAGGCCGCCTGGATCGCCGGCACACTGCTGGTGCTGCTGCCGGTGCTGGCCTGGGCCGGCTGGGCGCTGAACAGCAGCGCCCTGGACGACGACACCGCCCGGGGCGTCGGCCTGCGTCCGGTGGCCCGCCGGATCGGCCTCGCCGGCACCGGCGTACTCGTCGCCGCGATGGTCACCGCCCAGGTGGGCGCCGTCGACTTCGTGGCGCTGGTCGCCCCGCAGGTGGCCCGTCGCCTGGTACGCGCCGAACGACCACCGCTGGTCTGCGCGGCGCTGCTCGGCGCCCTCCTGCTGGTGCTGGCCGACCTGGCCGGCCGGCGGCTGTTCGCACCCACCCAACTACCCGCCGGTGTGCTGACCGCCGCGATCGGCGGCCCGTACCTGATTTTCCTGCTGCAGCGCGGCCGGCGGCGGTCGTCGTGACGCCTCAAGGAGTCGTGTGATGCTCTCCACCCGCGACCTGGTCGCCGGCTACGACGAGCGGACCGTGCTGGACGGGCTCGATCTCGACCTGCCCACCGACGCGTTCACCGTGATCGTCGGACCCAACGCGTGCGGCAAGTCCACCCTGCTGCGCACGATGGCCCGGCTGCTCACCCCCCGCCGTGGCACGGTGCTGCTGGACGGCACCGCCATCCGCGAGCTGCCGACCCGGGAGGTCGCCCGCCGCCTCGGCGTCCTGCCGCAGAGCCCGCTGGTGCCCGAGGGCGTCACTGTGGCGGACCTGGTCGGGCGCGGCCGGCAGCCCTACCAGCGGTGGTGGCGGCAGTGGTCGTCGGAGGACGGCGCGGCGGTGGACCAGGCGATGGCCCTCGCCGACGTCACCGACCTGGCCGACCGACCGGTGGACAGCCTCTCCGGCGGTCAGCGGCAACGAGTGTGGATCGCCATGACCCTCGCCCAGGACACCGACGCCCTGCTGCTGGACGAGCCGACCACCTTCCTCGACCTGGCCCACCAGGTGGAGGTGCTGGACCTGCTGCACCGGCTGCGCTCCGAGCGGGGCCGCACAGTGGTCGCCGTGCTGCACGACCTGAACCAGGCCGCCCGCTACGCCGACCACCTGGTCGCCATGCGCGCCGGCGCAGTGGTCGCCGCCGGCCCGCCCCGGGAGATCCTCACCGCCGACCTGGTCCGCGACGTCTTCGGGCTGGCCTGCGTGGTGGTGCCCTGCCCGGTGACCGGCGCACCGCTGGTGGTGCCCGCGTACACCGGTGGTAACGCTCCGGCACCCGCTGTCGCGGGTGACCACTCTTCGTCGACGGCGTCCGTACCGGATGTCCGACCCTCCACCGGCGACGCGGCCAACCCGCTCGCCGGCTCGCACCCCTCGAAAGGACTCTGATGCGTCGTCTCGTCGCAGCTCTCGCCGCGGCCGTCGCCCTCGGTGCCGGCCTCACCGCTTGCGGTGAGAGCGACCCGGTCGCCGGCTCCACCACCGGGGACACCCGGGAGATCACCCACGCCATGGGCACCACCAAGGTCCCGGCCGAGCCCAAGCGCGTCGTCGTGCTCGACACCGACAAGATCGACACGGCGCTCTCGCTGGGCATCACGCCCGTCGGCGCGGCCACCGCCGGTGAGGCGAAGAGCTGGCCCACGTACTTCGGCGCGGACAAGCTCGCCGGCATCAAGGAGGTCGGGGTGCTCACCGAACCCGACCTGGAGGCGATCAACGCGCTGAAGCCTGACCTCATCCTCGGCAGCAAGTTCCGCCAGGAGAAGTTCTACGACGAGCTGGCCGCCATCGCGCCGACCGTGTTCACCGACAAGGTGGGCATCACCTGGAAGGAGAACCTCCTCCTCGACGGCAAGGCGCTCGGCCGTGAGCAGCAGGCCAAGGATCTGCTCGCCACGTACGAGAAGCGGGCCAAGGACTTCGGCGCGACGCTCGGCGACGCCGCCGCGCGCAAGGTCTCCATCGTGCGGTTCCTGCCCGGCAACATCCGGGTGTACGGCCCGGACTCGTTCTCCGGCATCGTCATCGGCGACACCGGCCTGGGCCGCCCCGAGCGGCAGCTGCTCGCCAACAAGGAGGACAAGCGCTTCGACCTGGTCAGCCCCGAGCGGGTCAACGAGGTCGACGGTGACGTCATCTTCGTGACCGCGTACGGCGACAAGGCCGCCGCCGAGCAGACCAAGGTCGCCGGCGGGACGCTGTGGAAGGGCCTCGGCGCGGTCAAGGCCGGCAAGGCGTACCCCGTCTCCGACGAGGTCTGGATGACCGGCATCGGCGTCGGCGCCGCCAACAAGATCCTCGACGACCTGACCAAGTACCTCCCCGCCGCCTGACACGCACCCGGCGCCTGGCTGGCGTTCGGAAAGCGTTCCGCACTGCTTCGAGGTAGTGGCCCTCTCCCGACCGGGGCCACTACCTCCATGGCACCCATTCGCTTGACCCCCTGGCTCGCCGTTGATTCGGGGGAGGCGCGCCGGATGGTCACCGCCCAGGCGGAATACGGCCAACCAGCCTGATATGAATCGTAACCACCCACGCCTTCCCCCAGTTGTGCCAGCGACGCGAATGAGGCATGGGGTGGGAAACGAATGACACGAACGGCCGTGCGACCGGAAGCCAGTCCCCGGGCCGGGTTCCGAGGTGACGTGGAAGGGCTGCGTGCCCTCGCCGTGATTTTGGTGCTCGCGGGACATGCCGGCCAGCAACTGGTGCCTGGCGGTTTCGTCGGTGTTGACGTCTTCTTCGTCATTTCCGGCTACCTGATCACCGGACTACTTGTCGCCGAGGTGAACCGGACGGGCCGCCTCTCGCTGATCGGCTTCTACGCCCGGCGCGCCAAGCGGCTTCTGCCGGCCGCAGTGGTGGTTCTGATCGGGAGCCTGCTGCTCACATTCGCCTTTCTGCCGCGCACCCGGTGGTCGGCCACGGGCTGGGATGTGGTGTTCAGCGGGTTGTACGCCATGAACTGGCGACTCGCCGAACAGTCCGTCGACTACCTGGCGGCCAATCAGGCGCCCAGCATCCTCCAGCATTTCTGGTCCCTCGGCGTCGAGGAGCAGTTCTACCTGGTGTGGCCGCTGCTACTTGCCTCCGCGGTGTGGCTCGGCCGGCGGCGGTACGCCCGCACCGGATACCTGCTCTTCGCCCTCACGCTGGTCGCTGTGCCGTCCTTCGCGTGGTCCGTCTGGTTGACCGAGGACAATCCCGCCCGCGCCTACTTCGTGACCACCACCCGGATGTGGGAGCTGGCCCTTGGCGGCTTCCTGGCCCTGCTCGGCGGGCATCTGCAGCGTCTGCCCCGGCTGGTAGCGGCCGCGCTCGCCTGGTGCGGCCTCGCCGCGATCGTGGCGTCCGCCGCTCTCCTGTCGGAGGCTTCCGCCTTCCCCGGGTACGTGGCGTTGGCCCCCACCCTGGGCACGGCAGCGGTCATCGCCGGAGGCCTGGCTGCCGGCGGTTTCGGGCCCGCCATGCTGCTGGCGCTGCGGCCGGTACGCGCCGTAGGAGCCATCTCCTACTCCCTCTACCTCTGGCACTGGCCTCTCCTCATCGCTGCCGAGGCTCGGTTCGGGGAGCTGACCACCGCCACCGGCCTCGCCGTTGCCGCGATCTCAGTGGTGCCGGCCGCCCTCACCTACCGCTTCATCGAGAACCCGATCCGGATGTCGCCGACGCTCACGTGGGAACCTGCGCGATCATTGCAACTCGGGGCGGTCTGCACCGGCGTGGCCCTCCTAGCGGGACTCGCCTTCCAACTCACCGTCCCGCCGGCGAGGGCGCCGATGCCGCCCACCCTGGCCGTGCCGACGGCGGGCGGCAGCGGTGTCCCCGTAGCTGCCTCACCCACGGTTCTGGGCGCCTCCGCTCTGGGCGACTCTCCGGCCAGCAGCGACGCGGGGATTCCCGTCGACCGAGTCGGACCGTTCGTGCCGGATCCGCTGGTGGCCAGCAAGGATGGCCCCGACGCGTGGCGGGACGGATGCCATGCGGACCAGCGCAGCAGTGCGGTCAGGGCCTGTCAGTACGGGGACCCCAACGCGTCGTTCACCGTGGCTCTCGCCGGGGATTCCCACGCCGCTCAATGGCTTCCGGCGCTGCAGAGGGTGGCCGAGTCAAAGAAGTGGCGCCTCAAGAGCTACACGAAGTCCTCATGCCCGTTCATCGATGGCGAAGTTGCCTTGGACAGCCGGCCGTACCCCAGTTGCACCGAGTGGAACGACAAACTTCGCGCGCAGGTGACCGGGGCGGAGCGCCCGAACGTGCTGGTGGTGAGTACATCCTTCTATGTGATGATCCAGAACGGTGAGAGGGTCACCAGCCAAGCACAGGCCGCCTTCACGGACGCACTCCGGCGGACGTGGGCCGCGATGGCGGCAGCCGGGGTTCCCGTGATCGTGCTGCGTGACACCCCCTATCACGACAGGGACATCGCTGAGTGTGTGTCCGCCAATCCGAAGAAGTTGACCCGATGCGCCTCCCCCCGGGACAAGGTCCTCGCAGGTGGCGGCGGCCCAGCCCACGAAGCGGCCGCCCGCAGCAACAACAAGGTGTACCTGGTCGATCTGAACCCGGCCATCTGCCCGCGTGAGCGGTGCTCGCCGGTCATTGGCGGGGTGCTCGTGTACCGCGACAACAACCACATCACCGCCACCTACGCTGCGACCCTCGCACCACGGCTGGGCACGGCGCTGGACCGCGTATTGGGTTGAGGGGCGCCGCGGTCTCGCTGGCGGGCTACCTCGAACAGCAGGCCACCGCCCGAGCACCAAGCCGGACCGGTCAGCGGCGGCAGGGTGCTCGGGCGGCGGCGGTGTCTTAGGCGGCGGTGGACCAGATGGCGCGGAAGGCGGCGGCTTCGCCGGAGAGCCATCGTTCGATCTGGTCGGGCTTGGCGTCGGTGGGCATGCGGTGGGCCAGGCCGCGGCGGACGTCGACCAGGACCGGCTCGGCGTGCGGGAGCACCGCGTCCATGTGTCGGGCCATCAGGTGCAGGGTGGCGAGCACCGATTCCTCGCTCGGTGGGGCCTCGTCGAAGTGCAGGCGGACCGCTTCGGCGCGGCCGTCGGCGTGGCGTACCCCGAAGTGGGGGTTGATCTTGACGGGCAGGTCGCCCAGCATGGCCAGGGCGTCGCGGGTCTGGGCGAGATCGACGGCGGCCGGCTCGCCGAGGGAGTGCAGCCAGGTCGTGGCGCCGGGGACGAGCGCCTGGTAGAGCGGGCGCCACCGTGGCTTGACGATGTCGGCCACCCCGGCCAGGTGGGTGCCGCCGGTGTGGAAGGCGATGTCGGCCTTGAGCGCCTTGACGAACTGGCCGTGCGGGTTGAAGCCGGACCGGCTGGCGCGCTGCTTGCGCAGCCCGCCGACGAAGGTCGCCTTGGTGGGGCCGGTGCGGTCGACGTAGCGGGTGAAACCGAGCAGCGTGGCGTAGGGGGTGAGGGGCGTGGAGGCGGGCGCGGTCACGGGCGTCCTCCCGGGTCGTAATCCTGCAGGTCAGGAACTCGATTAGTACATACATTCTAATCGACGGGTCTGACATCGCCCAGCGAAAGAAGGGGTGCGGAAGACGCGACAAAGGGGGCCGTCCGGCGTACGGACGGCCCCCCTGTCGAGACGCTCGCTAGAGCTGGCCGACGTCGGTGATCCGTACGACCGCCGCGCCGACCTCGTCCGAGGCGGCCAGGTCGATCTCGGCGCTGATGCCCCAGTCGTGGTCGCCGTCCGGGTCGTCGAAGATCTGCCGTACGGTCCACCGCTCCCGGCCCTGCTCGATCATGAGCAGCGCCGGACCGCGGGCGTTCGGCCCGACCCCGATCGAGTCGTACGCCTCGAAGTACGGCGCCAGGGCGTCGGCCCACGCGTCGTAGTCCCAGCCGTCCTCGGCGTCCAACTCGGCGAGCAGGTCCCAGCGGCGTAGCGCGGCCAACTCGACGCGGCGGAACAGCGCGTTGCGCACCAGCACCCGGAACGCCCGCGCGTTGCGGGTCACCGCCGGCGGTCGATCGGTCAGGGCGGCGTGCGCCTGGGCGACCTCGGCCACGTCGGACGGGTTGCGCAGCCGCTCCCACTCGTCGATGAGGCTGGAGTCGACCTGGCGGACCAGCTCGCCCAACCACTCGATGAGGTCGATCAGTTCCTCGGTCTTGGCGTCCTCGGGCACGGTCTGGCGCAGCGTCTTGTACGCGTCGGCCAGGTAGCGCAGGACGAGACCTTCCGAGCGGGTCAGCCCGTAGAACTGCACGTACTCGGTGAAGGTCATGGCCCGCTCGTACATGTCGCGGACGACGGCCTTGGGGGAGAGTTGGTGGTCGGCGACCCAGGGGTGCCCCTGCCGGTACATCTCGTACGCGGCCTCCAGCAGCTCCGCGAGGGGCTTCGGGTGGGTCACCTCGTCGAGCAGTTCGAGGCGCGCCTCGTACTCGATGCCCTCTGCCTTCATGGCGGCGACCGCCTCGCCGCGCGCCTTGAACTGCTGCGCGGAGAGGATCTGCCGGGGGTCGTCGAGGATCGACTCGATCACGCTCAGCACGTCGAGCGCGTACGACGGGGACTCGGCGTCGAGCAGTTCGATGGTGGCCAGCGCCAGGGGGGAGAGCGGCTGGTTGAGGGCGAAGTCGAGCTGGAGGTCGACGGTGAGCCGGATCCGCCGGCCGGTCTCGTCCGGCTCGGGCAACTCCTCGACGACCCCGCCGGCACGCAGAGCCCGGTAGATGGCGATCGCGCGGCGGATGTGCCGGCGCTGCGCGGCCGGCTCCTCGTGGTTGTCGGTGAGCAGGTGCCGCATCGCGGTGAACGCGTCCCCGGGCCGACCGATGACGTTGAGCAGCATCGAGTGGCTGACCTGGAAGCTGGAGGTCAGTGGCTCCGGCTCGGCGTCGACGAGTCGGTCGAAGGTGGGTTGGCCCCAGCCGATCGAACCCTCCGGCGGCTTCTTGCGGACCACCTTGCGCCGCTTCTTCGGGTCGTCGCCGGCCTTGGCGAGGGCCTTCTCGTTGTCGATGACGTGCTCCGGGGCCTGCACCACGACCCGGCCGATGGTGTCGTAGCCGGCCCGGCCCGCACGCCCGGCGATCTGGTGGAACTCCCGGTTCTTCAGCAGCCGGGTACGGACCCCGTCGTACTTGGACAGGCCGGTGAACAGCACGGTGCGGATCGGCACGTTGATGCCGACGCCGAGGGTGTCGGTACCGCAAATGACCTTGAGCAGGCCGGCCTGGGCGAGGGTCTCCACCAGGCGGCGGTACTTGGGCAGCATGCCGGCGTGGTGCACGCCGATGCCGTGGCGGACCAGCCGGGACAGCGTCTTGCCGAAGCCGGCGGTGAACCGGAAACCACCGATCGCCTCGGCGATCATGTCCTTCTCGGCGCGGGTGCAGACGTTGACGCTGGTCAGCGCCTGGGCACGTTCCAGCGCGGCGGCCTGGGTGAAGTGCACCACGTACACCGGGGCCTGCTTGGTTTCCAGCAGTTCCTCAAGCGTCTCGTGCAGCGGCGTCATCGCGTACGAGAAGATGAGCGGGACCGGCCGCTCCGCCGTGCGCACGACGGCGGTCGGCCGCCCGGTGCGCCGGGTCAGGTCGTCGACGAAGCGCGTGGTGTCCCCCAGGGTGGCGGACATCAGGATGAACTGGGCCTGCGGCAGCTCGATTATCGGCACCTGCCACGCCCAGCCCCGGTCGGGCTCGGCGTAGAAGTGGAACTCGTCCATGATCACCTGGCCGACGTCGGCCTTCGTGCCCTCGCGCAGCGCCAGGTTCGCCAGGATCTCCGCGGTGCAGCAGATGATCGGGGCGTCGGCGTTGACGCTGGCGTCGCCGGTGAGCATGCCGACGTTCTCGGCGCCGAAGACCTCGCAGAGGGCGAAGAACTTCTCCGACACCAGGGCCTTGATCGGCGCGGTGTAGAAGGTCGTCCGGCTGTCGGCGAGGGCCGCGAAGTGCGCGGCGATCGCCACCAGGCTCTTACCCGAGCCGGTGGGTGTGTTCATGATCAGGTTGGCGCCGGAGACGATCTCGATGACCGCCTCTTCCTGATGGGGGTAGAGGTCGAGGCCGCGCTCCTTCGCCCAGCCGGCGAACGCGTCGAAGAGGGTGTCGGGGTCGGCGCTTGTCGGCAGCGCGGCGGTGAGCGTCATAGCCTGTCCATGGTGCCTGGATCATGCCCCGGTACGCCAACCCGGCCCGCACCGGACCCCCGTCCGGGCGTCCCGAACGCGCCGCCGCGTTCCGGTTCGGGCGTTTCGCCGGTCACCGTCGGCGGTACAGCAGGTCGGCGACGGGCCGACCGGCCGTGATTGCTCGCCGCTCGAACTTCGTCACCGGTCGGTGCGCCGGCCGCGGCGCGAAGCCGCCGTAGGCGTCCACCAGATCCGGGTCCGCGTCGAGGGTCTCCCGCATCGCGTCGGCGTACTCGGCCCAGTCCGTCGCGCAGTGCAGCATGCCGCCGGAGCGCAGCCGGGACCGCAGCAGCGCCACGTGCGCCGGCTGGATGAGCCGCCGCTTGTGGTGGCGGGACTTCGGCCACGGGTCCGGGAAGAAGACGTGCACGGCGTCCAACCCGCCCTCGGGCAAGCCGTTGACCAGGTACAACGCGTCGCCCTCCGCCACCCGTAAGTTGCGTAGGCCACCACGCTCCACCAGGTGGAGCAGGTTGGCGATTCCCGGCGTGTGCACCTCGACCGCCAGATAATCTCGATCCGGGTCGGCGGCAGCCATCGCAGCGGTGGTGTCGCCCATGCCCGAGCCGATCTCCAGCACCACGGGCGCCCGGCGACCGAACAGGTCGGCCAGGTCGACGGGCATGGCAGGTCCGTCCGGCACATCGAGGCCGTACGCGGGCCAGAGCCGGCTCAGCGCGTCGGTCTGCCGGTCGCTCATCCGACCCCGGCGGGGGTGGAACGTGCGGATCGTCCGGCTCGCGGGCGGGACGGCGGGGTCATGGTCGGTGGCGGTCACAGCGAACCGAGCGTACGCGACGCCGCCGGCTGATCGGATGTGATGTGCGACCGGAAATGAGAGGATCCAACTGGTACGGCAGGTCGGGGTGCTCCACCGCCCGACCCGGCCGCACGGCGTCGAGAGGGGGCATCGTGACAGTGACCCGCGGTGTCGTGACCCTGTCGCTGGTGACCGTGCTGGCCGGCCCCCTGTTGGCCGCCACGCCCGCCCTCGCCGCGCCTGAGCGGGCCGTTGCCGTCGCGCCCGCGCCGCAGCCGGAATGGCCGCCCGGAGGTGCGCCCCAACCGCACCCGTCGGTGGACATCTTCGTCGAGGTGAGCCCCAGCACTGTGCAGCCCGGCTACCTGGTGGGCATCCGGGCCAGTTGTCGGGACAACTCGGTGGGCGCCACAGTGGTCTCCGACGCCTTCGGGGCGGTCGGCGTGCAGCCGCAGCGCGGGGTGCTCACCGCCGCGCCGATGGTCCGCGAGCGCACCCGCCCCGGCAACTACCGGGTCAAGCTGGAGTGCCGCGACGGCGAGACGGCCTCGACAATGCTCCAGGTGGTCAAGAAGGTCCCCGTCCAGCCCAGCCGTGGTCCGGCAACCGGCTTCGGCGGGAGCACCGGCGGGATGACCGGCAATCTGCTGCTGCCCGGCGGCGCGGCACTGATCATCACCGGGCTGGTCCTCGCCGTGATGGCGTTTCGCCGTCCCCGAGCCGCCGCGCGTCGCTGAGGCCCGCCATGACGATCTTCCGCCCCACGCCGCCACCGGCCGGTTCACGACCGCCGCCGACTGGCCGTCCCACGCCGCCGCCGGCCGGTTCACGCCCGCCGTTCGCTGGCCGCCCCGCCTCGCCGCCCGATGATGTTCGGCTGCACTTGGACGACGGCTGGCCGGGCTCGGACCGCCCGCCAGGTCCCCAGCGCCCGCCAAATCGCCGGCGTCCGCCGGATCCCGAGCGCCCTTCGGATCCCGACCGCCCGTCGGTTGCCGCGCGTCCGCCGACCGCCGTCGCCCCCCGGCGTAGTCGTCCCTCCGGCCGCAGCCCCTGGTCAATACCGTTGGCCGTGGTGTTGGTGTTGGCCGGGGTCTTCGCCACCGGGGCGGGGCTGGGCCGTTCGGTCGGCCCGTTCGACCTGGCCCCGACCGGCGGTGACCGGCCGGCCCGCAGCGAGTCGGTCGGGTTGTCAGCCAGTCGGCCGGTGCGCCTCTCGGTGCCGGCGATCAAGGTGACAGCGCCGGTGGCGCCCGTCGGGCAGGCGCGGGACGGCTCGATCGCCGTACCGCCGTTGGAACGGCACAACGAGACCGGCTGGTACGACCGAGGACCCACGCCCGGTGAGCCTGGCCCTGCGGTGATCGTCGGGCACGTGGACACGAAGACCGGCCCGTCGGTCTTCTACGACCTGGGCAAGCTGCACCCCGGCGACCTGATCGAGGTGGCCCGGGCGGACGAGTCGGTGGTGGTGTTCCGGGTCGACACCGTCGAACACTTCCCGAAGGACCAGTTGCCCGCCGAGCGGATCTACGGCCATGACGGGCCGCCCGGTCTGCGGTTGATCACCTGCGGCGGGCAGTTCATCGGGGGCCGCACCGGCTACGCCGACAATGTCATCGCCTTCGCCACCCTCCAGTCCTCCCGCAAGTCCTGACATCCCGACTTCAGCCAGGCCGGCGGGGCCGTCGCCGGATCAGCGTCGGCGTCAGCTCAGGAACACCAGGAGTTGGCGGGTGGTCTCGTCGGGGGCTTCCTCCGGGATGAAGTGCCCGACCGGGACCGGCTCGCCGCGTACGTCGTCGGCCCACTCCCGCCAGATCGCGAGCGGGTCGTCGTAGAGCTTCGCGACCTGGCCGCGTTGGCTCCAGAGAAACAGCACCGGGCAGGGGATCTTCCGCTTCCCGCGATCCGCCTCGTCCTGCTGGTAGTCCAGTGTCGCGGCGGCGCGGAACTCCTCGCAGATCGCGTGCACCGTCGCGGGGTCGCGGAACTGCTTGACGTACGCCGCCCGCACCTCGGCGGGGAAGGCGTCCTTCACCTCGGGCCAGGTGTCGAGCATGAAGTCGACGAGCACCGCCGGCGCCGCGTCGATGAACTGCTCGGGCACCGGCGCGGGCGCCGCCAGGAAGGACCAGACCCAGTAAGAGAGGCTGAACGTCTTGTCGGCGCGGTCGTAGACGTCGCCGATGGGAACCACGTCCATGACGGCCAGCCGGGTGACGGCGTCCGGTTCGTCCAGCGCGAGACGGTACGCGCAGCGGGCCCCCCGATCGTGGGCTGTGGACGCCTGCCTACGCCGGTAGGTATGCGGCCAGGGGTGGTTTCTCTTCTGCCACGGTTTCTTACGGTGCGACTCTTGCTCCGTCTCCGGTGCCGATCGCCACACTCGTTGTCACCGACGGCGTAATCGTCACTTGGGTCATGACGGCTCAGACCAATTCTGGTTTCACGATCGAGTGGGACACGAATACCACCAGCAGGTTTATAACTATTGGGTGTACCGACCATGATCGTAAGCATCTTGTCCGCCAGGCTGAACGGCAACATCGAAGTAGTGAAGGAGATTGTCAACGACCTAGGCATTGCCAAGTTCAACCTTCATGGCCCTCCCGACGGATGCGGCCAGTATTCGTGTCACTGAGTGCGGCCTAGCGGACATGCAGAAGGTATAGACATACTTCTTTATGAGCCACACCTCAACAACAGCGACGAAGGTCTGACGCACTGGGACCGAATCGTCGCCTGCAAAGCACGCGTTGCGCCGGAAACTGTACTCACCCCAGAAGAGGTACGCCTCAAGTTGGAGACTGCCGGCATCTCTGCGGACTACTACCCAGAAGACGGAACCGACCCCATAACCACAATTCTCGGGATGTGCACAACAGCGAGCCTAGGGGAGTAGTTGGTTTCGCTGACTTGAATGAAGCCCGATCGGGGGTAGACCGATGTTGCATCCGTGCGAGATAATCCAGGGATGCCCGAACGTCCACGGTGGTACAAGCGGATCAACCCTGTTCATTTCTTTCGGAAATATCGGTCCAGATTCAGAAAGAGGAAGTCGCGGATGGTCGAGCGAACTTCAAAACCTCGGACCTACAGACCCATCCACCTTGCAACTTTGGTGACTCTTGCTGTTGTCGCTCTTGCTGTCACCGCTGTTGCCGCCGTGTTTATGTGGGATGCTGCTCAGGTTCCGGCGAGTGTGCCTAAGTCGCCGGACCTGGCTGTCCGAGCGGCTCAACTACGGGTTGACGTGATCCGGAACATTCTCGCTGTGGGGGCCGGTGCTGGCGGCCTAATCGCTCTTTTCCTCGGTCTGCGAAGACAGTATGTGAAAGAGCGTGTCGACCATGCTGACCAGGAGTACAAGAACCGAACCGCCGAAGATACGAAGCATGACGCAGTCGAGAGACGGGTAACCGAGCTTTATACTAAGGCTGCCGAACAGCTGGGTTCCGATAAGGCGCCCGTACGTATGGCTGCTCTCTACGCGCTAGAACGCATGGGGCAGGGCAATCCCGAACATAGACAGACGATAGTCAACCTGATATGCGCTTATCTAAGGATGCCGTATAACCCGCCGCACAATCCTCCGTACGTCCGCTCAAGCGCAGGGGATGAGAACGAATCCAGCGCAGTCGTTGAAATGCGCCAACAAGAACGCGAAGTAAGACTAGCTGCGCAGCGGATTTTATCGGGTCACTTGAGGTACGGAGATGTTGGCCCATCGGATCCGCATGAGAGCCCTGATCTAAACGATGAGTCGTTCTGGTCGCATATCTCTATCGACTTGTCGGGTGCCGTTCTACTGGATTTCAGGCTCGTCCGTTGCGCTGTTAATTCTATCAACGTTGACCACGCGACCTTCTACGGCTCAACGACCCTAAGTTTTCTCCACTCTACTGGAATAGCCAACTTTTCGAGGGCGCACTTTTCTGGCCCTGCTTATTTCGCCGGAGCGGATTTTCGCTCGTCTGTAAGCTTTAGTGAAGCCCAATTCGACTATCGCGTTCGATTTGACAGGGCGAGATTGGGCGGCGAAGCCAACTTTGAGATGGCAAAGTTCGGTGGCGCAACACGCTTCGCTGGTGCGCACTCTGATAAGTTCAGGTTTCAAGATGCTCGGGCAATCTTGAAACCTACTACTTCCCACTTCTGGCCGAAGGGCTATCGGCTTGTAGGGGCCGATTCCGCGAGTGACGACGGGTTGATAGTAAAAGAGTGATTGATCCCCTGACCGGCTGATCCACTTCGCCTATGGATTCTACCTCTGCCGCCAAGGGGGTTAGGGTTCGATGTCTTCTCTGACGTAGACGCCCCGACCCGGGACGCCGACCACTAATCCCTGAAACTCTAGAACCCTAATGCCCTTCTGAACCGTAGTTACCGCAATGCTGTAAAGCTTCGACAGCTCAGCATAAGACGGCAACTTGTCACCTGGCGCATACTCGCCGCTTTTGATGCGGGAGGCCAAGTCTTCCGCCATCTGGCGGTATCCGCCGGTCGGTATGGGCATGGTGGGGTTCCTTCTCATCGGGCAACCCCATTCGATCATGATCACGAAACAGCCTCAACGTCAACGTTCCCTTAAGCGCTTAGGGTGTCTAGGGTGTCTAGGTGGGAACGGAGAGCGACCGGAACCCACTGAGCGAGTGACCGGGAGAGGCGAACCGTGACAAACCAAACTAAGCATGGGCCGAAACGACCAATGCTCCGACTGTGGCGTGAGCCTGAGTGCATCTGCGGGCATGAGACGTACATCGGCTGCGTCAAGATGCGGGTAGGCCCGGTGCGGCCGTCCTGGACCAACGAGAGAGCTCTTGAGTACCCCCCGCTACGGGAGCCGTTCGTGACTAAGGCTCAGTCGTACCGCTCGAACGGGGGTCACGGTGCCGATCGATGAGCCGATCTCCAAGGCGACAGAGTTGTTCATCGCTAACAGGATCTTGGACAGCCACTGGACCCGGGCGCTTGACCAACCGTGGCGATTGGGAGGGTGCCTGGAGTGCCGAGGTCGCAACAACTGTCCGCAGCTTGACTGGGCGATCGAGCTGACTGCCGAGGTGGTTTCGATCATGTTCCAGAAGCCATGACTGTAGATCTCTGCGCGTTGCTCCCGGGTTGATCGACACGGGATCCTTGACGTTGGGGTGTCCCACTGACTCGGACACCCCGGTTTCAGCGAAACGGAGTGGATCTAGCCGCGTTGGCGCCCTGAGGCGGCGCTCCTAGGGCTGGGGGACGTGCAGCGCCACCTCGAACTCCAGCAGGCTGGCGCCGGTGGAGACCGGGGGACGGGGCTTGTCGCCGGGGGCGGCGGCGTGGGCGGCGCGCGACGGGCCGGCGGCCCACGCCTGGAACGCTTCCTCGCTCTCCCACTTCGTGTAGACGAAGTAGCGGGTCTCGCCGGCCACCGGGCGGAGGAGTTCGAAGCCGAGGAAGCCGGGGGAGTTCTCCACCGTGCCGGCCCGGGCGGCGAACCGCTTCTCCAGCTCCGCGCCGCCACCGGGCGGGACGTCGATTGCGTTGATCTTCACGACTGCCATCTGCCCACCCTAGCCACTCAGAACGCCTCGACCGCCGGGACCAGGTCCACGTCGACCACGATCGGCGCGTGGTCGGAGGGGCCCTTGCCCTTGCGGGCCTCCCGGTCCACGTACGCGGAGCGGACCGCTCGGGCGAACGGCGCGGACGCGTACACCAGGTCGATTCTCATGCCCTTGTTCTGGTGGAACATGCCGGCCCGGTAGTCCCAGTAGGTGAAGGGGTGCGGGCCCTTCATCGGGGTGGGCACGACGTCGCTGAGGCCCAGGTCGCGCAGCGCCGCGAGGGCTGCCCGCTCGGCCGGGGTGACGTGCGTGGAGTGGGTGAAGACCGCCGGGTCCCAGACGTCGGCGTCGGTCGGGGCGACGTTGAAGTCGCCGCAGACCGCCAGCGGCAACCCGCCGGCCAGCTCCGCGTCCAGCGCGTCGCGCAGCGCCGCGAACCAGGCCAACTTGTACGCGTAGTGCGGGTCGTCCGGCGTCCGGCCGTTGGGCACGTACACCGACCAGACCCGCACCCCGTCGCAGGTGGCGGAGATGGCCCGGGCCTCGGGCTCGGGGAAGCCGGGCTCGTCGGCGAACCCGACCCGGACGTCGCCCAGCCCGACCCGGGACAGGATGGCCACTCCGTTCCACCGGCCGTCGCTGTGGCTGGCAACGGTGTAGCCCAGCGCGCCCACCTCGGTCACCGGGAAGGCGCCGTCGGGGCATTTGGTCTCCTGTAGGCAGACGACGTCCGGCCCGGTGTCGGCCAGCCATTCCAGCAGCCGGGGTAGGCGGGCCTTCACCGAGTTGACGTTCCAGGTCGCCAGGCGCATGCCCCCAGCCTGCCGTATCCGCCGCCGCGACGCCGTGTCAGCTGCCCGGGGTGTCGCCGGGACGGGTCTGTTCGGCCAGGAACCGTTCCAGTTCGGCGCCGAGTTCGTCGGCCGTGGGCAGCGGGCCGGCATCGGGGGCGAGCAGGCTCTTCTCACCCCGACCTCGGGCGAACGCGTCGTACTGCTCCTCCAGGGCCTGGACCAGGGCCGCGGCGTCCTCGGTCTGCGCGACCTGCCGGTCGATCTCCACCCGGACCACCTCGGCGGCCGAGCGCAGCCCGTCGCCGGGCAGCAGCAGCCCGGTGCTGCGCGACACCGAGGTGAGCAGCACCTCGGCGGCCGCCGGGTATTCGGTCTGCGCCACGTAGTGCGGCACGTGGGCGGCGAAACCCAGCGCGTCGCGGCCCTGCTCGCCGAGGCGGAACTCCAGCAGGTGACCGACGCTGCCGGGCACCTGGACGCGTTGCAACCAGGGCTCGTAGCCGGCGATCAGCTCGGGGCGGGTGGCGTGCGCTGTCACCCCGGTCGGCCGGGTGTGCGGGACCGCCATCGGGATCGAGTTGAGCCCCACTGTGAGCCGGACGTCCAGACGGGCGGCGAGCCCGGCCACGGCGGTCACGAAACGCTCCCACTGCAGGTCCGGTTCGGGGCCGGTGAGCAGCAGGAACGGGGTCTCGTCGTCGTCCTGCAGCAGGTGCAGCTCCAGCTTGGGCGCGTCGACGCTCTCCCAGTGGTCCTCGACGAAGGTCATCACCGGTCGTCGCGATCGGTAGTCGAAGAGCTGGTCGACGTCGAACGTGGCGATCGGCCGACCCTCCAGCGAGGTGAGTAGCTGCTCACGCGCCAGTCGGCTGGCGTTTCCGGCGTCCACGAACCCGGTGAGGGCCTGGATCAGGACCGGCTGCCCGAGGTCGGGCAGATCGTCGGTGAGCTGGTAGAGCTCGTGTGGGTCGAGCACCGGTGCGGACCTCCCTGAAATGTGCCTGCGGGGCGCCGTCGCGACGGAGGGCACCCGTTCGGGCAACGTACCCGCCATCCTGGTGCATTCCTGCGTCGGGCGATCCGTTGGCCGGGTGGTGGGCGTGACCGGACTAATCGGCTGTTTACGCCACCAGGCCGAGCCTCGTGGCCGATCGGCCGAGGGATGGTTCAGCCCAAAGGCCGAGTTTGTCGATCATGTCAGGCTCGGTGGTGGAATGTTCGGTCCTGTCGTGGGCCGTGCCGGTCCGCGTGCAGTGCCAGCTTCATCCGGTACGCGAGGTCCCTTCCCCGGGCGGGTCACCCCGCCCAGGTCGTCCACCAGTAGGGCTCCGATCTGTGTCGAGCGCCACGTGATCACCGTGCGTGATCAGGGTTTCCACCTGCCTAGCCTCGGTTGATGCGTGACGACGGCACCCTCGACGACCCGTACGCCCCGAGCAGGCCCACTGCCGATACGGAGGATGGCACCTCAACCGAACGGACAACCGCCGCGAGCCGGCTCCGGGCGTACGCCCGGGACCTGACCGGTCGACGCCGGGCACAGCTGGCGCTGGCCACCGGTGTGGTGTGCTGCCTCGGTCTGACCGCCGTCGTCCAGGTTCGCGACGAGGACGCCGACGCGGCTACCCGGAGTGGATCGCTCTCCAGCTCCGAGCTGGCGCAGCGCGCCGAGCAGCAGCGCGCCTCCCGTTCCCTCGACCGCACGGCTGCCCCGAGCGCCTCCGCCGCCGCCCAGTCCGCCGCGGCCAGCCCCGCCGACCCGGACACCAGCGCGCCGGCCCGCAAGGTCGCCCCGGCTCGCCCGACCGACCCGGCGCCCGTCGCCGGGCTGGACGAGGACCAGATGGAGAACGCCGAGGCGATCGTCCGTACCGGCCGCAAGATGGGTGTGCCGCGCCGGGGCCTGGTGATCGCGGTGGCCACCGCCATGCAGGAGAGCAACCTCTACAACGTGGCCAGCGGTGTACTGCCCGAGTCGCAGGACTATCCGCACCAGGGCGTCGGCTGGGACCACGACTCGGTCGGGTTGTTCCAACAGCGTTCCAGCAGCGGCTGGGGCCCGGTGGGGCGGCTGATGGACCCCGAGTTCGCCACCCGGCAGTTCCTCAGCGCGCTCGAGCAGGTGCCCGGCTGGCAGCGGATGCGGCTCACCGACGCAGCCCAGGCGGTGCAGGTCTCCGCGTACCCCGAGCACTACCAGCAGCACGAGTGGCGAGCCACCCGGGTCGTTGACGCCATCGCGCCGGCGGGGCGGTAACCTACCGCCCACTATGGACGGTCAGGGTTGAGGCTGTCGCATCCCGGGTACATGTGTTGCGGGTTCGGGGTACACATGAGTGCGGGACCATCGACAGGAGGACGTTATGTCACTGATGCAGCGGATCAGCGCGTTTCTGAAATCACCGAAGGGGCAGCAGTTGGTCGACCGGGGCCGGCGCGAGATGGCCAAGCCGGGCAACCAGCAGAAGCTGAAGGGGTTGGCGGCTCGGCTGTCCAACCGCCGCCGCTGACCGCTCCATCGGCCGCCCTGTCCACCGTTTCCACCCCTGGGGAGACCTGGTGACCGACACTCCGCCCGTCGGCGGTCAGCCCGCCGCCCCTACTCCGCAGCCGTCCGTCGACCTGCCGGCCGGGCCGGTGGACGCCCCCGAGGGTCCGCCGGCCCGGCTCTGGGACCGGATGCGTGACGACCCGCAGTACGCCCCGGAGCACCTTGCCCTGGAGGCGGTGCGCCGCCTCGGGCCGGAAGCCGTGCAGTGGGCCGCCCGTGCCCGGGCCGAGCAGCCCGGGGTCTCCGCCGACGTCCTGGCCGACCAGGCGGCCCGCAAGTTCGTCAACCTGGCCCGACTGTCCGGCGCGGTCTCCGGCGCGGCCGGGCTGCCCGGCGCCGTGATCGACGTGGGCGTGCTGGCCTGGACCCAGGCGCGGATGGTGCTGCACATCGCCGCCGCGTACGACGTCGACCCCCTGCACAACGACCGGGCCACCGACCTGCTGGTGCTCCAGCGGGTGCACAAGGTCGCCGAGAGCGCCCGGCTGGCGCTCGGCGTGGCCGCCGGCCGGGAACGCGCCGACGCGCTCTTCGGCCTGGGCGGCCAGCGTCCGCTCGGCCGGGTCATGCTGCAACTCGGCATCCGGCTGGCCCAGATGGCCGGCGTCCGGGCCGCGAAACGGATGGTCGCCAAGATCGTCCCCGGTGCGGCAATCGTGCTCGGCACCTGGGCCAACTCGTCAGCCACAAAGGACCTCGCCCAGCGATCCCGGGCCCTCTACGGCTCCCGCGGCAACGCCGTCCCGGAGCCGCGCCGACCCTGACGGCCCGTCCGGGGTCGTTCAGCTGGCCAGGCCGGAGGAGCGCCAGGTCACCTCGGCGATGCGGCCCTGGCCGGTGGCGTTGGGGTGGAACCAGTCCAGCGGGTTGAGCAGGTCCAGGGTGAACCGGACCTTGTGCAACGCGCCGCCGTCGTGCCGGCACCGTGCTCCGTACGCCCGGCAGGCCGCCTTCAACTCGGCGTTGTACGCGTCGATCCGGTCCCGGACGGCGGCCCGGCGGGCCCGGTCGGCGGGTGCGGTCGAGGTCGCCTCGGCCAGCAGGGCCGGGCAGATACCCCGCCGCCACGCGCGGGTCGCCCGGGCGTCGTCGTGCCCGACCTCCCAGAGTCGGTACAGGTCGGGGATGCTCACCACCAGCACCCGGGCCTTCGGCCGGCCGGTCCGCAGGACCCGCAGCCCCCGGTCGACGTCGGCCCGGAACTGCGCCACCGGCGTCATCGCGTCCACCCCGCCCCGGCAGACGTCGTTGGCGCCGACCAGCACTGTCACGTAGTCGGCGCGGTCGCGTACCGCCGCCCGGGCCTGACCCTCCAGGGCGTCCGCGCGGGCGCCGGGACGGGCATGGTTGTACGTCCGGTCGCGGATCGCCGGGTTCTGTTCGAGCAGCCGGCGGTAGTGGCTCTGCACCCGCAGCCCGTCCCCGGTCGACCAGGAGTTGCGCTCGCAGGAGGTGAGCACCAGGCAGGAGGCGAAGCCGGTGCTGATCGAGTCGCCGAGGGCGGCGATGCCGCCGGGCCCGCTCGACGGCCTGGCGCTCGTGGTGGGGCGGGGTTCCGCGGAGCTGCCACCCTCACAGGCCAGTGCGACCAGCGCCGCGAGACAGGCCAGCGCGGCGACCCAGCGTCGAGGCATGACGTCTCCCGTTCCCGCAGCACAGAGCGACAGCGCGGTAACTCTATGCGTAGGACGTGGTTGGCCGGGAAGTCGCTGTCGGGTATGCGGCAAAGTGCCGACGCGGAAGCCGTCGAGGTGCTATGCGTCCCGCCATGGTGCCCGCTGACCGTGCAGCCACCAGTGCAACGCCCTGGTGATCCGGGGCAGCACCAGATAGGTCATCAGCGGGGTCAGGCAGAGCGTCATCAGCAGCACCCGGGCCGCCAGCGGCACCGCGTCGAGGAAGCGGCTCGTCAGCAGGGTGGCGGTCAGACTCAGGGGGAAGAACGCCAGCCAGATGGTCACCGCCTGCTTCCAGCGGGGCGGCGACGCGGGCGGGGCTGGCTCCACCAGGTCCACCGAGTGCTCCAGCGGCCTGTCGAACCAGCCCTCGATCCCGGTACGCCGCTCGACCCGGGTGTGCTCCACGATGCCCTGCGCCGAGCTGAGCCACCAGTGCCGCTGTGGCGACTCCTCCCACCGGCGCAGCGTCTCGGCGTCGGCGAAGCGGTAGAGCATGTGCCACTCCGACGAGCCGGGGCCGCTCTGCACCCAGCCGGCGCCGAGAAACCCGGGAAACGCCTCGGCCAGCGCGGTGCCGGCCCGCATCCAGGCCACCATCTCGCTGGCCCGGCCGGGATCGACGCGGCGGGCGATGGAGACGGTCACCGGCACGGCGAGGGTCATTGACATGCGCCCATCCTGCGGTCGACGAGGCCGCGGCGCGAACGGATGTGCCGGAGCACACCGACGGATGCGGGTGCGCAGGCGCTCGGCACCGGTTAATCCGGCCGATCGGGGGTAGGTCGGTGGGTATGACGAGATCGCAGCCCCGGCGTGCCCGTGGCACGGTCGGCCACGCGAACAGCGCGTTGAACCTTCGGCTCACCCTCGCCAGCTTCGGGCTGGTGATCATGGTGCTCTTCGCGGTGCTGGCGTTCTGGGCCGGCATCGCCTGGCTCGGCGTACTCTGCGCGATCTTCGCGGTGGTCGCCGTGGTCGACCTGGTCGTGATCCAGCGCCGCCGCGCCGCCCGCCGCCGCGAGGAGCCGGGCGTACGACACTCGTTGTTCGAGTGACAGGAGGACGCAATGCCCCACATCGCCACCACCAACCCCGCCACCGGACAGGTGCTCAAGACCTATGAGGCGATGTCCACCGAGCAACTCGACGACGCCATCGAACGCACCGACCTCGCGTTCCACCAGCTGCGAGCGACGACCGTCGACCAGCGCGCCCAGTGGATGAACGCCGCAGCCGACCTGCTGGACGCCGAGCGCGACGAGATCGCCCGGATCATGACCACGGAGATGGGCAAGACGTACGTCGCGGCGCAGGCCGAGGTGACCAAGTGCGCCTCCGCCGCCCGCTTCTACGCCGACAAGGCCCCCGCGTTCCTCGCCGACGAGCCCGCCGACGCCGACGCCGTGAAAGCCACCCGGGCCTTCATCCGCTACCAGCCGATCGGCGTGGTGCTCGCGGTGATGCCGTGGAACTTCCCGCTCTGGCAGGTGATGCGCTTCGCCGCCCCGGCGCTGATGGCCGGCAACACCGGCCTGCTCAAGCACGCCTCGAACGTGCCGCAGACCGCGCTGCTGCTGGAGGACCTGTTCCGGCGAGCGGGCTTCCCCGAGGGGGCCTTCACCACGGTGCTGGTCGACTCGGAGGCCGTCGACCACATCCTCAGCGACCCCCGGGTACGCGCCGCGACGCTCACCGGCAGCGAGCCCGCCGGCCGGTCCATCGCGCAGATCGCCGGGCGGGAGCTGAAGAAGACCGTCCTCGAACTCGGCGGCAGCGACCCCTTCGTGGTGATGCCCTCCGCCGACGTGGACCGGGCCGCCGAGGTGGCCACCACCGCCCGCTGCCAGAACAACGGCCAGTCCTGCATCGCCGCGAAGCGGTTCATCGTGCACACCGACGTGTTCGACGCCTTCGCCGAGAAGTTCGCCGCCAACATGGCCGCGCTGCGCGTCGGCGACCCGATGGACCCGAACACCGACGTCGGGCCGCTGGCGAGCGAGCGTGGCCGCGACGAGGTGCACGCCCAGGTCCGCGACGCGGTCGACAACGGCGCGACAGTGCTCTGCGGCGGCGAGCCGCCGAGCGGCGACGGCTGGTTCTACCCGCCGACAGTGGTCACCGACCTCACCCCGCAGATGCGGATGTGGTCCGAGGAGGTCTTCGGCCCGGTCGCCGGCCTGTTCCGGGTCTCGTCGTACGAGGAGGCGATCGAGGTCGCCAACGGCACCAGCTTCGGGCTCGGCTCGAACGCCTGGACCCGGGACCCGGCCGAGCAGGAGCGCTTCGCCACCGACCTGGACGCCGGCAACGTCTTCATCAACGGGATGACCACCTCGTACCCGGAGTTGCCGTTCGGCGGTGTGAAGAACTCCGGGTACGGGCGGGAGCTGTCGGCGCTGGGCATGCGGGAGTTCTGCAACACCAAGACGGTCTGGGTGGGCGAGGGCGCCGCGTCGGCCGGCGCGGGCGCGCACGCCGAGTAGTTCGGGGCGCGGCACGCGTCAGCCGGTGCCGTCGTGGGTAGGAAGTGTGCCCATGACGTCGTTCGGGTTTCACGCCTCGCATGAGCAGATCGGTCCACGCGCCCTGTTGGAGGCGGTGATCCACGCCGAGCGGGCCGGCTTCGACGCCGCCATGTGCTCCGACCACTTCTCCCCGTGGAGCGCCCGGCAGGGCGAGTCCGGCTTCGCCTGGTCCTGGCTGGGCTCGGCGTTGCAGGCCACCGGCATGCCGTTCGGCGTGGTCAACGCGCCCGGCCAGCGGTACCACCCGGCGATCATCGCGCAAGCGATCGGCACCCTCGGCGCGATGTACCCGGGCCGGTTCTGGGCGGCCCTGGGCACCGGCGAGGCCAGCAACGAGCACATCACCGGCGACCCGTGGCCGCGCAAGGACGTGCGCACCGCCCGGCTGCGCGAGTGCGTGGACGTGATCCGGGCCCTGCTGGCCGGCGAGGAGGTCAGCCACGACGGCCTGGTCCGGGTGGATCGGGCCCGGCTGTGGACCCGCCCCGAGCAGCCGCCCGCGCTGGTCGGCGCCGCCGTCAGCGTGGCCACCGCCCGCTGGTGCGCCGAATGGGCGGACGGGCTGATCACCGTGAACGCCCCGGTGGCGCACCTGCGCGAGATGATCGACGCGTACCGGGACGCGGGCGGACGTGGACCACTGCACCTGCAGGTGCACGTCTCCTGGGCACCGGAGCAGGCCCAGGCCGAGGCGCTCGCGTACGACCAGTGGCGCAGCAACGTCTTCGCCCCGCCGGTCTGCTGGGACCTGGAGACCGTCGAACACTTCGACGTGGTCTCCGCCGACGTGCCGGCGCGGCGGATCGCCGAGGTGGTGAACGTGTCGGCGGACCTGGGTCGGCACGTCGGCTGGCTGGAGGAGTACGCGCAGCTCGGCTTCGACCAGATCGCCCTGCACCACGTCGGGAAGGAACAGCGCGGCTTCATCGACGCCTTCGGCGCGGAGGTGCTGCCGAAGCTGCGCCCGGGCGGCTGATCGAACAGGCGTACCCCTAGGCTCGTACCCCATGGAAAGCCTGTTCCCGGTCGTCGTCTTCCTGGCGATCGCCACCCTGGGCGCCGCGTTGGCCCGCCGGCTCGGCCTGCTCGCGCCGATCGTGCTGGTCGTCCTCGGCCTGGCGCTCTCGTTCGTGCCAGGCTTCCCGCAGGTGGAACTCGACCCGGAGTTGGTGCTGGTCGGCATCCTGCCGCCGCTGCTCTACGTGGCCGCGCTGGAGACCTCGGTGCCGGCGTTCAAGAACAACATCCGGCCGATCCTGCTGCTCGCGGTCGGCCTGGTGTTGTTCACCGCGTTCGTGGTCGGGTTGGTGCTGCACCTGCTGTTGCCGCAACTGCCGTTCGCGATCTGCCTTGCCCTCGGCGCGGTGGTCGCCCCACCGGACGCGGTGGCCGCCACGGCCGTCGCCCGCCGGGTCGGGCTGCCCCGCCGGGTCGTCACCATCCTGGAGGGCGAAAGCCTGGTCAACGACGCGACAGCGCTCGTGCTGCTGCGGGTCGCGACGATGGCCACCGTCGGCTCAGCCGTCGGCGCCGACAAGATCGCCATCGAGGTGCTGCGGTCCACCGGCGGCGGCATCCTGATCGGGGCGCTCGGGGCGCTGGTGTTCGGCTTCCTGCATCGGCGGATCACCGACCCGCTGCTGGACAACGCCCTGTCGCTGATCATCCCGTTCGCTGTGGTGTTCGCCGCCGAACACCTGCACGCCTCCGGAGTGGTCGCCGTGGTCGTCACCGGCCTGGTGCTCGGGCACAAGCTGCCCCAGTTGCTGTCGGCGGCGTCCCGGTTGCAGATCGGGGCGTTCTGGCGGCTGTTCCGTTTCCTGCTGGAGGGTCTGGTCTTCCTGCTGGTCGGGCTGCAACTGCGGGAGGTGCTGCGCGACCTCGACGAGCCGATCGGCTCGCTCATCCTGATCACCTTCGCGGTGCTCGCCACCGTCTTCCTGACCCGGTTCGTCTGGCTCTTCCCGGCCACCTACCTGGCCCGGTTGGTCCCCCGGGTCCGCCGCCGTGACGACCGGCCGTCGCCGAAGTTCCCGATCATCATCGGCTGGGCCGGCATGCGCGGCGTGGTGACCCTGGCCGCCGCGCTGGCCCTGCCGCTGACCCTGGCCGGCGACGAGCCGTACCCCAGGGCGTTGTTGATCTGGCTGGCCTTCGCCGTGATCGTTTTCACCCTGGTCGGTCAGGGCGCCACCCTGCCGCTGATCGCCCGCCGGTTGAAGCTGCCGCAGGACGACCCGGTGCAGGACGCGCTCTCCGCGGCCGCGGTGCAGCAGCAGGCCGGCAAGGCCGCCCAGGACCGCCTCGACGAGTTGGCCGACAGCGCACCGGATGCGGTGGTGGACCGGCTGCGCCGAGCGGTGGAGGACCGCACCAACATGGCCTGGGAACGGCTCGGCGGCGACGAGCGGGAGACCCCGTCGCAGGCGTACGGTCGGCTGCGGCAGGAGATGATCGACGCCGAGCGGGATGTGTTCCGGGCGGCCCGGGACTCCGGTCGGATTCCTGAGGAAGTGTTGGTGCGGGCCTACCGTGACCTGGACCTGGAAGAGTCGTTGCTGCGAGAGGTTGAGAAGTGAGCTGTCAGCACCTGACCGAGGCCGGTGCCGCCGAGCCGCGTACCCCCGACGAGTGCGCGGACTGCGTCGCCATCGGCGACACCTACTGGGTGCACCTGCGCACCTGTCTGAGCTGCGGGCAGGTCGGCTGCTGTGACTCGTCGCCGAACCAGCACGCGAGCAAGCACTTCGCGTCCACCGGGCACCCGGTGATCCGTTCGGCGCAGCCGGGCGAGGCATGGCGCTGGTGCTTCGTCGACGAGGAGATCGGCTGATCGTCGGCCGACGTCGAGTCGGCGCGGCTCGGTTGGCGAGCCGAGTTCAGTTGCTTGCGGCGGCGACGAGTGGGCACTCGGACGGTGCGCAGGACGGTCGTCGCCGGGCCCGGTTCAGCGGCTGAGGCCGTCGACGAGACGTTCGGTGGCGAGGCAGGAGACGAGGCATCGTTCCTTTGCGTCGCCGCTCAGCCGGGCGGTCCAGTCGGTGAGGCCGCCGTCGCCGATCTCCAGGCCGCCGCCCAGGGCGGTGATCCGCAGGGCGCACCCCGTGTAGTAGCCGCGACCGCGAGACCGCTCCGGTTCGTCCACCAGCGGCACCACATCGCCGGCGAGCGCCGGTCGGACGGTGTCGGCCAGCCGCTCCCGGATGACCCTGTTGTCGAAGGTGGTGACGTGCAGCTGTGGCGCGGCGGCCGGTGCCAGTTCGGCCAGGACGGTCCGCCAGTAGGTGAGGTGTCGGACCAGCAGTCGGGCCTGCGTGCCGCCCGAGCCGGTGTCCCGGGCGCTGGACACCAGGGCGAAGAGCCGGAAGTGCGCCGACGCGCCGCTGCCGAAATCCTGCGCCCGCAGCACCCGGTGGGCGGCGGCCAGGTGCACCTCGCTCTGTCGGCGCCGACGTACGGCCGCCTCGATGGCGAGGGCGTTGGTGGGGTCGCTCAGCACCTCGCTGGCGCGCATCGTGGTGACGATCCTGTTCTGGCTGACCGGTGCGACCGCCGAGCAGGTGCCGACCGGTACGACCGGCGACAGTTCCACTCCGGCGACGTCGGCGGGCAACAGTTGCCACATCCGGGCCTCCACCCGCGCGAGCACGCGCGGGTCGGCACGGGCCGGGCGGACGAAGCGGTCCTGGCCCCAGCGGCGTACCACCTCGGGTGGGCGTACGATCGCCGCCCGGTCGCGGGCCACGCCCAACAGCAGAGTACGTAGGTCCGCGCCGGAGAGGCCGGCCAACGCGCTCCGCGTCCCGGCCGGCATCGCCGCCCACACCCGACGCTCCGCGCCCGGCAGTTCGTCGCCATCCATGGCGTCACCATGGCTCACTCGGCGCGACCGATCCATCGGTTTTGCGGCATGCCCGGTGATTCGTTCACGTCATCAGCTCGACAGCGTCAGCCGGAGGCACCCGCCCGCCCCGGGCGGTCGGCGCACCGCCGCCTGCCCTCGATCACTTGATGGTCAGTAGCGGAAATCTCGGCGATCCAGCTACCCAACATCAAGTGATCATGGAGGTCCGGTGGTCAGTTGAACCCCCGTCTATGCTTCACCGACGGTGCGAGCGTCAAACGGGGGACGGACATGATTGACACTGTCATCTTCGATGTTGGTGGGACCATTCTCGACGAGTCCCACGAGTTCGCTGCCTGGGCCGACTGGCTCGGCGTGCCCCGGCACACCTTCTCGGCGGTCTTCGGTGCGGTGATCGCCCGGGGTCTGGACTATCAGGAGACGTTCCGGGTCTTCCGGCCCGACTTCGATCTCAGCATCGAGCTGGCGCGTCGGGAGGCTGCCGGCCAGCCGGAGTCGTTCGCCGAGGAGGATCTCTACCCGGACGCGCGGGGGTGCCTGGAGTCCTTGAAGGACCAGGGCCTGTTCGTCGGCCTGGCCGGCAACCAGCCAGCTCATGCGGAGGCGACGCTGCGCGATCTCGACCTTCCGGTGGACGTGATCGGCACGTCGCACGGGTGGGGTGTGGCGAAGCCGTCACCGATGTTCTTCGAGCGGGTCGTCGCCGCCGGTGGTGGTGTCGCGTCGTCGATCCTGTACGTCGGCGACCGGCCCGACAACGATGTGCGCCCGGCCCTGGAGGCGGGCATGCAGACGTGCCTGATCCGACGCGGTCCGTGGGGGCACATCCTCGACCCTTCCACAGTGGCCGAGCGGTGCCTGTTCCGGATCGACTCGCTGGGCGAACTCCCGAGCCTGATGGCGAAGCACAACGCGGCCGGCGGTTGACCCGCCGGCCGCGCCATCGTGCCGTCCTGGTGACCGCCCCTCCCCGGGCGGGCACCAGGACGTCGGTCAGGTCAGCGAGCAGGCCGCTCCGTTGACAGTGACCAGGCCGGGGCTCGGGTTGGCGCCGCCGCCCGTCGTCGCGTTGAAGCCGAACGTCACAGTGCCGCCGGGTGCGATCTTGGCGTTGTACGACTCGTTGCGCGCGGTCACCGTCGCGCCGGACTGGGCGACCTTCGCCAGCCACGCCTCGCGTACCCGCTGGTCACCGGTGAACGCGAAGCGCACGCTCCAGCCGTTGATGGCCGCGGTGCCCGTGTTCTGGATGGTCAGCTGCCCGGTGAACCCGGTGCCGCCCTGCCAGGCGCCGTAGTTGGTGTAGCGCGCCGTGCAGGTGGTGGCCGGCACCGCGCCGGCGTCACCCTGGTCGGCCAGGAACGAGGAGATCCAGGTCAGCGCCGAGTTCCAGTTGATCGCCACCTCGTTTGTCGAGTACGAGTTGATGTCGTCGACGTAGCAGAACATCGGCTCGCAGCCGGCGAGGAGTTGTGCCACGAACGGGTCCTGGAGGGCCGCGTTCGGGCCACCGGCGAGGGAGCCGGCGGGCGGTCGGGGCAGGTTCGGGTCGAGCTGGTGGCCGAAGATCCGGCTGTGCTGGTTCTGCGCCGCGTGCTCTCCCCAGCCGGTGACGTAGGAGATGTTCAGGGCGTTGCGACCGAGGATGTAGTCCATGGCCTGTACGGCGCCGTCGCGGTAAACGGGGTTGCGGGTCAGGTCGAACGCGGTGGCCAGCACCACGGCGTTGTTGATGACGTTGCTGTTGCCGCCCCAGAAGTAGCTGTTGGCGTCACCGGGCATCGGCAGCCCGTACGCCTGCCGACGCAGCTCGGCGAGGTACGTGTCGGCGGCGGCGGTGACCGAGGCGCGGACCCGGGCCAGGTCGGCGGCGGGTAGCCCGTTCGGCACGGTGGCCAGGTCGAGGCGGCCCAGCGCGGCCACGCTCTGCCAGCCGAAGCCACGTGCGTCGAAGACGTTTCCGGTGTGGTGCGGTGAGGCGGTCAGGTCGGCCAGGTAGTTCTGCGCCCCGGTGGTCAGGTACAGCTCGGCCGCCGCCCAGTAGAACTCGTCGGTGACGTTGCTGTCGTCGTACGCGCCGCCGCCGGTGCCGTCGGTCGGGCTGGCGTACACCGCCGGGTGGGCCTTGGCCGCGGCGTAGGCGGTCTTCGCGGCAGTGCCGCAGCGGGTCGCGAACGCCGCGTCGTAGGGGGCGAAGAGCCGGGCGCACTGGGCGGCGGTCGCGGCCAGGTTGAGGGTGGCAGCGGTCGACGGCGGGTGCAGCTCGCGCGGCTGCGGGTCGTCCTGCGGCGAGAGCGGCAGCCCGGTCCAGTTCTGATCGTGGATCTTGTGGTGGACCATGCCGGCGAGCGGCTTGCCGGCGGGCACCTGCATGCGCAGCAGGAACTCCAGCTCCCAGCGCGCCTCGTCGAGGATGTCCGGCACCCCGTTGTCACGCTCGGGCACCCGCAGCGTGCCGTCGGCGAGTTCCGCGCCGCCGTTGGCGGTGGCCGCCGTCCTGGTCCGCTCGAAGGTGTTCAGCAGCTGGTAGGTGGCGATGCCGCCGTTGACCACGTACTTGCCGTGGTCGCCGGCGTCGTACCAACCGCCGCGCACGTCCAGCGAGTAGTCGCAGACACCCGGCTGGCAGGGCACGTTGGTGTCGCCCTGGTTGGGTGCGACGCCGAGGTGGCCGGCGGGTCGGGCGTACTCGTCGCCGATCAGGTCACCGTCGATGGCGATGCCGCTGCGCTGGGCGTAGAAGAACTGCAGCGAGTCGGAGCGCAGCTGGTCGTAGAGGGCGCCGGAGATGTCGAACGGGTGGCTGGTCTCGCCGTCCACGGTGAGCGTGAGCCCGGTGCCGGGGGTGCGGTAGCTGGAGAAGTCGACAGTCTGCACGTTCTGCCCGGAGGCGGCGTCGACACCGCGAGCGGTGGTGGTGCCACTGGCCACGACGGCGCCGGCGGCGCTGCGCAGCTGCCAGGGCAGCGCTTCGGTGGCCTCGGTGACGACAGTGGCGTTCTTCGGGCCGCCGGGAAGGTAGCCGACCTGGTTGACGCGCACCCGTGGCCCGGTGTCCGGCTCGTACGGCTCGGGCGGCTCGCCGCCGCGCAGCGAGACGTCGTCCAGGCAGATGGTCTGTGCCTGGGCGGAACCGCCGACCTGGAAGATCAGCTGGGCGCTGGGGTTGTCGTCCGGGACGGTGAAGGTCTGCTCGACCCGCTGGAGGGTGCCGGTCGCGGTGGCGTCCACTGCCGCGTACGTGGTGTACGGGGCGCTGCCGAGCTGCAACACGGCCTTCACCGCGGCGCCGGGGGTGGCGGAGACCGCGAAGCCGAGGGTGTATTCGGCGCCGGCGATCAGCGGCACGCCGTCCTGGCCGATGCCGGCGTCCCACGGATTGGCCAGCCCGCCCGCGACTGTGGTGCAGAGCTGGCCGTCGGTGACCGCCAGCGCGCCTGTGCCGAAGGAGAACCAGGGGCTCACCCCCGCGCTGAAGTCGCCGTTGTCGATCTGCTCGGGGGCGTCCGGTGGTGGGTCGGCGTGGGCCGCGCCGGCGCCCGCGCCGGTGAGGGCCAGAGTGGTCGCCGCAGCCAACAGGAGGCGGCGTCGGGATGGCGTCACGGGGAGTCCTTCCGGGACGGAAAGTGGGACGGTGGTGGTGGCACTGTGATGCGAAGGGAAGCTGGGAGCGCTCCCAGGTATCGGCTCGATGTTTCCAGTGCCGGTACGCCATGTCAATTGATCTGGTTGGATGGGTTTCAGCATCCGACGAGGGCGGTCAGCCCGAGCGGCGCTCTCCGACGCGCCGCCACCCGGACGTGAGATTGGCCGCGCCACGCGCCGTCGTCCTGATCTCCTAGAGACAACTGCGCCCTTCGCCTGGCAGGCTGCCTCCCATGACCCTGAAGCTGCGTTCCGTGGGAACGAGCGACCGTGGGCTGATCCGCAGCGGAAACCAGGACGCCCTGCACGCCGGCACCTGGCTCGTCGCCGTCGCCGACGGCATGGGCGGAATGGCCGCCGGCGACCTGGCCAGTGCCCTCACCATCGACGCGGTCGTCCCGCTGGACGTGGAGACACCCGAGGACGCCCTGGTGGCCGCGCTCGAGGGCGGCATCGCGCTGGCCACCTCCCGGATCCGGCAGGCGGTCGCCGAGGATCCCGAGCGCCAGGGCATGGGCACCACGCTGACCGCCCTGCTCTTCGCCCGTACCGGCAGCTGCCTGGCGCTCGCGCACGTCGGCGACTCCCGGGCCTACCTGTACCGCGAGGGCGTGCTCAAGCAGGTCACCAGGGACGACACGTTCGTCCAGATGCTGGTGGATCAGGGCGTGATCACCGCCGACCAGGCCAGCAGCCACCCGCGCCGGGCCGTGGTCACCCAGGCGTTGCAGGGTGACGAGGTCTCCCCGTCGTACGCGACGATGGTGCCCCGGGCCGGCGACCGGTGGCTGCTGTGCAGCGACGGCCTCTCCAACGTGGTCCGCCCGGACACCCTCACCGAGGTGCTCAGCGGCTATCCGGACCGGGACGCCTGCGCCGCCAAGCTGATCGACCTGGCCCTGCACGCCGGCGCGCCGGACAACGTCACAGTCGTGGTGGCCGACGTCGTCGAGGAGTAGGCCGGCGCTCAGCGCCGACGTGGGGTGGCGTGCCGGGTGGGTTTCGCCGTTCCCGGATCCTCCGGCCACGGGTGCCGCGGATAGCGCCCGCGCAGCTCGGAGCGGACCTGCGGATAGCCGGTACGCCAGAACGACGCCAGGTCGGCGGTGACCGCCACCGGCCGGCCGGCGGGGGAGAGCAGGTGCAGCAGCACCGGCACCCGACCGTCGGCGATGCGGGGGGCCGCCGGCCAGCCGAACGTCTCCTGGAGCTTCACGGCGAGCACCGGCGCGGCCGGGTCGCCGTAGTCCAGCCGGATCCGAGAACCACTCGGCACCTCGATCCGCTCCGGGGCCAGCTCGTCGAGGCGGGCGGCCTGCGCCCAGGGCAGCAGCCGACGCAGCGCCGACGACACGTCGACCCGCGCCAGGTCGGCGCGGCGTCGCGCGGCGGCCAGCTCCGGGCCCAACCACGTCGGCGCGGTGTCGAGCAACGAGTCGTCGCCGACCTCCGGCCACGGCTCGCCCAGGTGGTGCCGGAGGAACGCGAGCCGCTCGCGCAGCGCCCGAGCCGCCGGCGTCCAGGGCAACAGGCCCAGCCCGTCCTGGCGCAGGCCGCTCAGCAACGCGGCGGCCACCTCCGCCCGGTCCGGCCGGTCCAGCCGCCGCTGGACCAACTCGATCGCGCCCAGCCGGGTCACCTCCCGGGCCACCACGTCCCCGTCGGACCAGCCGACCTCGCGGCCGGTGCGCAGTAACGGACCGGCCGCCTCCCGGGCCGTCGCCTCGTCCACCGGGGAGGCCCGGCGGATGCGGGCCGACGGCGCGCCGGGGGTGCGGTCCGCGACCGCCACCGCCAGCCAGTCGGACCCGGTCAGCCCCGAGCCGGCCGCCAGCTCCGCGGCGGTGCCGCCGGTCATCAGGTACGCCGAACCGCCCGGCCGCCGCACCCGGGCCAGCCGTTCCGGGTACGCCAGACCGACGAGCAGCCCGGCGGCGAGATCGTCGCTCAGTCCACCCGAGCCGGTGCGGCCGGTGGCGTCGGCGTGGCCCTTCGGCGGGGCGCCGGCGGGCAGCGCGGCCCGCAGCCGGCGTACCTCGGTGCGCCAGCGGGCTGTCGCGCCCGCGTCCACGCCGGTGCGCAGCCGACGCCAACCGGCGACCAGATCGTCACCGGGGCCGGCCGCGCTCTCCTCGGCGAGCAGGGCGACCACCTCGGCGGCCCGGTCGGCGCCGACCCGGCCGGCGCCGTCGAGCAGCGCACGGGCCAGCCGTGGGTGCGCCCCGGCGGCGGCGATCGACCGCCCCCGCGCCGTGATCCGACCGTCGGCGTCGACAGCGCCCAGGGTCTCCAGGGTGTCCCGGGCCACCGTCATCTCGGCGGCCGGCGGCGCGTCGGGCAACGCGAGCCCGACGCCGTCCGGTCGGCCCCAGGCGGCCAGCTCCAACGCGAAGCCGGTCAGGTCGGCGGTGGCGATCTCCGGCTCGGCACGGGCGGGAAGCCGCTCGTGGGTCGCCGCCGACCAGCAGCGGTAGACGTACCCGGGGGCCTCCCGGCCGGCCCGGCCGGCCCGTTGGGTGGCGGCGGCGCGGGAGACCGGCACGGTGACCAGCGCGCCCAGCCCGCGGGCCAGGTCGATCCGGGGCACCCGGGACAGCCCGGCGTCCACCACGATCCGCACACCCGGGACGGTCAGACTGGTCTCGGCCAGCGCGGTCGCCAGCACCACCCGCCGTCGGTCCGCGCGACGCAGCGCGGCGTCCTGCTCGGCGCCGCGTTGACGGCCGTGCAGCGGCAGCAGCGCGACCGCGTCCCGCAGGTCGGCCAGCCGGCCGGTGACCGCCGCGATCTCGCCGGCCCCGGGCAGGAAGACGAGCACGTCGCCGTCGTGCTCGCGCAGCGCCCGGCGGACGGTGGCGGCCACGTGGTCGAGCAGGGCCCGGTCCACCGGCCCGGCCCCGGGCGGGGCGATCCGGCGCGCCGGTGGCGCCCAGATCCGCTCCACCGGGTGCAACGCCGAGTCGGCCCGTACCACAGGCGCTGGGGTGGGCCCGCCCAGCAGCGCGGCGAACCGGTCGGTGTCCGGGGTCGCCGACATCGCCAGTAGCCACAGGTCCGGCCGGAGGGTGGCGCGCGCCTCCACTGTGAAGGCGAGCGCGAGGTCGGCGTCGAGTTGGCGTTCGTGGCACTCGTCGAGCAGCACGGCACCCGTGCCGGGCAGCTCCGGGTCGTGGTGCAGCCGGCGGACCAGCAGACCGGTGGTGACCACCTCGATCCGGGTGGCCGGGCCGACCCGGCGCTCGCCGCGTACCGCGTAGCCGACCCGCTCACCGACCCGCTCGCCGAGCAGCTCGGCCATGCGCCGGGCGGCGGCACGGGCCGCCACCCGGCGGGGTTGGGCGATCACCACCCGACCGGACACCCGGTCGGCCACGGCCAGCGGCGCGAGGGTGGTCTTGCCGGTGCCCGGCGGGGCCACCAGCACACCGGCGCCGGCCGCGTCGAGTGCCGCGACCAGCGCCGGCAGCACCGGACGGACCGGCAGGTCAAGTGTTACGTCGGAGAGCACGGCCCAGTCTCGCACCGGGACGGGTGCGTCAGGAGCGACGGACCTCGGCGACGCCGAGCACGAAGGCCCGCCAGGCCGTCGCACCGAAGGCGAGCACCGGGCCGGAGCGGTCCTTGCTGTCCCGGACGGCGACCTGACCGTCGACTGTCGCGACCTCCACGCAGTTGCCGTTGCCGCTGCTGCGCGTGCTGGTGCGCCAGTCCGCTCGGGTCAGGTCGTACGCCGTCATCCGCGGTACCTCTCGTCTGCGTCGGCGTGCCGCAGAAGCGGTCACGCAAAGTTACGAGAAGCATGCTCAAGACGGGTCAACGACGCCGTCGGATCGAGCGCCATCCGGCACAGCTCCTCGTGCAGAAGGCTATACCCGAGCACATGATCGGCTCCCTCCAGAGCCAGCCCCATCGTGAGGTTATCCAGGTAAACCACTGACGCGTCGGCGGCATCGGCGAAGTTGAGGATCACGTACGGGGTGCTCATCGCGGGATGCCCGCCAGCGGTGAAGGGCAGTACCTGGATTGTCACGTTGGGTAGCTGCGCGATCCGGCTCATGTGGACCAGTTGTTCGGCCATCACCGCGGCGCCGCCGACCGGGCGCAGGAGCACCGCCTCGTTGAGGATCACCGACAGATCGACCGGGTCCTCGCGGCGCAGCACCTCCTGCCGGCGCAGTCGGGCGGCGATCTTTCGCTCCAGACCGTCCTCGCCGGCGGTGCGCCGGAATATCTCCCGGGCGTACGCCTCGGTCTGCAGCAGTCCGGGCACCGACTCGGCCTCGTACGTGCGCAGCGCCGCGGCCTCGGCCTCCAGCCCGACGTAGAACTCGAACCACTCGGGGAGCACGTCGCTGTAGTTCTGCCACCAGCCGCGCTGCTGTGCCCCCCGGGCGATCTCGATCAGCGCCTCGGCGTCCGAACCGGTCACCTGGTACAGCGCGAGAGCGGCCCGGACGTCGCGCGGTTTGATGCCGATCTGCGCGGTCTCGATCCGGGAGAGGTTGCTCTTCGACATGTCGAGCTGACGGGCGGCCACATCGAGGGTCATGCCCGCGCGTTCCCGAAGCTGGCGGAGTTCCCGGGCGATGCGGCGTCGCCGCACGGTCGGGCTGGGGGCGGGTCGGATGGTGGGAGTGGCGGTCACCGTCCGAGTCTGCCACGACAAGATCCGCAGGTCGCAGATGTACGGAGTGCAACTTTCAAATCTGGGAGTTGCGTTGCAGTAGCTGTCGGTGCATCCTTTCCCGGTCGCGATCACTGTGGACACACCTGTGCGGGAGGACCGTTGCTCATCGCCGACGAGTTCTTCCTGATCGCACACAACGACAGTCGCGGCAAGGCCAAACTGCACCCGGCGGCGACCGGGCTCGGGCTGGCCGGCGGGCTCCTCGGCGAGCTGATCCTTTATGGACATGTCACAGTCGCGGCCGGGCAGATCACCGTCATCGACCGGCGTCCGCCGGCCGACGCCCTGGCGCACACGGTGCTGGACCAGTTGGTCGGTGAGTCCCAGCACCGGGAGCTGCGCACCTGGCTGAGCTTCCTGGCCCAGAGCGCCACGACCTCGGTGGGGGAGCGGTTGGCCCGCGCCGGGGTGCTGCGCCGCCAGGAGAGCCGCCGGCTGTTGCGTACCTCGGTCAGCTACCTGCCGATCGACCTCAACGCGGTGGCCTGGCCGGCCACCCGGCTACGGGCCCTGCTGGACCGGCCGGACCCGCCGGGCGTGCCGGACGCCCTGCTGCTCGGCCTGGTCGTGGCCGCGGGGCTGACCCGCGAGGTGCTGTGGAGCGCCGGCCCCCGCGCGCACCACCGGCTGAACGTCCTCATCCCCGCGCTGCCGGCGCCACTCAAGGAACTCGTCGGGCACACCGAGGCCGCCGTCGGCGCCGCCGTGCTGCGCGGCATTCCCTGATCCCCCCCCCCGGTAACCCCCAACCCTCCCCTCGACAATCGGAGTAGTCGTATGCCCCCGACATCGACAGTCGACCGACCCAGCAACGTCTCCGAAGCCCTGGCCCGGGGCCGTCTCGGCATCCCCTCGGTGATCTTCTTCGTCCTCTCCGCCGCCGCGCCGCTGACCGTGGTGGCCGGCGTCGTCACCACCGGCTACGGCGTCATCGGCGTGACCGGCATCCCGCTGGCCTTCCTGCTGATCGCCGCGGTGCTCGCGCTCTTCTCGGTGGGTTACGTGGCGATGTCCCGCCGGGTGGAGAACGCCGGCGCCTTCTACGCCTACGTCTCCCGTGGCCTGGGCCGACCGGCCGGCGTGGGCGCCGCCTGGGTCGCGCTGATCGCGTACAACGCGTTGCAGGTCGGGCTGTACGGCACCATCGGCGTGGCGGCCGAGCCGGTGCTCGACCGGCTCTTCGGCGGGCACCCGCACTGGGCCGTCGTGGCCCTGGTGGCGTGGGCGTTGGTCGGCCTGCTCGGCCTCCTCCGGGTCGACCTCAACGGCATGGTCCTGGCCGCGCTGCTGGTCGCCGAGATCGTGGTGGTCCTCGTCTTCGACCTGGGACAGCTCGGCAACCCGGCCGACGGTGGGGTCAGCTTCGCCTCGTTCTCCCCGGACAACCTCTTCGTGCCGGGCGTCGGCGCGGTGCTGGTGCTCGCCGTCCTCGGCTTCGTCGGCTTCGAGTCGGCGGTGGTCTTCAGCGAGGAGAGCAAGGACCCGAAGCGGACGGTGCCGCTGGCCACCTACCTCTCGGTGGCGATCATCGCCGGGCTGTACGCGCTGTCGTCGTGGACCATGACCGTCGCGGTCGGGCAGGACCAGATCGTCGCCGAGGCCGGCGAGCAGAGCGTAGGGCTCATCTTCAACCTGGCCGCCGCGCACCTCGGCGACACCGCGGTCACCATCGGGCAGGTGCTCTTCCTGACCTCGGTGCTCGCCGCGATGATCTCGTTCCACAACACCACGGCCCGCTACACCTTCGCGCTCGGTCGGGAGCGGGTGCTGCCGGCGGTGTTCGGGCAGACCTCGGCCCGTACCGGTGCGCCGCGGGCCGCCTCGGTGGCGCAGAGCGTCCTCGGACTGCTCGTCATCCTGCTGTACGCGATCAACGGCTGGGATCCGGTGGTGCAGCTCTTCTTCTGGGTCGGCACCACCGGTGGCTTCGGTGTCCTGCTGCTGATCGCCACCACCTCGGTGGCGGTGATCGCCTACTTCGCCCGCTCCGCCGGGGGCGAGAACCTCTGGCGACGGGCCATCGCGCCCGGCCTGGCCACCATCGCGCTCTTCGTGATCATCTGGTTGGCCGTGTCGAACTTCGCCAACCTGCTCGGCGTCGCGCCGGACTCGACGCTGCGCTGGGCGCTGCCCGCCGCGTACCCGGTAGCCGCCCTGCTGGGCGTCGGCTGGGCCCTGCTGCTGCGCAGCAACCGCCCGGACACGTACGCCCGGATCGGCCTCGGGGCGGCGAGCGCCGCGGCCGCCGTCAAGCCGGAGGCCCCGGCCGCCGTGGAGGTGACCCGATGAGCGTGGTCATCGAGCAACTCGGGCCGGAGGAGACCACCCTCGTGGCGGGTCGCATCGCCGAGGCGTTCACCGTCCTGGAGGTGACGAACTGGTTGGTCCCCGACCCGAGTAAGCGGGAGGCGGTACTGGCCGGCGACTTCGAGATCCTGGTCGGGCACGCGATGCGGCACGGCATCGTCCACTCGACCGCGGACCGGGCCTCGGTCGCGGTCTGGTTGCCGTCGGTCGGTGAGCCGGCGCCGCCGCCGACGGACTACGACGCCCGACTGGCCGCCGCCTGCGGCGAGTGGACCGACCGGTTCCAGCACCTCGACGAGCTGTTCGCGGCGAACCACCCGCATCCGGATCACCACCACCTCGCGTTCCTGGCGACCCGGCCCGGCCGGCAGGGGCAGGGCTTGGGGAGCGCGCTGATGCGCCACCACCACGCCTGGCTGGACGCCAACGGGATGCCGGCGTACCTGGAGGCGAGCAGCCCACGCAGTCGGGATCTGTACGCGAAGCACGGCTACCTGGCCGGCGAGCCGTTCCGGGTGCCCGACGGGACGCCGTTCTGGCCGATGTGGCGGGAGCCGGTCAGCTCCTGACCCGACCTCACCGCCGCGCTCAGCTGTCGCACTGTCACGCCCACGTGACAATGCGGGCACGCAGGAGGGCCGGGTCCATGGACCCGGCCCTCCTGTCGTCAACCGGTCAGTACGTGCCGTCGAGCTGGCCACGCAGCTTGGTCAGTGCCCGGGTCAGCAGTCGCGAGACGTGCATCTGCGAGACGCCGATCTGGTCGGCGATCTGCGACTGGGTCAGGTTGCCGTAGAAGCGCAGCGTGAGGATCTTCTGCTCGCGCTCGTCGAGGGTGGCCAGCGCCGGGCCGAGGGCGACCCGCAGCTCAGCCAGCTCGAACTCGCTGTCCTCGCCGCCGAGCATGTCGCCCAGCTCGGTGGCGCGCTCGCCGTCGCCGGTCGGGGTGGACAGCGACACCGCGTTGTACGCGCGGGCGCCTTCCAGGCCCTCCAGCACCTCTTCCTCGGTGAGCTTGAGGTGCGCGGCGATGTCGGCGACCGTCGGCGAGCGGCCGAGGGTCTGCAGGAGCGAGCTGTTGGCGTCGGAGATGGCCAGCCGCAGCTCCTGGAGCCGGCGGGGCACCCGGATGTCCCAGGTGCGGTCCCGGAAGTGCCGCTTGAGCTCACCGATGATGGTGGGGATCGCGTAACCGGCGAAGTCGACACCGCGCTCGGGGTCGAACTTGTCGATGGCCTTGATCAGGCCGATCGCGGCGGTCTGCGCCAGGTCGTCGTTCGGCTCGCCGCGCCCGCTGTAGCGGTGGGCCAGGTGGTTGGCGAGCGGCAGCCAGGCCTCGATCGCCCGGTCCCGCAGAGCGGCGCGCGACGGGTGGTTGGCGGGCAGCGCGGCCATCGCGTTGAGCAGGTTGGCGGCGCTGTCGGTGAGAGCGCGCGGGTCGAGCTTGGTGGTGGCCTTGGCGGCGACGCTCGGCTGCTCGGTGATCGTTGGCGCGGTCATGGGTGGTCCTCCCTGCACCTCGTCCGCTGACAAGAAAGACGTGACGCTTTGGTTTAGCTTCCAATAGGCCGTTCGGGAGTCACCTTAACCTGATCGTCTCCCAGAAATCTAGCCGAAAGGTTGATGTACTTAAGGTGTGTTGAGCAATAAAAGGGGCAAATGGCGCGGAAGTCGGGATGGTTGTGAGGATCCTTACCCGTTGTTCCCGCTGCGATCCGGTACCCGGTCGGCTGGCCGGTCCGGCCGATCGGCCCACGGGTCGCGCCGACTGGTCAACATGAAATCCGACAAGTCGCCAGGAGTGTCGACTATCCGTCCTTGTCCCGCTGGTGGGACCGGCCGTAGCGTCGCGTGTACACACCCGGTTCGGAGGCACCGTGCTCGATCCAGCCGCTCCCCAGCTTGTCGTGAACAGTCGCACCCTCTACTTCAGCTGGCTGCCGGCGGACCCCGACGCGGTCGCCGCGCTGGTCCCGCCGGGGCTCTGCCCCCGCCCCGACCGGCAGGTCTTCCTCAACCAGTACATCGTCGACGACGAGACGCAGACCTCCGGCTTCGGCGCGTACTCGCTGACCTACCTCGGCGTCTCGCTGCTGGGCGTCGACGCGCCGGGCGGCCTCAACGCCGGTGGCTGGTGGACCCACTACGTGGCCTCCAGCCGGCGGGTCCGTGAGTACGCCCTCGCTCGCGGCGCCCCGGTGCTCGCCGGGCGCACCCGGATCGACGTGAACGGCGAGGACCTGCTCTCCGAGACGGAGATCGACGGCACGCCGTTGGTCCGGGCCCGGTGTCGGGTGGGGGAGACCGGTCACGTGATCAGCAGCGGGCACCACCGCTACTTCACCCGGCGCGACGGCCAGTTGCTCAGCTCGGCCTACCCGTTCATCGCCGAGCCGGTCGCCCCGTTCGAGATCGAGTCGGTGGAGTTCCTCCAGCCCGGCCATCCGATGTACGCGCTGCGCCCGGCCAACCCGCTGACCATCGGCTTCGGCTACTACTCACCGCGCTCGTCGTTCGCCTACCCCGGCGGGCTGAACGTGCACGCGGTCGCCGCACCGGAGCCGGCCCGACCGCATCACCAGGTGCCGGCCAGCCTCGCCCGCAGCGGCCTGCCGTCCGGGTCGTAGACCAGCCGGTACATCGGCAGCGCCCAGGCCCGGGTGTACCACGGCAGCCGCTCGGGGCGGTGCGGGCGCAGCCGCCCGGGCGGCCGTTCTCCCACCTGGCCGTCGTCGTACCACTGCTGTAGCGCGTCGGCGGCGGCCGTGACGGCCGCGACGGCGTCCGCCGGGTCCAACAGGTCGGCGTCGTCAGCGCCGTCCGGGTCGCGGTCCAGGTGCTCGCGCCACAGCCGCAGGCGCAGGTCCCGGGCGAAGCTCCGCGCGCCGTCGCCCCGCCCGGCGGGGTCGGTGGGCTCCCGCTGGTCCGGGGTGTCGTCGAGCACCGCGCAGGACAACTCGCTGTCGTGCGTCCAGGACCGCCGGTTGAAGTTGTCGCTGCCCACGCTGGCCCAGACGTCGTCGACCACGCAGACCTTCGCGTGCACGTAGACCGGCTCGCCGGCGTGGTTCTCCACGTCGAACACGTGCACCCGGTCCGGTGCGGCCCGCTCACACAGTGACAGCGCCTGCTCGCGCCCGACCATGTTCGGCGGCAACGCCAGCTTGCCGTCCACGTCCGGGTGGCGGGGGACGACGGCGATCAGGTGCAGGTCCGGGTTGTCCCGCAGCGCGTGCGCGAACAGGTCCGCGACCTCGGCCGACCAGAGGTACTGATCCTCCAGGTAGATCAGCCGGCGGGCCCGGCGTACCGCCTTGGTGTAGCCCCGGGCCACGGTCCGCTCCCCGTCCGGTGCGAACGAGTAGCGGGGACGGACGGCGGGGTAGGTGCGCAGCACCTGGATCTGGTGCGGACCGCAGGGCGGCGGGTCGGCCGGCTGCTCGGGCAGCGGGTCGGGGCGCAAATCCGAGCCGCGCAGCCGGTCCCGCAGGTAGGCCAGCGGGTTCTCCGAGTCCAGCGGCATCGGGTCGGTCCAGCGTTCCCGGAACAGGGTGTCCAACGCGCCGACCACCGGACCGCGCACCGCGAGCTGCACGTCGTGCCAGGGCGGATTGGGTCCGTACCGGGGGGACATCTGCACCGGTTGCGGATCGCCGTGGTGCGCGGCGTCGTCGCGGCGGCTGTGGCACAGGTCGATCCCGCCGGCGAAGGCGACGTCCCGCTCGGGCGCGCCCTGGTGCCGCAGCACCACGAGCTTCTGGTGGTGCGAGCCGCCGCGCCGGACCCGCTGGTCCAGCAGCACCTCGCCACCGGCGGCCGAGATCGTCTCGCTGAGGTCGCGGTTCTCGGCCTCGCTGTACGCCAGGACGTCGAGGTGCGAGCGCCAGATCAACCCCTTCACCACCACACCGCGCTGCGCGGCCTGGGCGAAGAGTTGGGCCACTGTCGGACCGTCCGGGCGCAGTCGCTGGTCCGGGTCACCCCGCCAGTCGGTGAAGAACAGGTGGTCGCCGGAGCCCAGGGCCTCGACCTCGTGGACCAGTCGGTCGAAGTACGCGGCACCGTGAATCAACGGTTCGGCGAGGTTTCCCGTGGTCCACACGGGTAAGCCAGAGACCGGGTTGGCGCGTTCCTCAGCGGTGAGGAACCAGTCCTGCAACGGCACCGTCCAGCCCCCCTGGAGGTCGGCAACGTCCTCACGGTAGGACCCCCGACGCGGGTCCGCACGCCAGGACCCCAGACCGGTGACCTGGCCAACGCCATCGGAAGCGACGCGACAACAGCCGAGGAGGCCACACCATGCCCCGCGACACGACGAATCCCGTGACCGAGAACCGCGAGCCGGCGGTGGAGAGCGAACGGGGTGCGCTGGTAGCGGTGTTGCTGATGGTGATTCTGGGCGTTGCCGGGATCTTTGCGGTCTCCTGAGGCGGCGCCGACGCCCCCGGGGTGAACCGGAGGCGTCGGCGCCGAACTCAGCGGTCGAGCGTGGTCAGGGCCGGGTGCCCTGGCCGCCGGTGTGCGGGAGCCGCTCGGTGGGGATCACGCCGAGGCGACCGGCCTGGAAGTCCTCGAACGCCTTGAGCAGCTCGTCCCGGGTGTTCATCACGAACGGGCCGTACTGTGCCACCGGCTCCCGGATCGGCTGACCGCCCATGATGTAGAGGTCCAGTGCGGGGGTGTTGCTGTCCTGCGAGGTGGCGGCGCTGAACCGCAGCGCGTCACCCGGGCCGTGCACCGCGAGCTGGCCGGTACGCACCGGCCGCCGGTCGGTGCCGACCGTGCCGCGACCGCCCAGCACGTACACCAGGGCGTTGAAGTCGGGCCGCCAGGGCAGGTCGACCTGCGCGCCCGGCTGCACCGTGACGTGCGTGATGGTGATCGGGGTGAAGGTCGAACCCGGGCCGCGGTGCCCGGCGACCTCGCCGGCGATGACCCGGATCAGCGCGCCGCCGTCGGGCGTGGTGAGCAGCGCCGACTCCCGACCCCGGATGTCCTGGTAGCGGGGCGGGTTCATCTTGGCCGAGCGGGGCAGGTTGACCCACAGTTGGGTGCCGTGGAAGAGCCCGCCGCTCATCACCAGGTGCTCCGGCGGCGCCTCGATGTGCAGCAGGCCGCTGCCCGCCGTCATCCACTGGGTGTCGCCGTCGGTGATGGTGCCGCCACCACCGTTGGAGTCCTGGTGGTCGAAGACGCCGTCGATGATGTACGTGACGGTCTCGAAGCCGCGGTGCGGGTGCCACGGCGTGCCCTTGGGCTCGCCCGGCGCGTAGTCGACCTCGCCCATCTGGTCGAGGTGGATGAACGGGTCCAGGTCGGTGGTCGACACCCCGGCGAAGGCGCGACGGACCGGGAAGCCCTCACCCTCGAAGCCGCTGGGCGCCGTGGTCACGGTGCGGACCGGGCGGATCGTGGTGGCCTCGTCGAGCTGGGGCAGGCGGGGCAGGACGAGAACGTTGTCGACGGTGATCGCGGGCATGTCGAGGCTCCTAGCGTGAGGCGGGGGTGGTCGAGCTGACCCGCGATGCCCGCAGGCGCTCGCCGAGCCGGTCGAAGACCCGGGTGAGGCAGGCGACCTCGGCATCGTCGAGGTCGTCCATGAGATGGGTACGCACCGACGCCAGGTGGTGGGGTGCGGCTTCCCGCAGGGCGAGCAGCCCGGCGGCGGTGAGCACCGCCTCGCTGCCACGCCGGTCGTCCGGGCAGGGCTCTTTGCTGACCAGGCCACGACGCTGCATGGAGGAGACCTGGTAGGTGAGGCGGCTGGGCGAGAAGATCAACCGGCTGGCCAGCTCGCCCATCCGTAGCCGCTGCCCGGGTGCCTCGGAGAGCAGGACCAGCACGTGGTAGTCGGCGAAGCTGAGGTCGCTGTCGACCCGCAGATCCTCTTCCAACTGGGTGTAGAGACGCTGGCTGGCCTCGATGTAGGCGCGCCAGGCGGCCTCTCGGGTGCTGTCCAGGCTCTCGGTCATGCCACGACGGTAGCATTCTTTCAAAATTTAAGTAACGTCGTTGAGCGTTGCCTGGGTCACTTCCTCACGCTCTGGCCGCCGGATCGTGCAGCTTTGAAGGAAAGCCGCGTTAATCCGGCGGCGCGGAGGCCGGGGGTTGTGCCAGACTCCGGCCTCGTGGAACACGTGGAACTCGCCGCCGCCGACCTGTTGCTGCGCCCCTGGCGGGACGAGGACGCCCCGGCGGTGCGCGACGCGCTCCGGGACCCGGCGATCGCCCAGTGGAACCCGCAGGGTGGCCGCCCGATCGACGACGAGGTCGCGCTGCTCTGGGTGCGTCGCCGGGCCGACTGGTCCACCGGTGGCCACGCCTCGATGGCGGTCACCGCGGCGGCCGACGGCGAACTGCTCGGCTCGGTGTCGCTGCACCGCATCCACGACGGCGACGCGTCCATCGGCTACTGGACGGTGCCCGCGGCACGGGGGCGTCAGGTGGCGGTCCGCGCCGTCGTCCGGCTCACCGACTGGGCGTTCGCGGATCTCGGGCTGCACCGGGTGGAGCTGTGTCACGCGGTGGCCAACCCGGCGTCCTGCCGGGTCGCCGACCGCGCCGGCTACCCGGCCGAGGGCACCCTGCGCGAGTCGTACCGGTACGGCGACGGTCGCCGCTACGACGAGCACCTGCACGCCCGCCTGGCCACCGACCGCTAGGCGGAGGCGGACCGGGGCCCGAACGCGCTCCGGCCCCGGCCGCGCAGGCCGTCTCGAACCGTCACTCGGTGACCTTGCGGAGGAATGTCGCGAGGGCGGTCCTGACGCGGTCGATCCGCTCCGGCAGGGGCAACGGCTCGGGCGCGGGAGGCCCGGCGTGCTTCTTCCCCCGCAGGTACAGCGAGCAGGCCAGGTCGGAGCACAGGTACGTGCCCACCGAGTCGCCCTGGCGTCCGCTCGGACCGGCCTTGGGGGCGGTCATCAGCGAGACGCCACCGCCGAGGTGGGTGGTCAGGCAGAACGAGCACATGCTGTGCCGCACACGCCCCGTCTGGTGCGCCGCGGCCCGCAGCACCACCCCGGCCAGCTCGCCGTCGGTCTCGGCGACCAGGTAGGCCCGCTGCGGCGCGGAGGGATCCCGCCAGCCGAGAAAGTCGAGGTCGTCCCACTGACGCACTTCAAGATCGTTCGGTACGGTCAGCCGCTTCGCCTCGCCCTTGCTGCAATTGACGAAGGACGCGCGGATGACGGATTCGGTTAGGGCCAACATAGGTAGTAGCCTAGCCCTCTTAGGCAAGCGATTATTACGGCTAGGTTTGGAGTGTGCTGCATGGCACGTGCCGGGGTGACCGTCGAGCGCCTGACGCTGGCCGCAGCCGAGCTGGCCGACGAGGTGGGCGTCGAGAACGTCACTGTTGCCGCGCTCGCGCGCCAGTTCGGGGTGAAGGACGCCAGCCTGTACTTCCACCTGAGGAACGCGCACGAACTGCGGGTCAGGATCGCCCTGCTGGCACTGGCGGAGCTGGCCGACCGGGTCGCCGCCGCGCTCGCCGGCCGGGCCGGCAAGGACGCGCTGGTGGCGTTCGCCAACGCCTACCGCGACTACGCGCGAGAGCACCCGGGCCGCTACGCGGCCATGCAGATCGACCTCGACCCGGAGACCGCCGCCGCGAGCGCGGGCGTCCGGCACGCCGAGATGACCCGGGCGATCCTGCGCGGCTACCGGCTCTCCGAGCCCGACCAGACCGACGCGGTGCGGATGATGCACAGCACGTTCCACGGGTTCGTGAGCCTGGAGAAGACCGGCGGCTTCCGGCACACCCCGCGCCCCACCGACGACTCCTGGTCGCGCACCCTGGACGCCCTCGACGCCGTCCTGACCAACTGGCCGTCGCGCTGAGCTGCCGCAGAGCCACGGCATAGGCTCGGTGACGTGGATGATCTGGAGTTGGCCGACTGGCGGGAGCGGGTGGCCCGGCTGTACCTGTCCGAGGTCGACCTGGCCGGCTTCCGCGCCGGCCGCGACGAACTCTTCGCCACCCACCCGCAGAGCCCGATCCCCGTGGCGGAGCGGCCCGACTTCGCCGGGGTGCGCTACTTCCCACCCAACCCGGAGGCCGTGGTCGAGGCGCCTCTGCGCTCGGCCAGCGGCGAGCTGCGCATCGACACCGGTGGCCCGGACGGGGTGGTCGCTTACCGGCGAATCGCGGTGGCCGAGACGCCGTGGGGGCCGCTGACCCTGTGGTGGATCGAGGCGTACGGGGGCGGGCTGTTCGTTCCGCTGCGCGACGGCACCTGCGGGCGGGAGAGCTACGGCGGAGGCCGGTACCTCACCGACACGGTGAAGGGCACCTTCGGCCGGGGCGTCGAGCTGCTGCCCGGCGACCGGGTCCGGCTGGACGCCAACTACCTCTACAACCCGAGCTGTGCCTACGACGACCGCTGGGCCTGCCCGCTGGCGCCACCGGAGAACCGGGTCGACGTGCCGCTGCGGGCCGGCGAGCTGGCGTATCACGACTGAACGACGACGCGGCCGCCCGCCCCGAGTGCTGCCGGGACGGGCGGTCGGTCGTCGCTCAGCGGGCGTTCTGCGTCGAGCTGGACATCTGCATCCGACCGAGCAGCTGTCGCGCCTGGTCGGCGAGCTGCGCGTCGACTGTCACCGCGTACTGGCCGGCGCGCAGTGAGCTGGCCGAGGTGAAGTCGCGCTGCCCGCCTGTCATGGCGTGTGCGACCGCGCCGAACACGGCACCCCAGATCGCCCCGATGACCAACCCGACCAGGATCACCGCCAGCCAGTTGCCGACGGTGAAGATGCCGAACAACAGGCCGATGAAGAGCCCGAACCAGGCGCCGGTACCGGCGCCGAGCAGGCCGGCGCGACCGGTGGTCATACGCCCGAGCACCGTCTCCACCAGTGTGAGGTTGGTGCCGACGATGGCGCTGTGCTCCACCGGAAAGCGGTTGTCGGCCAGGTAGTCGACGACCCGCTGCGCGGTCGGATAGTCCGGGTACGAGCCGATCGTCACGGTCGGCGGGCCGGTCTCCGGCCCGTGGCCGTCCCCGGCCGGTGTCGACAGGCGGCCGGCCGGCCCGGATGGAAGCAGGTCGCCACCCTGTGTGCCGGGCCGCCACGCGGCGGTCGGCCCCGAAGCTGACGTCATGAGCATCCTCCCTCGTCAGCCCGCCGGGTTCCCGTCCAGGCCGACCGGTAACGCGGTCTCCACCGTCGGGCAGGAGGGGAATGGGCGCGGACTGCCCGGGTAGGCAGTCAGGTGGAGAGCGGACAGATCAGCGACTACGGTTTCCTCGCCGACGGCCGCAGCGCGGCGCTGGTGGACGCCTCGGGCTCGGTGAACTGGTGGTGCCCGGGCCGGTTCGACGCACCGTCGGTGTTCGGGCGGCTGCTCGACGACGGCGCGGGGCACTGGTCGATCCGACCGGAGGTCGATTTCACTGTCGAACGGAGCTACCTGGAGCACACCCTGGTGTTGCGGACCATCTTCCGCACCGCGCAAGGGGAGGTCGCGCTCACCGACGCGCTCGCCTTCGAGCCCGGCTCGCGAGGTCACGACATCGGCATGCACCCACCGCAGGTGCTGGTCCGCAGCGTGCAGGGACTCTCCGGTGCGGTGCCGGTGCGGGTGCACTACCGTCCGCGCTTCGAGTACGGGCGCACCATCGCATACCTGGTCGAGCGTGAGGACATGCTCGAGGCCATCGCCGGGGCCGCGCGGCTCACCTTCCGCAGCAGCGTGCGGTTGGCGTGCGGCGACGATGGCGATGCCGCGGCGACGTTCACCGTCCGCGCCGGCACGACCCACAACTTCAGTCTCGGGTACGCCCCGACCTACGACGCGCCACTGCCGGAGGTGCCGGACGCGGACCAGACGATCGCCGACACCGTCGCCGGCTGGCGGTCCTGGGCCGACGAGCACGACTACAAGGGCCTCTACGCCGAGGAGGTGCGGCGCAGCGGGCTGGTGGTGCAGGGCATGACGTACCGGCCCAGTGGCGCGGTGGTGGCCTCGGTGACCACCTCGCTGCCGGAGAAGCTCGGCGGGGACCGCAACTACGACTACCGCTACGTCTGGGTGCGCGACTTCAGCCACACCCTGCGGGCGCTGTGGCGCTCGGCGTGCTTCGACGAGGTGCGGCGGCAGTTCGCCTGGTTGGGCCGGGCGATGGGCCGAATCGGCGACCAGCCGGTGCCCATCATGTACGGGGTGCTGGGGGAGCGGGACCTCACCGAGCATCGGCTGGACCAGCTCGGCGGTTACCGCGACAGCCCGCCGGTGGTGACCGGCAACGACGCGTGGCGGCAGCGGCAGAACGACATCTACGGCGCGGCCATGGACGCCGCCTGGCTGATGCGCGACCAGCTCGAACCGTTCGACCCGGACGTCTACCACCTGCTCCGGGTGCTCGCCGATCAGGCCGAGCAGGACTGGAAGCAACCGGACGCGGGGATGTGGGAGGAGCGTGGAGTGCAACACCACCACGTGTCCTCGAAGGTGGAGTGCTGGGTGGCGCTGGACCGGGCGGTCCGCTTCGGCGACCAGCTCGGCGGGCCGCAGGACCTGGCTCGCTGGACGGCGGCCCGGGACGAGGTGCGCGCGGCGATCCTCGAGCGGGGGTGGAGCGACCGGCTCCAGTCGTACACCGGGATTTTTGATTCCGACGAGCTGGACGCGTCGGTGCTGGTGATGCCGCTGGTGGGTTTTCTGCGGGCCGACGACCCTCGGATGCGCTCGACGGTCCGCGCGGTGGAGCGGCGGCTGTCGCACGACGGCCTGCTGCGGCGCTGGGACGGCGACCCGGCGGGCTTCGTCATCTGTTCGTTCTGGCTGGTGAGTTGCCTGGCGTTGGCCGGCGAGCGGGACCGGGCACACGAGTTGTTTCGCGATCTGGCTGGTCGGGTCAACGACCTGGGCCTGTTCGCCGAGCAGATCGACCAGCAGACCGGGGAGCAGTTGGGCAACTTCCCGCAGGCGTTCTCGCACATCGGTCTCATCAATGCCGCAGGTGTGCTCACCGACGTCGAGCAGGACCTGACGTTGCGCAATTGCGCGATGCCCCCGGCGCACTTCACCCCGACGCGTAGCTGAGCCCGTACTTTCGTATAAATCTTGACAACTTTCGATCCGATGACGCGAAGTTCTATCGCCTTCCAGTGAAAGACGTTAATGTCCGGGAAACACCGCGGTGCTCCTCCAGTCGGCGGGAGCGGCACCGAGATCCCCCGGACAGCTGGAGGTCTCGTGTCCCGCACTCTGCGTCGACGGCTCGTCAGCGCCACCACTCTGCTCACCGTCCTGGTCACCCTCTGCCTCGTCCCGCAGGCAAGCGTTCTACCGGCCGCCGCGTCCCCGGCCCAGGCCGCCGCCCTCGCCCCGCCCGCCACCATCGGGTTCGAGAAGGTCGCCCTCGACGGTGGCCTCTCCATGGGCGAACCGATCGAACTGGCCGTCGCACCCGACGGCAAGGTCTTCTACATCAACCGGGGCACCAGCAGCGCCGGTGGCCAGGTCCGCCTCTACAACCCGGCGACCAGGTCCACCACCGTGGCCCTCACCCTGGCGCTGGACGCCCGCTTCGAGGACGGCCTGATCGGCATCACCCTGCACCCGAGCTTCGCGAGCAACCGCTGGGTCTACCTCTTCTACTCGCCGAAGGTCACCCCACTGGTCAACCGGATCAGCCGGTTCACCTTCAACCCGTCCACGCTGCTGCTCGACCCGGGCAGCGAGGACGTGCTGATCGAGTGGCCCACCGAACGCGATCTCTGCTGCCACTCGGCCGGTTCGATGAGCTGGGACACCGCCGGCAACCTGTACTTCGCCGTCGGCGACAACACCAACTCCGGCGGCGACTCCGCCGGAATGGCCCCGATCGACGAGCGGACGAACCGCAACGCGCAGTACGACGCCCAACGCACCTCTGGCAACACCAACGACCTGCGCGGCAAGATCAACCGGATCCACCCGGAGAACGACGGCAGCTACACCGTCCCCGCCGGCAACATCTTCGCCGCCGGCACCGCCCGAACGCGCCCGGAGATCTACGTGATGGGCGTGCGCAACCCGTACCGGATCTGGGTGGACCGCAAGGCCAACAACACCCTCTACTGGGGTGAGGTCGGCCCGGATGCCGGCGCCGACCTCGCCAACCGTGGCCCGGCGGCCTACGACGAGTTCAACCGGGCCAACGGGCCCGGCAACTACGGTTGGCCGTACTGTGGCGGCCCCAACGTCGCCTACAACGACTGGGACTTCGCCACCGCCACACCGCGCGGCTGGTTCCCCTGCGGCGGCTCGACCGGCCCGGTCAACAACTCACCCCGCAACACGGGTGTCCAGCAGCTTCCGCCGACGAAACCGGCACTGGTCTGGGAACAGCACGGCGGCAGTGAGGACTGGCCGGCGCTGGACAACCCGGGTGGGTGCGGGTCGCCCAACCACGTCGAGGTCTACCACTACGACCCGAATCTCGTCTCGGACGTGAAGTGGCCGGCCTACTACGACAACAAGTGGTTGATCTCCGAGTACTGCCGCAACTGGATCAAGGAGGTCCAGTTCGACAACGGCAACCCGTCCACCGGCACGCCGACCGTCATCGAGCCGGTGCTCGCCGGCATGAAGCTCGTCCATCCGATCGACTGGCAGTTCGGCCCGGACGGTTCGCTCTACCTGCTGGAGTACGGCAGCGGCTACTTCTCCGGCGCGGTAGACGCCGGTCTCTACAAAATCAACTATGTCCAGGGTGGCCGGTCGCCGGAAGCCAAGGCCACCGTCAACCGGGACAACGGCCTGGCCCCCCTCTCGGTGACCTTCTCCAGCGCCGGCAGCTCGGACCCGGACGGCGACCCGCTGACGTACGCGTGGGACTTCACCAACAACGGCAGCACCGACTCGACAGCCGCGAACCCGTCCTTCACGTACTCCGCCAACGGCACCTACAGCGCCCGGCTCACAGTCAACGACGGCACCGGCCGCAGCGCCACCACAGTGGTGTCGGTGGTGGTCGGCAACAACCGGCCGACTGTCACGTTGACCGGCCTGCCCGCCGGCGGGCTCTTCGACTGGGGGCAGGACCTGGCGGTGGGCGCCACGGCCAGTGACCCGCAGGACGGCACGCCGGCCTGCTCGGCGGTGGTCGTCCGGGCCGCGCTGGGCCACCAGGAGCACGCCCACGAGGAGGGGGAGGGGACCGGCTGCGGCGCGACCTTCAACACCGGCCCGGTGCACGCCGGCCCCGACTCGGTGCTGTTCTTCGTCCTGCGGGGCAGCTACACCGATCGCGGCGCGACCGGCTCGGCCGCGCTCACCGGTGAGCAGGAGATCAGCCTCTACCCGAAACAGTGGCAGGCTGAGCACTTCGTCCAGCTCAACGGCCCCAAGGTGATCGACCAGGCGGCGGCCGAGGGTGGCAAGCGGCTGGGCGACGTCCAGAACGGCGAGAGCGTGCGGCACCACGCGGTGAGCCTCAAGGGGATCACCGGCGTCCGGGCCCGGGTCTCCTCCGGCGGCCCCGGCGGCACCCTCTCCTTCCGGTACGACTCACCGACCGGCACCGAGGTCGCCCGGATCGCGGTGCCGAACACCGGCGGCTGGGACAACTACACCGAGCTGAGCGCCACGGTGACCAAGCCCGACGACGGCACCCACGACCTGTACCTGGTCGTCACCGGCGGCAGCGGGGCGTTGCTGGACGTGGACAGCTACACCTTCACCGGCCCGGGCGTCGGCACCGGCGGGGCGCGCACCGGTGAGGTCAAGGCCCTCGGCAAGTGCGCGGACATCGCCTCCAGCCAGACCGCGAACGGCACCAAGGTGCAGACCTGGACCTGCAACGGCACCGCAGCCCAGCGGTGGAGCCTGCCCGGCGACGGCACGGTGCGGGGGCTCGCCAAGTGCCTGGACGTGAAGGCGAGCGGGACCACCGACGGCACCCTCGTGCAGCTCTACGACTGCAACGGCAGCGGGGCCCAGCAGTGGGCCGCCCAGTCGGACGGCAGCCTGCGCAACCCCCAGTCCGGGCGGTGCCTGGACATCCCCAACTCGGACCTCACCGACGGTCGGCAACTGCGGATCTGGACCTGCAACGGCACCGGGGCGCAACGCTGGACCCTGCCGTGACCGCCCCCTGACCGGCTCGGAGATGCCGCGGCACGTTGCTCCTTGATCACTTGATGCTGAGTAGTTGTGGGAAGGCTCCAACAGCTACTCAGCATCAAGTGATCGTGAGGTTGGGGGAGGATGTCGGGATGCGGCTGGTGCTCACGGCGGACACCCACGTACCGAAGCGGGCCCGGGACCTACCCGGGCCCCTCTGGGCGGCCATCGAGGCGGCCGACGTGGTGGTGCACGCCGGCGTCTGGGTGGACGAGGCCCTGCTCGACGCCATGACCGCGCGGTCACGCCGACTGATCGGGGTGTACGGCAACAACGACGGCCCGGCGCTGCGCGCCCGGCTGCCGGAGGTGGCCCGGGTCGAGCTCGACGGCCTGCGGATGGCGGTGGTGCACGAGACCGGTCAACGGACCGGCCGTGAGAAGCGGTGCGCGGCCCGCTTTCCCGACGTCGACCTGCTGGTGTTCGGGCATTCGCACATCCCCTGGGACACCGAGGCGGCCTCTGGGCTGCGCCTGCTCAACCCCGGCTCACCCACCGACCGCCGCTCCCAACCCCACGCCACCTACCTCACCGCCGAGGTGCACACCGGCGCCCTCACCAAGGTCCACCTACACCCCCTGCCCCGCCCCTGAC
>NZ_JAGPXY010000050.1 GCF_018070325.1 Micromonospora sp. H61
GCGGGAGTAGAAGGCGTCCATCCTCGCGTCCCGCTCGGGATCGCCGTAGTAGACGTCCAGCGACCGGTGCAGCAGGGACAGGGCCGGGTCGGTCCGGAGCGCGGCGATCCTGGTGTCGGTGGTAGCCGTCATCTGTCTGGGGTCCAGTCCGTGAGAGAGGTGGCCGGGTTACGGTCCGAAGGCGGTCAGGAACCGGTCCCGGAAGGCGTCCATTCGCCAGACCGGCGCCTGCGGTCCGGGCTTCAGCCCGTCCTGCCAGCCCCACCCGGAGATCCGGTCCAACACGGCCCGATCACGGGTGATGATCGAGATCGGCACGTCGTGGCTGGCGTTCTCGCCGGTGACGACGGCGGCGGGTTGGTGGTCACCGAGGACGATGAACACGAGGTCGTCGTCTCCGTAGGTCCGCACGTAGGAGATGAGCGCGCCGAGGGTGTACTCGATGGACTTTCGGTAGTCCGCCCGGATCTGGCCGGTGTTGCGGCGCTTGTCGTCCGACCTGCCCGCGCCGGCCCCACGGTAGACCGCGCCGTCGCCGACGTCGGCCCAGTCGAGCAGCGGCGGGACGGGCGTCCAGGGCGCGTGACTCGACACCAGCGCCAGCTCGGTCATCACGTTGCCGTCGCGCTTCGCCTGCTCCAGGCGCTGCCAGCTTGCCAGGGTGTACTGGTCGGGCGGGGTGCCGAAGCTGAACTTCGGGCCACGGTACGCGAGCGCCTTGGCGTCGTAGAACCGGTCGTAGCCGAAGAAGGAACCCTCCGGCCACGGCCTGGTGACGGCGGGCATCACGCCGACGGTCTGCCAGTTCGCCCGCCGGAAGGCGCCATTGAGGGTCATCCGGTCACTGGCCAGCAGGGTGCGGTGCCGCTGGTCGTTGTCGATCCAGAGGCCGGAGAGCAGCGTGTCGTGCGCGAGCCAACTGCCGCCGCCGAAGGTCGGCGAGGTGAGGAAGCCGCTCTGCGCGGCGAAACCCGCCGCGCTCAGCTCGCTGGCGCCGCGGTCGAGGACCGCACCGACCTGCGGCGCGAACTCCGGGTCCTCGACGGCGTCCCGGCCGTAGCTCTCCACGAAGGCGACCACCACGTCCTTGCCGCGCAGCGCGGTCAGTAGCTGGTCACCGGGGGTGTCGCCGAACCTGTCGTCCTCGATCAGCGCGCCGAACGTCTCGCGGTCGTCGAGGCGCAGGCGCACCTGGAAGCCGTGACCGTTGGCCAGTGTGGTCGCGGACGTGTCGGCGACCGGCACGCCCTCGACCACCCGCACGTTGAACGCGGCGCACGCCACCCAGACGACCACCAGCGCGGCCACGATCCGGGTGGTCCCGGTGCGGTGCCGGACCATCAGCCGCCGCAGTCGCCGCATCGACAGCGTGACCAGTGTGGGCAGACCCACGGCCACCACCGCCAGGGTGATGGCGACGCCGGTGGCGGCGGGTCGACCGTACGATTCGCTGAGGAAGGCGAACCCCTCGTCGAGCAGCGCCCAGTCGAGCACCGGGTCGAACGCCCGGCTCAGCGAGGCGGTGAACCCCAGGTCGAGCAGCTTCAACACTCCGAGCAGGCCGAGGGCCACGCCGGCCAGCGTCGCGACCAGTCGGCTGCCACGAGACGGCAGGGCGAGCAGGAGGGCCACGACAAGCAGCGCCTCCAGGGGGATCCGCGCGAACGCCGCCGGGCTGAGCCGGCCGAAGTCGTACGGCACGGTGAGGACGAGCAGCACGAGCAGCGCGGCGAGCACTGTCGACAGCCGGGCGGCGATGGAGCGTTTCGGCCGATCCTCGACGTCGGTGCCGTCGGCGGTGCCGTCCGAGACCTCGTCCCTCATCGCCCTCCGTCCCTGGTTCGGCAGCTGACGTACGCGCGTCAAGAGCGACAACCCGGGCATCCTTCCATGATCTTTGTTGGGCGCGGCATCCGGGCGGATCAGACGCGGGCGATCCCTCGTCGGGCCACGGCGACCGTGGGACGGTCCGACCACGGCAGCCCGTCCGTCCGGCCCGAGCCCAGCGCCGCTGCGGCGCTCGGGGCACTGTGGCTGACCGGGCTGCTCGCGTGGACCATCGCGACCGGGGCGTCGTGAATGTCCGGGGCGTGTCGGCTGCCCGCAGTGTCGTGGATGACGGTGCGGCGGAGGTGACGGGTCGTCCACAGCCACGCGACGTCACGCCCGAACGACTCGACCAGCAGCGCCAGTGACGCCAGCAGCACGACTGTCGTCAGCGGCCCGGGCAGCGCGTCGCCCATCGCCACCGTCAGCACCACGCCCTGGATGGCGGCGACGACCTTGCGCCAGTAGCGCGGCGGCAGGGATCCGCGCATCCACCCCACCACCCAGCTGGCGGCGACGAAGACGTACCGCATCGCGCCGATCACGAGCACCCAGCCACCCACCGTGGGGGCCACGTGCAGGCAGAGGACCAGGACCAGGAAGGAGTCGATCTCCATGTCGAAGCGCGCGCCGAGCTCGCTGGTGGTCCCGGTGCGGCGGGCCGTGTACCCGTCCACGGCGTCGAGGGCCAACGCCACGCTGGTGAGGACGACCATCAGGGTGACCGGCGCCGACCGGCCGAACGAGTCGGCGGCCAGGGCCGTCACGCCGCCGGCGAGGATCGCCCGGCTCAGGGTCACCCGGTCGGCCGGGCTGAGGGCATCCGCGCCCGAGCGGGACATCCCCCGGCTGAGCAGGGCGCACAGGACCACCCCGTACGCCAGCCCTGCCGCCCAGCCCGCCGCGCCCAGACCGACCGTCTCGGCCAGCACCGCCAGCAGGGCGATCTGCACGAGCAGTCCGATGAGCGGACCAGTTCGAACCGTTGACATCGTGCCTCCGTGACTCTGGTGGGTGACCCTGACCGTCATCACGGAAAATATGACCGATCGGTTCATTCTGAACGCGACCCGGCAGGGTGCCACGGAGGGACGTGCCCCTTCGGCGGCCGGTTAATCGTCCACGGTGGGCGGCACGGCGTCGGCTGAGCGATGAGGGCGTCGACAGTGCCGTACGGGTCAGGACGTCGGCAGGGTGAGCACGTCCGCGCCGTCGTCGGTGATGGCGATGGTGTGCTCGCTGTGCGCCGTCCGGCAGCCCGTCGCGCTGCGGAGGGTCCAGCCGTCGGCGTCGGTGACGAGCGTGGCGGTGTCCGCCATCACCCACGGCTCCAGCGCCAGCAGCAGCCCCGGGCGTAGCCGGTAGCCGCGACCGGGGCGCCCGGTGTTGGAGACGTGCGGGTCCTGGTGCATCGTCGATCCGACGCCGTGGCCGCCGAACTCCGTGTTGACCGAGTATCCCGCCGCCTTGAGAACCGAGCCGATCGCGTGGGAGAGGTCACCGATGGGAACGCCGGGGCCGGCGGCGGCGATCCCCGCCTGCAACGCGCGCTCGGTCGCGTCGATCAACGCGAGGCTCTCCGGGGGCCGCACGTCGCCCACGATGAAACTGATGGCCGAGTCGGCGACGACTCCACCCTGGGAGACGGCGAGGTCGAGCGAGAGCAGATCGCCGTCGGCGAGCGGGTAGTCGTACGGCAACCCGTGCAGCACGGCGTCGTTCACCGACGTACAGATGTAGTGGCCGAACGGCCCGCGCCCGAAGGATGGCTCGTAGTCGACGTAGCAGGACTGCGCTCCGGCCTCGGTGATCATGGCCTGCGCCCACCGGTCGATGTCCAGGAGGTTGGTGCCGACCACGCATCGGCTCTTCAGCGTCTGCAGGATGCCGGCGACCAGCGCGCCGGTGTCCTTCGCTCGCAGCACGTCGGCGGGGCTCAGGATCTCGATCATGCAGCGCCTTCCTCGGGAGACCAATAAGTATCCCGGCCATATTATCCCGGTACTAGAATCGGGGCATGGTCAGGTTGCCGCTCACTCCCGAAGAGCTCGAACGCGGACAGCGCCTCGGCGCGCTCCTGCGTCGAGCCCGTGGAGAGCGTTCGATGCTCCTCACCGCGCTGGACGCGGGCGTCTCGCCAGAGACCCTTCGAAAGATCGAGTCCGGCCGGATAGCCACCCCCGCCTTTCCGACCATCGCGGCGATCGCCGACGTCCTCGGCCTCTCCCTCGACGCCGTCTGGTCGGAGATCAACACGTCGGACGGCAGCGCCGAACTCCCCCGGCCGACGCGCACCGCGCGCGAACGGTTGGCGTCCTAGCGCGCGACGGTCTGTCGTCAGGGCGAAACGCGAATGCGGTCAGGACCCGAATGATCTGCCGGCTGTCACCGCGCTGCCGGCAAAGCGCTTCCCACGATAGATAACCTAACAGCGCCTCATCCCGATCGGTATCGGGCAGACGCCCGACTGCGCAGGTCAGTGGGGGTGGCTAGTTTCGCCCAATGCCCACCAACATGATCAGTGCGGAATCTGCGGGTACCTGGACGCTCGGCGACCTGAGCGTCAATCGGATCGGATTCGGCGCAATGCGCCTGACGGGTAACGGCGGCGCGCCGAGCGATCGCGCGCGGGTCATCGGACTGCTACGCCAAGCGGTCGACCTCGGTGTGAACCACCTCGACACGGCGGCGTTCTACTTCTCGCCGCTCCGGTCGGCCAACGAGCTGATCAACAGTGCACTGTCGCCGTACGCCGACGACCTGGTCATCACCACGAAGGTCGGACCGGGCCGCGACCCCTCGGGAGAGTGGCTGCCGCTGGCCCGGCCGGATCAGCTGCGCGGACAGGTCGAGGAGAACCTGCGCCAACTCGGCCGCGACCATCTGGATGTCGTGAACCTGCGCCAAGACGGACTGGACTCGGTGGCGGAGCACTTCGGCGCGCTGGCCGAGCTACGTGACGCCGGACTCATCCGGCATCTCGGCCTGTCCAACATCCGTCCGCACCACCTCGCGCAGGCGCAGGCGATCGCCCCGGTGGTCTGCGTGCAGAACACGTACGGTGTCGACACCCGACGTACGCAGGATCAGCTTGTGCGTACCTGCGGTGAACAGAACATCGCATTCGTGCCGTTCTTCGCGATCGCCGGCGACCGACGTGAGGCCGGCGGCGTAGCCACCAACACGGCAGTGGAGGCGATCGCGCGCACGCACGGCGCGACGCCGGCACAGGTGCGGATCGCCTGGACCCTCAGCCGCGGCCCGCACCTGCTGGCCATCCCCGGTACCGGCAACCCCGATCACCTGGTCGAGAACCTGGCCGCCGGGGCGCTGGCCCTGTCGCCGGACGAGTTGGCCAGCCTCGATTAGCGGCCCCCGGCGGGATTTCAGCCCCGCCACGACCTCGACGGAAGGTCTGTCACCGTGCAGGCAGCGACAACACCCGATCCAGCGTCCCAGCTGACCGGGCTCAGCGGAGGCCGTCCGGAGACCGGCGAGAGCTGGTCCCGGTCGACGAACGACCGGGACCAGCGGGTGGTGCGCTCAGGAGGCGGCGATGCCCTCCATGCCGATGCCGTCGGCGAACTTCGGCAGACCCTCCACTGTGGTGACGAGATTCAGCGACCCGTCATCGTGCACCTTGTAGCCCTGCACGTTGCCGGCGGTGGCGTTCTGCACGTACAGGAAGCCGTCGCTGGTGGTCATGTCGATCGACCCGCCGTTGGTGTCGGCGGCGACGTTCTTGACGAGTTCGAGCTTGCCGTGGTCGTCGACCCGGTAGGAGCTGATGGTGGAGCTGCCGGCGTTGGCGACGAAGAAGTAGTCGCCGACGCGCTGGATCCAGCACGTCGCCTGCTGGCCGTTGGGCACCGACGGGCCGACCTGGTCGAGCGCGCCGTCGTCCTCAAGTTCGAACCGGCTGACCGCGTTCGCACCCGACTCGGTGACCAGCAGCGAGTCATCGGTGTCGAAGGTGAAGCCGAACGGGGTGTTCCCCGCGTCGCTGATGACGGGGTTGCGGGACAGCTTGCCGTTGCGACCGATCTCGTAGCTGAACATGACGTTGGCGGCCTTCGTCGACACCAGGACGAACTCGCTGTCCGGGTCGATCTTGACCTGGGCCGGGGCGGTCCCGAACGCGGGCGGGTTGCCGTTGTGCAGCCCGAGCGACCGGTTGGCGTCCTCGATCCGCGACAGACGCCCCTTGTGCAGCTCGAAGCCCTGCACCGAGCCCTCGCCGCCGGCGTTGAGGACGTAGACGAGGTCGCCACGGGCCGCGACGCTGACCGGCAGCAGGCCGCCGGACCAGATGACCTGGAGCTTGTGCAGCTTGGTGCCCTCGACGCGGAAGACCGTCACGGTGTTGCTGCCGGCGTTCACCGCGAACAGCAGTCCGCGGTGGTAGGTCAGGGAGCCCTGCGAGGCCAGCGCGTCGAGCGGCGCGCCGATGGTGAAGCCGCCCAGCCCGCCGGTCTCGTACTCGCCCGCCTTGGTCAGACGGCCGTCCTCGTCGCGGTCGTACACCTTGATGGTGTTGCCCTCGGCCTTGTTGGTCTGGACGAAGACCGCGCCCTCGTCGCCGTGGTGGTATTCACCCCCCTTGGGGTCGTCGTGGTACCCGGGGCCACCGCCATCGGCGAAGGCGGCCCCGGGGATCGATCCGATGCTGGTCAGACCTGCCAGGAGGGCTGCCGCGAGCGCGACACTGCGCTTCATCACTGACTCCTTGTGCACCCGAAGGGAGGATTATGAGTTTTCCTCTCCTTCGAAAGCTATCGGAGCAGCTAGGTGCGTTCGCCTTACTTACCCTAAAGCGGTAATTTTGTGCCGTTCCGTGGAATGGCGAGACGTACGCGCGAATATGACCTACTGGGAAGCGGACCTTCGTCGCGTCAGGGGCAGGAACTCGGCGGTCAGACTGATCAGCGCCCGGGCGCGTTCGAGGGTCCTGACCGCGGTCCACGCCCGATGAGGCGCGGAGAGGTCCGGGGTCAGCGCGGGCCGGGCCACCACGGTTCGAGGAGGGTGGGGTCGGCGACGTACTGCGCCACCTGCGTCCGCTGCTCCGAGGTCAGGGACAGCGCCTGGAGTCGGGCGCCCCACTCGGGCACCCGATCGGCCTTGTCCAACGCGGTGGCCAACTCGATCAGGCCGGCCAGCGCCATCGCCTGCTCGACCACCGGCGCGTCCTCGGCGTGGCGGCGCATCCCCGAGTCGAGCGCCCGATAGGCCGCCCGGTCGTCCATCTTGAACTCCCGCAGGATCCGCGCGTTGTCGAGCACCCGGGCCAGCCCGTCAAGCTGCTTCGACCCGCCGTACTCCACGTCCTCCGGCTCGTCCCGCTGGATGAAGACGATGGTGTTGCCCGACGGGTCGACGATGCTGAACCGCGACGCCCCGGCGCGGTAGCGGGTCATCCGGGGTAGCCCCTTGACCAGCACCTTGCCGTAGCTGCGGCGCATCGCCTCGGCGAACACCGCGTGGTACGACGCCACCGCGTCCACCATCACCAGGCAGCCGCCGGAATGCTCCTTCGCCGGGTCCAGGTCTTTGGGCGCCGGGCCGTAGTGCAGCTGGAACCCGCTCCAGGTGAACGCCAGATACACATATGGCTTGAGTTGCTCAAAAGCCACCTCGAACCCGAGAGCCCGCCAGAACGCCAGGGTCTCCTCCGGGGCCGCGCAGTGCAGCAGCGGCACTGTGGTCTCGTTCGGTCGGACCTGGTCCGCACTGACCTTCATGATTCGATCCCCGTCCGGTCGGCAGGCCGGCCATTGTGCCAGCACCACCCAGCGGCCTCGACGGGTTTCGTCTCCTACCCGGGGAGGAGGCGCGCTCCGACCACCGGCCACAACCGGGGCTCGGGGTCGGACGCGATCGGCGGGAGCGGCCACGAGCATCTACAGACATGACTACCGTTGTGCGCCGGGCGACGCGCTGGAACCGCCCACTGATGTTCCTGGTATCCGTGATGGCGGTGCTCGGCGTCGTCGCCGTCGTCGGCATCCTCGTCGACCCGCGGGTCCTCACCGGGGCGCCGATCTGGCTCAAGCCGTTCAAGTTCGCGGTGTCGTTCGTGCTGTACGGCGCGACGCTCGCCTGGATGCTCTCCCTGCTGCCGCGACGCAGCCGGGCCGTCGAGTGGGCGGTCGTCGTCATCGTCGCGGTGGCGGTCGTCGAGAACGCGTGGATCGTTGGTCAGGTGATCCGCGGGCAGGCCAGCCACTTCAACGACAGCACCCCGCTGAACACCGCGCTGTTCGCGACGATGGGCGCGGCGATCATGGTGCTGTTCTTCGCGCACCTCGTCATTGGGATCGTGGTCCTGATCCAGCGGATCCCCGACCGCGTCGCCGCGACCGCCGTCGGGTGGGGGCTCGGCCTGTCCTCGCTGGGCATGCTCGCGGCGGTGCCGATGGCGTTGCCGATGCAGGACCCGGGGATCGAGGGGATCGGTGGGGCGCACAGCGTCGGCGTGCCCGACGGTGGGCCGGGGTTGCCGATCGTCGGCTGGAGCACCACCGGCGGTGACCTGCGGATCGGGCACTTCGTCGGGCTGCACGCCCTCCAGGCGTTGCCGATCCTGGCGATCCTGCTGAGCCGGTTCGCGACCCGGTTGGACGAGCGCACCCGCGCCCGGCTGCTGGTCGTCGCGGGCGGCGCGTACGGCGTACTCACCGTGCTGTTGACCTGGCAGGCCCTGCGCGAACAGCCGCTGCTGCGGCCGGACGCCGTCACGCTCGCCGCGGTCGCGGCCCTGGTGGTCGCGACGGCGACCGCGACCGGACGGGTGCTGGCCCGGCGACGTCGCCCGGAACTGGCGCTGGCCGCGTGACCGCGACGCTGTTCTCCCTGACGTTCGCGGTGGCCGCGCCGTTCTGGGCGCTGATGATCCTGCTGCCGCGCTGGTCGTGGACCGCCCGGATCATCGCCTCGCCGCTGATCGTGCTGCCGGTCGTGGTGATCTACGCGCTGCTGGTGCTTCCGGCGTTCGGCGACGTGCTGCCGGCCGTGGCGTCGCCGACCCTGGCCGGGGTGCGCGACCTGCTCGGCACCTCCGCCGGGGCCGCGGCGGGTTGGGCACACATGATCGCGTTCGATCTGTTCGTCGGACGGTGGGCGTGGTTGGACAGCCGCGATCGGGGGGTGCCGGCGCTGGTGATGGCTCCGGTGCTGCTGCTGACCATCCTGCTCGGACCGCTCGGCCTGGCCGCGTACCTCGCGGTCCGGACCCGGTGGCGGCAGCCGGCGGCCGTCGCCACCGGCTCGCAGCACCTAGGCTGACCACCGTGAGCTGGCCGGGGCGACTGTTCGACATGCGGGACGCGCTCGTGCGGATGGCGCTGCTCGACCTCGCTGGGCTGGGCTACCTGTTCTTCGTCCCGCACTCCGCCAGCACGCCCACGACGACACAGTGGATCCTCGCGGTCCTCGCGTTCACCGTGGGGCTGGCGGTGCACCGCTGGCCGGTGGTCAACCTGCTGGCGCAGGCCGCCCTGCTGACGGTCGCGATCCGCCTGCTCGACGACCTCACCATCAACCAGGTTGGCGCGAGTTGGGCCCTGCTCGAGGTCACCATGCGGGCGCGCAGCCCCCGGACCATCTGGATGTCCGCCGCGCTGCTGGTCGTGGTCGACCTGACCGACTCGGTCGGCGACGCGGTCGGCCAGGTCGCCTCGGCCGTCGTCGGGCTGGCCCTGGAGGTCGGTGTGCCGGTGCTGCTCGGTCTCGTCATCCGCACCAACCGGGAGCTGAGTCGGCAGGCCGTGGAGCGGGCGGTGGCCGAGCAGCGCCAGCACGAGTCGGAGAGTCGTGCGGCCCGCGCCGACGAACGCAGCGCCATCGCCCGCGAACTGCACGACGTGGTCGCGCACCACGTGGCGTCGATGGTCCTGCGGGTCGGCGTGGCCCGGCACGTGCTCACCGACCTGGACCCGCGGGTGGGCGAGGTCTTCGACGACGTGCACGGCACCGGCACCTCGGCCCTCGCGGAGCTGCGCCGGCTGGTCGCGGTGCTGCGCAACCCCGACGGGGTACGCGGCGACGCGGCGCTGACCGCGATCGAACCGTCGGCGCTGCCGGCGGCGATCGGCGCGTCCATCGACCGGGCCCGGCAGGCGGGTGTCACTGTGGAGGCCGATCTCGACCCGGCGATCGGTTCACTCGACGCGGTGCGCGGCATGGCGGTGCTGCGACTGACCCAGGAGGCGCTGACAAACGTGGCCAAACACGCGGGGACGTCCGCGCTCGCGCACCTCGTGGTGGCTGTCCGGGACGGCTGCGTGCACTGGGAGGTCACCGACAACGGGCGCGGTGGGGTGCCGGCGGGCGTTCCGGCCGGTGGCGGGCACGGCATCACCGGGATGCGGGAACGCGTCGAGGTCCTCGGCGGCCGGCTGGACGCCGGCCCGACCGGCGCCGGGTGGCGGGTGCGAACCGTCCGTGCGGCCGTGGCCGCCGCGCCCGCCGACGCGCCGGTCGGGTCGGTGCCCCGCGAGCGGGAGGCGTCGGCCGGGTCGCCCGCGCCGGAGCCGGCGTGATCCGGGTGCTGCTGGTCGACGACCAGCACCTCATCCGGGCCGGGCTGCGCATGCTCTGCGACGCCCAACCCGACATCGAGGTCGTCGGCGAGGCCGACAACGGCCGTGAGGCGATCCCGCTGGCCGGGCGGCTCCTCCCCGACGTCGTCGTCATGGACCTGCGGATGCCCGGTGTCGACGGGATCACCGCTACCAGCCGGATCCTCGCCGAACGCCCCGCCGCCCGCGTCCTGGTGCTGACGACGTTCGGCGACGACGACCACCTCTACCCCGCGCTGACCGCGGGAGCGTGCGGGTTCCTGCTCAAGGACGCGCCCCCGACCGAGCTGCTGGACGGCATCCGCCGGGCCGCCGTCGGTGACAGCCCGTTCAGCCCGGAGGTGCTGCGCCGCCTCGTGCAGCGCGCGGTGCACGCCCGCCCCGGGTCACCACCGGCCCTGCCGGGCCTGACCGCCCGGGAACGGGACGTGCTCAACCTGGTCGCCGAGGGCCTGTCCAACACCGAGATCGCCGACCGGCTCCACATCGGTGTCACCACCGTCAAGACCCACATCACCAGCCTGATGACCAAGACCGACAGCCCCAACCGGGTACGTCTGGCCCTGTTCGCTCGCGGTGTCTGACGCTCAGGTCCGCATCCGCGCGGACACGGCGACGACGAGCACCAGCGGCACTATCAGCAGGGCCGGGGCGACGACAGGCAGGTGCAGGGCGACAAGGGCGCCGACCGCCGCGCCGACCATGAGGGCCAGCAGCACCTGAGCCTTGGGTCGCAGGCTGGCCCAGGGGCTGCGCGCGGCGACCCCGGCGATCAGGCTGGTGAGGGTGCCGGTCAGGTACGTGGAGGACAGGCCGGACACGCCGAAGCGTTGGATGGCACTGCTCTGCACGCCCAGCGCGACCGCGGACAGCATCAGCAGCGCCAGGTGGACACCCGCGTCCGGGGTGTGCAGGGTGACCTCCCAGACGACGGCGAACACCACGAACACCGACAGCTCCAGGACCAGCGCCCAGGTGACCCGCCGGGGCCAGACGGGATCGTCGGGCTGTGCCGAGCCGACGACGCGGGCGCCCGCGAGGACACCGACGATGAAGCTGACGATGGCGCAGCCCGACGTCAGAGCCAGGTCGGCTTCGCCCCGGCCGGCGGAGAGCCCGAGCAGGACCATGTTGCCGGTCATCACGCTGGCGAAGGCGCCGCCGAGGGCGAGGAAACCGAGAGCGTCGGCGCTCCCGGTGAGGAAGGTGAGGACGACGACGAGCACCTGCCGTCGCCGCAGCAGGCGCTCGTCTCGGCGCGGGGTGACGTGGGGGTGGGTGACGCGGGGCGCTGTGCTCGACACTGTCGGCCACCTTCCAGTAATTGTTCTTCGTATACACTTTGTCCGGACACGTTCACGGAGAGGCGACCAGGTGGCTGAAGACCTACGGGACAAGCTCGGCGCGCAACACCTGCCGCTGCGAGATCAGGTCCTCGCCGCGCTGCGGACCGCCATCATCGACGGCGACTACCTGCCCGGGGAGCGGCTGACCGAGGACCGGCTCGCCGAGGACTTCGGCGTCTCCCGCAACCCCGTCCGGGAGGCGCTGCGCGTCGCCGAGGCGGAGGGGTTCGTCGTGATCCTCCCCCGCCGGGGAGCGGTAGTCGCCTCACCGAGCAGCGGGACCATCACCGACATGTTCGCCGTGCGCGAGCGCCTGGAGGCGCTGGCCGCCCGGCTGGCCGCCGAGCGGGCCACAGCGGCCGACGTGGCGTCCCTACGGGCCCTGCTCGACCAGGGCCGCGAGGCGACGCAGCGCCAGGACCTGGCCCGGGTCGCCGAACTGAACAGCACACTGCACCTGCGCATCCTCCAGATCAGCGGAAACCCCTGGCTGTCGTCGATCGCCAAGTCGCTCTACCTCCATGTCCAGTGGGTCTTCCGGCTCGGGGCGGCCGAACGCGCGCCACACTCGTGGGCCGAGCACATCCAACTCGTCGACGCCATCGAGTCAGGCGACGGTGACCGCGCCGAGCGGGCCGCGCTCGACCACCTCGACGCGGCATCCGCCGCGGCGTACGAGAACGCCGAAGGCGGCTACGGCACGCGCTGACGGGCACCCGGCTGCGGCATGCGCTACCGGCCGCACGCGTAGCCCTGCATCCCCCGGGGGTTCGCGCCGGCCGCCAGCACTCCCGTCGCCGGGTCACGGGTCACCGCGCAGAGCCGACCGAGGCTCCACCCGTCGGTGACCCGCACCTCGTGCCCGTACGCCCGCAGCGCCGCCAGCACACCCTCGTCGAGCCGGTCCTCCACCACCAGGACACCGGGTTCCATGTCGCGCGGATAGAACGACCCCGGCAGGCTGACCGTGTGCCACGCCGGCGCGTCGATGGCCTCCTGAAGGCTCTGCCCACCGACGAGGTGCCGCAGCAGGAACGGCAACTGCCACTGGTCCTGCTGGTCGCCACCGGGGGTGCCGCAGGCCAGCACCGGCTCACCGTCGCGGTGCACCATCGTCGGGCTCAACGTCGTACGCGGGCGACGGCCCGGCGCCAGCGACGAGGCGAGCCCCTCCTCCAGCCAGAACATCTGCAGCCTGCTGCCCAGCGGAAAGCCCAGCTCCGGGATCGTCGGGGAACTCTGCAACCAGCCGCCGCTGGGCGTCGCGGAGATCATGTTGCCCCAGCGGTCGACCACGTCCACGTGACAGGTGTCGCCCCGGGTCACCCCGTCCGACTGCACTGTCGGCTCTCCCGTGGTGGCATCCGTCGGCCCGGTACGCCGACCGGCACCGGGCCGGACGTGGGCGGGCAGGCGCGGCTGCGCCCCGTCCGGACGCCCCGGCCGCAGCTCCGCCGACGCGCGATCACCGATCAGGGCGGCCCGCTCCCGCGCGTACTGCGGCGACAGCAGCGCCTTGGCGGGCACGTCGGCCCCGTCGCCGTACCATGCCTCCCGGTCGGCGAAGGCGAGCTTGAGCGCCTCGACCTGGGCGTGCACACCCGCCGCGGTCGCCGGGTCGTACGCGCCCGGGTCGTCGAGCGCGTCCAGTGTGGCCAGGGACTCCAGCAGCACCGGGCCCTGACCCCAGAAACCGGTCTTCGCCACCGAGTAGCCGTGCCAGTCGAGGGTGGCGGGCGGCTCCCAGCTCGCCGAGTACGCCGCCAGGTCGTCGCCGGTGACCAGCCCGGCGTGCGGGCGGCCACTGGAGTCCTGGAACGGCCGTCGGCTGAACGCGTCGATCGCCTCGGCGACGAAACCCGTGCTCCAGGCCCGGCGCGCGGCCTCGATCTGGGCCTCCCGGTCGGTGCCGGCCGCCCGTCCCGCCTCGACGAGCCGGCGCAGGGTGTCCGCGTACGCCGGGTTGGTGACCAACTCCCCGGCGCCCGGTGGTCGGCCGCCGCGCAGCCAGAGCGCGGCGGAGGTGGGCCAGTGTTCCTCGAACAACGACCGGACGGCCGCCACCGTGTCACCGACGCGGGCCACCAACGGGTGCCCGGCGCCGGCGTAGCCGATCGCCGGCTCCAGCACCTCGGCGAGGGTGAGCGTGCCGTGCTCGCGCAGCAGCAGGAGCCAGGCGTCCACCGCGCCGGGTACGGCCGCCGCGAGCGGCCCGGCACCCGGGATGAGGTCCATCCCGAGGGACCGGAAGTGCGCGATGGTGGCGCCGGCCGGCGCCGGCCCCTGCCCGCACAGCACCTTCGGTCGGGGGTCCCGTGCGGTGGCCACGATGGCCGGCACCTCGCCACCCGGCCCGTTCAGGTGCGGCTCGACGACGTGCAGGACGAACCCGGCGGTGACAGCGGCGTCGAAGGCGTTGCCCCCGCGTTCCAGGATGCCCATCGCCGCCTGGCTGGCGAGCCAGTGGGTGGAGGACACCATGCCGAAGGTGCCCTGCAACGTGGGTCGGGTGGTGAACGTCATGACAACACCTCACTGGGGTCTGCGGTACGAACGTCGGGGCCGGTGCCGTCCGGCCGGACCAGGTGGCACGCGGCCATGCCGTCGCCGATGGCGGTCTGCGCCGGCACCTCCGTCGCGCACCTGTCGAAGGCGAGCGGGCACCGGGTCCGGAACCGGCAACCGGACGGCGGGTCGAGCGCGGACGGCAGGTCGTCGCCGAGCAGCACGGGCTGACGGTGGCGCTGACGCACCGGGTCGGCCACCGGCGCGGCGGAGAGCAGCGCCTGCGTGTACGGGTGGGCGGGCCGGGCGAAGATCCGCTCGCGGCTGCCCGTCTCGACGAGTTGACCCAGGTACATGACCGCGATGTCGTCGGCCAGGTACTCGACGGCGGAGAGGTCGTGGGTGATGATGAGGACGCTCGTGCCGAGCCGGTCGCGCAGGTCCCGCAGCACCTGGAGGATGCCGGCCTGGACGGTGACGTCCAGCGCTGTGGTCGGTTCGTCGGCCACCAGCACCTTCGGGCCGCAGGCCACCGCCATCGCGATCATCACGCGCTGGCGCATGCCGCCGGAGAGTTGGTGCGGATAGTTGTCGACCCGCTGGGCGGCGGACGGGATCCCGACGAGCGTCAACAGCTCCATGGCGCGGGCCCGCGCCGCCCGTCGGGACATCCGCTCGTGAACCTGGAGCACCTCCCCGATCTGCCGCCCGACGGTGAGCACCGGGTTCAACGAGGTCATCGGTTCCTGGAAGATGTAGGCGATCTCCCGGCCACGGACCCGGCGCAGGGCCGACTCGCGGGCCCCGACCAGTTGGGTGCCGTCCAGGCGCACCGAACCGGTGACCCGGGCGCTGCCCGGCAGCAGCCCGGCGAGGCTCATCGCGGTGACGCTCTTTCCGCATCCCGACTCGCCCACCATCCCGACGATCTCCCCGGCGGCGAGGTCCAGGCTGACCCCGTCGACCGCCGAGACGGTGCCGGTCTCGGTCGGGAACGACACCGACAGGTCGCGGATCTCCAGCACGGGCGCGGAGGCGGTGGTCATCGCCGGTCTCCCTTCGGGTCGAGGGCGTCGCGCAGGGCGTCACCGAAGACGTTGAACGCCAGGGCCAGACCCATGATCACGACGCCGGGGAGGACGGCGGCCCACGGTGCGCGGGCGGCGAACTGCTGGGCGGTGGCCAGCATGGTGCCGAGACTGGGTGCCGGGGGCTGGATGCCGAGGCCGAGGAAGGACAGCACCGCCTCGCCGAGGATCGCGGCCGGGATGGCGACAGTGGCCTGCACCAGGATCACCGAGGTCGCGTTCGGCAGGATGTGCCGGGCCAGCACCCACAGGTCGCTCGCGCCGTCCACGACGGCCGCCGCGACGAAGTCCAGCGACTTGAGGCGCAGCGTGTCCGAGCGGACGACCCGGATCACCCCGGGGATCTGGGCGATGCCGATGGCCACCGCGGCGTTGCCGAGGCTGGCGCCCCGGATGGCCGCCAACCCCACCGCCATGATCAGAAACGGAAACGCCAGCAGCAGGTCGGTGAAGCGCGAGATCACCGCGTCCCAGGCCCGGAAGTAGCCGGCGGCGAGCCCGAGCGGCACGCCGATGACCAGCGACGTGGCCACCGCCAGGAGCCCGACCTGCAGCGACGCCCGAGCGCCGAGCATGATGCGGGAGAGGACGTCCCGGCCGAGGTCGTCGGTGCCCAGCAGGTGCCCGGCGGTGCCGGGAGGTGCGAACGTACGGGCGAAGTCGGTCTGGTCGACCGAGTAGGGCGCGAGCCAGGGCGAGAGCAGCGCGATGACACCCGCCAGCGCGAGCACGACGAAGCTCACCACGGCGAGCGGGTTGCGCCGCAGCCGCCGCAGCACCCGGGTACGCCTGGTGATGCTGGCGGTGCCGGTCTCCGCCATCGGTACGGTGAGGACGCTCATGCCGGATCTCCCGTCACCCGGATGCGTGGATCGATGACCGAGTAGAGCAGGTCCACGAAGAAGTTGATCACGATGTAGGCGGCCGCGGTGAGCAGGACGACGGCCTGGATCACCGGGTAGTCCCGTTGGAACACCGCGTCGATGGTCATCTTGCCGAAGCCCGGCAGCCCGAAGATCTGTTCGGTGACGACAGCGCCCGAGATCAGCCCGCCGAGTTGGAGACCCACGACGGTCACCACCACGATGAGGCTGTTCCGCAGGGCGTGCCGGGTGATGACGGCGCGCGGTCGCAGGCCCTTCGCCTTCGCCGTGCGCACGTAGTCGGAGGAGAGCGAATCCAGCATCGCCGACCGGGTCTGCCGCATGATGATGGCGGCCAGGCCGGTGCCGAGGATCACGGCCGGCAGGACGATGTGGTGCAGGTTGTCCACGGGGTCCTCCAGGATCGGCACGAAGCCGGAGGCGGGGAAGAGCCCGGTCGCCACGGACAGGTAGAGGATCGCCAGCAGCCCCAGCCAGAAGTGCGGCACCGACAGCCCGATCAGGGCCAGTCCGTTGGCGAGCCACTCCGCCGGACGTCCACGACGGACCGCCGCGAGCACCCCGGCGCCGACGCCGAGCGCCGCCGCGATGAGGATCGCCAGGACGGACAGTTCGACGGTCACCGGCAGGGCGGTCGTGAGCATCGACGAGACCGGTGTGCCGGTGCGGATGGACACCCCGAAGTCGCCCTGCGCCATGCGCTCCACGTACTGGGCGAACTGCACCGGCAGCGGCTGGTCCAGCCCGTAGTGCCGACGGATGGCCTCCAGCGCCTCCGGCGACCGGTCCTCTCCGGCCAGGGCGAGGGCCGGGTCGCCGGGGAGCGCCCGTACGCCGACGAAGACCACGATCGTCGACAACAGCAAGGTCAGCGCCGACTGCCAGGCGCGGGTGAGCAGATACCGGGCCACGACGGCCTACTTGCCGAAGCCGGCGAAGGCCGCCCGGATCACGCCGTCCGGGTAGACCTGGAGGCCCTGGATCTGCTTGCTGACGGCGGTCAGGTTGCGCTGCCGGTAGAGGTAGATCAGGGCGTCGTCCTGCTGAAGCAGTGTGACCGCCTGCCCGTACAGCTTCCTGCGCTCCTCGACGTCGCCGGCCTGTCGGGCCTGGGTCAGCAGGGTGTCGAGCTGCGGGTTGCTGTAGCCGGCGACGTTCTGGCTGGCGCCGGTGCCGACGAAGTTCGTGATGTTGGCGTCCGGGTCGATCCGTCCGCTCCAGCCCAGTTGCAGCAGCTCGAAGTTGCCGCGGTCCTGCTCGTCGAGGAGCGACGAGTACTCCACCGGGTTGATCTTCAGGTCGAATCCGCCGTCCTTGACCATGGACTGCAACGCCTGCGCGAGGCGCAGCGTGTCGGGGGTGTTCGAGGCGAGCATCGTGACCGTGTACGGCGTCTGCACGCCGGCCTCGGCCAGCAACTGCTTGGCCTTGGCGGGGTCGTGCGCCGGGCAGGTCTGCGCCTCGGGGGACGAGAACGTGCTCGCGGGTGAGATCGGGGAGCAGGCGGCGGCGTGCAGACCGTTGAAGACCGCGTCGACCAGGGCCTTGCGGTCGATGGCGTGCTCGAAGGCCTGCCGCACCTTGGCGTTCTGGGCGAGGGGGCGGTTGATGGGCTTGGCTGTGGTGCCGACGCCGTCGACGTTGCCGACGTTGATGGTCAGGCCCTGGTAGCCGAGGGACTGCGACTGGAGGACGGAGACCGCCGAGTCCTGCCGGAGCGAGGCGACGTCCTGGGTGGAGACCGAGTCGGCGACCTGCGCGTCGCCGGAGCGCAGGTTGGCGGCGCGGATGCTGGCGTCGGTGAGGATCCGCCACGAGATGGCGTCCAGGTGCACCTTGCTCGCGTCGTAGTAGTTGGGGTCCCGCACCACCTCGATGGAGTTCTGTGGCACCCGCTTCGCGAACTTGAAGGGGCCGACGCAGACCGGCGCCGAGGCGAAGTCGTCGCCCTTGGTCCGCAGCGCCTGCGCGCTCATGATCATGCCGGCCCGGTCGGCGAGGGCACCGAGCAGCGGTGCGAAGGGCTGCTTCAGCCGCAGGACGACGGTCTGCGCGTCCGGGGTGTCGACGCCGTCGATGGGGCCGAGTTCGCTCTTGCGCGCCGACCGGGCGTTGGTGAGGTGGCGTTGCAGGGTGGCCTTCACCGCGGCCGAGTCGAACGCCGTGCCGTCCGCGAAGCGCACGCCGGGCCGCAGTGGAATGGTCACCGTCCGGCCGTCGCCGCTCGTGGTGGGCAGGGCCGTCGCGAGCTGCGGTACGACCTGCGCCTGCTCGTTGACGTCGTAGAGCTTCTGGCACATGGCCTGGAAGACGTAGCGGGAGTAGAGGCTTCTCGACAGCGTCGGGTCCAGCGCGTCGGGCTCGGCGGAGAGGGCGATGACCAGTTTGCCGCCCTGCTTCACGGCGGCGGGGTCGGCGGGCGTGCCGAAGGAATCCTGGCCTGCCGACTGGCCGCCGCCGGACGGGTCGCCGCCTTCGTCGTTCGACACCGGTGAGCAGGCGACGACAGTGCAGACGACGACGGCCGCCGCCACGGCGGCCCGGAGCACCCGGCGGCGGGGCAGGTTCGTGTCGCGGACGGAGAGGTTCGTCATGGAGAGCTCCTCAAGTGGGCGATTCGGGGAGCGTATGTTGTATACGATGACCGCCGCAAGACCTCCGTGACTGGCTCATCAAGCGCCCCGCGTGCCCTGAACAGGCCCGGCCGGTGATCAGCTCGCGGGCCGAGTCCGGCCGCCCCGAACCAGGCTGAGCAGGACGACCAGCGCGAGCACCGCCACCACCGCACTGAAGACCTCGCCGGCCGGGCGCAGACCGATCGTCTGGATCAGCAGACCGACCCCGACCGCTGGCACACCGAGCATGGCGAACAGGATGGCGAAGAAGGTCGACACCGCCTCGGCCCGGTGCTGCGGTTCGGTCTTCATCGTGATCGTCGCGATGCCGTCGCCGACCGCCACCCCGGACGCGACCCCGATGATCGCCGCGCTGATGAGCAGCGTCGCCAGCAACGCCATCCACATGCTGAACGCGAGCACGCCCGCCCCCACGACCAGGCCGGCGCAGGCGCTGGCCAGCGCGGCGCGCGAGGACAGCACGCGGGTCAGCAGCTGACCGAACGCCGCGCCGGTGAACGCCACGAAGACCACCAGCGCGGCCAGCGTGTGTGAGGTCTCGTGCAGGACCATGCCGAGGAACAGCCCGCTCACCGACGTGAGCACCCCGAGGGCGGCGAAGCCCGCGCCGGCAGTGAGTGCCGAGCGGACGAAGTCCCCGCGGATGGTCGCCGGCACGTGCAACCGCTGCACCCGCAGGGTCACCGGCGAACGTTCCCGGACCGTCTCCGGCACTCCGCGCAGCGCGATGATCGCGACCACCGCCAGGATCAGCACGATCACCCAGGGCAGCCGCAGCGGCTCGGGTGCCAGGTCCGACACGATCCCGGACAGCAGGGTGCCGGCGGCCAGGCCGCCCAGGTTCGCGAAGATCGACACGGTGGCGGCCCGCTTCGGGTGCCGAGGGTCGATCAGCTCCGCCAACGCCGCTGTCGCCGCGCCGATGATCAGCGCGGCGGACAGCCCGGCGAGGATCCGACCCACGATGATCATCGCCAGGTCCACAGCGGCCAGGAACACGGCGTCGGCGGCGACCGAGAGCAGCAGCGCGATGAGGATGACCGGGCGTCGGCCGATCTGGTCGGAGAGCCGACCGAAGACCAGCAGCCCGACCACGACTCCCAGCGCGTACAGCGCGTAGACCACTGTCACTGTCAACGACGAGAAGCCGAACTCCAGCTCGTAGAGCGGGTAGAGCGGGGTCGGCACTGTGGTGCCCACGAGCGTGATCCAGAACGCGAACGCGACCCGCACCGCGCCGGACGGGGACCGTGTCACACGTACAGCATGAATCTCGGTCCCGAGCCGAGGTGCGGTAACGGACCTTAAACGCCCGCATCGGGTGGCAGCGCACGGGTCCACGGTGGGAGGCGGAGCCGTCACGGCGCCGCCTCCCACCGCGTACTCCTAGGAGTTGTACGCCTGCGCGGTCACCGTGACCTGGCGGGCGAGGCCCGGCCGGGCCGGCCAGGAGATCCGCACCTCGCGGCTCTCCCCCGGCAGGAGCCAGAAGTAGTTGTCGTCGTAGCGGGCCGGCAGGACCCGCTCACCGCCGTGGTCGCGCACGGCGAGCCGCACCAACGCGGCGACCGTACGACCCTGGTTGCGGACCGTCGTGGTGACGGTGTTGCGCCCGTCCACGACGCGTACGGTGCTCGACGACGTCGACAGTCGGGTGCTCGGCACGTCGTTGAGCGTCCGCAACTGCTCGGCCTTGTCGTAGCGCCAGTAGGTGTTCTCCGCGAGCAGCCGGTCGCGGCTGTCCCGCAGCTCCAGTCGCACCAGGTGCAGCCCGCCACCGTCCGGCGCGGCGAGCGGGAAGGCCGCCGTGGTGGCCGAGCGGGCCACGTCCACCCGCTGACGCTGGGCCGAACCCAGCGACCGGCCGCTCAGGTCGTACCGTCGGGCACTCACCGTGACCCCGCTCAGCGGCGCGGCGGTGTGGTTGACCACCCGGACCTGCCAGGTGCCCGGGTCGGCCTGGACGTGCACCGGCTCGCACCCCTTGCGGGCGCCGTAGTAGGCGCCGTTCACGTCGAGGTCGTAGTCGTAGGTCTGCCAGACCGTGCTGTGCCACGCCGGGTGCGACATCCACAGCAGCAGACCGGTGGCGTCCTGCCACAGGTTGGCGTTCCACGCCTCGAACATCGCGCGGTGGCTCTCGTAGTTGACGAACTGCGCCCGGGTGGCGAACTCGTCGAGCGAGTCGGACTCACCGAGCCGCGCGTCGATCGCCGCCTGGTACGTGCCGACACGCTGGTTACCGATGGTCGACCAGTCGTGGTAGTTCCACACCTCACCGATCGGCCACTCCGGCGCGTCACCGACGAGGTTGCGCATGCTCTCGACCACCGACACCACCGGCATGCCGATCTCGGTGTGGAAGCCGAACGAGTCCGCCTCGTAGATCGTCTTGTCGGTGTAGGTCGTCGGGTCGACCCAGCCGTACGGCCCACGCCCGCTCACGATGCCGCTGGCGGAGTTGGGGATGTAGAGGATCTCCGGGTGCTCGATGGAGACGGCTTGCTTGAGCCCGGCGTCGACGATCGGCGGCGGGTCCCCCTCGTTCGCGCCGCACCAGACGACGATGCTCGGGTGGTGGCGGAACCGCCGGATCGTGTCGGCGGCGATGTCGACGTAGCCGGGCGGGTTGGGCAGGAACGCGCCCGCCTGCCAGAAGTCGTTCCACACCAGGATGCCCTGCTCGTCGCAGGCCTGGTACAGCTCCTCGCGGTTGCTGCTGCCGAGCCAGTTGCGGATCATCGTGAAGTTCATGTCGCGGTGCATCTCGACGGTGTCGGCCAGCCGGTCGGGCAGCACCCGACGCAGCAGCTCGTCCCAGCCCCAGTTGCCGCCCCGGGCGAACACCGGCACACCGTTCACCGTGATCTTCAGCTCGGTGATCTTGTTGCTGACCGCCTTGACGTCGGTCCAGCGCTGCCCGTCGTCGGAGACCTGGATGACGAAGTCGCGGGCGTACGCCTGCTCCCAGACGATGGTGATCTGGTCGAAGCTGACCGGAGCGCCGAGGTCGACCTGGATCCACTGGTTGTCCTCGAACGTCGACGACCAGCGGGTCCGGGGGTTGCCGTCGACGGCCCGGTCCGGGCCGTTCGAGTCGCTGTCGGACGACGACGCGGTGGCGGTCCGGCGCAGGGCCAGGTCCACGTCCGGCTCGGCCTGACGCTGCACCGAGAGCGCCCACATGGACACGCCCCACGAGGTCACCCGCGCGCCGGTCTGGATGCGCAGGTGCTGGGCGGTCTGGCTGGCGAACGTCTCGACCTGGGTGGCCCGGCTGCCCAGCGGGGTGTCGTTGCTGACCGAGGTCACGTCGCTCCAGGCGTCCCCGTCGGCGGAGACCTGGACGCGGTAGTCCAGCGCGTACGCCTGCTCCCACACGATGGTGACCCGGTCGAAGTCGACAGCCGCGCCGAGGTCGACCTGGATCCACTGGTCGTCCTCGGCCTGCGAGGCCCAGCGGGTCGCCGCGTCGCCGTCGACGGCCCTACCGGGACCGTTGCCGTCGTTCTCCGAGGACGACGCGGTGGCGTCGCGGCGCAGGGCGAGATCCGGGCCGGTGCCGTCGGCCACCGACAGCGAGAACATCGAGATGCCCCAGCCGGTGGCGCGCTGGCCGGCCTGGACGCGGACGTGCCGGGCGTGCTGCCTGTCGAACGTGACCGTCTGGGTCGCCGCGCCGTCGACGAACTCCAGGGCGGGCTTGCCGGGCGGCGAGACGACGATCGGCTGGTGCCAGTCGTAGGCGAACTCGCGGACACCGAAGCGGAGCGCACGCCGGTCGCTGACCGAACGCTTCACTGTGGCGGTGAGCGTGAGGTCGTACAGGTGGGGGTCGCCGTAACCGTTGGGCCACCAGAGCCGGGGGTTGCGCAGCCGCAGCGCGCGGAAGCGCTCCGGCGTGAAGGTGACTGTGGTGCTCCCGCCGGCGGGGACGGTCACCGTGGACTCGACGCGTACCCTGTCGAACTCCGCGCGGACGGTGACAGTGGTGGCGCTGGTCGCCGCGTTGCGGACCGGCACCCGGATGGTGACCTCGGCGGTGTCGGTGTCGGGCAGGTCGGGCAGCGTGGTCTGCACGTGCGGGTCGCCGATGACCACGGCGCCGGTGCTGCGCAGGCGGACGTGGTCCCAGAGGCCGGTGACCCGGTCGCGGACGGCGGGCATCCAGTCCCACCCGGACACCGCCAGGTAGGTCGGCGCGTCGAGGTAGTGGTGGGCCGACTGGAGGAAGGTACGACCGTCGGGGCCCTTGTCGCCGGGGGTGCCCGGGTGCGGCATCGGGGTGACCCGGACGGCGAGGACGTGCTCGCCACGGTGACCGGCCAACGCGTCGGTGATGTCGAAGGCGGCCCGCGCGAACGGGTGCTTGACGCTGCCGACCTGCACGCCGTTGACCCAGGCGGTCGCCTCGTGGTTGATCCCGTCGAACTCCAGCCAGATCCGTCGGCCGGCCGAGGTGTCCAGGTCGCGCGGCAGCCGCAGCGCGCGCCGGTACCACCAGGTGTGGCGGGACAGCGCCTCCGGGATGCGCATGTTGTTGAAGCCGGCCACCGGGTCGGGCAGGTGACCCTGCTCGACCAGTGTGCCCAGCACGGTGCCGGGTACCGTCGCCGGCAGCCAGGACCGGACGTCGACGCCGGCGCGGGAGAGTTCGGCGCCGTCGGCGGTGCCGGCGAAGTCGTCCATCGTCAACGACCAGCCCGACTCCAGCGGCACCGTGCCGTCGGCGGCGACCCTCAGCTCGGGGGCCGGGCCGGTGTTGCCGCCCTCCCAACTGGTCCAGCCCTCGACCTTCGGCCGGCCGGCCAGCGGTACGCCGTAGACCTGGAAGCCGTTGAGGCCGACGGGGTTGCTGTTCGAGCGCTTCGTGGCGGTCATCCGGATCCACCGGGCGGTGACCGGCTCGGGCAGCTTGATGGTCTGCGTGCCGCCCTGGCCCTCGCTGGTCTCGTACACCGACCGCCAGGCACGGCCGTCGGTGGAGACCTCGATCCGGTACGCCGTCGCGGCGCTGGAGAGGATCTCGTCGCCGTCGGTGTCGGTGTAGTTGCCGTCGAACGGTCCGTCGGTGAGCGTGGCCTCGAAGACCAGGCAGACGGCCTCGATCCGGCACGGCGCCTGGAGGTCCACCGAGATCCACTGCGGATCGCCGGCGGCGGCACGCCATCCACTCCCCCGGACGCCGACCTGCGGCAGGCCGTCCACGGCGAAGGTGGCCGGCGTCGGCGCGTAGTCGGTCGAGGAGACCGTCACCGGGCGGTACCGGGCCAGGTCGGTGGCGGTGGGGGTGGCGGTCGGCGCCGGCACGGCGGCGGACGCGAGGGCGTCCGGGAGGGCCGCGGTCACCCCGACCGACGCCAGCAGCGTCGCGCCGGCGGAGAGGAAGGTACGCCGGGAAACCGGCGATGGCTCGGACATCTTGCCTCCAGAAATGACAACGTTGTCAGATGGCGGGGGTCTGTGACAACGTTGTCAGATGGTGGCCCGATGTTTCCCGAGAGTCAAGGGCCCGAGTCCATCGTGATTCCCCGAACACGTTCCGCAGCTGTTCCACTTCGGACATCGACGCGCGGGCGGACCGCCGGGGTCACTCCGGCTGCACGCTCAGCCCGTCCAGGGCGACAGTGAGCACGTGATCGCGCTGGTCGGCGCGGGGAAAGTGCCCGGAGGCAATGGCGCTGGTCAGGCGCATGACGTCGTCGATAGTCACGTCGGCGCGCACCTCGCGCGCCCGCTGGGCCCGCTCCAGCAGCGGCCCACCGGCGGCGTAGAGCGCCCGCCGGCACTCCAGGTAGGCGGTGGACTCCCGGTTCAGGCCGGCGGCCAGCGGTTGCTTCGCCCCGATGTACTCCACGAAGCGCCGCAGCCACGCGTACAGGCCGTCACGCGGGGCGAGGCTCTCAGCCTCCCCGGCGGTCGCGCACACCGCCTCGACCTCGGTGACGTAGACGTTCTCGATCAGCACTTCCCGGGTCGGGAAGTTGCGGTAGAGCGTCGCGATGCCCACCCCGGCGCGGCGGGCGATCTCCTCCAGCGGAGCCTCCGCGCCCTGCGCGGCGAAGGCGACCCGGGCCGCCGCCAGGATCGCGTCGTAGTTGCGGGCGGCGTCGGCCCGGTGCGGGCGGGCCACACGCAGGTGGGTGAGGGCCGTCACGATGCGGGTGTCTCCCAGCGCCAGCAACCGGAGGCCGGCTATCACTAGAGTGATTCTTCGCCATGGTGTACGCCATCCGGCCCCTGCAGAACCGGCTCGGCCGTCCCCTCCTGCTGGTGGCGTCCCTCGTTCTCGCGCTCGTCGGCATGGCGTGGCTGTCGCGCATCTCGACAGGCTCCAGCTACTTCCCGGACGTGCTGCTGCCGCTGCTGGTGATCGGAATCGGCCAGGGCATCGCGATCATCCTGATGACCCAGGGCGGCGTGGCCGGAGTCGAACCGCAGGACGCCGGCGCCGCGTCCGGCCTCGTCAACGTCGCCCACCAACTCGGCCGCTCACTCGGCATCGCGATCCTCACCATCGCGTACACCCGTGCCAGCTCCGCCACCGACCCGACGGCGGGCTTCCACGCGGCCTTCGCTGGCGCGGACGTCTTCTTCCTGATCGCCCTGGCCCTCGCGGTCGTCGTGGCCGTCGCCGGCCGCCGCGCCAGTCGGCTGGCCGCTCTCCCCGCCGCCTGAACGCCCCGCGCTGCCTGGGGCCGCGAGTGCTGCCGGGCTCCCGGCGGGCCGGGCTGAGGCGTGCGGGGCTGCGGGGCTGCGGGGCTGCGGGGCTGCGGGGCTGCGGGGAGCGTGCGGCGCTGGACCGTGTGGACCCTAGGGCTGCGGGCGCGGGCTCCCGCAGGGGCGGGCTCCGGAGCCCGGGGCTGAAGGGCTGTATGGGTTGGCGCGCTGCCTATGGAGCTGATGCCGCAAACGATTCGCACCCTCTGTGTGCCGCGGTGATGTCGCAAACGATTCAGCTCCAAAGGCGCCGACCAACACCTCCGCACCCCGCGACGCGGGGGCGGGATCGGACGTCACGGCGGCGGACCCCGTTGATCCGGCGACGCCGCGACTGCCGGACGGTGAGCCAGGTGTCCACCCGTACCCGTGATCGTGGCGGCGCCGCCGACGGCCGGGAGCTGACCACGGCGCCCGTCGACCACCTGGCCCGGTGACGACCGCACGGGCCGCGCGGTCAGCTCGCCGGACCGGCCTCACGGCGGCCGGGATCCCGAGGGTGGTACTCGGGGCGGAGTTTCGCGCTCGCGAACGCCGCCTTCACCGCCGCCGAGAGCGCGGCGATGTCGTACGCGCCGTGGTGCCGCCGGCCGTTGATGAAGAAGGTCGGGGTGCCGGTGACGCCGCTGAGGTCGGCCGAGTCGACGTCCTCGGCGATCCGGTCCACGCCCATCCGCTTCACCATGTGCTCCCGGAACCCGTCCAGGTCCAGGCCGAGCTGTTCGGCGTAACCGAGCAGGTCAGTGGGGTTGAGAGCGTCCTGGTGGGCGAGCAGCAGGTCGTGCATCTCCCAGAACGCGCCCTGCTCCCCCGCCGCCTCGGCGGCCTCGGCCGCGAGTTGGGCGTGCGGGTGGACGTCGGTGAGCGGCAGGTGCCGCCAGACGTACCGGATGTTGGCGAAGTCCGCCAGCAACTCTCGGACCGCCGGCTCGGCCTGCCCGCAGTAGGGGCACTCGAAGTCGCCGTACTCCACCACCGTCACCGGCGCCTCAAGCGGCCCGCGAATGTGGTCGCGATCCGCGTCGACCGGCAGCATCAGGTCGACGATGCCCTCGGCGACGCCCAGCAGCGCACGGGTCCGCCGCGCCGGCGAGAGCCGTCCGACGGAGCGGAACACCAACCACGTGACGAGGGACGCGCCGAGCGTCGCCACGAGGATGCCGAACTTCGCCTCGTCCAGGGCCGGGCCGCTCAGGGCATGGGTGGCGATCAGGAGCGCGACGGTGAAGCCGATGCCGGAGATCGTGCCGACCCCCGCGACGGCAACCCACCCGACGGGCGGCCGGAACCGGTTGCCGCTGAGCCGGGTCACCAGCCACGCGGTGGCCAGGATCCCGGCCGGCTTGCCGACGACGTACGCGACCACGACCCCGAGCGTGACCGGAGAGGTCACGGCCCTGGTCAGCAGGTCGCCGTCGATCACGATGCCGACGTTGGCCAGCGCGAAGAGCGGCACCACCACGTAGCTCGCCAACGGGTGGTAGAGCGTCTGCAACCGCTCGTTCGGCGACAGCGCCGAGGTGAGCCCGGCCCGAGCCATCCGGGCGAGTTGCGGGGTGGGCTGCTCTCGGAAGAGGCGGAACTGGTCGCTGGCCCGCTGCAGGTCGCCTCGGCCGGGAGCGTAGGCGTAGGTCAGCAACCCCATCACCAGGCCCACCGCGACCGGGTCGACACCGGACATCGAGACGGCGAGCCAGGCCGCCACCCCCAGCAGCGCGTAGACCGGCCCGAACCGCACCCCGAAGCCCCGGACGAGCAGCACCACGCCGAAGATCGCCGCCGCGACGATCAGCGCCGTCAGCGAGGGGTGATGCGGGTACGCGATGGCCAGCACCGCGATCGCCACCACATCGTCGACGACGGCGACGGTCAGCAGGAAACCCCGCAGCCGTTCCGAGAAGCGTGGCCCGAAGACGGCCAGCGCGCCGAGCGCGAGCGCCGTGTCGGTGGCCATCACCGCGCCCCAGCCCGCCGCGGTGGTCTGCCCGGCGTTGATGGCGAGGTAGATCGCGATCGGCACGAGCATGCCGCCGACCCCGGCCAGCATCGGCAACGCCAGGCGACGCCGCTCCCGCAACTCGCCGATGTCGAACTCGCGGCGCAACTCCAGCCCCGCCACCAGGAAGAAGAACGTCATCAGGCCGCTGTTGATCCAGGTACGCACGTCATGTGCCACCTGCCAGTCGCCAAGTTGGATCGAGAAGGAGGTCTCCCAGACCGACTCGTACGACGATGCGCTGAGGTTCGCCCAGACGAGGGCCGCCACCGCGCCGATCAGCACCACCCGCGCGCCGCCGGTCTCGGTACGCAGGAACGAGCGCAGCGGGGCGTTGAACCGCCGGTCCCAGACGGTCCGGCTGGTCCAGCGCCGGGGCGTGTTGTCGCTCGTCACGGGAACAATCTTCGTCGACCTGACCGTCACGTGGTCCGGATTGCTACTCATCCTCCGCGAAGACGACAGCGCGGCGCCGGCGGATCGTCGGGAGGACGGCGACGACGAGCGCGACGACGGCCAGGGCCAGCAGCGCCGCGGAGATCGGTCGGGTCACGAAGACCGACGGGTCGCCACGGGAGATGATGAGCGAGCGGCGCAGGTTCTCCTCCAGCAGCGGGCCGAGGACGAAGCCGAGCAGCAGGGGCGCCGGCTCGCAGCCGCACTTGATCAGGATGTAGCCCAGGATCCCGAAGAACGCGATGGCGTAGACGTCGTAGGCGTTGAAGTTCAGTGAGTAGGTGCCGATCGCGGCGAACAGGATGATCATCGGGAAGAGCACCTGGTACGGGATGCGCAGCATGCGCACCCAGAGGCCGATCAGCGGCAGGTTCAGCAGCAGCAGGAGCACGTTGCCGATCCACATCGACGCGATCAGGCCCCAGAACAGCGCCGGCTCGTCGTTGATGACATTCGGGCCCGGGGTGATGCCGTGGACGATGAACGCGCCGATCATCAGTGCCATCACCGGGTGGGCGGGCAGGCCCAGGGTGAGCAGCGGAATGAACGACGTCTGCGCGGCGGCGTTGTTCGCCGACTCGGGGCCGGCGACGCCCTCGATCGCGCCCCGCCCGAACTCCTGCGGCCGCTTCGAGATGCGCTTCTCGACAGCGTACGAGGTGAACGAGGCCAGCACGTGGCCGCCGCCGGGCAGGACACCGAGCGCGGCGCCGAGACCGGTGCCCCGCAGGATCGGGGCGATGATGCGACGCCGGTCCTCGCGGGTCGGCCAGAGGTTGGTCACCTTGCTGACGATCGCCGTGCGGGTCTGCTCGTTCTCCAGGTTGCGCAGGATCTCGGCCACCCCGAACAGGCCCACGGCGACCGACACGAAGTCGATGCCGCCGTACAGCTCGCGCTGCTCGAACACGAAGCGGGGCGTTCCGGTGTAGATGTCCTGGCCGACCGTACCGAGCAGTACGCCGAGCGCGATCATCGCCAGTGCCTTGAGCGCGCTGCCCCGCGCCAGCGCGATCGACACGATCAGGCCGAACAGCACGAGTGAGAAGTAGTCGGCCGGGCCGAACCTCAACGCGACACTGGCCAGGGGCGGGGCCGCGGCGGCCAGCGCGACGGTGGCGACCGTACCCGCGACGAAGGACCCGATCGCCGCAGCCGCCAGAGCAGGGCCTGCCCTGCCCTGGCGGGCCATCTCGTGCCCGTCCAGCGCGGTGACCGCCGCTGACGACTCACCGGGCAGGTTGATCAGGATGGCGGTCGTCGAGCCGCCGTACTGTGCCCCGTAGTAGATGCCGGCCAGCATGATCAGCGCGGTGACCGGCTCGAAGCTGAACGTGATCGGCAGCAGCATCGCCACGGTGGCCGTGGGCCCGATGCCGGGCAGCACACCGACCGCGGTCCCGAGCAGCACTCCCACGAAGCAGTAGAGGACGTTCTGGACCAGCAGGGCCGTCGAGAAGCCCAGCGCGAGGTTGTCGAGGAGTTCCATGCCTCAATCCGGATGCCCCGTCAGAAGCCCAGCCAGGGGCCCCACAGCGGGATCCGCAGCTGAAGTCCGACGACGAAGATGAGCGTGCTGGCCACCGTCAGCCCGGCGGCCACGGCCACCGCCGTGAGCAGCCGCACGCGGGCGCTGGCCAGGGTGGTGAGCAGTGCGGTCACCGCCGTGGTCGGTACGAACCCGAGTCGCCGGATGGTGAACCCGAAGAACAGGACCGCGAGCACGATGACGGCGACCGCCCGCCACGGGACCGGCCCGAACGAGATCACCTCACCGGCGACGAGCCCCTTGCCGGCGATCGCCAGGCCCAGGGCGACCACTGCCGCGCCGACCAGCAGCGGGAAGGCGCCCGGGCCCATCCGGGTCGGGGTGCCCAGCTCGTAGCCGAGCGCCCCCACCACGAATGCGCCACCGATCAGGACGAAGATCCCCCCGGCGAGGACGTCCGGTAACGACCGACGGCGCTCCACCTCAGGACACCTTGACCCCGGAGTCGGCGATGATCTTCGCCCAGGTGCCGAGCTGTTCGTCGAGCTTCGCCCGGTGCGCGTCCGGGGTCGCGTCCTGGGCCGGGACCGGCGCGGTGCCCAGCTTGGCCATCTGGTCGATGACCCCCTGGTCGGCCAGCGCCACCTTCAACGCCTCGGACAGCTTCTGGACGATCTCCGGCGGGGTGTCGGCCGGAACGTAGAGACCGTGCCACACGCTGACCTTCAGCTGCGGCAACCCGGCCTCGGTGGTGGTGGGCAGGTCGGGAAGGCTCTTCACCCGCTCGGGTGTGGTGACCGCGTACGCCTTCACCTTTCCGGCGGCGATCTGGCCGCTGGTGTTTGTCGTCTGGTCGCACATGAAGTCGACCTGGCCGCCGACGAGGTCGGTCAGTGCGGGACCGGTGCCCTGGTACGGCACCTCCTGGAGCTTCACGCCGGTAGTGCTCTGGAACAGCAGACCGCACAGGTGCGACGCGGCGCCGATGCCGGCGTTGGCCAGCGTGACCTTGTCGGCGTTCGCCTTCACGTGGGTCACCAGGTCCTGGAGCGTCGCGGGCGCGAAGTCCTTGCGGGCGACGATCGTCATCGGCACCTCGGTGACGAGCCCGACCGTCTCGAAGTCCTCCAGGGGCTTGTAGCCCAGGCTCTTGTAGAGGGCGGGCGCCGTCGACATGCCGATGTGGTGCATGAGCACCGTGTAGCCGTCCGGCTTGGCCCGCGCGACATCGCCGGCACCGACAGTGCCGCCGGCACCCTCGACGTTCTGGACGACGATCTTGCCACCGAGCTTCGCGGCCATCGGCCCGGCGATCATCCGGGTGACGGTGTCCGTCGGGCCACCCGCGCTGAACGGCACGACGATCGTGATGTTCTCGTCCGGGTACTTCGCGGCGTCCCCTCCTCCGGCGGCACCCCCGTTACCCGAACAGGCGGCGGCGAGCGCGACGGCACCGATCGCGGCGATCATCCGCGCGGTGGCCCGGTACCTGCTGGTCGTTCGCATACGGCGACCTCCCCATCAACGCATGGACATCCCTCGGCGCGTTAGTGGCCCTCAGTCTCGGCTGGTCGGGGCCCGGATGGTGTCAGAAAAATCCCAAGAACCCGGGCCGGCACGAGCACCGGTCCGGGCCGTAGAATTCGCCGGTATGCGGATAACCGTCATCGAGGATGACGACCGCGTGGCGCGGGGTCTGGTGACCGTCCTGACCCAGGCGGGCTTCGAGGTCCACCGCGTCGCCACCGCCGCGGATGCCGAGCGCGCCGGGCCGTCCGACGTGGTCCTCGTCGACCTGGGTCTCCCCGACGGCGACGGGCTCGACGTGATCCGCAAGTTGCGCGACCACCCGCAGACCGCCGTGATCGCGGTGACCGCGCGATCCGAGGAGCACGAGCGGGTCCGCGGCCTGCGCGCCGGTGCCGACGACTACATCGTCAAACCGTTCGGCATCCCCGAGTTGCTCGCCCGGATCGAAGCCGTCCTGCGGCGCACCCGGGCCGCTCGTGCCCTCGGCCAGACCGACGAGCCGCTCGTCCTCGGCCCGATGCGGATCGGCGTCGGCACCCGCGAGGTCACCGTCGACGGCGTACTCGTGCCGTTGACCCGCAAGGAGTTCGAACTGCTCCTGCTCCTGGCCCGGCGGGCGCCCAACGTGGTCAGCCGCGACGTCATCCTCGACCAGATCTGGGGCGCGTCCTGGGAGTCGTCGAGCCGCACCCTGGACACCCACATCGCGGCGCTGCGGCACAAGCTGGGGCCGGACGTGGTCATCCGGACCGTCCACGGCGTCGGCTATCGGCTGCTGGCCGACCAGCCGGAGCTGATCGGCTGACCGCGTGCACCGCCGGCTGCTCGTCGTCCTGGTCCCCCTCGCCGTGCTGCTCGTCACGGCGCTCGGGGTGCCGCTCAGCATCACCGTGGCCGAACGGGAGATGCAGGAGACGTACGTCAACCGGCTCAACGACGTCGGCCGGTTCGCCTCGCTGGCCGAGACCGCGCTGTCGACCGGCCGCACCGAGGCGCTACAACAGGAGCTGACGCGGTACCACGAGCTCTACGGCATTCCGGTCGCGCTGATCGACACGTCGGGCGCGGTGCTGCTCGGGCCGGCCGACGCGTACCAGAAGGCGGCGCGCGCCGAGGCGGCGTTGCCCCGGACCGTGACGGCGGCGCTTGCCGGTGCCCGTTCCGAACCGTCCTGGGAGTGGGCGCCGTGGGACGACTCCGCACTCGTGGTGGCGGAGCCGGTCGGCCGGGACAGTGAGGTCGTCGGCGCCGTCGTGACGATCTCCGACCTGTCCCGCACGCGCGAGCTCATCCTCGTACGCTGGGCCCGGCTGGCCGGTCTCGGGCTGCTGCCGTTGCTCGCGTTGACGGCCGTCGCCTGGCCGGTGTCGGCGTGGGTGCTGCGGCCGGTGCGCAAACTCGACGCGGCGACCTCGCGGATCTCCGAGGGCGACCTGACCATCCGCGCCGACGCCGAGGCCGGCCCTGTCGAGCTGCGGCGGCTGGCGCGGTCGTTCAACTCCATGATGGACGCCGTCGAGAACGCCGCCCAGCGACAGCGCGCTTTCGTCTCGGACGCGTCACACCAGCTACGCAACCCGTTGACCAGCCTGAGGCTCGCGGTGGAGAGCCTCGCGCCACACCTGCGGTCCGACGGCGACGGGCAGCAGGTGTACGACGTCGCCGTCGACGAGCTGAAGGCGATGCAGCGGATGCTGAACTCGCTGCAGGCCAGCGCGCGGATGGAGAGCCTGCGGACGGCGTCGCCGGTGGACCTCGACGAGGTGCTGGCGACCCGGGTGGACCGGTGGCGTGCCCTGACCGCCACCGCCGGGCAGAGCCTGACTGTCGACGTACCGCCGGGGTTGCGGTTGCTGGAGCCGCCGGGCGGTCTGGGCAGCATCCTGGACGAGCTGATCAGCAACGCGCTGCGGCTGTCCGGCGCGCAGGTCGTGGAGGTGACCGCGCGGGTCGTCTCCGCTGGTCCCGGCACCGTCACGGTCGCCGTCCGCGACGACGGCCAGGGCATCGACGTGTCCGAGCGGGCCCAGGCGCTGCAACGGTTCTGGCGCTCACCTCGGCACCAGAACGTTCCCGGAACCGGCCTGGGGCTGGCGATCTGCGCCGATCTCATCGGGGCGGCCGGCGGTGAGCTGCGGCTGGAGGAGGGGTTGCCGCGTCCGGACGGGTCCGGGCACGGGCTGGCCGCGGTGGTGGTGTTGCCGGTCGCACCCGCGTCGACGCCGGCCTGACAACCTCCGTTCCCGGTGACCGGGTCAGCGTTTGCGGTCGCGGAACCAGGCCGCCGCGCCCGGGTGGAGCGGGACCGATGCGGTGGAGATCCCGGTACGCACGTTGATCTGCCACGCCTCCGGAAGGGCCTCGGCGTCGTCACGGCCAGCGGAGGTGATCGCCCCGGTGTGCCGGAAGACCGTGTCGGTGATGGCGTAGACCAGGTCGTCAGGCAGGTCGTCGCGCGCCAGCAGCACGTTCGGTACGGCGACGGTGCGCGTCGCCGGGACGCCGGCGTAGGCAGCCGCGTGGATCATGGCCGGGGCGTAGGGACCCGGGTACGCCGTGAAGAGCCCGTCGGCCTGCGCCTCCAACGGAATCAGCCGGATCGGGTGCCGCTGCGCCAACTCGGTGATGGCGGGCGTCGGGACGCCGGTCAGCGAGAACATCGCGTCGATCGTGCCGTCGCGCAGCGCCGCCGCCGACTCGGCCTGGCTGAGATTCTGGCCGTCGGCTTTGAGCGGGCCGAGCTTCAGGACCCGCAACGACGTGAACTCCGTGCCCGAGTCGTGGGCACCGAGGGACACGTGTTTGCCCTCAAGATCCCGAAACTCGTCGATCGCCGAACCGGCCATGACCACGAGATGCAGATGACTGTCGTAGAGCCGGCAGATCGCCGACAGCCCTCCGGGCGCGCTCCCGTCGCTGGTGATCAGCGCGTCCAGGCTGGTCAGCCCCAGGTGCACCTCGCCGGCCCGCAACATCCGGATGTTGTCGGTGGACGCCCCGCTCGGCACTGTGGTCACAGTGGCGCCCGGCACCTGCTCGGAGATGTGCTCGGCCAGCGCCCCGCCGATCCGCCGGTAGACCGCCCCCGCCGGCCCGGTCGCCAGTCGCAGGTGAACCGGGTCCGCCTCAGGCCGCCGCGAACAGCCGACGAGCAGCCCACTGCCGGCCAGCAACATCGCCCGCCGACTGAACCGCGTCATGCCGAGATGATACGGACGCCACGCCCTGCTGCGTCGATCTTGCAGTTTCAGTCGTCGAGTTGCGGGACTCTGCGTCATTTGTCGCGACAGTAAGTGCAAGATCGCGCAGAGGGGGTCCGGTCTTGTCGCCCATCCCGAGGGGGCATGCACGCAGCGCCACTGGTTGGTAGCGTGCCGGTGATGTCGCCGGTTGCCGCCGGCAGTGGTCCCCTGGGGAGGGTCGACGTGTGGGCGGACGACGCTGCGCTCGACGCGGCGGAGCGCCGGCTCGACGAGTGGGAAACGTCGCTCGCCGAGCGGGCGGCACGAGCGAAGACTCTGGCGGCGACGATGCGGGACCTGACCGGCACCGCCCACAACGCCGCTCGGACTGTCGACGTCACAGTCGACTCGGCCGGCCTGCTGATCGACCTACGGCTCGACGAGCGCGTCCGGCAACAACCCGCGGCGCACACCGCTCGGCAGATCCTGGAGACCACCACTGCCGCGCGCGCCGACCTGCTCCGACAGGTCAGCGACGCAGCCACCCAGTCATTGGGTGACGACGCGAGCGCTCAGGCCATCATCGACTCGTACCGCAGCCGGCTCCTACCCGACCAGGGATCGAACGATGCCCGCCGGTGACGACATCCAGGTCGACCCGGACGACCTGACCGCCCACGCCGCACGCCTCGATCGCTGCGCCAGCAGCCTCGACACCGCTCAGCAGGCAGGCCAGCACGTCCGGTTGGGCACCGACGCCTACGGGCAACTCTGCGCGATGATGCCGGTGCTGCTCGACGGCCTGCAACGGAACTTGGTCGACGGCATCGGCACCGCCGCAGCGTCGGTACGGGACACCGCCGGCAAGCTGCGGGTCGGAGCCGACCGCTACCGCAGCTCCGACGCCCACGCCAAGCAGCTACTCGACAGGGTGCGGCAGCAGGGGCGCGACGGGGTGCAGCCGCACCAGCGCGATGGGGTGCGGCAGCGCCCGTGACGTCGAACCCGCTCGTCGCCGCCGGTGCGGACACCCCACCCAGCGCCTGGGCCGGCGTGTGGATCTGCGAGGACATCGAACTCATCGCCCAGGGCGTCCGCACCGGCAGTTGGATCGACGGCAGCCTCGGCGTCGTGAGCGCCGGCCTGGACGCCCTCGCCTTCGTCTCCGACCCGGTCGGTGCCCTGCTCCAGTACGGAATCGCCTGGCTCATCGAACACGTCAAGCCGCTCAGCGAAGCGCTGGACTGGCTCGCCGGCGACCCAGCGCAGATCACCGCACACGCCCAGACCTGGCGCAACGTCGCCGGGTCGCTCCGCGACGAAGCCGCCGAACTGGCTCGCGGCGTCCGCACCGACGTCGCCGGCTGGGGCGGCAGCGCCGGGCCCGCCTACCGGGCCTGGGCCGCCGAACAGCAACAGGCCATCACCGGCCTCGCCCAGGGCGCCGACACCATGGCCGCGATCACCGAAGGCGCCGCCGGCCTGGTGGCCGCCGTCCGACTCCTGGTCCGCGACGCCATCGCCACCTGCGTGTCCCGCATCATCGTGTACGCGGGAGAACTCCTCATCACCGGTGGGCTGGCCGCGCCTCTGGTCGTGGAGCAGGTCACGACCTTGGTGGCGTCGTGGGGGGCGCGGATCGCACGGTTGTTGCGGGGGCTGTTGGTCAGCCTGCGACGGCTGATTCCGGAGGTGCGCCGGCTCGGCGACCTCATCGACAAGCTCGAGCAGGCGTTGGGCCGACTCCTGAAAGGTGAGTCGCCGCCGAGCCGGAACAGACCGGAGCCTGAGCCGCCTCGCGAGACCCCAGGCCATACGGTGACGGAGCAGCAACGAGTCCACGATCTCGGCATGGATCCGGCCACCGGGAGATTTCGTCCGGGCGAGGCGGAGACGGCGGTCCGGTTGGAGCACGAAGCGGGCGTGCGCCTGCAGCGCGCTCCCGCGGACTCCTCTGCCGACTGGGTCGACGAGGCCGGACGGACCTACGATGCGGTTGGCAACTTTCCGGGCCAGTTCTTTGACCGCCAGTGGCCGCAACTGCAGTATCAGATTGAGCGACATTTAGACAAAGCAGACCTGGTGCCGGTTGACGTCGCGAAGTTCAACCCGGAACAGGTGGCCCGCATCGAGCAGTTCATTACGGACCGGAGCCTCGGTCCGCGAGTATTCATCGTGGGGAAATAATGGCTGGCCTCATCTTGCTGAAACCCGGCGTCGACTGGACCGCGACCGGAGGGTTGTTCGACTGGACGCTGGAGTTCCTGATCTCCCGCCTCTCGGACAGGCAGACCGCCAACCACCTGCAGGAGATCGTCGACAACAACCTCGGCTCGTTGTGGATCGACGACCTGCCCGCCGCCGCACAGCAGGAGATCGTCAGCCACTGGCGCAATGGGCTGGTGGCGGCTGGGGAGCAACAACTGCCGGAGACTGAGCACAAGGTCGACGTCATTCGCCATCTGCAGGAACTGGTGGACGCGACCTACTCAGCCGGATTTGCGGGTTCTAGCGACCCCGGTAGCCAATGACGCCGTGCCGGTGGGGCTACCGATTATGGAAGTCGCCGTGAATCGGGCGATCCTGGATGTTCGGTACGTCAGCGGCGTAGGCGGCGGGAGCAGGCGCCATCGTGGCCGTCGCGGAGCAGGCAACGCCGGCCGACTACCATCGGCAGGTCGCAGAAGACCCGGTGCCGGACGAGCTGATGGTCCTCTTCGGAGACGGTCGTCTCCCCCGGGTCGGTCATCGGCAGCACCAGCATCCAACGGCCGATGACCCGGGCCAGGCGCTGCGCGGCGGGCAGGTCTGTGGCGACGACGGGCAGGTGGATGACGTACCGCTGGCTCATCTGTCCTGGCCCCGCTCGTTGCGGGCGCGGGCCTGATCGGTCTGCCAGCGACGCAGCCCGGCCTTGATCCGGGCCGTCTCGCGGCGGCTCTCGGAGAGAGCGGCGTAGACAGCGGCCATGTCGACGGCGACCCGGTCGAGGAAGGCGTACACGTCGTCAGGTTTCAGGCCGCGACGCCCGAGCCCGACGGGCGGGAAGCGGCGCTCACGCACCTGCCACGGCAACAGGCTTGCGTACGCGGCGGAGCGGCAGGTCGCACCACCGCTCGCCGTCCCTGGTCGCTGGTCTCTGGCGTTCATTTCTGCCTGCCTTCCTGACACGGGGGCGAGGGTGCTCGGGGAAGCACGGCGGCCGTTCGAGGGACCGGACGGCCGCCGTGCTGTGATCAGCCTGCGACACTCCGGAGTGGAAACGCAACGTTCTAAACCGCAATTTCGCTGTTGTGCATTGACTTTCTTTGCTGAAACCCGTAGGAGTTGCAGGAGCAGGTCACGCAGTGTTGCGTGCTGGAACCAGGGAGTGCGCGGATGCCCGAAGACATCGGATCGACCGTGCCGCGTCGGCAGCTCGGCCGGCTGCTGCGGCAGTTCCGCAACGAGGCCGGCGTGACGCTCGACGCCGCAGCCGAAGCCCTCGAATACAGCCGGCAGAAGATCTGGCGCCTCGAATGCGGCCAGGGCTCGGTCCGTGTCCTTGACGTCAAGGCGATGTGCGAGCTGTACGGGGTGTCGCCCGAGATGACCGAGGCGATGCGCGGGCTGGCCGTAGAGACGAAGTCGAAGGGCTGGTGGCACGCGTACGGCGATGCAGTGCCGAGCTGGTTCGAGCTTTACGTGGGCCTGGAATCCGCAGCCGCCCACCTTCGCGAGTACGGCGAAAACTTGATCCCCGGACTGCTCCAGACCCGTGCCTACGCACTCGGTCTTTTCCGACCCACGAGCCGGTTGAGCACCGAGGAGCGCGAGCGGGCGGTTGAGGTACGGCTGCAGCGTCAGATCCTGCTCACTCGTCGGCTTCCACAGCCGCCGCACCTGGATGCCGTTCTCTCGGAAGCGGTGCTACGCCGTGTCGTCGGCGGTCCGACCGTGATGAGTGAGCAGCTCGCCCGCCTGCTCGAAGCATCGGAGCTGCCCAACGTGTCGGTTCGTATCGTGCCGCTCGCGGCAGGGCCACATCCCGGTGCGGTCGCAGGATCCTTTGTGGTCTTGGAATTCCCGGCCACGAAGGGCGGACGAGCCGCACCGGAACCGTCGGTCGTCTACAGCGAATCGCTGACCGGGGCGCTCTACCTCGACAAGCCAGACGAGCTTCGGGCCTATGAAGACGTCTGGAAGGGTCTGGATGCGCTCGCCCTCGGTCAGGCAGACTCAAGGGACATGATCAAGCGAATCGTCGGGGAGATGTGGCATGACTGACCTGACCAGCGCCGTCTGGCGTAAGAGCACCCGCAGCGGCGACAACGGTGGAAACTGCGTCGAGGTCGCCACCAACCTCCCTGGCACTGTCGCCGTCCGCGACTCGAAGGATTCCACCGGACCGCTTCTCACCTTCACCGCCCAAGCGTGGGCGGACTTCATCGCGGCCACCAGGCGCGACGGAAGGGCCAGTTAGTTCGCCTTCACCGATCGTGCATGGAAGCAATACGAGTCCTGCTCCCACCGGCCACCATTCACGCGCAAAGTCCGGCGTCGATACGACTGCGCGGTGCGGCTCTCCGCTGATCGGCTCGAGGGCGCGCACAAGCCACAGATCGCCGTACGCCGCAGCGTCCTCGTCGGCAAAGGCTCGGCCCGCTGCTGCTGTCCACGCTGACGAGTAGCAATCGGTTGGGGTAGACGCTGCCGTCGTCACCTCGAAGGTCCGGGCGAGGGTTAGCCGCGAGCTCGCCACAGCAAGGCTACGACGTCATGGTGTTTGTGAGATGACGACCGATGTAACCGACGTACACCTTGCCGTCGACGGCGGATGCGTCGAAGAAATGTCAACCGGCCCGGTAGGAGAGGTAGTAGCCCTCGTACGGCCAGCTGTGGAAGTTGTTGAGCTCGGACGCAGCGCCGGTGCAGTCGGAGGTCCGGTAGCCCGAGACGGAACCGAAGCCGTTCCAGCCGATCGCCCAGATCGCCTCGGCCGGGACCGGGCGGCAGATACCGTCGGGCGTGGCCTGCCTGCCTACGATGATCTGCGTGTAGGCCTGGTAGAAGACGAGGCCGGTGTCGGGAACCTTGAGCGTCTCGACAGCGGCTGCGGGCGACGCCGGTATCGTCACGGCCAGTGTGGTGATCAAGGCGGCGGTGAGACCCGCAGCGATTCGGCTGGTAAATCTGCGCATGAGCTTCCCTTCCTAACGGTGTTCAGGGCGGGACCGGAGCTCGTTCAGCCCAGGGATAGATTTATTTGTATCGATTATGTTCCCCGTGTCAACCAACCCGCCGCTGATCGCTGTCGCTGAGCGGCCCGAACGCAGAGCTGGCTGCGAGCCGGTCGCCTGCCACCCGAGTCGCGGGGCGTTCGGAGGTGGCCGGATCGGCCGGCGGCCGGGTTCCCGGCTGGCGCCCTGCCGTCAGTGACCGTAGGCGCCACGGCCTGCGGTGCGGGAGCAGCTCGTCGCCCTGACCCCTGGCCGCCGACCGATGGTCCTGCTGTCGTCGCAAGCTGCGGCGATCGTGTCGCATCGCCCACCTTGCTGCGAATGATGCGGCCGTCCACCTGGGCGGTAGCGCAGGTACTTGACGGTGCAACTTTCCGGCGGTAGCTTGAATTAATTCATTCTCTTCAATGGAAGTAGGTAGCCGTGCTGTTGAAACCCTTCGCCATCGCCGGGGTCATCGCAGGTGTGCTAGCTGTTGCCCCTCCTGCCTCGGCGGCACCCCAGTCGGGGGCCGGCGTCTACCCGCCCGGGAACTGCCAGCCGGGCACATTCTGCGTCTGGCCCCACTGGGACCACCCGAACGGGGTTCCTACGGCGACTCCGTCCCTGGTGACCACCACGGAGTGGAGCGGCAACATCACGGGTTTCAACTACTACAACTACACGAACCGGAACGCCGAGATTAGCTGGTCGTTCACCACCCAAGGAATGACTCTCACCGGCACGGACTGTGCTACTCCTGGTGACGGGTTCTTCTACGTTCCCATGACCGTGACGAAGGTGAGTTGGCGGACGCACGTCTGCTGAATCCCGCCGCTTTCTGCCTTCCCGGATTCGGTGCTTCCGCTTTCCCGGTGCTCTTCGTACCGGGACGACCACCGGAAAGCGGGCGCTCCGCCCGCCGCGATGGATCTCCCGAGACCGAACGGCGTTCCGACCCGCTGAAGGGTGGGTCCTCGACTGACGGGCGATCACCCGGAACCGGCGCGACCGGATTGACCTGTATCTGATCCACTGGCCGAACCCGAAGGTCGACCTGTACGTGCAGGCGTGGCGGGCGCTGATCGAGGCGCGCGAGCGTGGCCTGGTTCGGCACATCGGGCTCTCCAACTTCCTGCCCGAGCACATCGAGCGGCTGGTGGCCGAGACGGCCCCTGATGTTGACGAGATCCGTCAACACGCGCTCCTAACCGGCCACAACAGGGTCCCCTTCGGTGCTGTCCTCAGTAACTTGGACCAGCGAGGGGCCGCTCCGGTTGAGGCACCCAGTGGCGATTGTCGGCATCCGTCCGGGAAATGAGCTGCTCGGTCATCTCCACTGCGGCCTCCTACCCGTCGTTACCAGCGCGGCACGCCTTCGCCTGCACCGGCTAACCCCACCCGACACCCGAAAGCCAACACCGTAGCCAAACCCTCACCACAGGAGTCATCAGAGCCCAGCCCTCGCCCACCTTATGAGGGCCAGTCAGGAGGCCGGACCAAGCCTGCAACCGGCCCGTTCCTTACAACAAACCCCAATGACAACGGTCAGTAGTCACTTCGTTGCACGGATTCCTCAGTGCCCGGCGGTACGCGTCAATCTGCGATGCTCCGGGTCATGGACGACCTGACGGGCCGCGTACGGGCATTCGCGGAGGAACGGGACTGGCAACAGTTCCACACGCCCAAGAACCTGGCCATGGCGCTCGCTGGCGAAGTCGGTGAGCTGATTGCCGAGTTCCAGTGGCTCACGCCGGAGCAGTCTGCGACGGTCATGGCTGACCCGGACGCGGGTAGCCGGGTGAGGGCCGAGATCGGCGACGTCATGATCTATCTGACTCGGCTCGCCGACGTGCTCGGCATCGACCTGACAGAGGCGGCTCTGACCAAGCTCGAGGAGGTAGCCCGCCGCTACCCCGTTGAGCAGGCTCGCGGCTCGGCGGCGAAGCGGTAGCCGCGGGCAGCGTCAACATGGCGCTCAGTTGATCTCTTCGCTACAGTCCATCACGTAGAAGCGCGTCACGACGGGCTTCCGGCGGCTGCCGGACACGCCCCCCATGCGCACGATCACTTCGTGCTGCCCGGGGGCAAGTGTTGTCAGCGTTCCGTACGTCTGCCGATGGTCTGCTACGCCTGAGCGGCACCGGCATGCTCGCAGACAGGATCGTGGAGCAGATCGGGCGCAACGTGAGCCCGGCTGAACGTCGTTCCTGGTCGCACAGCCTCGCCGTGCTGGGGCAGGATCTCGCCGACGCGGGCCTGGGCCAGGTGGAGATGTTGGTCGAGTATCAGTTGCCGCTGACCAGCAAGCGGGTGGACGTGGTGCTTGCCGGTGTGGACCCTCGGACGTCCCAGGACTCCTACATCGTCGTCGAGTTGAAGCAGTGGTCCCACGCCGAGTCCCACGAGGGCTCAGAGAACCTCGTGGCGGTGGAGCACGCGCGTGGCCCACGGCTCCACCCCGGTGTCCAGGTCGAACTCTACTGCGAGTACCTGACGGACTTTCTCGGCATCCTCACCGAGCAACGGAACCCGGTCCGTGGGGCGGCGTACCTGCACAACGCGACCGACCGTGACATCCGTGATCTGTTCGATCGCAAGGCGACCGAGCAGAGCCGGATCTTCACGAAGCAGCGGCGGGGCCAGTTCCTCGATTACCTACGCGCTCACCTCGCCCCGGCCCCTGGTGCTGGCGCGGCTGATCGTTTCCTCACCAGCTCGGTTCGGCCCAGCCGACATCTGCTGCGCTACGCCGCCCAAGAACTGAAGGATCGTTCGCGCTTCACGCTGCTGGATGAGCAGCGCGTAGCGTACGAGTTGGTGTTGCACGCCGTGGAGAAGGCGCGGTCGGCGGACCGAAAGTCGGTAGTGGTCGTCTCGGGCGGACCGGGCAGCGGCAAGAGCGTGATCGCCCTGTCGGTGCTCGGCGAGTTGGCGCGCCAGAACCGCTCCGTCATGCACGCCACGGGCTCGCGGTCGTTCACGCAGACCTTGCGTAAATACGCCGGCACGGGCTCGACCCGATTGAAGAGTCTGTTTGGCTACTTCAACAGCTTCATGTCCGCCGAACGCAACGGTCTGGACGTCCTGATCTGCGACGAGGCGCACCGCATCCGGGAGACCTCCGTCAACCGGTTCACGCCGAAAGCTAGGCGGGCGGAGGCCCGTTCGCAGATCGACGAACTCATCGCCGCGGCCCGGGTGCCCGTCTTCCTGCTCGACGAGCACCAAGTGGTGAAGCCGGGCGAGTTGGGCAACGTCGAGGTCATCTCGTCGTACGCGAAGCAGCTCAAGCTTGACGTCGAGGTTGTGTCCTTGCACGGCCAGTTCCGCTGCGGCGGCAGTGAGACGTACGAGGGTTGGGTCGTTGACCTGCTCGGTCTCGATGGCGGCGAGCCGTCGGTCTGGACCGGCGACGGGAAGGTCGACCTACGTTTCGCCGATTCGCCAGAGGAAATGGAAGCCTTCCTCGCCAGTAAGCAGGTGCCCGGTGTGACCGCCAGGATGTCGGCCGGGTACTGCTGGCCGTGGAGCGATCCACGTCCGGATGACAGCCTGGTGCCGGACGTGCAGGTAGGCGGTTGGTCGCGACCCTGGAACGTCAAGAGTGACCGCAGCGTCGGCGAGGCGCCAGGCAGCGCGTTCTGGGCCACCGACCCGAACGGTTTCGGCCAGGTGGGCTGCGTCTACACGGCGCAGGGCTTCGAGTACGACTGGTCGGGCGTCATCGTCGGGCCGGACCTGGTCGCCCGGGACGGCCGGTTGGTGACACGACGCGAGGAGTCGAAGGATCCAGCGTTCCGCAGCCGCAAGGCGGTCAGCGACGCCGAAGCAGATCTACTGATCCGCAACACCTACAAAGTCCTGCTGACCCGCGGGATGAAGGGCACGATCATCTACTCCACCGATCCCGAGACGCAGGAGTACCTTGCCTCGATGGTCAAGGTGATCCGGCCCGTCGAGACGGTCTACGAGGCGGCAACCGACGCCGACCTGAGCTGATCGACCGGTTGGTCTCGGCGGCCCAATCCGTGCGGGTAGGGTCCAGTCACGGTCGACGAAAGGTAGATCAACCATGACGATTCCCCATCTCACGGCGGCCGACGGCACCACCCTGCCGGCGATCGGGCTCGGCACGTACCGGCTGAACGGCTCGGCGGGTGTCGACGCGATCGGTCAGGCGATCAGGGCGGGCTACCGGTTGATCGACTCGGCGGTGAACTACGAGAACGAGGGCGCGGTCGGCCGGGCCGCCCGTTCGGCCGGTGACCTGCGGGACGAGCTGGTCGTCACCTCGAAGCTGCCGGGGCGGCACCACCGCTACGACGAGGCGCTGACCACCATCGAGGAGAGTGTGTTCCGCACCGGCCTCGACCGGGTCGACCTGTACCTGATCCATTGGCCGAACCCGAAGGTCGACCTGTACGTGCAGGCGTGGCGGGCGCTGATCGAGGCGCGGGAGCGCGGCCTGGTTCGGCACATCGGGCTCTCCAACTTCCTGCCCGAGCACATCGAGCGGCTGGTGGCCGCCACCGGGGTCGCCCCGGTGGTCAACCAGATCGAGGTGCACCCGTACTTTCCGCAGCAGGAGGCGCTCGACTACCACCGGGAGAACGGCATCCTGGTGCAGGGGTGGAGCCCGCTCGGCCATGGCAACGACCTGCAGCAGCATCCCGTCGTCGTGGAGATCGCGACCGCGCACGGCGTCAGTCCGGCGCAGGCGATCCTCGCCTGGCACGTGGCCCGTCAGGTGATTCCGCTGCCCAAGGCCGCCTCCCCGCAGCGGCAGGTCGAGAACCTGGATGTCTTCGGCATCAAGCTCACCGACGCGCAGGTCGAGGCCATCACCGCGCTGGGCCGCCCGGACGGGCGACTCTCCGACCAGGACCCGGCGGTGTACGAGGAGTTCTGACCGCCCCGACCATGCTCGGCCAGGACCACGGAACGTGACGTCTGAGGGATCGGACGCAGTGATGAGCATGATGACTGTGAGGCATCACGCTCATCACCACATCGCCGGGCTGATCCACCGCGCTCGGACGTCGGCGTGACGAACGCTTAGACGAGCCCGCCGAGGGCCGGGTCGCTGATGCTGTCCTTGCCGTTCTCGACATGACCCGCGCAGCGGTACGCGAAGTCGGCGTCGCCCGCGACGGAGACCGTCAGGTCGTACCAGCCGTGGGTGCGGGCGAGCGCCCAGGTGACGCGCTCGGTCTCGCCGGGGCGCAGCGACAGCGTGACCGGGCGGGCGTTGTACCCGTCCCGGACGGTCACCTCGACCCGCTTCGATCCGCGGTTCTTGAGCGTGAGGGCCAGCTTGTAGTCGCGCTCGTCGTAGGCGGGGGTGACGTCGAGGTGGGTTCGACCGTCGGTGAACCGGCGGAAGAAGCCGTTCGGCCCGTGCACCGACAGGTCGTACCCGGAGGTGACCGGCCAGGTGTCGGTCAGGTGCTTGCCCGGCTCGACGGTGTAGCTGCGCGGGGCGTCCGCACTGCCGGCCTGGCGGACCTGGAAGACCGCGGCGACCCCGCCGGAGTTGCGGAAGTCGATCCGGAACGAGTCGTCGCCGCGGTGCCCGTCCGCGTGCAGGGTGTACGGGATCGGCCGCGCCGGGCGTACGCGGTGCTCCTGCTTCGGTAGCCGCTGGTCCGCCGGCGGGACCGGCACCTCGTCGGGGTGCCGGACCAACTCCTCGGGCTTGAAGTCGTCGGTGTCGGGCAGCCTGACCTCGCGTGAGCGGTTCGGGTGCCGGAAGTCGAAGGCCGTGGTCAGGTCGCCGACGACGGCCCGCCGCCACGGGGTGATGTTCTGCTCGATCAGGTCCGGGCGGCCGTGCCCGAACCGCGCCTCCAGGAACTTGATCAGTGAGGTGTGGTCGAAGACCTGGGAGTTCACGTAGCCGCCGCGCGTCCAGGGCGAGACGATGACCATGGGCACCCGGATGCCGAGGCCGTACGGCCCGGCCGGGTGGTCGGCGTCGCCGGGGAAGATCTCGTTGGTGGTCGGCACTGTCGACTGCCCGTGCTCGCGGGTCTGCGGGGGCGTCGGCGGGACCACGTGGTCGAAGAAGCCGCCCTCCTCGTCGTAGGTGATGAAGAGCGCCATCTTGCTCCACACCTCGGGGTTCGAGGCGAGGATGTCGATGACCTGCGAGATGTACCAGGAGCCGTACGCCGGCTCCCAGTTCGGGTGCTCGGTGTACGCCTCGGGCGCGGTGATCCAGGAGACCTCCGGCAGGCGTCCCGCCTCGACGTCGGCGCGGAAGTCGGCCAGCAGCGCCTCCGGGGTCGCGGCCCTGCGTCCTGACCTCCGTGCCGGTCTTCGCCTTGTCGGGAGGAGTACCGGTCACGCCGCCGTGGCGTCGACCCGGGTGAGTCGTCGATGCCCGCTCGGGCTCATGCCGTGCACGCGTTTGAAGGCCGCGCTGAAGCCGAACGCGTCCGCGTACCCGAGGTGACGTGCCACGGCGGCGACCGTCGCTGTCGATTCGGACAGCATGTCGGCGGCCACTGTCATGCGCCAGTCGGTCAGGTAGGTGAGCGGCGGCTCGCCCACCAACGCGGTGAACCGTTTGGCCAGCGTGGACCGGGACACCCCGGCCTGCGCGGCCAGGCTGGCCAGGGTCCACGGCCGTCCCGGCGCGTCGTGCATGGCGCGCAGCACCGGACCGACAGTGTCGTCGCTCAGCGCGCGGTACCAGCCGGGCGCCTCGGCCTCCGGCTGGTCGAACCAGTCGCGCACCGTGCACACCAACAACCAGTCCAGCAGTCGGTCCAGCACGACCTGCCGTCCGGGCCGACCCGCGTCGAGTTGGGCGTCCAGGTAGTCGCGCAGCGCGGCGCAGTCCTGGTCTTCCGGCACGACGAGCACCGGCGGCAGCGCGTTCAGCAACCGCTGGGGCACCCGACCCCGGACGTGGTACACCCCGACCAGCAGCACGAGACGGTCGGTGTGGTCCGTGCCGGCCGGGTCGACCACCCCGGTCTGGCCGCGCCGGACGTCCCGCACTTCCCCGGGCTCGAAGCTCAACCGGGGCTCGGCGGAGAAGACGAACGGCGCCGGCCCGCGTACGGTGGCGGCCTCGCCGACGCGGACCAGGCGAGGCTTGTCGCTCTCCGGGTGGGAGATCCAGCCCTCGCCCCGCATCGGGACACAGAGCGTCAGCGGGGCGCCGTCGGTGAACCGCAGCGCCCACGGCGGCGTCAGCACCGACCGGCCGAAGGCCGCGCCGTCGGCGTGCACGCCCCGCAGCAGATTGTCGAACGGGTCCATGTCACCGACGATAGATCGCGGAGGATGGACCGCGGACGATCGGACATGCCTGGCGTACGACAGGACATGTCCCGCCCGCAGCCGGGCGCGTTGACTCGTGGTCATGACGACTGACGCACCTTCGACACTCGTGATGGCCGGCACCGGCAAGACCGGTCGTAGGCTGGTCCAGACGCTGCGGGCGGCGGGTCGGCACGTCCGGGCCGCCTCTCGCTCGGGTGAGGTGCGGTTCGACTGGTCGCGGCGGGACACGTGGCGGCCGGCCCTGGCGGGCGCCTCGGCGGTCTATCTGCTCGCCCCGGAGGACCCGGCGCCGGCCACCGACTTCGTGACCCAGGCGGTCGACTCGGGTGTCGGCCGGATCGTGGCGCTCTCCGGCCGGGGGATCGACCGGGTCGGTGACTTCTCCCCCGGCATGCTCGCCGCCGAGGAGGCGGTGCGGAAATCCGGCATCGAGTGGACGATCATCCGGCCGAACAACTTCAGTCAGAACTTCAGCGAGGACCTGTGGCGCCAACCACTGCTCGACGGTCGGCTGGCCCTGCCGATGGGCGCCATGCCGGAGCCGTTCGTCGACGCCCAGGACGTCGCCGACGTGGCCGCGACGCTGTTGACGTCGCCCGGTCACCACGAACAGGTGTACGACCTGTCCGGTCCTCGTGCGCTCACCTTCGCCGAAGCGGTGGCGACGATCGCCCGAGTGAGCGGCCGTTCGATCCGCTACGTGGAACTCACCCCGGAGCAGTACCACGCCGAACTGCTCGCCGAGGGTTGTCCGGCGGAGACGGCCACGGCGCTGAACGCCCTGTTCGCCGGGATGCGGGCGGGCCATCTCGCCGAACCGACCGACGGGGTACGTCGGGTTCTCGGGCGGGACCCGCTCGACTTCGACAGCTACGCCGCCCAGGCCGCGGCGGCCGGCGCGTGGTCGTAGTCCGCCCGGCGGGCGGCATGAGCGGCGGCGTGAGAGCGGCGTAACAGGTGATCTGCCCGCCTACCGCGAGTACCGCGACGTACCGTGAGATCGTGCCGACGAGAGAGATACTCACCAAGGCCGACCTCGCCGAACTTCGCCGCTCGGCGCTCGGGACGGCCGATCCGCTCGGTGTCGCCGCCGACCTCGCGGAGGCCGCCGAGCAGGGCCGGCTGGAGGACCCGGACGACGCCGGGGACGCGCTGACGCTGGCCGCCGAGATCGCGGAGATCCGGGCCAGGCCCGAGGCCGCGCTGCGGTACGCGGAGCAGGCCCTGGCGGCGTACCCGTCCGGCGA
>NZ_JAGPXY010000051.1 GCF_018070325.1 Micromonospora sp. H61
TGAGGATGCCGAGCAGCGGGCCGAGCAGCGTGGTGCGCAGCAGCGGCTCCTCCTCGGACAGGGGGTTGGCCAGCCGCACCGCGGGCCGGCGCGGGTCGTCGGCCGGCAGGCCGAGCTGGTCGGCCAGCTCCGGCGACACGAACGGGTGCGCGAGCACCTCCACGTACCCCCGCTCGCCCAGCGACCAGGCGACGGCCCGGCGGCGACGCTGCCGCGCGGTCAGACCGCGCCCCGGAGGCGCGGTCGGCAGCACCGACGGCACCCGGTCGTACCCGTCGAGGCGGACCACCTCCTCGACCAGGTCGGCCGGGTCGGTCAGGTCGGGCCGCCAGGTCGGCGGGGTCACGCTCAGCACCGTCCCGACGCCGCTGGCCACGCCGACCGCGCCCGGGTCCTCGGACAACCGGTCCGCGCCCTGCGCGACAGTGCAGCCGACCCGCTCCAGCAGGGCGACCACCCGCGCCGGCGGGTACTCGACGCCGACCCGCCGGGTCGGCAGGTCCGCCGGAAGACTGATCGGGGTACGCGGCCGGACGTGGTCGATGTCCAGGATCTCAGCACTCGGCGTGCCCCCGCCGTGCTCGGTGAGCAGCCGCACGGCACGCTCCAGCGCGACCAGCGCCACGGCCGGGTCGACGCCCCGCTCCCAGCGCTTCGCGGCCTCGCTGAACAGCTTGTGCCGGCGGGCGGTGCGCCCGACCATCGCCGGGTCCCAGTGCGCCGCCTCGAAGAGCACTGTGGTGGTGCCGGCGACGACCTCACTGGTCTCGCCGCCCATCACCGCCGCCAGGGAGATCGGGCCGGTGTCGTCGCAGATCACCATGTCGTCGGCGGTGAGCACCCGGTTGACCCCGTCGAGGGTGGTCAGCTTCTCCCCCGCGTCGGCGCGACGGACCACCAGCGGCCCGGCGATCCGGTCGGCGTCGAAGGCGTGCATCGGCTGGCCCAGCTCCACCATCACGTAGTTGGTGATGTCGACGGGCAGCGAGATGCTGCGGATGCCGGCGGTGACGAGCCGCTGCTGCATCCAGGACGGTGTGGGCGCGGTCGGGTCGACCCCGCGGACCAGGCGGGCCGTGAACCGGTCGCAGCCGACAGTGTCGCGGACCTCCACCGGGTACGCCGGCGTCTCGGTGCCGCCCGGAGCCGGTGCCAGGGCCGGGTCGCGCAGCGGCACGTCGAACGCGTGCGACAGCTCCCGGGCCAGGCCGCGCAGGCTCAGCGCGTACCCCCGGTCGGGGGTGATCTCCAGATCGAGGACGACGTCGTCGAGGCCGACCACCGGGCGCGCGTCGTCACCCGGCTTGGCCGTCACGTCCGGCCCCAGCACGATGATGCCGGAGTGGTCGTCGCCCAGGCCCAGCTCCTTGGCCGAGCAGATCATGCCCGCCGAGTTGTGCCCGTACGTCTTGCGGGCGCCGATGGCGAAGCCGCCGGGCAGCACGCCGCCGGGCAGGATCACCACCACCCGGTCACCCGGGGCGAAGTTACGGGCACCGCAGACGATCTCCTGCGGCTCACCGGTGCCGTTGGCGGCACCCACGTCGACCCGGCAGAACCGGATCGGCTTCTTGAAGCCGGTGAGCTCCTCGATCTCGCGGACCTCACCGACGACGAGCTGGCCGGTGACGGTCCCGGCCAGGTCCACCACGGACTCGACCTCGATGCCGAGATCGACCAGGGCCTGCTCCAGGTCACCGGTGGGCAGGTCGGCGGGGAGGTCGACGTACTCCCGCAGCCAACTGACAGAAACTCGCATGACTTCAGACCACCGTTCCCGTGTCTCGTACCCGCATCGCCTACGCCCCGGTCCCGAGCGCGCGGCTGAACCGCACGTCGCCCTCGAAGAGATGGCGGATGTCGCTGACCCCGTGCCGGACCATCAGGGTCCGGTCGATGCCCATGCCGAACGCGAATCCGGAGTAGACCTCCGGGTCGACGCCGCAGGCGCGCAGCACCCGGGGGTTGACCATGCCGCAGCCACCCCACTCGACCCACTGCGGGCCGTCCCGGTGCTCCGGGAACCACACGTCGAACTCCGCCGACGGCTCGGTGAACGGGAAGTAGTGCGGCCGCCACCGGGTCTTCGCCTCCGGGCCGAACATCGCCCGGGCGAAGTGGTCCAGCGTGCCCCGCAGGTGGGCCATCGTGATGCCCTTGTCGACCACCAGGCCCTCGGCCTGGTGGAACACCGGGCTGTGGGTGGCGTCGATCTCGTCGGTGCGGTAGACGCGACCCGGCACGATCACGTAGATCGGCGGCTTGCGGCTGAGCATCGTGCGGGTCTGCACCGTCGAGGTGTGCGTACGCAGCACCAGGCCGGAGCCCTCCGGTGCGATGTGGAAGGTGTCCATCAACCCGCGCGCCGGGTGGTCGGCGGGGATGTTCAACGCGTCGAAGTTGACCCACTCCAGGTCGACCTCGGGCCCCTCGGCCACCTCGTAGCCCATCCCGACGAAGAGGTCACTGATCGACTCCATCAGGGTGCTCAACGGGTGCCGGGCGCCGCGCGGACGCCGGTCGTAGGGCAGGGTGACGTCCACCCGCTCCTCGACCAGCACCCGCTCGGCCTGCTCGCGCTCCACCACCTCGGCGCGCTCGGCGTACGCGGACTCGATCGCCCGCCGGGCCTCGTTGACCCGCTTGCCGGCGTCGGACTTCGCGGCCGGTGGCAGCGCGCCGATCTCCCGGCGCGCGAGGGAGACCGGTGACCGGTCACCCAGGTGCACCGAGCGCAGCGCGGTCAGCGCGTCCGGGTCGGCGGCGGCCTCGAACGCCTTCGTGGCGTCCGCGACGGCCTCGGCCAGGGCGGCGGGGTCGAGCAGGGCGACCTGCTTCGGGTCGTACGGATCGTTGCGGTAGCTCATGGCGTACGGGCACTCCCTCACGGCGGCGCCAGCCCTCACCGGGGCGGCTAGGCGAGTCTACGGACGCGCGGCTGTGCCGCAGCCCGCCGGTAGGAGTTGCGCAGGGAGCAGGTCAGGCCCGCCGCCCGCCGACACCGGCGGGCTGGCTAAACGAACGCCGTGTCGCGTTCATGGACGGACGCTCTCCCCTGCTGTCAGTCGCGCCGGAGGCAATCACCCTCAGCGCTGCGCTCTCGCTGAAGCGTACAGGCAGACCGCTGCGGCGGCAGCCAGGTTGAGGCTCTCCGCGCGCCCGTAGAGCGGCACCCGCACCGTGGTGTCGGCGGCGGCTGTCAACTCCTCGGGCAGCCCGTGCGCCTCCGAGCCGAACAGCCAGGCGGTGGGCCCGACGAGCCGACCGTAGTCGGTCAGGTCGTCCAGGTCGTTGTCGCCGTACCCGGTGGTCGCGAAGATCGACAGCCCGGCGGCGCGCAGCGCGTCGACCACCGCGACCGGGTCGGGGGCGCGCACCACGTCGACGTGGAAGAGGCTGCCCGCCGAGGCCCGCACACACTTGCCGTTGTACGGGTCGACGGCGTCTCCGGCGAAGATCACCGCACCCGCGCCGGCCGCGTCGGCGGTGCGCAGCACGGTGCCGGCGTTGCCCGGGTCGCGGATCTCGGCGAGCACCGCCACCAGCCGGGGCGCACCCGCGAGGGCCTGCTCCAGCGACACGTCCAGGTGCCGGCAGACGGCGACCAACCCCTGTGGGGCGACGGTCTCGGTCAGCGCCGCGAGCGCGTCGTCGGTCACCTCGGAGACCGGCACGTCGGCGCGGGCCGCCGTGGCGGCCAACTCCGGGTACCTGTCGAGCGCTGTGGTCGTACCGAACAACTCGGTGACCACCTCCGGCCGCGCGAGGGCCTCGCGGACCGCCTGCGGGCCCTCGGCCAGGAAACGGCCGGTGGCGTCGCGGTCCCGGCGGCGTTGCAGCCGGCGGGCGGCGACAACCCTTGGTGTACGCGGGGTGAAAGCCATGATGTGCGCTCCTCCGGCACGATTGAGGCGCCCCCCGGACGGCGGTGCCGACACGGGAGACGCCTCGCTCTGGTGCGTGGGGATCAGGCGGCCTGAGCCGCCGCGCCGCCGGTGCCCTCGGCCGTGACCGCGGCCCGGGCCAGCTCGACGATCGCCGCGAAAGAGGCGGCGTCGTTGACAGCCATGTCGGCCAGGATCTTGCGGTCGACCTCGATGCCGGCCAGACGCAGGCCCTGGATCAGACGGTTGTAGGTCATCCCGTTGGCCCGGGCGCCCGCGTTGATCCGCTGAATCCACAGCTGCCGGAAGTCGCCCTTGCGGTCGCGACGGTCCCGGTAGGCGTACTGCATCGAGTGCAGCACCTGCTCCTTGGCCTTGCGGTACAGGCGGGAGCGCTGACCGCGGTAACCACTCGCGGACTCCAGCAGGGTACGACGCTTCTTCTGGGCGTTTACAGCCCGCTTGACGCGTGCCATCTCAACTCCTAATTACGTAAGGTGGCGCGCGTCAGCGGCCGAGCAGCTTCTTGATGCGCTTGACGTCGGCCTTGGCCAGCACGACCGTGCCGGTCAGCCGGCGGGTCTGGGTGGAGGGCTTCTTCTCCAGGTTGTGGCGGAGGCCGGCCTGCTGGGCAACGATCTTGCCCTTGCCGGTCACCTTGACCCGCTTACCCATACCCGTGTGGCTCTTCATCTTCGGCATGTGGAACGTCTTCTCCCCTGTTACTCGCTGCTGGTGTCGGCGGCGAGGCCGGTGTCACCGGCTGCTGCGGTCTCGCTGACCGCTGCGGTCTCATCGGCTTCCGGAGCGGCGGACTCGTCCGCTGCCCGGTCCCGAGGTCCGCCGCGAGACGCCGTGGCGGCGACCGCGGAGGCCTTGACGGCCCGATGCGGGGCGAGAACCATGATCATGTTTCGACCGTCCTGCTTCGGAGCGGCCTCGACGTATCCCAGTTCCGTGATCTCGGATTCGAGCCGGCGCAGGAGCCGGTAACCCAGCTCCGGACGACTCTGCTCGCGACCGCGGAACATGATCGTCACCTTGACCTTGTCGCCCGCCTTGAGGAACCGCACCACGTGACCCTTCTTGGTCTCGTAGTCGTGCGGGTCGATCTTCGGCCGAAGCTTCATTTCCTTGATGACGGTCTGCTGCTGATTACGCCGCGCTTCGCGCGCCTTGAGTGCGCTCTCGTACTTGAACTTGCCGAAGTCCATGAGCTTGCACACCGGCGGGCGCGCCATCGGCGCAACCTCGACCAGGTCCAGATCGACGTCCGCGGCCAGCTGAAGAGCGCGCTCCAGCGGGACGATGCCCACCTGCTCACCCTCTGGGCCGACCAGTCGGACCTCACGTGCCCGGATCTGCTCGTTCACGCGTGGTTCGACGCTGATGGGGCCTCCTCGAGTCGTTTCTGCTCACTCGCCGACCCCTGCGGCTCCCGGGAGGGAACCGACCGAAAAGCAGAAGGCCCCGGCATATGCCAGGGCCCGCTCGACCGGTCAGCACGATCACAAGGATCGCGCATCCGGCACCGGGACATGCCCGGAACCGGTGACCGGACCCGGCCACCGTAACGGCGACTCGGGTGGGAGCAGGCGCTCCGCTTTCAAGGCTGCCTGCTCGCACGCGGAGACAGCCTGGTCGACTCGATAACACTACACCGGCGGCCCGGCGACCCCCAAACCGGGCACGACCTGGTGTTCAGAGACACCGAGCCCGGCAGGTCGGCGGGGCAGCCGCGGCTGGGTCAGCGGCCGACGGCGCGTTCGGCGAGGCGAGCCTGGTGGGCGTCGTGCAGCCGGCGCAGCGCGCGGACCCCGTCGACGGCCAACTCCTTGTCGGCGGCCTGCAAGGCGACCATCGGCAGCAGGTCGTCGTCGTGCAGCTCCAGGCTGGCCCACGGCGCGCCCCGGTCGAAGCGGACGCCCCGGACAACCTCCCAGGGCAGCTCGTAGGAGCTGATGACGTTACGGACCCGGATGCTCCGGGCGTCCGCCTCGACCCGGGGACGGGTGAACAGCAGGAAGCCCAGCGCGCCGAAGACGCCCAGGCCGATCATGGCGATCTGGTCGCCGCGCTGGAAGCTGCCGTAACCATCGCCGGTCGGGCCACTCAACGAGGTAGCGACCAGAGCGAACACCACCACCAGGGCAGCCGCCGCCGACCAGCAGACCACGCGGATGCGGCGGGGCTTCAGGCGGACCAGTTCGGTTTCACTCACCCCACCAGTTTGCCACCCGCACTCGTCCACCAAACGCACCACCCGCCGAGCCACCACCGGAGAACCCCGAGTCCTGTCCCCCCGGCGAGCGGAAAGGTCGTCGATCTTGCGGTTTCGGTTGCCGGTACAGGGTGATAGGCACCTTGTGTCGGTGCAGAAAGTGCAAGATCGCGGAGCAGGGTCAGAGGCGGCAGGCGTGGATGTTGGTGACGAGGATGGCGCGGGCGCCCAGTTCGTACAGCTCGTCCATGATGCGGTGCACGTCGTCGCGGAGCACCATCGCCTGCACCGCCACCCAGCCCTCGCGGTGCAGCGGCGACACGGTGGGCGACTCGATGCCCGGGGTGAGCCCGCTGGCCCGGTCCAGCAGACCGGCCGGCACGTCGTAGGCGAGCATCACGTAGCGGCGGGCCACCAGCACACCGTGCAGGCGGCGCAGCAACTGCTCGGCCTGCGGTTGCGCGGGCGCGTCGGCGCGCCGGACCAGCACCGCCGACGAGCGCAGCAGCGGCTCGCCGAAGACCACCAGGCCCGCCTGGCGCAGGGTCGCGCCGGTCTCCACCACGTCCGCGATCACGTCGGCGACCCCGAGGCGTACGGCGTTCTCCACCGCGCCGTCGAGGCGGATCACGTCGGCCTTGACGCCCATCTCGCCGAGGTGCCGTTCGACCAGCCCCGGGTACGCGGTGGCGATGCGGTGACCGCCCAACTCCTGCACGGAGGCGATGTCGTCGGGGCGGGCGGCGAAGCGGAAGGTGGCCCGGCCGAAGGCGAGGTCGACGACCTCCTCGGCCGGCGCGGCCGAGTCGATCAGCAGGTCCCGGCCGGTGATCCCGAGGTCGAGGTCACCGGAGCCGACGTAGGTGGCGATGTCCTTCGGACGCAGGTAGAAGAATTCGACGTCGTTGGCCTCGTCCCGGCAGACGAGGTCCTTGGGGTCGGTGCGCTGGCGGTAGCCCGCCTCGCGCAGCATCTGGGCGGCCGGTTCGGCCAGGGTGCCCTTGTTGGGAATGGCGACACGCAGCATGACGGAGTGCTCCTTCGATCCGGTTGGCGATCAACAGGGGTGGGGGCACTCACAGATGTCGGTAGACGTCCTTGAGTTCGAGACCGCTGGCGAGCATCAGCACCTGGACCTGGTAGAGCAGCTGGGAGATCTCCTCGGCGGTGCGCTCCGGCCCCTCGTGCTCGGCGGCCATCCACGACTCGGCCGCCTCCTCGACGACCTTCTTGCCGATGAAGTGCACGCCCTTGTCCAGCGCGGCGACGGTGCCCGAGCCCGGGGTGCCGGCGGCGGCCTTGGCCTGCAGCTCGGCGAACAACTCCTCGAACGTCTTCACGGGGAACGATTCTTCCAGCCACCCGGGCGGCACCCCGCGTCCGGGTCCGCCAAAATCCAGCAAGCGGACAATTCCCTACCAACATGGTGGGACAATTGTCGATCGATGCCCATGGAGCTCTACGCTGTCCGCCATGGCCAGCCGCTCACGTCTCCTCGCGCTCACCCTCGCCGGCGCCGTCGTCGTAGCCACCGCCGGATGCGCGCCACAGGACGAGAAACCCACCCCCGATGTCACAGCAGTGCCGTCCTGCGCCAAGGACAGCCTGCCCACGCGTACGCCGGGCAAGCTGACGATCGCCACCGACCAGCCCGCGTACGAGCCGTGGTTCGCCAAGGACAAGCCGGACAGCGGAGAGGGCTTCGAATCCGCTGTCGCGTACGCGGTGGCCGAGAAGCTCGGCTACGCCCGCGCCGACGTCACCTGGACCCGGGTCAAGTTCGACACCGCCATCGCGCCGGGGCCGAAGGACTTCGACTTCGACATCAACCAGTTCTCCATCACCGACGAACGCAAGCAGGCGGTCGACTTCTCCGCGCCGTACTACCTGGTGCGGCAGACCGTCATCGCGTTGAAGTCCTCGAAGATCGCCGGCCGCAAGTCGCTGGCCGAGCTGCGGGACGCCCGGCTCGGCGCGCAGGTCGGCACCACCAGCTACCAGGCGATCACCGACGTGATCAAGCCGACCGCCAAGCCGCAGGTCTACAACAGCAACGACGACGCGAAGAAGGCCCTTCAGAACGGGCAGCTGGACGGTCTCGTGGTGGATCTTCCGACCGCCTTCTACATCACCGGCGCGGAGATCACCGACGCGACGATCGTCGGGCAGGTGCCGCAGGTCGGTACGCCCGAGGCGTTCGGGTTGCTGCTGGACAAGAACTCCCCACTGACCTCCTGCTTGAGCGGGGCGGTCGGTCAGCTCACCGCGGCGGGCACGCTGAAGGAACTGGAACAGAAGTGGCTCGCGCAGGTGGCAGGGGCGGCCGAGCTGCGGTGACGCTTCTGGACCATGCGCCCTCGAAGGCGCAGCTGCGGCGGTCGGCGTACCGGCGTCGGCAGACCGTCTACAGCGTGCTCGTCGCGGCGTCCTCGACGGCGGCGCTCGGCACGCTGCTGGTGATCGCGGTGACCGGGGCGCCGGGCTGGGACCGGGTCCGGCGGTCGTTCCTGGATCCGGAGATCGCCCGCGACGCGCTGCCGACGGTGCTGAGCGGGCTCTGGCTCAACGTACGGCTGCTGGTCTGCTGTGCGGTCGGCGCGCTGCTGCTCGGGCTGGTGATCGCCGTGCTGCGGACGCTGCGCGGGCCGGTCTTCTTCCCGGTCCGCGCGCTGGCCGCCGGCTACACCTACACCTTCCGCGGCCTACCGCTGATCATCGTGCTGTACCTGCTCACCCTCGGCGTGCCGGGGCTGCGGTTGCAGGGCATGCCGCCGGTGCTGGTGCTGGGTGGGATCGCGTTGATCCTCACCTACGGCGGCTACCTCGCCGAGGTGTTCCGGGCCGGCATCGAGTCGGTGCACTCCAGCCAACTCGCCGCGGCCCGCTCGTTGGGCCTGACCTACCGGCAGACGATGCGGCACGTGGTCCTGCCGCAGGCCGTCCGGCGGGTGGCGCCACCCCTGCTCAACGACGTGGTGGCGTTGCAGAAGGACGTCGGGCTGGTCTCGCTGGCCGGGCCGATCGACGCGGTCCGCGCCGCCCAGATCGCCACCGCGCAGACCTTCAACTACACGCCGTATGTCGTGGCGGGGGTGCTCTTCGTGCTGCTCGCCATCCCGCTGATCGCGGTCACCGACTGGGTGACGCTGCGTGCGGCCCGCCGACAGTCGGGGGGCTGACCCATGGCGTTGTTGCGGTGTCGGGGCCTGCGCAAGGAGTTCGGCGGGCACGTCGTGCTCGACCACCTCGATCTGACCGTGGCCGAGCACCAGGTGGTGGCAGTGATCGGCGCGTCCGGGTCCGGCAAGTCGACACTGCTGCGCTGCGTCAACCTGCTTGACGAACTCGACGACGGGACCATCGAGTTGGACGGGGAGGACATCTCCGATCCCCGGGTGGACCCGGACCGGGTCCGGCGGCGGATCGGCATGGTGTTCCAGGCGTACAACCTCTTTCCGCACCTGAGCGTGTTGGACAACATCACCCTCGCGCCGCGCCACGTGCACCGGCGGGTCCGGGCGGAGGCGGAGGCGCAGGCCCGGGAGCTGCTGGACCGGGTGGGGCTCGGCGCCAAGGCGGACGCCTACCCGGACCGGCTCTCCGGCGGGCAGCAGCAGCGGGTGGCGATCGTCCGGGCGCTGGCCAACTCACCTCGACTGATGCTGCTCGACGAGGTCACCTCCGCGCTCGACCCGGAGCTCGTCGGCGAGGTGCTGGCGATGATCCGCGATCTGAAGGCCGACGGCATGACAATGGTGCTGGCCACCCACGAGATGGGCTTCGCCCGGGAGGTAGCCGACGAGGTGTGCTTCCTCGACGCCGGGCGGGTCGTCGAGAGCGGCCCGCCGGAGCAGGTGCTCGGCGAGCCGACCCAGCCTCGTACCCGGCAGTTCCTGCGCCGGATCATCGAGGCCGGCCGTCTCTGAAGGCCCGCCTTCAGAGACGGCCGAGGCGTCAGAGGCGTCAGCCGCCGAAGCCGACCCGTTGGGCGTTGCCCGCAGCCACCGTCCGCACGGCCAGCGCCGCGTCGAGCGCCGCCACTGTGGCGGACCAACCCTTGTCCTCCGCCGAGCCGGGCAGACCGGCGCGGTCGCGGGCCTGCTCGATGGTCTCCACCGTCAACACCCCATGCGCCACCGGCTTGCCCTCGTCCAGCGCCACCCGGGTCAGCCCGTCGGTGACCGAACGGCACACGTAGTCGAAGTGGGCGGTGGACCCGCGGACCACCACGCCGAGGGCGACCACCACGTCGCAGCGGCGGGCGAGGGCCTGCGCGACCACCGGCAGCTCGACCGAGCCGGCGACCCGGGCGACCACGGAACGCGCGCCGCACGCCTCGGCGGCGGCCACCGCACGCTCCAGCATGTGGTCGGTCAGCTCGCCGTGCCAGCGGGCGGCAACGACCCCGACGGTCAGCCCTGCGGCGTCGACCGCCTCGACTCCCGGCTCACCGAAACCCGCCATCGTCATGCTCCGATCTCGTCGTTGGCGACCGGACGCCCCAATGGCGCCTCGGACACCTCGTCCAACTCGTCCAGCAGGTGACCCATCCGGTCCCGCTTGGTGCGCAGGTAGCGCATGTTCTCCGGGTGCGCGCCGACCGGCAGCCCCTCGCGGCCGGTGATGGTCAACCCGTACCCCTCCAGGCCGGCCCGCTTGGCCGGGTTGTTGGTCAGCAGCCGCATCGACCGCACGCCCAGGTCGTAGAGGATCTGCGCGCCGGTGCCGTAGTCGCGGGCGTCGGCCGGCAGGCCCAGGTCGAGGTTGGCGTCCACGGTGTCGCGGCCCAGGTCCTGCAACTGGTACGCCTGCAGCTTGTGCAGCAGGCCGATGCCGCGCCCCTCGTGCCCACGGACGTAGAGCACCACGCCCCGACCCTCCTGCCCGACCCGAGCCAGCGCGGCGTCCAGCTGCGGCCCGCAGTCGCAGCGCAGCGAGCCGAACACGTCCCCGGTCAGGCACTCGGAGTGCACCCGGACCAGCACGTCCTGGCCGTCACCGAGGTCACCCAGCACCATCGCGACGTGCTCGGCCGGGTCGTGCTCGGCGCGGTAGCCGAGCGCCCGGAACACCCCGTGCTTCGTCGGCATCCGGGCGTCGGCCACCAGCTCGACCTGCTTCTCGGTACGCCGCCGGTGGGCGATCAGGTCGGCGATGGTGACGAGCGTGAGGCCGTGCTCGGCGGAGAACTTCTCCAGGTCCGGCAGGCGCATCATGGTGCCGTCGTCGTTGACCAGTTCGCAGAGCACGCCGGCCGGACGCAGCCCGGCCAGCCGGGTCAGGTCGATCCCCGCCTCGGTGTGCCCCGGTCGGCGCAGCACCCCGCCCTCGCGAGCGCGCAACGGCACCACGTGCCCGGGGCGGGACAGGTCGGTCGGGTCGGTCGCCGCGTCGGCGAGCAGCCGGCTGGTGTGCGCGCGGTCGGCCGCGGAGATGCCGGTGCCGACCCCCTCGCGGGCGTCCACTGTCACCGTGTACGCGGTGCCGCGCCGGTCCTGGTTGGTGTGGTGCATCGGCGGCAGGTCGAGCCGGTCGGCTTCGCTCTCGGTCAGCGCCACGCAGACGTAGCCGGAGGTGTAACGCACCATGAACGCCATCAGCTCCGGCGTGGCCAACTCGGCCGCGAAGATCAGGTCGCCCTCGTTCTCCCGGTCCGCGTCGTCGACCACGACGACCGGCCGGCCGGCCGCGATGTCGGCGATCGCCTGCTCAATGCTCCCGAAGCTGGTCATGCGACGGCCTCCCGGTAGATGGGCGTACGGACGGTGGCCATGGCGCGCGAGGTGCGCCACCAGGCGGCGAAGCCCCAGACGCAGAGGGCGCCGTAGATCAGGTACATGACGGCCGACGGGTAGAACCCGCCGCGCAGCAGCAGCGGCACGCCGACCGCGTCCACAGCGATCCAGAGCAGCCAGAACTCCACCCAGCCCCGGGCCATGCCGTACGTGGCCAGCAGGCTGCCGGTGAGGATCCAGGCGTCGGGCAGCGGGCCCCACGAGCCCAGGGCCTTGAGCAGCGGGTACGCCGCGGCGGTGCCGATCACGGCGGCCACCAGCAGCATCAGTCGCTCCCGTCCGGTGGCCCAGCGCGGCACGACAGCGGCCTGCCCGGCGTCGGCGCGACGGTTGCGCTGCCAGCGCCACCAGCCGTAGACGCTGACCGCGAAGAAGAACACCTGCCGGCCGGCCTGCCCGTACAGGTCGTGCTCCTGTGGGGTGGCGAACACCCCACCGAGGAAGACGGTGAGGAGCAGCGCGTTACCGACCATGCCGACCGGCCACGCCCAGACCAGCCGGCGCAACCCGAGCAGCGCCGAGACCAGCCCGAACGCGTTGCCGACGATCTCCCTGGCCAGCACCGGCGAGCCGGCGACGTGCACCTGGGCGTCCAGCAGCCAACTGAGCGGGCCCATCAGGCCGCCCCGCCCGGGTTCGCGGCCGCCCCGCTGGCGTCGGCGTTGGTGAGCCGGTCGCCGAGCAGCCGCTCGACGTACTTGGCCAGCACGTCGACCTCCAGGTTGACCGGGTCGCCGACGCCCTTCGCGCCGAGCGTGGTCAGCTTCAGCGTGGTCGGGATCAACCCGACGGCGAACTCGTCCGCGCCGACGGCGGCGACTGTCAACGAGACACCGTCGATGGTGATCGAGCCCTTCTCCACCACGTAGCGGGACAGGGCGGCGGGCAGCCGGAACCGGACGGTCTCCCACTGCTCGGCCGGCTCCCGGGAGATCAGTTCACCGACGCCGTCGACGTGGCCCTGCACCAGGTGCCCGCCGAGCCGGCTACCGAGAGCGGCGGCCCGCTCCAGGTTGACCGGGTCGCCGGGGCGCAGCGCGCCCAGCGCGGAGCGGCGCAGCGTCTCCCCCATCACGTCGGCGGTGAAGACCCCGTCGGCCACCTCCACGACGGTCAGGCAGACACCGTTGACGGCGATCGAGTCGCCGTGCCGGGCGTCGGACGTGACCAGCGGGCCGCGTACGCCCAGCAGCGCCGAATCCCCTGCCGTCGGCGCCACCCGGACGATCTCGCCCAATTCCTCGATAATGCCGGTGAACATCTCAGCCCTCCCTTTTGCGGGGCAAAGCGGTGATCCGCAGATCCGGACCGATCTGCGTAACGTCGACGAACTCCAGATCGATGGCCTCGGCGATGGTGGTCACTCCCGCGTCGACCAGAGCGGTCGGGCCGGCGCCGAGCAGCCGCGGCGCGACGTACCCGACGATCTTGTCGACCAGGCCGGCCTCCAGGAACGCGCCGGCCAGCCGGGGGCCGCCCTCCAGCAGCACCGCGCGGACCCCGCGCTGGTGCAGCGCCGCGAGCAGCGCCGACAGGTCGACCCGGCCGTCCGGGTCGGCGCCGACCTCGTCGGCGGTCGCGATCCACGTGCGGGCGGCGCCGTCGCGGACCTTGGCGTCAGCCGGGGTACGCCCCGAGCTGTCCACCACCACCCGCAGCGGCTGCCGGATGGCCAGGCTGCCGTCGCGCAGGTTGCGGGCGGTCAACCGGGGGTCGTCGGCGAGCACGGTGCCCACCCCGGCGATGACCGCGTCGACAGTGCCGCGCAGCGCGTGCACGTCGATCCGGGCCGCCTCCGAGGTGATCCACATGCTGGTGCCGTCCGCCGCGGCGGAGCGCCCGTCGAGCGTGGCGGCGTACTTCCAGATCACGTACGGCCAGCCCCGGCGCATCGAGGTCAACCACGCGACGTTGCCGGCCTCGGCCTCCTCACCGCGTACCCCCAGATCGACCCGGACCCCGGCGGCGCGCAAGGTGGCGGCGCCCCCGGAAGCGACGGGGTTCGGGTCGGGTACGGCGATGACCACCCGGCCCACCCCGGCCTGGACGAGCGCGGAACTACAGGGGCCGGTGCGGCCGGTGTGGTCGCAGGGTTCCAGAGTGACGACAGCGGTGCCGCCCTTGGCCCGCTGCCCGGCCTGCGCCAGGGCGACGATCTCGGCGTGCGGCCCCCCGGCGTACGCGTGGAAGCCCTCGCCCACGACCTCGCCGTTCTCGTCGAGGAGCACGCACCCGACCACCGGGTTGGGGCTGGTGGTGCCGAGCCCGCGCGCCGCCAACTCGATCGCACGCCGCATCGCCTCATCAACGGAGACGCTGGCCATCGCGCTGCCCCTGCCCTCTCACTCGCCGGTCCGCGCGCGGGCGGTCAGGGAGGCGGTGGCCATGGGGCCACGGGCAGGCGGTGGCGGATTCCGGGAACGGCACAGCCGCCCCGGGGGGTCGGGTCGGCACGCTGAAGCCAGCGGCCGGCTCGGACCCGTCCGTCCCGCGCGCTGTCTCCCATCCGGACTGTCTGGGCGCGGACGAACCGCCCCCAACCGTCGGCCCCGGATTTTCACCAGGTCCACCGGACGGCAGAGCCGTCCGGGTCGCGGGCTGACCACGGTTGGACCGTGGATCACCGCCGGTTCGGAATTTCACCGAGTCCCGCCAGCGCGTGGTGGGTACCCGGAAAGTCTTACACGCCGATCCCGCTCCGTCGCCACCTAGGCGAGCTACTTCACAGCGGTATCACGCTCAGGTGACGCCGCGACGCCGGTCCACCGCTACGTACGAGCCCGGTTGACTCTTGGCCACCGTCTTCATTTCCGAGGCCACCGCGATCGCCTCGAGCGGGTCGGTGAACCGCTTGCCGGCGTCGGAGAGGGACACCCCGATGGAGAGCGTGACCAGGGCCGCCCGCCGGATGTTGCCGCGTCGATCCTTCAACTCGACGAAGCCGCGCTCCCGGTCGGTCTGGTCGTAGAGCGTGTCGGCGGCGTTCTCGAAGTCGACGACCGCCCGGGACGTCAGTGGGCGCACCTGGTCCGGGGCGCAGACGATGACGAAGTCGTCACCGCCGACGTGACCGAGGAAGGCCGGTGGCAGCCCGACGCCCACCACCGCCCGGTGCAGGCTGCGGGCCAGCGCGGAGATGAAGTCGTCGCCGCGCACGAAGCCGTACCGGTCGTTGACGCTCTTGAACCGGTCGATGTCGACGTAGCCGACGGCGTAGTCCACGCCGTTTCGGACCCGATCGCTGATCTCCCGACGGATCCGGCTGTTGCCCGGCAGCCCGGTCAGCGGGGAGACCTCCCGGAACTCCTTGTTGCGGCGCAGCGTGGACGAGACCCGGGCCACCAACTCGGCGGTGTCGAACGGCTTGACCAGGTAGTCGTCCGCGCCGGCGCTGAGCCCGTGCACCTTGTCGACGGTCATGCCCTTGGCGGTCAGCATGATCACCGGAAGGGCTGACGTCATCGGGTCGGCGCGCAGCCGGCGGGTCAGCTCCAGCCCGTCGATCCGGGGCATCATGAGGTCGACCACCGCGAGGTCCGGCCGTTGGCGTTCGATGACCTCCAGGGCCTCCTGGCCGTCGCTGGCGTGGATCACCTCGAAGCCGTGCAGCCGCAGGTTGAACTCGACGAACCGAGCGATGTCCGCGTCGTCGTCCACGACGAGAATGATGTCCTTGCGGTCGGCCTCGGGCTCCACCTCAGGCCCCGGGCGCCGCGCGTTCCGCCAGTGCCCGCAGGTGCCGTACCGCCTCCGCCGGGTCGGCGGCCCCGTACACGGCGGTGCCGGCCACGAACGCGTCGGCGCCGGCCGCGGCCGCCTGCTCGATGGTGTCGGCGGCGATCCCGCCGTCCACCTCGATGCGCAGCTCCAGGTGCCCGGCCGACGCGTGCCGCCGGGCCGTCCGCACCTTCTCCAGGAGCTGCGGAATGAACCGCTGCCCACCGAAGCCCGCCTTGATCGTCATGATCAGCAGGGTGTCGAAGCTGGGCAGCAGGTCCAGGTAGGGCTCGATCGGGGTGTCCCGGTCGATGGCCAGGCCCGCCTTCGCACCGGCCGAACGCAGGTCCTTCGCGAGCGCCACCGGGTCGTCGGACGCCTCCGCGTGGAAGGTGACGTTGTACGCCCCGGCGTCGGCGTACCCGGGGGCCCACCGGCGCGGGTCCTCGATCATCAGGTGCACGTCGAAGGGCATCGTCGTGACGGCCCTCAGGCTCTGCACCACGGGCAGCCCAATGGTCAGGTTCGGCACGAAGTGGTTGTCCATCACGTCGACGTGCAACCAGTCCGCGGCGTCCTCGACGGCACGGACTTCTTCGGCGAGGCGGGCGAAATCGGCGGCCAGGATGCTCGGCGCGACGATCGGCGGCGGTACGGTCACGGGGCCAGTGTACGAAGGTGGCCACCCGCCACCCGCATCGCGGCACCTTTGGGGACGCCCTGTGACCCAGCAGTGACCATTGGTGCAGAATTGGACGCTCCGGACCCTCGAATCCGGACGAACAGACATCAGCCACTGGCCGATCGACGGAAACGCGACGACACTCCAACCGGGACGGTGCCGTAGGCTGCACGCCCGCCGGGGTCTCGCCGCGGGGCGCGGCGACCGGCCGCCAGCTCCCGGGAGGGCGGACGATGCGACGGTGGCTTCCAGCGCTGGTGCTGGCCAGCGTCACGACGATGCTGCTGCTGGCCGGCTGCGCGCCGGCGCGAGGCGCGGACGGTGATCTCACCGACGACTGGCCGACGCTGCGGGTTCCGAAGCCGTTCACCCCCGCCACCGACACCTGCCTGCCGCGGATCGCCACTGTCGTGCAGGCCAGCACGTACGAGACGGTGGACTGCGCGCGCAACCACCTGGCCGAGACCATCCACGTCGGCACCTTCGTCGGGCCCGACGCGCTGACCGAGGCCCGACCGGAACCCGGATCGTCGGCGCTGCGCACGGCTCGCGCCGAGTGCGACCAGCGGGCCCGCCAGGTGCTCGGCGGCGACTGGCACACAGCCAGACTCGCGCTGTCCCTCGCGTTGCCGTCCGCGCCCGCCTGGGCCGGCGGCGCCCGCTGGTTCCGCTGCGACCTCAGCGAGACCGGCAGCATCGACAACACCCGCCCGGTGAACCGCACCGGCAGCCTGCGCGGCGCGTTGATCGGCGACACGCCCCTGACGCACCGTTGCTTCGACCCCAAACTGATCGGCGACAACCTCAACTACATGGCGCCGGTGCTGTGCACCGAGCCGCACCGCGCCGAGTTCGTGGGTGTCTACGAGGAGCGGGACATGAGCTGGGCGGAGTTCGCCAAGTCCGCCGAGCAGGCCCACCGGCGCTGCATGGCGCTGATCGCCGAGTACGCGGCGGTGCCCAACAACAGCGAGCTGCCGTACCGGGCCGGGTCCATCTACTACCCGCCGTCGCAGCGGGAGTGGGAGGACGGCGACCGTGGAGTGCGCTGTTTCCTGTGGAGCGACGACCGCAAACTCACCCGCTCGATGCGCGGCGCCGGTCCCGAGGGACTGCCCGCGATCTGAACATCGTTGCCGTATGCTGCTGCGCCGTGGCGCTATCGACCGGCTGGGTCCGGTCGGGGGCCAGCAGCAGCGGGAGGTCGGGATGCGACGGTGGCTGGCGGCGTTCGCCGGGGGTGGTGCGCTGGCCCTGGCGCTGGCCGGGTGCGGCGCACCCGCCGGAATCGACAGTGACCTCATCGACGACTGGCCGGCGCCCGTCGCGGCGCAGCAGTTCGTCCCCGCAGCCGACGTCTGCCACCAGAGTTCCCAGCAGGTCGGCTTCCTGACCGGCTACAACCCGACGGCGTGCACCGAGGCGCACCGGGTGGAGACCATGCACGTCGGCACCCTCACCGGTCCGGGCGCCGACGGCGGCACGCCTCCGCAGCCCGGCTCCGCCGGCATGCGGGCCGCGCAGACCGGGTGCGACACGGCGGTCAACAAGGCGGTGGGGGCCGACTGGCGTTCCGGGCGGCTCGGCCTGACCGTCGTGCTGCCGTCGCCGCAGGCCTGGTCGGGCGGAGCCCGCTGGTACCGCTGCGACGTCACCGAGATCGCCAGCATCGACGACACCGCTGTCGACCTGCGCACCGGCAGCCTCCGGGGCGCGCTGTCCGGAGCGGCCCCGTTGGCGTACCGCTGCTTCAACCCGAAGCTGGTCAAGGACGACATCGACGAGATGGTGCCGGTCTCCTGCACCGCCAAGCACCACGCCGAGTTCGTCGGCGTCTGGCAGGCGCCGGACACCACCTACGCCGAGTTCACCCGCAGCACCAAGCGGACCCACCGGGCCTGCCAGACGATGATCGCCAAGTACGCCAAGGTCCCGGACAACTCCCAGCTCGACTTCCGCGCCGGCACGATCTACTACCAGCCGTACGAGGAGGAGTGGCGCAACGGGAACCGGGGCGTGCAGTGTTTCCTCTGGATCTCCGACCGGAACCTGACCCGCTCGATGAAGAACGCCGGCACCAAGGGCCTCCCGGTCACCTGAGCACGCCGCGCACGGCGTCCGGCCGGTCGGTCGACCGGCCGGACGCGTGGAACGGATCAGCCTCGGCGCAGGACGGCGAGGAACATCGCGTCGGTGCCGTGGCGGTGTGGCCAGAGCTGCACTGTCGGCCCGTCACCGAGACCGGGCATGCCGGCCGGCAGCAGCGGGCGGGCGTCCACGAAGTCCACCGCAACCCCGCTACGGCGGGCCGCCTCGGTGACCGTCACGTGCGTCTCGACGGTGTGCGGCGAACAGGTCACATAGGCGACCAGGCCACCCGGGCGGACCGCCCGCAGCGCCGCGCCGAGCAGCTCCCGTTGCAGCCGGGTCAGCGGCGGCAGGTCGGACGGTTGGCGACGCCACCGCGACTCCGGCCGACGACGCAGCGACCCCAGCCCGGTACACGGGGCGTCGACCAGCACCCTGTCGAAGTGCTGCTCCGGCAGTTTCGGGTCGCCGCCGACCTCACGGCCGTCCATGGTCAGCACTGCCACCGGCAGGTCCCGGGTCGCCAGGGAGACCAGCCGGGCGCGGTGCTCGGCCACCTCCACCGCTGTCACCCGGGCACCCCGCTGCGCGGCCAGCGCGCCGAGCAACCCGGCCTTGCCACCCGGGCCGGCGCACAGGTCCAGCCAACGTCCGTCCGGGCCGTCCAGCGGCGCGTCGGCGAGCGCGGTGGCCACCAGCTGGGAACCCTCGTCCTGGACGTGGGCCCGGCCGTCGACCACCGCCGGGATGTCGCCCGGCGACCCGCCGGGCAGATAGACGGCGTACGGCGAGAAGGCGCCGGGCGCGCCGCCGACCTGGTCGGCCAGCTCGATCGGGTCGATCAGGCCGGGCCGGGCACACAGGTGCACCGGCGGGCGCTCATTGTCCTCGATCAGGAGGCGCTCCGTCTCGCCCAGATCGCCGCCGAGCGCCTCGGAGAAGGCCCGCACGATCCACTGCGGGTGGCTGTACGCCAACGCGAGGTGCCCGACCGGGTCGGTCTCCATCGGTGGGGCGAGCTTCGCCACCCAGGCGTCCGCGTCACGGCTGGACACCTCGCGCAGCACCGCGTTGGCGAAACCGGTGGCGCCCGGAGCGACCGAACGGACCAGGTCCACAGTCGACGACACCGCGGCGTGCGCCGGCACCCGGGTGTGCAGGAGTTGGTACGCCCCGAGCCGCAGCGCGTCGCGTACCGGCGGGTCGATCCGGGCCACGTCCCGGCCGGCCGCGTCGGTCAGGATCGCGTCCAACGTGCCCAGGTGGCGCAGGGTGCCGTAGGTCAGCTCGGTGGCGAAGGCCGCGTCCCGACCGAACAGCCCCTCTTCCCGCAGGATGATGGGCAGCACCAGGTTGGCGAACGCGTCGTCCCGGTGCACCGCCGCCACCGCCTCGTACGCGGCGCGGCGCGGTCGGTCCAGCGGTGGTCGGACCGGGCGCCGGTCCCCGCCACGGCCGGTCGACGGGCCGGAGCGCGTCGGTCGGGTTCCCTCCGGTGCCGTCACGCGAAGTCCTCTCCAGTGCCGACCCGGACGCCGCGCGCCCAGTCGGTAGCGTCCATCGCCCGCTTGCCCGCGGCGCGGACCTCGCCGAGACGTACCGGCACTGTCGCCGTGCCGGCCAGCACCCGGGACTTCTCCACCAGCAACTCTCCCGGCTTCAGCTCCGGGCCGTCGGGCACCGGGACGACCGGGCCGAGCTTCACCCGCTCGTCGCGGAACGTGGTCCAGCCACCCGGCGCGGGCGTACAGGCCCGGATCCGCCGGTCCACGGCGAAGGCCGGGTCGCTCCAGCGCACCCGCGCGTCGTCCACTGTCAGCTTCGGCGCCAGCGACACCCCGTCGGCCGGCTGCGGCTCGGCGCGGGCGGTGCCGTCGGCTATCGCGTCGAGCACCGCCACCAGCAGCCCGGCGCCGGATTCGGCGAGCCGCCCCAGCAGGTCGCCGGAGGTGTCGGTGGCGCGGATCTCGTCGGTCAGCGTGCCGTAGACCGGGCCGGTGTCCAGGCCCTCCTCCAACTGGAAGACGCTGGCCCCGGTCAGCTCGTCGCCGTGCAGCACGGCGTGTTGCACGGGTGCGGCGCCACGCCACGCGGGCAGCAGTGAGAAGTGCAGGTTGATCCAGCCGTGCCGGGGGATCTCCAGGGCCGCCGGCGGCACCAGCGCGCCGTAGGCGACCACCGGCACGCAGGCCGGCTCCAGCTCGCGCAGCCGGTCGAGGAACTCCGGGTCGCGGGGGCGGGCCGGCGTGAGCACCTCGACGCCGTGCTCGTCGGCCCATGCGCCGACCGGTGAGCGGGACAGACCCCGCCCACGCCCGGCGGGCGCGTCGGGCCGGGTGACCACTGCCACCAGCTCGTGCCGGGAGGCGGCGACGGCGGCCAGGGCGGGAACGGCGACGGCCGGCGTACCGGCGAAGATCACGCGCATCCGGGTCAGCGCCCCAGACCGAAGGGGTCGCTGATGTGCGGGCTGAGCTTGACAGTGGGCGGGGCCGCCGCGTCGTACCACTCGGCCTGGCGGATCGCCTTCATGGCTTCCTTGCGCCCCTCCGGGTCCAGTCGGTCCAGGAAGAGCACCCCGTCGAGGTGGTCGGTCTCGTGCTGCACGCAGCGCGCCATCAGGCCGGTGCCGACGATCTGCATCGGGTCGCCGAACGAGCTGAAGCCCTTGGCGACGACGTTCTGCCGACGCTTGGTGTCGAAGTAGAGCCCGGGGATGGACAAGCAGCCCTCCGGGCCGTCCTGCTCCTCCTCGTCGGGGAACTCCAGCACCGGGTTGATCAGGTGCCCGAGGACGTCGTCGACGTCGAAGGTGAACACCCGCAGGCTCACACCGAGCTGCGGCGCGGCCAGGCCGGCGCCGTTCTGCTCACGCATCGTGTCGGTGAGGTCGGCGACGAGCCGACGTAGCTCGGCGTCGAAGTCGACCACCGGATCGGCCGGCGTGCGCAGCACCGGATCCCCAAACAGACGGATGGGCTGGACGGTCACGCGGAACGGCTCCTTCTTCGGGTGGACGAGCGGTGCCGTACCAGTCTACGGAGTGCCCGGCCGGGCGCCGGGCGGCGCACCTCGCTCAACCACCGCCGGTGTGCCCAGCGTCACCGGCGGGCGTCCCGGCGAACAGCTCCCGGACCCGTTCGGCGTCCGGGTGGCCGAGATCGTCGAGGATGACCAGGGCCCGCCGCCAGGTACGCGCGGCGCCGGCCGCGTCCCCCACCGCCTGTCGGCTCTCGCCCAGCCGGGACAGGGTGTCCGCCTCGTCGTAGCGGTCGCTGACCCGCCGGTACAGCCCGAGGGCCCGCTGGAAACAGCGGATCGCCGCCCGGTGGTCGGCCAGTCGGGCGTGGATGAAGCCGATGCTGTCCCAGGTGTTCGCCTCACCGTGCCGGTCGCCTGTCGTCCGCAGCAGCGCCAACGCCTCCCGGCAGTGCCCGAGCGCGGGCTCGTACCGGCCGAGCTGGGCGTACGCCCACCCCACCGCGTTGCGGGCGCTGGCCTCCCCGGCGACGTGACCGGCGGCCCGGTACAGCGCCAGGGCCCGCTCGCTCTGCTCCAGGGACTCGGCGTGCCGGCCGAGCCCGTCCAGCATCGCGCCGAACGCCCGGTGGGTGCGCGCCTGCCCGGTGTGGTCGCCCAGCTCCGCGAAGATCACCAGGGCTTGTCGGTAGTTCCTCGCCGCCTCGTTCACCCGACCCAGCCGGGACAGCACCCGGGCCAGGTCGCGGTGGGCGTTCGCCTGCCCGGGTCGGTCGCCGGCCCGCTGCGCCCCGGCCAGGGCGTTCCGCTGGGCCACGGCCAGGTCCGGCCACCGCCCCCGGCGTTGCAGGAAGTCCACCAGTGTCCAGGCCAGTTGCCAGGCATGGCCGTCGAAACCGGCCCGCCTCGCATGGGCGACCGCCGCCAGCAGCACCGGATACTCGACGCTGAACCAGGCGAGCGCCTGACCGAGGTCGGTGATCTCCTCGGGCAGCACACCCGGCGCGGCGGCGGTGAGGGTGACCGGGTCCCGACCCGGTTGCAGCAGCAGCGCCGCGGCGTGGGCGGTGTGCAGGTAGTGGTCCAGCCCGCGCCGGATCGCGGCCCGCCGGGCCTGCTCAGGTTCGAGACGTTCGACCTGCTCGGCCGCGTACGCCCGGAGCAGGTCGTGCGCGCCGAACCGGCCGGGGGCGTGCTCGTTGACGAGGTGCGCGTGGGCCAGTTCGGCCAACAGTCGGGGCACCTGGGCCCGGGGCAGTCCGGCCAGACTGGCCGCCGCGGCGAACCCGATGTCCGGTCCGGGATGGCAGCCGAAGAGCCGGAACAGGCGGGCCGCTGCCGGGGTCAGACTCCGGTACGACCAGGAGAAGACGGCCTGCACGTCGGTGCCGGCGTCCCCTCCGTCGAACGAGTCGAGTGGTCGCGGCGCCGCCCGCAGTTCGGCCGCGAGGGTGGCCAGCGGGAACGTGGGCTTCTCCGCTCCTCTCGCGGCGAGCACGGCCAGCGCCAGCGGCAGCCGCGCACACCGCTCGATGATCTCGTCCACCGCCTGTGGCTCGGCCGCCAACCGGTTCGTGCCGAGCCGCCGGGCCAACAGTTGCCGGGCCTCGGCGGCGCTCAGCAGGTCGACGCCGATCGGCCGGGCACCTTCGGCGGCGATCAGGCCGGCGAGCCGGTTGCGGCTGGTTACCAGGACCAGGCAACTCGGGCTGCCGACCAGCAGGGGTCGGATCTGGTCGGCGTCGCGGGCGTTGTCCAGCAGCACCAGCATCCGGCGGCCGGCGAGCAGGCTGCGGTAGAGGCCCACCTGCGCGGGCAGGTGGGTGGGGATGCGTTCGGGCGGCACCTCGAGGGCCTCCAGGAAACCTCGGACCGCCTCGACGGCCGTCACCACCGTTCCGGTGGCGTCGAACCCGCGCAGGTCGACGTAGAGCTGGCCGTCCGGGAAGCGATCGGCGACCCGGTGCGCGAAGGTGACCGCGAGGGTCGTCTTGCCGACCCCGGCCGTACCGGACAACGTCATGACGGTGACCGATGCCACGCCGTCGTTCTCGGGCGCCACGGCGCGAGCGCATTCGGCATCGAGCTGGGCGAGTTGGGCCGCACGCCCGACGAACCCGGGCAGCGCCGGGGGCAGTTGGCGGGGTATCGGGAACCGGGGGGACGTGGTGCCGGCGCGCGAGCCGCCGACCCTGGCCCGCGGCACCGCCCGCCCGGTGGTGGCGTGCTCCCGGTTCGGGCGTCGACGTCGCTCCTCGACCCGGTCCCGCGCGGTGGCCAGCACCCCCTGCTCGGCGGGGGTGGCCCCGAGCAGTCGGATGAGGGCGTCGAACCGCTCCGGCGGAGGCAGGATGTTGCCGGCGAAGTACTCCCCGATGATCCCGCGCGACCAGCCGGTCTTCGCTGCCAACTGCCGGTACGTCAGCAGGGTCTCGCCCTGCTGCCGGGCTTCGCGGCGGCGCAGCTGGCGCAGCAACCCGGCCAACTCGGGAAGTGTCTGCGCCTCGATGCCGGCGCGGACCAGCTGGGCTGACCCGTGTGACGTCTGATGAGTGCCGGAAGGTATCCACGGCTCGGACATGTGACCCCCACCCCCGGTCATCCGGCCCCCCGGATGCGCACGGGCAGGGTAATTCCGGGCCGACGCAGCTCGATAGACGGTTGCCAATGTATGACAGTTCCACGTCGCCTGTACCGGCTACCTGACCGCCCGTCGGGTCTGCGCCTGGCGGAGCTACTACGAGGACATGTTCTCCGGCATGGCCGGAGTGGGCGCCTCGGGCGTCATCCTCGGCTGAGCCGTCGCGGCGAAGGCCGTACGACTCCGGGCCGGCGCGCGTACCCCGCGCGTCAGCCCGGCCTCACGCTGGGTTCAGACGCTGGCGCCCGGGTCGCCCGCGAGCACCGCGTCGCCGCGGAGCAGCGCAGGCTCGGGCAGCGGCAGCTGGATCTTGTGGGCCGCCTCCCAGTCGTAGATCAGGCCGGGGCGCACCTGGGCGGCGAAGTAGTCGATCGCGGTCATCCCACCCACTACCGGCTCGTCGACCTCGGCGACCAGCTGGGCGGGAACCAGGGAGAACCCGTTCTGCAGGGCGGCGCTGAGGCGGCGGTGACCGTCGACGACGAAGAAGTACTCGCCGGTGAACCCGATCTTCAGCGGTTCGAGGGCCTCGTCGCCGGCCTCGGCCACCCCACCGACGAAGTCGGTGTCCCACAGACCGCGCAGGGTGGCGATGTCCTCGGTCGGGTAGACCCGGGCCGGGTCCAGCAGCAGCAGCGGCGGCGCGTCGCGCAGCACCTCGGCGCCGAGCGTGCCCTCGTACGCGGCCACGATGTGCTCGATCACCTCGCTGGCGGACGCCCGGGTGGTGTCGCAGATCAGGTCATAGTTGCGCAGCCGGGCCTTGTCCACCCCGTAACGGATGATGAACCGGCTGCGCTCGCTCGCGCTGCGCTCCCGGAGCTTGGCCTTGGCCTCCTCCAGGGAGGCGTAGCTCTCCGCCGGCCCGGAGGGGCGGGCGAGCACCCGGCGGGCCGCCTCGCCCGGCTCGGTGATCATGTGCACCTTGAGCGCGTCGGTGAAGAAGTGCCAGGCCAGCCGGGAGTCCATGACGAGGCGCTCACCGGAGGCGGCGATGTCCCGCTGGAGCTGGTCGACGTAGCCGTCGACGGCCTGGTCGAGCTCGGCGTGCAGGTTGAGCTGCAGCGCGGTCATCTGCCGCTGCTGCGCCATCTCCCGGTAGAGGTCCCCCACGCTGACCCGGCGCATGCCGAGCCGCTTGGCGATCTCGACCGACACGGTGCTCTTGCCGCTGCCGAGGTCGCCGTTGAAGACGATCGATTGTCCAACGGTCACGACTGGTCCACCCCTGATCACCGGCTCATTGACATCATCGACCTCGCGCCCGACCGACGCGTTCCCGCCATCGTCGCGCCATCCCGCGGCGGCTCCAGCTCGGCGCGGCTGACGCCCCCTCGCGACCTGGAGCCCGTCGTACGCCTTGGCATGACGGGCGATGCTACCACTCGGGCGCCACCGCTTTGCCGGACGCGGTGTGCGAGGGCCCCCGGCAGCGGGCGAGGTCCGCGGCCGTCGGCACCGGGCCGAAACGCCTCAGAACAGGCTCAGCGGATCGACCTGGAGACGAACCGGATCGGCGGCCTTGCGAGCGGCCCGGACGCCGGCGGCCGAGTGCAACGTGTCGGCGAGCGCGGCGGCCCGGGCCCGGGGCACCCGGACCAACATCCGCTCCCGGCCCTCCTCGGCCGGCACCGGCCCGAGCACCTCGGCGTCGTCGGGCAGCCGGGCCGCGGCCAGCAGGTCCGCCACCGCTTCGGCCGCTCCGGTGACGCTCGCCATCCGCACGGCCGGCGGGAAGCCCAGCTCGCGGCGCTCGGCCAGCTCCCGACCGGCGAACCAGCCGGCGTCCCAGCGCAGCAGCGCCTGCACGGGGGCGAGCGCACCGTCGGCGACCACCACCACCCGACCGGCCGGCGCCGGGCGGGCCAGCGCCGCCGCCGCCAGCCAGCGGCGCAGCGCCTCCTCGCCGGCGCGCAGGTCGGCCCGGGTCAGCAGGGCCCACGAGTCGAGCAGCAGCACCGCGCCGTAGCCGCCCTCCGCGACCGGCTCGGCGCCCGGCGTGGCCACCACCAGGGCCGCGCCACCGGGCACGTCGGTCAGCACCTCCTCGCGCCCCGAGGTGCGCACCGGCACGTCGGGGAACGCCCGGCCCAACTCCTCGGCGGTCCGCCGGGCGCCGGTCACCGCCGCCCGCAGCCGCCGGCCACCGCACTCAGGGCAGGCGTACGCGGCCGCCACCCGGGCGCACCACCGGCAGGCCGGGGTACCGCCGGCCGAGGGCAGCGCGAGCGGGCCGGCGCAGTGCGCGCAGCGGGCCGGGGTGCGGCACTCGGCGCAGGAGATCGACGGGAGGTAGCCGCGGCGGGGCACCTGCACCAGCACCGGCAGGTCCTGGCGGAGCGCGTCGCGGGCAGCCGTCCAGGCCAGGCTGGGCAGCCGGGCGGTGGCGGCCCCGGGGTCGCGGGCCAGTTGCGGGTCGTCCCCGGTCGGCGCGATGGCCGGGATCCGCGCCCGCACGGTGGCCCGGTCGGCGACCACCTCCGGGGCCCAGCCGGTCTCCACCAGCAGCTGCGCCTCGGCCGTCCGGGCGTACCCGCCGACCAGCGCGCCGGCCTCGGCGAGGTGGGCGCGGGTGAGCAGCACGTCGCGAGCGTGCGGGTAGGGCGCCCGGGGCTCGGAGTGCAGGTCGTCACCGTCGTCCCAGACGGCGACGAGGCCGATCCGGGCCACCGGGGCGAACATCGCCGCCCGGGTGCCGATCACCACCGGCACCTGACCACGGCGAGCGGCGAGGAACGCCCGGTACCGCCGGGCCGGGCCGAGCGCGGCGGAGAGGCTGACGTGCCGCCCCGGGCCGAGCACACCGGTGAGCGCCGCGTCGAGGCGGTCGAGGTCACGCGCGTCGGGCACCACGACCACCGCGCCGCGCCCACCGGCGACGGTGGCAGCCACCGCGTCGGCGTAGCGGGCCGCCCAGTCCTCACCGGGCAGCGCCGACCAGACCGCGCGGGGCGCCCGGCCGTCGGCGAGCGCCCGCAGCAGGGCCGCACCGGTCGGGTAGTCGCGCCACCCGCGCGGGTCGACAGCCACGGTGGGGGCAGCCGGGGTGGGCTGCTCATCGTGCGGCTCCTTCTCCACCCGCGCGTGCCGGGGTGGCACGGCGAGCCGGAGCACGTCGGCGAGGCTGCCCGCGTACCGGTCGGCGACCGCCCGGGCCAGCCGGGCGACCTCGGGGGCCAGCACCGCTTCCGGGGAGACCACCTTCTCCAGGTACGCGAGGCGGCCGGTGTGCCCGGAGTCGTCGGCGCGCGACAGCAACCACCCGTCGACGAGTTGCCCGGCGAAGCGCACCTTCACCCGGGTACCGGGAACCGCCACCTCGTCCAGTTCCGCCGGCACCAGGTAGTCGAACGGCCGGTCCAGGTGCGCCAGTCCGACATCCACGCAGACGCGCGCGACCGGCGACCCGTCAGCGGGTCGCCGGTCGCTGCGCTTGGTGGTGGTCAGGCTCCCGCGGCCGACTTGAGGTCGGCGGCCCGGTCGGTGCTCTCCCAGGTCAGGTCCGGCAGCTCCCGGCCGAAGTGGCCGTACGCGGCGGTCTGCTGGTAGATCGGGCGGAGCAGGTTGAGGTCCCGGATGATCGCGGCCGGACGCAGGTCGAACACCTCGGTGACGGCCTTCTCGATCGAGGAGACGGGCACGGTCTCGGTGCCGAACGTCTCGATGAACAGGCTCACCGGGTGCGCCTTGCCGATGGCGTAGGCGACCTGCGCCTCGCACCGCTCGGCCAGGCCGGCGGCGACCACGTTCTTGGCCACCCAGCGCATCGCGTACGCGGCCGAGCGGTCCACCTTCGACGGGTCCTTGCCGGAGAACGCGCCGCCACCGTGGCGGGCGTACCCGCCGTAGGTGTCGACGATGATCTTGCGGCCGGTCAGGCCGGCGTCGCCCATCGGGCCGCCGATCTCGAACCGGCCGGTCGGGTTGACCAGCAGCCGGTAGCCATCGGTGTCCAGGCCGAGGCTCTCCAGCTCCGGGGCGATCACGTGGTCGCGCACGTCCGGGGTGAGCAGCGAGTCCAGCGAGATGTCGGCGGCGTGCTGGCTGGACACGACAACGGTGTTCAGCCGGACCGGGCGCAGCCCCTCGTACTCGATGGTGACCTGGGTCTTGCCGTCCGGCCGCAGGTACGGGATCGTGCCGTCCTTGCGCACCGCCGAGAGGCGGCGGGCCAACCGGTGCGCGAGCGCGATCGGCAGCGGCATCAGCTCGGGCGTCTCCGAGCAGGCGAAGCCGAACATCATGCCCTGGTCGCCGGCGCCCTGCGCGTCCAGCGCGCTCTCCGACGCCCCGGTGCGCAGCTCGAAGGCGTTGTCCACACCCTGCGCGATGTCCTCGGACTGCGCGCCGATGGAGACGCTGACCCCGCAGGAGGCACCGTCGAAGCCCTTCTTCGACGAGTCGTAACCGATGTCGAGGATGGTCCGGCGGACGATCGTCGGGATGTCGGCGTACGCCTTGGTGGTCACCTCACCGGCGATGTGCACCTGACCGGTGGTGATCATGGTCTCCACGGCCACGCGGCTGTGGGGATCCTCGGTCAGCAACGCGTCGAGGATGCCATCGCTGATCTGGTCAGCGATCTTGTCCGGGTGGCCTTCCGTGACCGATTCGGACGTGAAGAGACGGCGTGTCACGGCACTCCTAAGCGTGTGAGGTCGTTCCGCGGCAGTCTAATCACCACTGCGGCCGGTGTCGGGATCGGTCGCGCCCTGTTCCACCCGTCAGGAGCGGCCGGGCAGCCGCGCCACGACGAGATCCCACACGGCGTCGGCCACGGCTTCCTTGGCCTGCTCGGGCAGCCGGCTGACCGAACCGTCCGCGCCGATGACCGTCACCGTGTTGGTGTCGGCGCCGAAGACCAGGTCCGGACCGACCTCGTTGACCACGATCAGGTCGGCCCGCTTCCGGGCGAGTTTCGCCCGGCCGTTGGCCTCGGCGTCACCGGTCTCGGCGGCGAACACCACCAGCACCTGCCCTGGTCGTTTGCGCTGGCCGAGCTCCGCCGCGATGTCAGGGTTCGTGACGAGCTCGATGGTGGGTGCGACACCGTCGTCCGACTTCTTGATTTTGCCAGTCGCGTACGTCGCGGGCCGGAAATCGGCCGGAGCCGCCGCCATCACCACCGCGTCGGCCTCGACGGCGGCCTTGACTGTCGCCTCCCGCAACTCGGCGGTGGTGCCCACCCGGATCAGGTCGACCCCGGCCGGGTCGGCGAGGCCGACGTTTGCCGAGATGAGTGTGACCCGGGCACCCCGAGCGACCGCCGCGCGGGCGAACGCGTACCCCTGCTTGCCCGACGAACGGTTGCCCAGGAAACGCACCGGGTCGAGGGGCTCGCGGGTGCCACCGGCGGTGACGACCACCCGGCGACCGGCCAGGTCGGCGGGGGCGGAGGCGCCGCGGGCCAGGAGCCGACCGGCGACGGCGAAGATCTCCGCCGGGTTGGGCAGCCGGCCCTTTCCCGTGTCGGCGCCGGTGAGCCGGCCGACGGCGGGCTCGATGACCCGGACTCCCCGGGAGCGCAACGTGGCCACGTTGGCCACTGTGGCGGGGTGCTCCCACATCTCGGTGTGCATGGCCGGGGCCAGCAGGACCGGGCAGCGGGCGGTCAGCAGGGTGTTGGTCAGCAGGTCGTCGGCGAGGCCGTGGGCGGCCTTGGCGAGCAGGTCGGTGGTGGTCGGCGCGACCACCACCAGGTCGGCCTGCTTACCGAGGCGGACGTGCGGCACCTCGTGGACGTCGGTCCAGACGTCGTCGGCGACCGGTTGACCGGAGAGCGCGGCCCAGGTCGGCGCTCCAACGAAGCGGAGCGCCGACGCCGTTGGCACGACCCGAACCCGGTGACCCGATTCGGTGAAGAGTCGCAGCAGCTCGCACGCCTTGTAGGCGGCGATGCCGCCACCGACCCCGAGGACGATCGAGGCGGACATCGGCCAGCGGGGGCTTACGGCTGGTCGGTCGGCTCGGCGGTGAGCAGGCCCGAGTTGATCTCGCGCATGGCGATGGAGAGGGGCTTCTCCTGCGGGGTGGTCTCGACGAGCGGGCCGACGTACTCCAGCAGACCCTCACCGAGCTGGCTGTAGTAGGCGTTGACCTGGCGCGCGCGCTTGGCGGCGAAGATGACCAGCGCGTACTTCGACGTCGTCTTCTCGAGGAGCTCGTCGATCGGCGGGTTGGTGATGCCTTCGGGGTTGGCGATGGATCCCACGAATTAACCTCTGCGTCTTTCGAGCCGCGCGGACGCGGTGCTGAGTCTCAACGGCGGCCGACCGTCAGCCACGCACGCGCGACCAGGCCGGATCCGGATAAGAAGAACCGAGTAAGCCTACCAGCTCCTCGACCACCCGTTCGGTGTGGTCGTGGGTCAGCGCGTGCTCGACGGTGGCGGCCACCGTGGCGTCGGGCGCGTACCCGGGTGGGCTCAGCAACACCAGCCGGGCGTCGCGCAGGCGCGCCCGGACCAGTGGGACGCCGCGCAGGTCGAGCGGGAGAAGCACCGGCTGGCCGGCGTCGAGCCGGGCGCGTAGCGGCGGGTACGGGGTGCCCCGGCGGTGTGAACCGATCCGGGACCACTCCAGCAGCTCGCCGTCGACGATCCGCCGATCGAACTCGGCGGGGGCGAGGAAGACCCGGTCCACCCCGTCGATCTCCGACTCCCGGCGCGGCCTGGTGGTTGCCGCGACCGGGATCCACACGGACGGAGAACGCGCCCGGACGAGCTCGACGACACTCTCCCTGCCGGAACCCGAAGGTCCAGCCAGGACAGTGAGCCGAGCCGCCGGGCGCGCCTCGTCATCCGTGCTCACTGCTTGTTTCTACACGCTGCCAGGTTCAGTTGGCGGCGAACTCTCCAAGCAGTGCCTTGCGCTGCTGCTCGCCGAGGCCACGCAGGCGACGGCTGTCGGCGATCTTGAGCTTCTCCATGATCTGGGTAGCCCGGATCTTGCCGATGCCCGGCATGGCCTGCAGGACGGCCGACACCTTGAGCTTGCCAACGACGTCGTCGCTCTCGGCCCGCTCGAGGACGGCACCGAGGGTGGTCTTGCCCTGCTTGAGCTGCTCCTTCAGCTGAGCACGGGCCTTGCGGATCTCCGCGGCCTTCTCGAGCGCGGCAGCGCGTTGTTCGGGGGTCAGTGACGGGAGCGGCACCAGTTCTCCTCAGGTCCCTATCGCGGCGGGCGGGGCGCACCGCCGCATCTGTGAAACGTGGTGTCGCTGTGAACCAAGGGGTCCATGGTTCCCAGCGCGGGGAAAACTAGCGGCCAACGGAGCTTTCGGCAACGTGGGGCCGCATGATCACCGTAGAGTGACCGACCCGTCAGTCAGTCACCGGGCAGGCAGGACGGCCCGGCAGTCGACCAACACGCGGTCCGCGGCGGCCCGCAGCGCGGCCACGTCAGGGCCTGCCGAGAGCACTTCCCGGGAGTACGACGGGAGCACCGAGGCGAGGCTCGAACCGAAGACGGTACGCAGATCGGCTGCGCCGGCACCCTGCGCGCCGAGCCCCGGAGCGAGCAGTGGGCCACCCACACCGGAGAGGTCGTGACCGGTGTCACCGATGGTCGCGCCGACCACCAGACCGAAGCTCCCGAGCGGGGACGCACCCCTGTTGAGCTGGGAAATCTCGTCGATCACGGTTTGCGCCACGGTGCGGCCGTCAGCCGTGACGGCCCGCTGCACGGCCGCGCCCTCGGGGTTGGAGGTGAGGGCCAGCACGAACACCCCGCCGCCGTGCTCGGCGGCCAGCTCGAACATCGGCGCCAGCGAACCGACCCCGAGGTAGGGGCTCGCGGTGACCGCGTCGACATACACGGGGCTGGATGGATCAAGGTACGCGGCGGCGTACGCGCTCACCGTCGAGCCGATGTCGCCGCGCTTGACGTCGAGCAGAACGAGCGAGCCGGCATCCCGTAACTGTCGGATAGTTGACTCAAGAATCGCCACACCTCGGGACCCGAACCGCTCGAAAAAGGCCGACTGAGGCTTGACTACCGCAACCCGGTCACCAAGGGCTTCCACCACGGTCCGGCTGAACCGGTCGAGCCCCTGAACGTCGTCCGGGAGGCCCCACTGAGCCAGCAGACCGGGATGCGGGTCGATGCCCACACAGAGTGGGCCCCGCTCGGTGATCGCCCGGTGCAGCCGGGTACCGAAGCTCTCCATCGGAGTGTTCCCCTCTTCTCGTCCGGACGGCTGACCCGCCCGGGTAACCCGTCGACCCGGTGGCCGGGCCGACTCAGCCGGCCGCCACCGCCGCCGCCACCCCGGTCGCGATCCGGGCCAGGTCGACGTCGTCGGTGACGTACGGCGGCATCGTGTAGATCAGGTCGCGGAACGGACGTAGCCACACCCCCTGGGCGACAGCGGCTGTGGTCGCCGCGCCGAGGTCGACCTCGTGGTCGAGCTGCACCACGCCGATCGCGCCGAGAACCCGTACGTCGGCCACGCCCGGCGTGCCGCGCAGGGGCTCCAGACCGGCGCGCAGGCCGGCGCCGACCCTGTCGACCTGGCCGGCCCAGTCTCCGGCCCGCAGCAGCCCGATGGAGGCGTTCGCCACCGCGCAGGCCAACGGGTTGCCCATGAACGTGGGCCCGTGCGCCAGCACGCCGGTCGCCGAGATGCCCTGGGCGACCTCAGCGGTGCACAGGGTCGCCGCGAGGGTCAGGTACCCGCCGGTCAGCGCCTTGCCCAGGCAGAGCACGTCCGGCGTCACCCCGGCGTGCCCGGCGGCGAACATCTCGCCGGTACGGCCGAACCCGGTGGCGATCTCGTCGAAGATCAGCAGAATTCCGTTCGCCCGGGTCACCTCGCGCAGCACGCGCAGGTAGCCCGGGTGGTGGAAGCGCATCCCGCCAGCGCCCTGGACGACGGGCTCGACGATCACGGCGGCCAACTCGTCGGCGTGCCGCTCGACCGTCTCCACCAGGGCCGCCACGTACGCGTCGTCAGGCGGGTCGGTGAAGCCGCCCGGCGGCACCGGGGCGAACACCTGCCGGGGCAGCACGTCGCCCCACAGGTGGTGCATCCCGCCCTCCGGGTCGCAGACGCTCATCGGATGGAAGGTGTCGCCGTGGTAGCCGCCCCGCCAGGTCGCCAGCCGGCGCCGCTGTGGCCGGCCGACGGCCCGCTGGTACTGCAGGCACATCTTCACCGCCACCTCGACGCTGACCGAGCCGGAGTCGGCCAGGAACACGTGCTCCAGGCCGTCCGGGGTCAGCTCGACCAGGGTTCGGGCCAGCCGCACCGCCGGCTCGTGGGTGAGCCCGCCGAACATCACGTGGCTCATCCGGCCGAGTTGGTCGGTCACCGCCGCGTCAAGCACCGGGTGCCGGTACCCGTGGATCGCCGCCCACCAGGACGACATGCCGTCCACCAACTCCCGCCCATCGGCCAGGGTGAGCCGTACCCCCTCGGCGCCACGCACCACGTACGGCGGGTTGGCCGGCGGCAGCGCGGCGTACGGGTGCCAGACGTGCGCCCGGTCGAAGGCCAGGATCTCCTCGGGTGTCACGCGTACTCCTCTGCGCCTCAAGCGGTCCGGACGGCGGACGTCCTGCGGCCGGGTCGAACCTCTCCGCCGCTGCCTTTGCTCTGCACCCGCGGACGCGACACCCGGTGGCCGGGTGTCGCGCTCCGGGTGGTGCACCCACGGGTGCAGAGCAAAGGGCAACAACGGGCGTGTGCTCCTCGACGCGGAGCGGGCTCGGCACCCGGTTGCGCCCGGCCGGCACCGGGCCGAGCGCGCTCCCCGGCCGGCGACCGCGTCCGGTGCCGCCGTAGCGCCCGCCCCGCGGGCGCCGGCGCGGACCAGGGCCGGTCCGCGGAAGATGAAGCCGGTGTAGAGCTGCACCAGGGCGGCGCCGGCATCGAACATCCGCGCCGCGTCGTCCGGGTCCAGCACCCCGCCGACGCCGACGATCGGCAGCCGGCCGCCCGTCTCGGAGTGGACGAAGGCGACCACGTCGCGGGCCCGCCCGGTGAGCGGCCGACCGGACAGGCCACCGGCCTGCCCGCCACGCTCGACGTCGACGCCGGCGAGACCGTCCCGGGACAGGGTGGTGTTGGTGGCGATCACCCCGGCGGCACCCCGGGCCAGGCAGACCTCCAGCAGCTCGGCGATCGCCGCCTCGGTCAGGTCTGGTGCGATCTTGACCAGCACCGGCTTCTCCCCCACCAACGCGCCGAGCAGCGCGTCCAGGTGGCCACGGTCCTGCAACGACCGCAGACCCGGGGTGTTCGGTGAGGACACGTTCACCGCGAAGTAGTCGCCGTGCCCGCGCAGCGCCCGGTACGAGGCGAGATAGTCCTCGACCGCCTCGTCCAGCGGGGTCACCTTGGACTTGCCCAGCGAGATGCCCAGCGGCACCCCGAGCGGGCGCGGCAGTGCCGCCAACCGGGCGGCCAGCGCGGCGGCCCCGGCGTTGTTGAAGCCCATCCGGTTGACCACCGCCTCGCTGGACGGCAGCCGGAACAGCCGCGGCCGGGGGTTGCCCGGCTGGGCGTGCGCGGTGACAGTGCCGACCTCCACGAAACCGAAGCCGAGCGCCGGCCAGGCCGGCAGCGCCGCGCCGTCCTTGTCCATCCCGGCGGCCAACCCGACCGGGTTGGGGAACCGCACCCCGAACACGGTGCGCGGCGCGTCGACCGCGTACCGGGCCCGCAGCGCGGCGAGCGCGGCCGGCCGCCGAGACAGGGCCGCCAACCGCCGCAGCGTCCACTCGTGCGCCGCCTCGGCGTCCCCGCCCCCGAGCCGGAACAACCACGGCCGTACCACCTGCTCGAACAGTGTCACCGGGCCGCCCGCAGGATTGCGTGCAGGTCCTGCAGGGGGCGGACCTGCATGTCGCCGCGGATCCGCGCCTCGATGCCCATCACCGCCGCGGCGGCGCCCGGGACCGTGGTGATGCAGGGGATGTCCGCGGTGACGGCCGCGCTGCGGATCTCATAACCGTCGGAGCGGGCGCTGGCACCCGAGCCCTGCGGCGTGTTGATCACCAGCGCCACGTGGCCGCCGCCGATCAGCGACACCGCGTCGTCGCCCGCACCGGCCTGGTAGTGCTTACGGATCTGCTCACAGGCGATGCCGTGCCGGCGCAGCACCTCGGCCGTGCCGGCGGTGGCGACGATCTCGAAGCCCAGATCGGCCAGCCGCTTGATCGGGAAGATCATGCCGCGCTTGTCCCGGTTGGCCACCGAGACGAAGATCTTCCCGGCGGTCGGCAGTGACCCGTACGCGGCCGACTGGCTCTTGGCGAAGGCGTGCCCGAAGTTGGTGTCGATGCCCATCACCTCGCCGGTCGACTTCATCTCCGGCCCGAGCAGCGAGTCGATCCCCTTGCCCGCGCGGGTTCGGAAACGCTTGAACGGCAGCACCGCCTCCTTGACCGCGACCGGCGCGTCGGCGGGCATCGTGCCCCCGTCCCCCGTCGCCGGGAGCAGGCCCTCGGTGCGCAGCTCGGCGATGCTCGCCCCGAGCGCGATCCGGGCCGCCGCCTTGGCCAGCGGCACCGCCGTGGCCTTGGAGACGAACGGGACGGTCCGCGACGCGCGCGGGTTGGCCTCCAGCACGTAGAGCACGTCGTCCTTGAGGGCGTACTGCACGTTGAGCAGGCCACGGACCCCGACGCCACGCGCGATGGCCTCGGTGTAGCGGCGGACCTCGACCAGGTGCGAGCCCGCGAGGGTGATCGGCGGGAGCGCGCAGGACGAGTCGCCGGAGTGGATGCCCGCCTCCTCGATGTGCTCCATCACGCCGCCGATGTAGACCTCGCCGTCGGCGTCGCACAGCGCGTCCACGTCGATTTCGATGGCGTCGTCGAGGAACCGGTCCACCAGCACCGGGTGGTCCGGGGAGATGTCGGTGGCCCGACCGATGTAGTCGCGCAGCGTCGGGTCGTCGTAGACGATCTCCATGCCCCGCCCGCCCAGCACGTACGACGGCCGGACCAGCACCGGGTAGCCGATCTCGTCGGCGATCGTCTTGGCCTCGTCGTACGAGGTGGCCATGCCGTGCGCCGGCGCGCGCAGTCCGGCGCGGGCCAGCACCGCGCCGAACGCGCCGCGCTCCTCGGCCAGGTGGATCGACTCCGGGGAGGTGCCGACGATCGGCACACCGGCGTTCTTCAGCCGCTGCGCCAGCCCCAGCGGGGTCTGCCCGCCGAGTTGGACGACCACCCCGACCACACCCGGCCCGCCGGCCGCCCGACCGGACGAGTCCTCGGCGTGCCAGACCTCCAGGACGTCCTCGAAGGTCAACGGCTCGAAGTAGAGCCGGTCGGCGGTGTCGTAGTCGGTGGAGACCGTCTCCGGGTTGCAGTTGACCATCACGGTCTCGTAACCGGCCGACCGCAACGCCTGCACGGCGTGCACGCAGGAGTAGTCGAACTCGATGCCCTGCCCGATCCGGTTCGGGCCGGAGCCCAGGATCAGCACCTTCGGCCGGTCCGACGGCACGACCTCGGTCTCCAGGTCGTACGTCGAGTAGTGGTACGGCGTGGTCGCCTCGAACTCGGCCGCGCAGGTGTCCACCGTCTTGTAGACCGGGCGCACGTCCAGGCGGTGCCGCAGGGTCCGTACGCCGTCCTCGGCGGCCAGCTCCGGGCGCAGCGCGGCGAGCTGCCGGTCGGACAGACCGGCCCGCTTGGCACGACGCAGCAGGTCGGCGTCGAGCACCGGCGCGTCGACGATCTCGGCGCGCAGCTCGATCAGCGCGGCGATCTGGTCCAGGAACCACGGGTCGATGCCGCCGGACGCCTCGGCCACCTCGGCGATCGACGCCCCGAGCCGCAGCGCCCGCTCCACTGTGTAGAGCCGGCCGTCGTGCGGGATCCGCAGCGCCGCGAGAGTGTCCGCCAGGGTGACGCCGGCCGGGTCCGGCACACTCCAGAAACCGGCCGATTTGGTTTCCATCGAGCGCATCGCCTTGTTCAGCGCCTCGGTGAAGTTGCGCCCGAGGCTCATCGCCTCGCCCACCGACTTCATCGTCGTGGTCAGCTCCGGGTCGGCGCCGGGGAACTTCTCGAACGCGAACCGGGGGATCTTCACCACCACGTAGTCGAGGGTCGGCTCGAACGCCGCCGGGGTCTTCAGGGTGATGTCGTTGGGGATCTCGTCGAGGGTGTAGCCGATGGCCAGCTTCGCGGCGATCTTCGCGATCGGGAAGCCGGTCGCCTTGGAGGCCAGCGCCGAGGACCGCGACACCCGGGGGTTCATCTCGATCACGACGATCCGGCCGTCGACCGGGTTGACAGCGAACTGGATGTTGCAGCCGCCGGTGTCCACCCCGACCTCGCGCAGCACGGCGATGCCCAGGTCACGCAGGCGCTGGTACTCCCGGTCGGTGAGCGTCATGGCCGGGGCCACTGTGACGCTGTCGCCGGTGTGCACACCCATCGGGTCGATGTTCTCGATCGAGCAGACCACCACCACGTTGTCGTGCCGGTCGCGCATCAGCTCGAGCTCGTACTCCTTCCAGCCGAGCACGCTCTCCTCGATGAGCACCTCGTGCACCGGGCTGGCGGACAGGCCGTCGCCGGCGATGCGGGCCAGGTCCTCCGGGGTGTGCGCCATGCCGGAGCCCAGGCCCCCCATGGTGAACGACGGCCGGATCACCACCGGCAGGCCCAGCTCGGCGACTGTCGCCTCGACCTCGTCCATCGAGTGGCAGACCCGCGAGCGGGGCACCAGCCCGGTCGGGTCGTCGACGCCGAGCCGTACGCCGGCCTTCGCCACGATCTCCTTGAACAGCTGCCGGTCCTCGCCCCGGTTGATGGCGTCGATGTTCGCGCCGATCAGCTCCACGCCGTACTTCTCCAGGACGCCGGCCTCGTGCAGGGCGACGGCCGTGTTCAGCGCGGTCTGACCGCCGAGGGTCGCGAGGATCGCGTCCGGGCGCTCCTTGGCGATGACCAGCTCCACGAACTCCGGGGTGATCGGCTCGACGTAGGTCGCGTCGGCGAACTCCGGGTCCGTCATGATCGTCGCCGGGTTGGAGTTGACCAGGCTGACCCGGATCCCCTCGCTGCGCAGCACCCGGCACGCCTGGGTGCCGGAGTAGTCGAACTCGCAGGCCTGCCCGATGACGATCGGCCCGGAGCCGATCACGAGGATGTGCTTGAGATCGGTCCGCTTAGGCATTGCTGCGCCCCTTGCTGTGGGTCCGGCCTTCGATCAAGTCGGCGAATCGGTCGAAGAGGTAGTCCGCGTCGTGCGGACCGGCCGCCGCCTCCGGGTGGTACTGGACGGTGAACGCGGGCAGGTCCACCGCCCGCAGCCCCTCGACCACGTTGTCATTGAGGCAGACGTGCGACACCCGTACGCCACCGAAGTCGGTGTCGATCACCTGGTCGGGGACGACCACGCCGACACCCGCACCGGGCACCCGCACCGCGAAGCCGTGGTTGTGGCTGGTCACCTCGACCTTGCCGGTGACCCGGTCCAGCACCGGCTGGTTGATCCCCCGGTGGCCGTAGCCCAGCTTGTAGGTGCCGAAGCCGAGCGCCCGACCGAGGATCTGGCTGCCGAAGCAGATGCCGAACAGCGGCACCTCCCGCCGCAGCGCCTCCCGGGCCAGCTCCACCGGGGCGTCGGCGGTGGCCGGGTCGCCCGGGCCCGGCGACAGGAAGATCGCGTCGGCGCCGGTGGCGAGCATCTGGTCGATGCTCGACGACGCCGGCAGCACATGGGTGGTCACCCCACGGGTGGCCAGCCGACGCGGCACGTTGCGCTTGATGCCCAGGTCCAGGGCGGCCACTGTGAACCGGTGCTCGCCCAGGGCCTCGACGACGTACGGCTCGGCGGTGCTCACCTCGGCGGACAGGTCCGCGCCGACCATCTGCGGCGCCTGGCGGACCCGGGCCAGCAGGCTCTGCGGGTCGTTGTCGATGCTGGAGATGCCCACCCGCATGGCGCCCCGCTCGCGCAGGTGCCGGGTCAGCGCCCGGGTGTCCACCCCGCTGATGCCCACCACGCCCTCGGTGGCGAGGCGGTCCTCGAGACCGCCGGTGGCCCGCCAGTTCGAGCCGATCCGGGCCGGGTCGCGTACGACGTAGCCGGCCACCCAGATCCGACCGGACTCGTCGTCCTCGCCGTTGACGCCGGTGTTGCCGATGTGCGGCGCGGTCTGCACCACCACCTGACGGTGGTAGGACGGGTCGGTGAGGGTCTCCTGGTAACCGGTCATGCCGGTGTTGAAGACCGCCTCGCCGAAGGTCTCCCCGACGCTGCCGTACGCCTCGCCGGGGAACGTGCGCCCATCCTCCAGCACCAGGATTGCCGGTCTGCGCTTGACCATTACTTGACAGCCTTTCCGTCCAGGACCGTCGGCTCGCCACGCAGGAAGGTCGCCACGATGCGACCTGGCAGCGTCATGCGGGCGTACGGGGTGTTGCGACTGCGACTGGCCAGCTCCGCCGGCTCGATGGTGCGGTGGGCGGCCGGGTCGATCAGGGTCAGGTTGGCCGGGACACCCGGCGCGGGGTCGACGCCGTGCCCGGTGAGGCCGGCGATCCGTGCGGGGGTGCGCGACATCCGCTCGGCGATCAGGTCCCACTCGGGGCCGAGCACGTCCAGCGCGATGGAGAGGGCCGTCTCCAGACCGAGCATCCCCGGTCGGGCGTACGCCCACTCGCACTCCTTGTCCTCCACCGCGTGCGGGGCGTGGTCGGTGGCGATCACGTCGATCACCCCGTCGGCGAGGGCGGCACGCAGCGCGGCGATGTCCGCGGCGGTGCGCAGCGGCGGGTTCACCTTGTAGACCGGGTCGTAGGTTTCCGCCCGTTCGTCGGTGAGCAGCAGATGGTGCGGGGTCACCTCGGCGGTCACGCGTACCCCGCGCGCCTTTGCCTGACGCAGCACCTCGACGCTGCCGGCGGTGGAGACGTGGCAGACGTGCAGTCGGCTGCCCACGTGCTCGGCGAGCAGCACGTCCCGGGCGATGATCGCCTCCTCGGCGACCGCCGGCCAGCCGATCAGGCCGAGCCGGGTGGAGACCTCGCCCTCGTGCATCTGGGCGCCCTCGGTGAGCCGGGGCTCCTCGGCGTGCTGGGCGATGATCCCGTCGAACGCCTTGACGTACTCCAGGGCTCGGCGCATCAACTTCGGGTCGGCGACGCAGTGCCCGTCGTCGGAGAAGATCCGTACCCGGGCCGCGGAGTCGGCCATCGCGCCCAGCTCGGCCAGCCGCTCGCCGGCCAGCCCGACGGTGACCGCGCCGATCGGCTGCACGTCGACCAGGCCGGCCTCGCGGCCGAGGCGCCAGACCTGCTCGACAACGCCGGCGGTGTCCGCCACCGGGGAGGTGTTGGCCATCGCGCAGACCGCCGTGTAGCCGCCCAGCGCCGCCGCCCGGGAACCGGACTCGACGGTCTCGGCGTCCTCCCGACCGGGCTCGCGCAGGTGGGTGTGCAGGTCCACGAGGCCGGGCAGGGCGACCAGGCCGGTGCCGTCGACGACCGTGGCGTCCGGCGCGGTCAGGCCGGCACCGACCTCGGCGATCACGCCGTCGCGGATCAGCAGGTCGGTCGGCGCGGCGCCGACGACACTCACGCTGGTGATCAGGTACGCGGTCACCGGTTGTTCCCTCCGAGCAGCAGGTAAAGGACAGCCATCCGCACGGAGACCCCGTTGGTGACCTGTTCGACGATGGTGGAGCGGGGTGAGTCGGCGACCTCGGGGGTGATCTCCATCCCCCGGTTCATCGGGCCGGGGTGCATGACGATCGCGTGCTCGGGCAGCCGGCGCATCCGCGGGCCATCCAGCCCGTAGCGGCGGGCGTACTCGCGCGCGGAGGGGAAGTAGGAGTCGTTCATCCGCTCCCGCTGCACGCGCAGCATCATCACCACGTCCACGTTCGGCAGGACGGAGTCGAGGTCGTAGGAGACGTCGGTGCCGGGCGCGAGGGCGCCCGCGATGTCGACCGGGATGAGGGTCGGCGGGCCGACGAGGGTGACCTTGGCGCCGAGGGTGGACAGCAGCAGCACGTTGGAGCGGGCCACCCGGGAGTGCAGCACGTCCCCGACCACCGCGACCGACAGGCCGGCGAGCCGGCCCAGCCGGGCCCGCATGGTGTACGCGTCCAGCAGCGCCTGGGTGGGGTGCTCGTGGGTGCCGTCGCCGGCGTTGACGACCGACCCGTCCACCCAGTTGGCCAGGCGGTGCGGCGCGCCGGAGGCGGGGTGTCGGATGACGACGGCGTCCGCGCCCATGGCCTGCAGGGTCAACGCGGTGTCCTTCAGGCTCTCACCCTTGGTGACGCTGGACCCCTTCGCGGAAAAGTTGATCACGTCGGCGCTGAGCCGCTTCGCCGCCGCCTCGAAGGAGATCCGGGTCCGCGTGGAGTCCTCGTAGAAGAGGTTCACCACGGTCCGTCCGCGCAGCGCGGGAAGCTTCTTGATCTCCCGGCCGGCGACGGTGGCCATCTCGGCGGCGGTGTCCAGGATCTCGGTGGCGGTGTCGGCGTCCAGGTCACCGCCGGAGAGCAGATGCTTGATCATGAGGCGGTCCCCCCGTAGAGCTTGACCTCGTCCGTCCCGTCGATCTCGGCGAGCGTCACCTTGACGCTCTCGGCGAGCGAGGTCGGGATGTTCTTGCCGACGTAGTCGGCGCGGATCGGCAACTCCCGGTGTCCCCGGTCGACCAGGACGGCGAGCTGCACCGAGGCCGGGCGGCCCACGTCGTTGAGCGCGTCGAGCGCGGCCCGGACGGTGCGGCCGGAGAAGAGCACGTCGTCGACCAGGATGACCCGCTTGCCGTCGATTCCCCCCGGGGGCAGCTCGGTCGGACCCACCGCGCGGGTGGCGTGCCGACGGAGGTCGTCGCGGTACAGGGTGATGTCGAGCACACCGACCGGAACGGCGACGTCCTCGAAGGTGCTGATCCGGTCGGCGAGTCGCCGGGCGAGGGGGGTGCCCCGGGTGGGAATCCCGAGCAGCACCGTGTTGGCGGCGCCCTGGGTCTTCTCCAGGATCTGGTGTGCGATGCGGTCGACCACGCGTTGCACGTCGGCGCTGGCGAGGATCACCTTCACCGAGGGTTGTTGCGGTGGTGACGAGCGGGCAGCCGGTGGGTATGCCACGGCGGACCTCCTTCCCCGCCTCACGGGACGGGTCGTTAAAGGATGTCGGGCACCTCCGGCCGGACCGCTCAGCAGACCTGGGCCGGGGCTTCCGCCACGTTACCAGTGGTCACCGGGGTGATGGACGGCGGCCGCTGACCACCGGGTCAGGTACCGGAAAAGGGGAAAACTCCCCGGACGCTCCGCAACGGTAGGGGCACGACCACTTGACCACGTGTCGCATTCCCCGTACCGTCACGCTCCGTAGCGATCGACGGGAGAACCCCGAGCAGCACTGGGAGTGTCCGAATGCCCTCTGAATACGCCAAGTCTCTGGGCGCCCGCCTGCGCTCCATCCGCCAGCAGCAGGGTCTCTCCCTGCAGGGTGTGGAGGAGAAGTCGAACGGGCGGTGGAAGGCCGTGGTGGTCGGCTCGTACGAGCGTGGCGACCGGGCCGTGACGGTGTCCCGTCTGGCCGAGTTGGCCGAGTTCTACCGCGTACCCGTCTCGGAGCTGCTGCCTGACGGCAGTGGCGTCCGTCACGAGCCCACCAGCAAGATTGTCCTGGACCTGGAGCGGCTCTACGACGAGGCCTCCGAGGACCTGGCCTACGTTGCCCGCTACGCCCGCGCCATCCAGCAGCAGCGCGGCGACTACAACGGCCGGGTGCTCTCCATCCGCGCCGACGACCTGCGGGCGCTCGCGATCGTCTACGACGCCTCACCGTCGGGCCTGATCGAGCGGCTCACCGAGCACGGCGTGCTGGTGGCCGACCCCCGGGCGTTCTTCGCCTCCTGATCTGCCGCTCCACCTGATCTGCCGCTCCACCGAAAGGGCCCGTGCCAGCTGGCACGGGCCCTTTCGGATGTGCGGTGTTCGGTGCGGACGCTCAGCGGGTGGCGTACTCGGCGATCCGGCCGAGCACCCCGTTGAGGAAGCGCGGCGAGTCGTCGGTCGACATCTGCCGAGCCAGCTCCACGGCCTCGCTGATCGCCACCGCGTCGTCGATCTCGTCGACGTAGAGCAACTCGTAGACGGCGATCCGGGCCAGATTACGGTCGACGACCGGCATCCGCTCCAGCGTCCAACCCTCGGCGTAGCTGGCGATCAGCTCGTCGATCCGGTTGAGGTGCTCGGCAACCCCCTCGACCAGGCCCACCGCGTAGCCGAGGTGCTCCGGTCGGGGCTGCTCGATCCGCTGCACGTAGCCGGCGAGCACCTCCACCGGAGGCTTGTCCCGCAGGTCGGCCTCGTAAAGGACATCCAGCGCCCGCTTGCGCGCCTTGCGGCGCGCCGGCATCTGCTGCTTGGAACCCTCAGCCATCAGGCGCGGCCGAGGTAACGGCCGTCGCGGGTGTCGACCTTGATCTTCTCGCCGGTGGTGATGAACAGCGGAACCGGCACTGTGGCGCCGGTCTCCACGGTCGCCGGCTTGGTGCCGCCGGTCGAACGGTCGCCCTGCAGGCCCGGCTCCGTGTAGGTGACCTCCAGCACGACGCTGGTGGGCAGCTCGATGTAGAGCGGCACACCCTCGTGCTGGGCGACGGTCGCCTCCGCCTCGGGCAGCAGGTAGTTGGCTGCCTCACCGACGGTGCCACCGGGCACGGTGATCTGGTCGAAGGTCTCCAGATCCATGAAGACGAAGTCCTCACCGTCGGCGTACAGGTACTGCATCGTGCGCTTGTCAACGGTCGCGGTTTCGACCTTGGTGCCCGCGTTGAAGGTCTTGTCGACCACCTTCCCGGACAGCACGTTCTTCAGCGTGGTGCGCACGAAGGCACCACCCTTACCGGGCTTGACGTGCTGGAACTCGACGACGGCCCAGAGCTCGCCGTCCAGGTTGAGTACCAGGCCGTTTTTGAGGTCGTTGGTGGAGGCCATTTCCTGCCTTGATCATCAATTGGCGGACAGACCTGGCAAGTCTACAAGCTGCGTCGAATCGGACGGCCCCCCGTTCGGAGCGCCCAGTCGGTGGGCCTTCAGCGGGTGGCCAGATGGTGCAGAGCGAGACGATAGCCGTCGATACCGAGACCGCAGATCACCCCGGTCGCCACCGCCGAGACCACCGAGTGGTGCCGGAACTCCTCGCGGGTGTGGATGTTGGAGATGTGCACCTCCACCAGCGGCCCCCGCAGCATGGCGCAGGCGTCCCGCACCGCGTACGAGTAGTGCGACCAGGCGGCCGGGTTGAGCACGACAGCGGCGCCCTCGTCGGCCGCCGTGTGCAGCCAGCCCAGCAGCTCGTGCTCCGCGTCGGTCTGCCGGACCGTCACCGCCAGCCCCAGCTCCCGACCGGTGCTCTCGCAGAGCGCCACCAGGTCCGCGTAGGTGGTCGCGCCGTACACGTCGGGCTCGCGGGTGCCCAGCCGGCCCAGGTTCGGCCCGTTCAAGACGTAGACCTTCACGAGCCCACCTCCCGGTAGGCGGCCTCCAGCAACGCGTCGTCGGGGCCCTCCAACATCGTCGGGCGGGCCAGCCCGTCGAGCACCACGAAGCGCAGCCGACTGCCCCGGGTCTTCTTGTCCACCCGCATCGCGGCCAACAGCTGCGGCCAGGCGTCGGCCGGGTAGCTCACCGGCAGGCCCAGCACGCTCAGCGTGACCCGGTGTCGGTCGGCGGTCGGCGCGTCCAGCCGCCCGGCGAGCCGGGCCAGCGTGGCCGCGTACACCAGTCCGACGGCGACGGCGTGGCCGTGCCGCCAGCGGTAGCCCTCGTTCTGCTCGATGGCGTGGGCCAGGGTGTGCCCGTAGTTGAGCACCTCCCGCAGGCCCGACTCGCGCAGATCGCCGGCGACCACGTCGGCCTTGACCCGGATGGCCCGCTCGATCAGCTCCCGGCTCACCGGCCCTCGGGGGTCGGTGGCGGCCTCCGGGTCGTTCTCGACGAGATCCAGGATCGTCGGGTCGGCGATGAAGCCGCACTTGACGACCTCGGCCAACCCGGCAGCCAGGTCGACAGCGGGCAGGCTGTCCAGAGTGGCCAGGTCGGCCAACACCCCGACCGGCGGGTGGAACGCGCCCACCAGGTTCTTGCCGGCGGCCGTGTTGATGCCCGTCTTGCCGCCGACCGCGGCGTCGACCATGCCCAGCAGCGAGGTCGCCACCGGCACCCAGCGCACACCCCGCAACCAGCAGGCCGCGACGAAGCCGGCCAGGTCGGTCACCGCGCCGCCGCCCACCCCGACCACCGCGTCGGTGCGGGTGAAGCCGGCCGCTCCGAGCCGGTCCCAGCAGGAGGCGGCCACCTCGATGTGCTTTCCCGACTCGGCGTCGGGCACCTCGATCGGCAGCGGCTCGACGCCGGCAGCGCGCAGGCGTTCGCCGAGCGCGTCCGCGAGGGCCTTGAGCGGAGGCGCGTGCAGCACCGCGACCCGGGTCGCGCCGGGCAGCAGGCCCGGCAGCGCGCCCAGCAGGTCACGTCCCACCAAGACGTCGTACGGCCGCTCGCCGCCGACCGGAATTCGGGTCACCTCGTCCATCGCCGGCAGCCTAGTCCAGCGGGCGGCGCGGCGAGGGCGGCTGTCCACCTGCTGGCCGAGCGGCCCAGTCCGCCAGCCGGCGGGCGTGTTCGGCCACCGCGGCGCGCAGCGCGTCCGGATGCCGCACTGTGAACGGACACCCCAGCCCGGCCAGCAGCGCCGCCATCCCGGGCAGGCTCTCCGCTCGGGCCCGCAGCAGCACCCCGTCGGTGGTGGCGGTCAACTCGGCCACGCTGGGCGGGATGCGGCGGCGGGCGGCGACCAGGTCGGTCTCCAGCACGACCTCCACCTCGTGCGTGTACGGCACACCGGCCAGCGACCGGGTCACCCAGGTCACCGCTTCGAAGCCGTCCGGCACTGTGAACGTCGCCATGCCGGGCGTCACCGCGCCGATCCGGTCCAGTCGGAAGGTGCGGATCTCCCCGCGCCGGTGGTCGTGGCCGGTGACATACCAGCGGCCGGCGTGGAAGACCAGCCCGTACGGGTCGAGCTCGCGGTGCGACTGCTCGCCCCGCCAGGAGCGGTAGTCAAGCGCCACCCGCTGCCGGTGCCGGGTTGCCGAGGCCAGTGCGAGCAGGGTGCCGGACGCCGGTCCGCGCTCCGGTTCCGGACGACGCAGGGTGAAGCCCAGGTGCTCCTGGATGGCGGCGAGCCGGTCGGCGAGCGCGGCCGGCAGCACCCGGCGGATCTTCGCCAGCGCGGTGGCGGTGGCCGGCTGCTCGGTGGCGAGCCCGACCCGTTCGGCGACGACGAGGCCGAGCAGCACGGCCACCGCCTCGTCGTCGGTGAGCATCAGCGGCGGCAGCTGGTAACCGGGGTGCAGCCGGTAGCCGCCGTAGCGGCCCCGGTCGGCGGTGACGGGAATGCCCAGCTCGACGAGCGTGGTCGCGTACCGGCGGACGGTCCGCTCGTCCACACCGAGGTGGCCGGCGAGTTCGGCGGCCGTGGACCGGTGCCGGGTCTGCAGCAGTTCGAGCAGGGCCAGCACCCGCCCCGCGGGATGTGACACGGGCCACTCCTTCAAACCGGGCGGATCCTGTCCGGAATAGATCGTACGGTCTGTCGGTAACCGAGAGAAGGAGCCGCAGATGGCGACATTCGTGCTGGTGCCGGGGTTCTGGTTGGGTGCCTGGGCGTGGCGGGACGTGACCGTCGCGCTGCGGTCGCAGGGGCACGAGGTCTATCCGATGACGCTGACCGGGGTGGCCGAACGCGACCACCTCGCCGGGCCGGAGGTCAGCCTGGACACGCACACCACCGACATCGTCCGACTCATCGAGGTCGAGGACCTGCGCGACGTCCTGCTGGTCGGGCACTCCGGCGGCGGGATGCCGGCCGCCCAGGCGGTGGACCGCATCCCCGGCCGGATCGCCCGGATCGTCTACGTGGAGAGCGGGCCGTTGCCGGACGGCACGGCGCAGTTCGACACGCTGCCGCCGGAGGAGCAGCAGCGGCTGCGGGCAGCGATCGGAGCCGGGCACCTGCTGCCGCCGCCGGCCTGGGACCCGGCCGCCGACCCGACCAACCTGGCCGGCCTGGACGACCCGACGCTCGCGCTGCTGCGTACCCGGGCCACCCCGCAGCCACTGCGGGCCGCCACCGACCCGGTCCGACGCACCGGTGGGCGCCCGGTGCCGACGGCGCTGGTCGCCAGCACCTTCCCGCTGGACGTGGTGCGGCAGATGATCCAACAGGAGCATCCGTTCTTCACCGGCCTGGCCGACGGCCAACTGCATGAGCTGCCCACCGGGCACTGGCCGATGCTCAGCGAGCCGAAGGCTCTGGCCGACGTCCTCGACCTGATCGCCCGCACCTGAGGACCACCCCACCGCGCCGATCTTGCAGTTTCGGTTGCCGAGATGGGGTGAAATGCCCCCTACGTCGGGACAGTAAGTGCAAGACGCTTCTATGTCGGTGGTGATCGGTTCGGCTGGTTGCCGCTAGGTTCGGCGTCGGTGATCGCTTGGGTGGCTCATTGCCGATCCGGCCGCTCGGAGTGCGGGTGTGCCTTGTGCAAG
>NZ_JAGPXY010000052.1 GCF_018070325.1 Micromonospora sp. H61
CCACGATGCCGCGCACCGCGTCCACTGTGTCGTCGGCGAGCACCCGGCCCTGCCCGATGACCACCACCCGGTGGGCGAGCGCCTCCACCTCCTCCAGGTAGTGGCTGCTCAACAGCACGGTGCCGCCGTCGTCGTGAAATGCCCGGATCGCCGCCCACAGGGTGTGCCGGGCGGCCACGTCCAGGCCCGTGGTGGGTTCGTCGAGCAGCACCAGCCGGGGCCGGCCGACGAACGCCAACGCCACCGCCAACCGGCGGCGTTGCCCGCCGGAGAGCCCACCGGTCTGCCGCCGGGCCAGGTCGGCGAGACCGAAACGGTCGAGCAGCTCAGCCCGGGGCACCGGGTCGGGGTAGTGCGCGGAGACGAAGTCGACCACCTCGCCGACGCGCAGCGTGCCGGGCAGGCCGGTCTCCTGCGGGGTGACCCCGATCTGCCGACGGCTCGCCGGGTCGCGGGGGTCGCGACCGAACAGCTCGACCCGCCCGGAGCTGGGGCGGCGCAAGCCCACCAGCAGGTTCATCAGGGTGCTCTTGCCGGCGCCGTTCGGCCCGAGCAGGCCGACCAGCTCACCGGCCCGGACCTCCAGGTCGACACGATCGAGGGCGAGGACGTCGCCGTACCGGCGGCTGGCCTGTTCGGCGCGGGCGAGGGTCATGGCTGCTCCTTCGACGGGGCGGGGTCGAGCAGGGCGCGGATCGCTTCGGTGTACTCCTCGAACGCCAGCCGACCTCGCCGGCTGAGCCCGACCAGGGTCGCCGGGGTGCGTCCACGATGGGTCTTGCTGATTTCCACGTAGCCGGCGTCCTCGAGTTTGCGCAGGTGCACCGAGAGGTTGCCGGCGGTCATCGCGAGCAGCTCCTGTAGGCGGGGGAAAGCGATCTTGTCGCCGACGTTGAGTGCGGAGAGGCTGGCGACCACCCGCAGCCGGGCCTGCGCGTGGATGACCGGATCCAGCTCGGTCACGGCTGCTGCCGCTGTCGCTGTCGCCGCCGGGCGAGCGCGCCGGCCACCAGCATTCCGCCGCCGCCGGCCACCGCCACGACGAGCGCGTGCCAGCCCGGCCCGGCGATCGCACCGATCAGGTTGATCACACTGATCCAGACGCCGAGGCGGAACAGGTCCTGGTCCAGCCAGACCGCCCCGCCGGCCATGTGCAGCGCACCGGTCAGCCCGACGGCGGTCGCCGACCAGAGCAGCGCCGCCAGGTCGTGCGGCAGGTGCTCGGAGATCCGGCCCAGCCCCGCGTAGACGCTCACCGAACCGAGGGCCCAGGCGTACCCGTACCACTGCCCCCGACGGGCGGAATCGCCGCTCACCTGGTCGTAGGCCCGCACGCTGACCACCGCCTGGGTCGCTCCGGCGGCCGCGAGCAGTACGAAGAGGACGGTCAGCGGCAGCCAGCTCGGCAGGTGGACCAGCGCCCGGTCACCCGGGGGGAATCGCAGGAAGAACAGCCCGAAACCGACCAGCCAGGCGACACTCCACGGCCAGTAGAGCAGGCGGGCGTCGGGGTCGAGCCGGCGTGCCGTCGCCGACCGCTGGTCCTGGATCAGCCGGAGCGCCGCCGCGGCGTCAGTGGGTGGTGAGTCATCGTCGGGGTCCACGCAAACTACTTTAAGACACAAAGTCGAGGTGGGTGACCCCGCCATCACCGACGGGACCCCCCGATAACGGCGAGCAGTGCCTATGGTGGTCAGTCGTGACGACTGATCCGTCGCACAGGCCACAGGGGAGGGTTCGTGTCAAGCCCGAGCAATGAGCTGGAGGTCCAGCCGGAGGCTCTGACGGCGTTCGCCGCCGGGGCCAAGGATCGGGCGGCCCGTTTCCGCGAGCTGCACCGCGCCTTCGGTGACGGGCACGTGCCACGGCACGCCTTCGGAGTGATGCCGGCGTCCTTCAACCTCGCGGCGACGTACGCCGAGCAGTTCGAGGCGTGCCTGCAAGGGCTCGCCGACGGCGCCGAGATGATGGCGGACATCGCCGAAGGGCTCACCGACACCGCCGCCGCCTACACCGGCACCGACGCGGCCAACACCGACCTGTTCGTGCCCGGCCGCCCGCCCGCTCCCGACGTCATCGCGCCCGGCCCCTGGTCGGGTGGCATCGGCGCTCCGAACGGTTCGGTGCCGGCGTGAGCACCGAGGCGTTGCAGCGCAACAAGACCTACTTCGAGCAGATCGTCTCGGGCACGCCCGAACCCTTCAAGCCGCTCTCCAACGCGGTGCTCTGGCCGTTCGAGCAACTGCTGGAGCTGGTCGCCGGCGAACCGGACGACCTGATGCGGGCGGCGCAGCTCTGCCTGGACACCGGCGCGGCGGTACGGGAGATCGCCGGTGACCAGATCGCCGACCGGGCCCGGTTGCGCGGCGCGTGGACCGGCGACGCTGCAGAGGGCTTCCATGCCTCGATGGAGTCGGTGGAGGCGGCGATCGAGGAGCTGGCCCAAGGGCTCGACGGCACCAAGGACGTGCTGGTCGAGGCGGCGAACGCGGCGGTGGACGCGTTCAATCTGCTGGTCGAGCTGATCCTCGAGTTCCTGCTCTGGTTCCTCACCGAGGTGATCATCGCGGCGGTGGCCGCGGCGCTGAGCGCCGGCGTCTCGTTGGCCGCCACCGTGGTCCGGGTGCTGGCCCGGCTGGCCACCACAGTGGGTCGGATGGTCAAGATCGTCGCCCGGTTCGCCGAGGTGCTCACCCGCCTCGCCGCCCGGCTGGGCAAGGTCGCCGGCCAGCTTCGCAAGTACGCGGACACCGTCATGGAGCTCAAGCAGCGGAAGAAGCAGTACAAGCTGCTCAGCAAGGGCGGCTGGACGCCCGAGGGGCGTGCCTTCCAGGTCGAGAAGTTCAAGACCCTCTTTCCGGGCAAGTTCGTCATCAACCAGGTCTCGCCGGTCAACATCCCCGGTTTCGGCGGCGCTCTGCTGGACACCGGCATGGGCCTGCACGACATCTCCGACGGGCAGAAGGACCGCAACTACCTGGTCGACGGCACGTACAGCGAGGACCTGGGCCCGTACACAGCGGGTGTGCAGAATGTCTTCGACTCTATCCTGAACTGAGAGGCAGCCATGACCTTCCCCGCCCTGGACCGAATCGAGGCGCTGGCTCGCAACCTGGACGGATGGCAGCGGCAACTCGCCGACCGGATGGCGGAGTTGGAGCAGACCAGCGCCGAGGGCGTGAGCGACTCCGGCCTGGTACGGGTCACCGCCGCGGCCGACGGCAAGATCGTTTCTACCGAGCTGAACGCGCGGGCGATGCGACTGGACTCCTACAGTCTGGCCGAGGAGTTCACCGCAGCCGCCAACCGGGCGCAGGAGGCCGCCGCGGCCCAGGTCCGGGAGTTGGTCGGCGAGGTCATCGGCGATCCAGGAGCCGGTCCGCGTCGGTCCGCCGACCACGAGGGGCGCTGATGACGGCCGACGAAAGTCAGGCACGGTACGTCGAGGGGATCACTCGACTGCTGGGGGCCGGCGAACAGGTGCGCGCGGTGGCCCAGGTGCGAGCGGGCGGCGGGCTGACGCCGGCGCCGCCCTCGCAGCCGTCGGCGCCGCCCGCCACCGGTGGCCCGGGCGTCCTGGGTGTCCTGCTCAACGTGCTGTCACCGAACATCACTTTCGGTAGGGCGGACAACGCCGTCGACTGGCTCTTCTTCGGTGTCGGAGGTCGAGGTGAGCCAGATTCCCAGGCATCCGTGCTGCACCATGCCCTGACGGTGGCGACGAAGGGCTCCGGCCTCCGAACCCTCGTGCTGGGGGTCACCGACCAGCGGCTGCTGCTCGGTGCGACCGCACCAGTCGGGCTGCTCTCCGGCTCCGCGGCGGACGAACAGGCGCAGGCCGACGTCGAACTGCTCGGGTCCGTCCCGCGAACGACCGTCGCCGCCCGGGTCGGCAGGTACCGGTTGAACTGGAAGCGGCTGCGGATCGACTTCACCGACGGGTCGTGGCTGTCGTTCCACGTGCCGCTGGCCGACTCCAGCCGCCCGCTGCGGGAGGTCGCGGCAGCCCTGTCAGCCGGCTGACCCGCCGACGAGCGGGGCAGGCAGCGGCGCGACGTGCAGCACCGCCAGCCGGGACACCGCCCGGGTGAGCACCACGTACAACCGGTGCAGCCCCCGCGGCTCGGCCGCGACGATCGCGGCCGGCTCAACCACCACCACATGGTCGTACTCAAGGCCCTTGACCAGCGTCGCCGGCACCACGGTGACCCGCTCCGCGGCCGCCACGTCGTCGGCGGTCGCGGTCTCGACACCGGCCTCGGCCAGCGCCGCGCGCAGGCCGTCGACCGCGTCGTCCGCGGCGATCACACCGACCGAGCCGTCGTGCGCGAGCGCCGCGCGCACCTCGGCCACCGTCGCCGAGGTCAGGTCGGTCACCGTACGCACGTCCAGGCCGCCGTCGTGGCGCAGCGACTCGGCCGGCGGTACGTCCACCGCGAGCGCCGGAAGCAGCAGGTTCGCGAATGCGACGACTGCCGCGGGTACCCGGAAACCGACTGTCAACGGGACCACCACCGCGTCCGGCTTGCCCAGGTGGGCGAGGGATTCCCTCCAGTCCGTCGCCGCCCACGGCGCGGTGCCCTGGGCGAGGTCACCGAGGAGCGTGACCGAGCCGTGCTCGCTGCGCCGAGCGATGGCCCGACACTGCATCGGGGAGAGATCCTGCGCCTCGTCCACCACCACGTGCCCGAATCCGGAGAGCCGTTCCAGCAACCCGGTCGCCTCGTCGATCAGCACCGCGTCGGCGGCGGTCCAACGGGTCGCCTTCGGCGTTCGGGCTGGCTTCACCCAGCTCAACTGCGCCTGCTCGGCGTCGCTGAGCAGCCCGTCCGCCGCCGCGGCGAGCCGGGCCGGATCGGAGAACAAGCCGTGCACCAGCCCTTCCGGGGTGAGCGCCGGCCAGACCGCGTCCAGGAAGTCGAGCACGGGCCGGCAGCGGCTCATCCGGCGCAGCCAGGCATCGCTGGGCGACTCCGCACGCCGCGCCTCGGCCTGCCGTTGCAGCAGACTCACCACCCGCGCCTGGACACGTTCCCGACCCGTGCCGTACGGCAGCCCCTCCCGGCGGGTCTCCTCGACGATCCGGTGCAACGGCTCCACCCCGATCCGCCAACGGAACGAGCCGTCCGACACGGTGATCGACTCGGTCGGGGTGCCGATCTGCCCCTGCACCGCGCGCCGCAGCACGCTCGCCATCCGTACGTCGTGTTTGAGCGCGGCCACCGCCGGCGCCTCGACCGCCCGAACCGCCACCCGGGAGATCAACTCCTCTACCGTGGCCTGCTCGACCTCGACCTCGCCGAGCGCCGGCAGCACTGCCGCGATGTACGACAGGAACGCCCGGTTCGGCCCGACGATCAGCACACCCGCCCGCCGCAACCGCTCCCGATGCAGGTAGAGCAGGTACGCGGCCCGGTGCAGACCCACCGCCGTCTTTCCCGTACCCGGCGCGCCCTGCACACAGATCGAGTCGGCGAGGTCAGCCCGGACCAGCTCGTCCTGCTCCGGCTGGATCGTGGCGACGATGTCCCGCATCGGCCCGACGCGTGGGCGCTCGATCTCGGCGGTGAGGATCCGACTGGTCGTACCGAGCTCTTCGCCCCGGTCCAACCGCTCATCCTCGAAGCTGGTCAGCACACCATTGCTGAAACCGAACCGCCGCCGAACCGCCACCCCCTGCGGATCCCGCACACTCGCCCGGTAGAACGAGCGGGAGACCGGTGCCCGCCAGTCCAGCACCAACGGCTCACCACGCTCATCGGTGACATGCCGCCGCCCCACGTGATACCGCCGACCGTGATGATCGCCGCTGGCGTCGGGCGCGGTCGTGTCGTTGGCGGGCCTGTTGGCTGTGGGCCTGTCGCTCGTGCTGCTGTCGTCCGTGGGCCTGCGGTTGGGGCTGCCGCTGTTCGTGGCCCCGCTGTTGGTGGTGCTGCTGTCGGTGGTCCCGTTGTTGGAGGTCCTGCGCTCGACGGTCCCGTTGTCCGTGGCGCTGCTGTCCGTGGCGCTGCTGTCCGTGGCGGTGCTGTCGGTGGTGCTGCTGTTGTTTGGGGCGGCGGCGAAGTCGAGGCGGCCGAAGAAGAGCGGAGTGGTCGGGTCGTCGGCCAGCTCGGCGACCCGGCGGGCCAGGGTGCGGCCGAGCGTCTCGGCCGCGTACGCGTCGCCGGCCACCTGGTCACCGGTGGCGAAGAGAGACTCGGCCCGCTCCCGCATCCGACCCAGCGCCGCCCGCGAGGTGGTGAGGTGTGCGCGTTCGGCGGCCAGGTCCGCGTCGAGGTCGGTGTCGAGGTCGGTGTCGGTGTCGGGGTCGAGCTGGGTGTCGAGGTCAAGTGCGGGCATGCTGACGTCCCATCGTTCACATCTGCTGCGCGCTCGCGTGTCCGGGGGCGGATGGCCGGCCGCCCGGCGCGAAGACGTCCGTTCCGGTGCAGCTCACCTCGGCCGTCAAGCGGGCTGCAACCCTACGCTCCTCAAACCGGCGCATCCAGCGAATTACCGACGCGACCACCCGTCCGAGACGGCGTGTCGCCCGGTCGGGTGTCGCTGGGCGACCACGCCCTGCCCCGCGCCGTGCTTTTTCATACCGCGACCGCCGCGACGCCGGTGACCGACTCGGCTTTCAGGGAGTCGCGGTGTCTGGGCCGGTGCAACGCCCCGGTTTTCAGGAAGCCGAGTTGATCACCGGGAGACACAGCTTGGACGGCAGGGACAGCAGGGTTGTCGCGGTGGCCGGTGGCAAGCCGCGGTAGCAAGGCACGGTGGTGAGGCTGCGGTGGCGGTGGCGGTGGCGGTGGCGACTGCGGTGGCGGTGGCTGGCAAGGCGCGGTGGCGAGGCCGTGGCGGTGGTGAGGCCGTGGCGGTGGTGAGGCCGTGGCGGTCGCGGTGGCGACTGCGGTCGCGGCGGCAAGGCGCGGTGACGGTGGCGACCGCGGCGGCGGTCGCCAGACGCAGGCGCGGGCGGCGTGGGCGTGGTTGGCGGCATCAGCAGCGCAGGTGGTAGAGGTTGCGACGAGGGGTGCGCAGTGGGTCGAGCCAGCTGGGCGGGAGGAATTCAGGTCGACCGTCCGCCGAGAGACGGACCGTCCAGTCGCCGCGGTGGATGAACCGGTGGTGGTAGCCGCAGAGCAGCACCGCATTGCCCAGCGCCGTCCCCCCACCGTCGGCCCAGTGTCGGATGTGGTGACCGTCGCACCATCTCGGCGGCCGATCACAACCAGGAAAGGCGCAACCGCCGTCCCGCAGGACCAGCGCGCGCCGCAACGGGCCGGTGAAGAGCCGGCGCTGCCGACCGACGTCCAGGACCTGACTGTTGCCGTCCAGCACGACCGGCAGCACGCCCGCATCGCAGGCCAGGCGGCGGACCGCGCCGGGGGTGAGGCGCGTGCCGGTCTCCAGTGTTCCGGCGCGTACGCCGTTGACCAGTTCCTCCAGCGAAACGGTCACCACCAGCTGAGGACGGTCGCCGCCGTTGTCGGGCAGCTGGCCGGTGCGTAGCGCCAGTCGGCAGATCTCGCCCAACGCGTCGGCGCGGCGCTGACCAGGACTGCGGTCATCCTGCTCACCGGTTGGGGTGCAGAGCGGATCGATGGCCTCGCGCAGCAGGCTCGCGGTTTCGGTGTCGAGGTTGCCGCTGAGGCGTACCTGGCCGTTTCGTTGCTCGGAGAGCGTGACGTGCCGGCGGGCCTCGGCTCGCTCGGTGGCCCGCTCCAGAGCCTTCAACTCAGCCTGGTCGGCCAACTCCGGAGCGACGTGCGCGAGGACGCGCTCGCCGAGCCGGCTCAGGCTTGTCGGATCGAAACGGTCGGCCCAGGTGACCAGTAGTTGGGTGGCCTTGTCCGCCACCTCGGGACCGGCTTCGACCGGGAGGGCGGCGATCGTCTCGGCCACCACCCGACCCTGCTCGACGGTGATGGCACCGCTGAGCAGCGCGTCGCGCACCGCTGGCGGGGCGGCGTCGATGGTGGCGGCGAGCTGGACCAGCTGGCGGGCGCTGCGACCCGAGAGCCGCAGCCGCTCCCGAAGCCAGACCGCAGTGGACGAGGCGCCCTGGGTGACCGCCAGCCCGCGACCGTCCAACTCATGGACCAGACCGAGTTGAACGGCGGCCAACCGCTGCGCCAACACCTGAGTCGCGTCGAGAGAAGCAAGCAACTCGTCATCGGAGAGCGCCCAGAACGCGGTCTCGGCGCAGTCGTCAACTGCCCCATCCACCTGCGCCAACGCCTCCAACATGAGAGCAGAATAGAACTGGTGTACGACACTTTGGAGTCGTCCTGATCAATGAGTGCAATCAATTTCGTCGATCATCGTGAGCTGCCCGCTTGTCGTGCCCGCTTGCGCGTCCGCCAAGCCGCGCCGCGCCCGCCGAGCCGCGCCGCGCTCGCCGAGCCGCGCCGCGCCGCGCTCGCCGAGCCGCGCCGTGCTCGCCGAGCCGCGCCGTGCTCGCCGAGCCGCCGCGCCGCCGAACCGCCGTGCCGCGAAGTCTCCCCGCCGTGCCCTGCCGCGCCCCGCCGTGCCCTGCCGCGCCCCGCCGTGCCCTGCCGCGCCCCGCCGTGCCCTGCCGTGCCCTGCCGTGCCCTGCCGCGCCGCGCCGCGCCGCGCCGCGCCGCAGAGACGCAAACCCGCGCTCGCCACTCAGGCCACCCCGCCAAGCCGTGCCCGCCGGCAAATCCGCCTGCTCGCGGCCGAAGGTAAAAGCGTGGCCGACGCGCGGTGGTCCGAGCGGGACGCGGGGGTGATGGCAGGTTGGCGGGGCTGCCGGGATCATGGGCGTATGACCGAGGCCCGCTCCGATTCACGCCGGATGACGATCAGCGACCCCCAGGTGATGCGGGCGATGGCCCATCCGGCTCGAATCGCGATCATGGAGCACCTGAACAGTCGCGAGAGTGGTGGGACTGCCACCGAATGTGCCGAGATCGTTGGGTTGTCGCCGAGCGCAACCAGTTACCACCTTCGGGCGCTGGCGAAGTTCGGCCTGGTTGAGCAGGCGCCGAGCCGGGGGGACGCGCGCGAGCGGTTGTGGCGTGTGCCGAGTGTGAGTGTGCTGGTCGAGGCGGGTCGTGATGCCGGGCCTGAGGCGCGTGCGGCCGAGCAGGCGCTGGTGGAGGCGCATGCGGTCCGGGCCATGGAGCGGACCCGGGACTGGTTGCGGCGCGCCGGGGACGAGCCGGCCGAATGGTACGACACCGCTCTGTTCACCGACACGCTGTTGCTCCTCACCGCCGACGAGTTGGCCGAGTTGAACGAGGCGGTGCTGGCGCTGCTCCGGCCGTATCACCCGCGGCGGCGGCAGGGTGCCTCACCGACGGGGGCGCGCACGGTCGCGGTGCAGTACCGGACGGTGCCGTTGGCATAGCCAGGCTTGCATCAATCAGTTGTGAAGCATTATTTTCGAAGCATGTCCTTCACAACGGACGAGTCGCGCTGGTCGGACGTCTGGCTCGCCGCCGCTGCTCGAGGCACCACGATCTGCGGCGACTTCCTCGCCGCGACCGCGCTGGCGCTGGCGCTACAGGGTGCCGGTGCCGGCGGTCTGGCCGTATCGGGGCTGCTGTTGTCCGCCACCCTGCCCCTGGTGGTACTCGCCCCACTCGCGGGCCGACTCGCCGACCGGACGGACAGCCGTACCCTGCTGGTGACCATCGGGTTCGGGCAGGCCGCAATCTGCGCGCTCCTCGCCGTCGTCGAGCAACCGGTACTGGTGGTAGGGCTCGTCGCCCTGCTGGCCTGCGGGCTCGCGGTCACCCAACCCTGCCTCGCCGCGCTGCTGCCGGCGATGGTCCGCCCGGCCGACCTGCCGCGAGCCAGCGCGATCAGTCAGACCGCCGTCTCGCTCGGTGCGCTCGGCGGCCCGGTGCTGGCCGGCCTGCTGGTGGGACAGTTCGGCACCCGCGTACCGCTGCTTCTCGATGCCGCGACCTACCTGGCGCTCGTGGTCGCGGGCCTACTGCTGCGGACCCGACGCGGCGGCCGGCGGCCCGCCGCCGTGGGCAGCGAGGCCGCCGTGGGCAGCGAGGCCGCCGTGGGCAGCGAGGCCGCCGTGGGCAGCGAGGCCGCCGTGGGCAGCGAGGCCGCCGTGGGCAGCGAGGCCGCCGCCAGCCCGGCCACCACCGTGAGCAGCCGGGCCGTTTTGGGCGGCGTGGCAACCCCTGGGGGTACGGAGATCGGCTGGCGGCTGCGCCGCGATCCGCTGATGCTCGTCATGGTGGTGAGCACCGCCGTGGTGATCGCGGCGATCGGCGGCATCAACGTGATCGAGGTCTTCTTCATCCGGGAGACGCTGGGGGGCTCGGCGACCACGTACGGCCTGGTGAGTGCCGCATGGATGGCTGGCATGCTGCCGGGGACCTGGCTCGCCGTACGACTTGCCGGGCGGCTCGACGACGACGGCGCGTTGGTACGGGGGGTGCTGGCCACTCTGGCCGTGTGCAGCCTGATGGTGTTGCTGGCGGCGACGGTGCCGGCTGCGGGTGTGTTGGTGCCGCTCTGGCTGGTGGGGGGTGCGGCCAACGGTGGCGAGAACGTCTTCGCCAACCTGCTCACCGCTCGGCGGGTACCGGAGGCGATGCGCGCCCGGGCGTACGCCAGCTACGGCGCTGCGGTGCAGGGTGGCTCGATGGCCGGCTTCCTGATCGGCGGGGCGTTGCTCGCGGTCGTTCCGCCTCGGCCGCTGATCGCCGGTGCCGGTGTGGTCGGGCTGCTGGTGGTGCTGGTGTTCGTGCCGGTCGTGACCCGGGCGGTACGACGGTCGTCAAATGCGGGCTTGGCCACTCCGCGGCGGCCCGCCGAGCCGGAGCCAGCCGCCGGCGATACGGTCGGGCCATGGCTGAGCGCATCGCACGCCCGCGGGTCGGGCACATTCAGTTCCTGAACTGCCTGCCGATCTACTGGGGTCTGATGCGTTCCGGTGCCCTGCTCGACGTGGACCTGCACAAGGACTCGCCGGACCGGTTGAGCGCGGCGCTGGTCGCCGGCGACCTCGACATCGGCCCGATCACGCTCTTGGAGTATCTGAAGCACGCCGACGAGCTGCTGCTCCTGCCGGACCTGGCGGTGGGCAGCGACGGGCCGGTGCTCTCGGTCAACATGGTCTCCACCCGGCCGCTCGCCGAGTTGGACGGCGCCCGGGTGGCGCTCGGTTCGACCTCGCGGACCGGGGTCATGCTGGCTCAATTGCTGCTCGCCGAGCAGTACAACGTGCGGCCCGAGTACTTCCGCTGCCCGCCGGATCTGACCCAGATGCTGCTGGAGGCCGACGCCGCCGTGCTGATCGGGGACGTGGCGCTGCGGGCGTACTACGAGGCACCGCAGAAGGGCCTCACTGTCACCGACCTCGGCCAGGCGTGGCGGGAGTGGACCGGGCTGCCGATGGTCTTCGCCGTCTGGGCGGTCCGCCGCGACTTCGCCGCCGCCCACCCGGGCCTGGTGAAGGAGGTGCACGAGGCTTTCCTGCGCTCACGGGACCTCTGCCTGGCGGAGTTGGACCAGGTCGCCGAGGCGGCTGCCCGCTGGGAGACCTTCGACGCGGAGACGCTGGCCACGTACTTCCGTACCCTCGATTTTTCCCTTGGCGACCGGCAGGTCGCCGGGCTGCGCGAGTGGGCCCGACGGGCGGCGGCGATCGGCGAGGCCCCGGCGTTGCCGGACGGCGGCCCGGAGTTCTTCGCCGGCTGACCGCTGCCAGCCGGGCCGGCAAAGCCAACCGGCCCGGCGAAGCGCCGAGGCGCCAGGGGCTCAGGTGCCGGGGCGGAGCAGTGCCTCGGTGATCTTCTGGCAGTTCTTCATGCCGTAGTCGTAGCCCATGTTGATCGGGTACTTGACCATCACGCCCATCGTCCAGGTGTCACCGATGGCCAGGCAGTTGATGTGCATCTCCTGCTCCCTGGTCCGGTCGATCCACCCGTTCTTGATGGCGATCTTCTTCTGCTCGGAGGCCGGGAAGGCCTTGCGGATACCGAAGTCGCCGGCACCGCGAACCTGCTTCATCTCGTTGAGCAGCCACTTGGTCCACTTCGGCCCGGCGGCGGTGCCGGTGACGATGCAGTTGCCCATCCGGGCGGTGTCCCGGGGGGAGAGCGCCGTCCGGCTCCAGCCCTTGTCGGGGGCGACGCTGCTGTCGGTCAGTTTGCACATGGAGATGAGCCGCTTGATCGAGGCGTCCCGGTCGACCAGGTTGTAGAACTGTTCGGCCCGGGTGTTGTCGCTGTCCCGGATGATCCGGGTCGCGTCGGCGAGCTTCGCGTCGCTCGGGGTCTGGCCGGCGTCGGCCGCGCGACGCAGGTAGTCGGCGACGATCCAAGCCTTGATCATGGAGGCGGTGGTGCTGGTCTCGTCCATGTTCTTCGAACCGATGATCTTCCCGGTTCGGCGGTCGAGGACGCTCCAGGCGTACCAGCCCTCGATGTTCAGATCGAGGTCCTTGGCCACGAAGGGCAGCGGCTCCAGCGACGGGCTGGGCTTCGGTGACGGCGCGGACGGCTGGCGGGCGCTGCGGTCGGTGCCGGCGCCGGTGGGGCGGTCGCTGGTGCCGGAGCCGGCGTCGCCCCACTTGGCTGCGGCGGACGACTCGAACGGCGAACCGGGCAGCAGCCGCAGCGACACCAGGACCAGCCCGATGAGGATGACCGCGATGGCGATCAGCCGCATCGGGGAAGCCTCGCCGCCGTTGCGCCGGTCGACCCGACGGTTACCGGCCATCAGAGCTTTCCGACCGGCTGCTGCGGCACCTTGAGCGCGGCGCCCGGCTGCGGGGTGACCAGTTGGGTGGCCACACTGGCGCAGACCTTCGCGCCGTAGTCCAGGCCGGTCCTGATCGGGTAGCGCAGCATCACCGCGAGGCTCCACTTGCTGGTGACGGCGAGGCAGTTGACGTGCCAGTTGCCGTCGCCGTAGATCGGGGTCCAGCCGTTCTTCATGCTGACCGGCCCCTGAGCGGTGATCGACTTCGGTAGGCCGTCGATGATCCCCCAGCGGCCACCGCCGGACTCGGTCTTCTGGTCCTTGGTCGCGGTGGTGCCCCTGACCTTGCTCATCTGATCCAACACCCACTTGGTCCACTTCGGGCCGGCAGCCTTACCGTCGGCGATGCAGTCGCCGACCCGGACCGCGTCGCGGGGAGACATCCGGGTATAGCTCCAGTAGCCGGTGTACGGCTTGGTGTTGCCGCGCTTGGTGTCGGTCAGCCCGCAGATCTTGATCGCCCGCTGGATCACCGCGTCGGGAATGCTGCTGGTCGAGGGCTTGTATGAGCCACCCGCGGCGGCGTGGACCTTGTTCGCCGCCCCGTCGTTGCTGTCGACGATGGCGAGTCGAGCCGCCTCCTTCAGCGCTGCGGGCGGCTCCTTGTCGCCGAGCTGCCGCAGGTAGTCGGAGACGATCCACGCTTTGATCATCGATTCGGTGGAGCTGGTCGCAGTCATGTTCGGCGACCCGGAGATCTTGCCCGTCTTCCGGTCCAGCAGAGCCCATGAGAAGAACTCACCCTTGAAGCTCACCGACACCGGGCCGGCCGCCAGGGTGGGTGGCGGCGGTGGGGTGGGTGCGGGCGCGGCGACGCTCGCCGTGCTTCCGCCGCCGCCTCCGCCGCTGCCGTCGCTGGCGAGTCGGGCGTACGCGGTGGGGACCAGTAGGACGCCGCCGAGCACGACCGCCGTGATGGCGAGCACCAGGGTCACGCGAGATCGCATGAGTGGCTGAACTCCAGGTGTCAGGGCCGGGGGGACCGGCTTGCCGTCGGGACGAATCGGGTGCGATCGCCGAGGCCGGGGGAGGTGGCCTCTGTGGAGATGTCGATGTCGGCAGCCGATCGGTTGACCGGCAGAAGTCTACGTCCGGACCGGCAGACCGCCAGGGTTCGACACTAGGCAACCTGCGATAAAGGCGGGATATGGGGCCGGTATGAGGTTTTTGCAGGGATTCACCTTTGTTTCGTGGCCTAAGTCACGACGACAGGGCGACCTCCAGGTAGCACAAAGCAGTCATTCGATTACGGATGGGATGCTCGGATTCCTGTTACACCCCCTGGCGCAACGTGGCGCAAGCTGTAACACTTAGCCTCATGTATGGCAACGACTTCTCCGCCCCGAACGGCACCCCGGACGAGGCGCCCGGCGGCCTGCTGGGCGAGGTCGAGGCCGCCGAGGCCGAGCTGCGGGCGGCGGCGGCGCGCGGGCGGCGTGGCGGGCCCGCGCCGGACGAGGACCTGGCGGCGTACTTCGCCGAGGTGGTCGACGCCGAGCAGAAGATCGAACCCCGCGACTGGATGCCCGACGCGTACCGGCGGACGCTGATCCGGCAGATCGCCCAGCACGCCCACTCCGAGATCATCGGCATGCAGCCGGAGGGCAACTGGATCAGTCGGGCGCCGTCGCTCAAGCGCAAGGCGATCCTGCTGGCCAAGGTGCAGGACGAGGCGGGTCACGGCCTCTACCTCTACGCCGCCGCCGAGACCCTCGGCATCAGCCGCGACGAGCTGGTCCAACTGCTGCTCGACGGCCGCCAGAAGTACAGCTCGATCTTCAACTACCCCACCCTGAGCTGGGCCGACGTGGGCGCCATCGGGTGGCTGGTGGACGGCGCGGCGATCGTCAACCAGGTGCCGCTCTGCCGTTGCTCCTACGGCCCGTACGCCCGCGCGATGATCCGGGTCTGCAAGGAGGAGTCGTTCCACCAGCGGCAGGGCTACGAGATCCTGCACACCCTGGCGCACGGCACCCCCGCGCAGCAGGCGATGGCCCAGGACGCGGTGGACCGTTGGTGGTACCCGTCGCTGGCCATGTTCGGCCCGCCAGACGGCGACTCCACGCACTCCGCCCAGTCGATGGCCTGGAAGATCAAGCGCTTCTCGAACGACGATCTGCGCCAACGCTTCGTCGACATGTGCGTCCAGCAGGCCGAGATCCTCGGGCTTCGCATCCCCGACGCGGACCTGCGCTGGAACGACGAGCGGCAGGCGTACGACTACACCCAGCCGGACTATGACGAGCTGATGCAGGTGATCTCGGGCGACGGGCCGTGCAACCGGGAGCGGATGGCCCACCGCCGGGCCGCGCACGCTGACGGCACCTGGGTACGCGAGGCCGCCGCGGCGTACGCCGCGAAGCGGGCAGGACAGAAGGAGACGGTCGCAGCATGACGCAACACACCCCGCTCTGGGAGGTCTTCGTGCGGGCCCGGCGCGGGCTGTCGCACACGCACGTCGGCAGCCTGCACGCGCCCGACGCCGCGCTTGCCCTGCGCAACGCCCGCGACCTCTACACCCGCCGCCAGGAGGGCGTGTCGATCTGGGTGGTGCCGGCCGGTGCGATCACCGCGTCCAGCCCGGACGAGAAGGACGCCTTCTTCGACCCGGCGGCCGACAAGGTCTACCGCCATCCCACCTTCTACGAGGTGCCGGACGGGGTGGCCCACCTGTGAACGGGCCCTTCGACTTCACCCTCGCTCTCGCCGACGACGCGTTGGTCGCGGCCCAGCGGTTGGCCGAGTGGACCACCCGTGCCCCGGAGATGGAAGAGGACATCGCGCTGGCCAACATCGCCCTCGACCAGCTCGGCGCGGCGCGCCTGCTGCTGTCGTACGCGGGCGAGCTGGAGGGCGCCGGCCGCGACGAGGACGCGTTGGCGTACCTGCGCGACGACCGGGAGTTCCGCAACGCGCTAGTGGTCGAGCTGCCCAACGACGACTTCGCGGTGACGATGGCGAAGCTGTTCTTCCTGGCCGCGTACCAACTGCCGCTCTACACGGCGCTGGCCGGCTGCGCGGACGAGCGGTTGGCCGCGATCGGCGCGAAGGCACGCAAGGAGTCGGCGTACCACCTGGACCATGGCGCGCTGTGGGTGAAGCGGCTCGGTGACGGCACCGAGGAGTCGCATCGCCGGATGCAGGCGGCCGTCGACAAGGTGTGGCCGTACACCCACGAATTGTTCGCCGCGGACCCGGCGGCACCGGTCGACCCGGCCACCCTGCGGCCGGCGTTCGACGAGGTCGTCGTCCCGGTGCTGGCCGAGGCGACGCTCACCCAGCCGGACAGCGCCTGGGCTCCGGCCGGTGGGCGGGCCGGTGTGCACACCGAGCACCTGGCCTACCTGCTCGCCGAGATGCAGGTGCTGCACCGCGCCCACCCCGGAGCGAAGTGGTGAACCCCAGGGAGGCGGCCGCCTCGGTGGTGGACCCGGAGATCCGGGTCATCACCATCGACGAGCTGGGTATCCTGCGGGCGGTCGAGGAGGACCCGGCCAGTGGCCGGGTCACCGTCACCATCACCCCGACCTACACCGGCTGCCCGGCGATGGACGTGATCCGGGCCGACATCCGCCGCGCGCTCACCGCCGCCGGCCACCCGGACGCGCAGGTCCAGACCGTCTACAGCCCACCGTGGAGCACCGACTGGATCTCCGAGCGTGGGCGGACCAAGCTCGCCGCCGCCGGGATCGCCCCGCCGACCCCGGTGCCCGCCGCCGGCGTCGTGTCGCTGACGCTCGCGGTCCGCTGCCCGCAGTGCGGCTCGCCGGAGACCGAGCAGGTCAGCCGGTTCGGCTCCACCGCGTGCAAGGCACTGTGGCGGTGCCGTTCCTGCTCCGAACCCTTCGACCACCTGAAGGCGCTGTGACTGTCACCATCACCCGCCCGGTTCGCCGCCGACCGGTCTTCCACCCGTTGTCCGTCGCCGCCGTCGACCGGCTCACCGACGACTCCGTGGCGGTGACCTTCGCCGTACCCGAGGAACTGCGGGAAACCTTCGCGTTCCGCGCCGGTCAGCACCTCACAGTGCGGCGAGCCGCGGAGGACGGCGCGGACGTGCGCCGGTCGTACTCGATCTGCTCCACCCCCGACGACCTGGCCCGGCACGGCCGGTTGCGGATCGGGGTGCGGGAGATCCCCGGCGGCGCCTTCTCGGCGTTCGCCTGCGGGGCGCTGCGCGGCGGCGACACCGTCGAGGTGCTGCCGCCGCTGGGCACCTTCACCACGGCGTTCGCGCCGGACCGGGTGCGGCACTACGGCGCTGTCGTCGCCGGCTCCGGCATCACCCCGGTGCTCGGGCTGGTCGCGACCGCCCTGGCCGTCGAGCCGGCCAGCACCTTCACACTGGTGTACGGCAACCGCACGGCGAACACTGTGATGTTCGCCGAGGAGTTGGCCGACCTGAAGGACCGTTACCCCACCCGGCTGCACCTGGTGCACGTCCTCTCCCGGGAACAGGGCGAGTCGCCGCTGCTCTCCGGTCGGATCGACGCCGAACGGCTGGGCCGGTTGCTGGGCACCATCGTGCCGGACGACCTGGTCGAGGAGTGGTTCCTCTGCGGCCCGTACGGCATGGTGGTCGACGTCCGGGACGTGCTGACCGCACGTGGGCTGCCCGAGTCGGCGGTGCACACCGAGCTGTTCCACGTCGACACGCCGCCGGAGCCGGTGCGCCGGCCGGTCGACCAGGCGGGCGCCGGGGCCGAGGTGACCATCGTGCTGGACGGCCGGTCGTCGAGCTTCACCATGGGTCGCGAGGAACGGGTGCTGGACGCCGCGCTGAAGGTGCGGGGTGAGTTGCCGTACGCCTGCAAGGGTGGCGTCTGCTCGACCTGCAAGGCGAAGGTCGTCGACGGCGCGGTCACGATGGCCCGCAACTACGCGTTGGAGCCCGACGAGCTGGCCGCCGGCTACGTGCTGACCTGCCAGTCCAGCCCGACAACCGACAAGCTCACCGTCGACTACGACGCGTGACGACGCCGCCCGCGCCGATCTTGCAGTTTTGGTTGTCGAGATGAGTGGGATGCCCCTTATGTCGCGACAGAAAGTGCAAGATCGCGGAGACGGTGCCAGCCCTGAGCACCCCTCCGGGCCAGGGCGCGGGACCGGCGTAGGCTCGGGGGCGTGACGGTGAGCCGGGAGATCGACGACATCCTGCAGCGCGGCGCGGACGGCGGGCGGATCACGCCCGAGGAGGCGCTGCTGCTCTACACCGAGGCGCCCTTCCACGCGTTGGGCGAGGCGGCGGACGCGGTGCGTCGGCGACGCTACCCGGACAACGTCGTCACCTACCTGATCGACCGCAACATCAACTACACGAACGTCTGCGTGACGGCGTGCAAGTTCTGCGCGTTCTACCGGGCGCCCAAGCACAAGGAAGGGTGGACCCACCCGACCGAGGAGATCCTTCGCCGGTGCGGCGAGGCGGTCGAGCTGGGCGCCACCCAGGTGATGCTCCAGGGCGGGCACCACCCGGACTACGGAGTGGAGTACTACGAGGAGCTGTTCTCCTCGGTCAAGCAGGCGTACCCACAGCTGGTCATCCACTCGATCGGCCCCAGCGAGATCCTGCACATGGCCAAGGTCTCCGGGGTGAGCCTGGACGAGGCCATCGCCCGGATCAAGACCGCCGGCCTGGACTCGATCGCCGGCGCCGGCGCGGAGATGCTGCCCGAGCGGCCCCGCAAGGCCATCGCCCCCCTCAAGGAGTCGGGCGAGCGCTGGCTGGAGGTCATGGAGCTGGCCCACCGGCAGGGCATCGAGTCGACCGCCACCATGATGATGGGCACCGGCGAGACGCACGCCGAGCGGATCGAGCACCTGCGCATGATCCGCGACGTGCAGGACCGCACCCGCGGTTTCCGGTCCTTCATCCCGTGGACGTACCAGCCGGAGAACAACCACCTCAAGGGCCGCACCCAGGCGACCACCTTGGAATACCTGCGCCTGGTCGCGGTGGCCCGGCTCTTCTTCGAGACCGTGCCGCACCTGCAGGCGTCCTGGTTGACCACCGGCAAGGACGTCGGGCAGCTCTCGCTGCACATGGGCGTGGACGACCTCGGCTCGATCATGTTGGAGGAGAACGTCATCTCCTCCGCCGGTGCCCGGCACCGCTCCAACCTGCACGAGCTGATCGGCATGATCCGCTCCGCGGACCGGATCCCGGCGCAGCGTGACACCCTCTACAACCGGCTCGCCGTGCACCACACGCCGGCCGACGACCCGACCGACGAGCGGGTGGTCTCGCACTTCTCCTCGATCGCGCTGCCCGGCGGCGGCGCGGGCCGATCCCTGCCCCTGGTGGACGTCAGCTGACTGTCGACACCCGGCCGTTCGGCTGATCGACGCTCATGCTCCCGCCGGATCACCCCGGCGGTACGGGTGGTCCCCGCCGCCGCAGCGTCAGCCTGTCCGCTGCGGGGCTGGTGGAGATGATCGTCGGCCGCTAGCGTCCCGGCTCATATCCGTCACCACCGTCGACGGACGAGGCTGTCCTCCATCGGCCCGCTGCGGGTCGTTCATATAACGCACGGCAGTACGGGCGGGATGGGTGACCATCCCGCCCGTACTGTCTGCCCAGCTCGGACCGGACGGATGAAAACGGCTCCGCCTGCTGGCGTGGAAGATCGGCCTCCGATAACGTCCGCTCGTTCCGCAACCATTCTTTCTTCCCTACCCCCGGGGGACTGATGACAGCGTTCCACCGCTCGACGCTGGTGCGCGCCAGTGTCGTGGCGCTGCTCGCGGCCGGCGGCATCGCCGCCGTGGCCGCACCAGTGCTTGCGGCCGAGGAGGCCGATCTGGCCCTGGTGCCGCTCAGCTACAACCTGGCCAAGGGTGTGACGGAGGCCAAGAGCAAGCCGTTCAAGTTCTCGGTCGACAACACCCGGAGCAAGGAAGACGCCAAGGGCGTCAGTTACACAGTGGACACCAGCAAACTGAAGACGAACAAGGTCCGGGTAGTGGTACCCGACGGCTGCCGGGTGAACGGCAAGAAGTTCACCTGCCGCCTCGGCGACCTGGCTGCCGGCACCAGCGAGGACTTCGGTATCCCGATCTTCTCCACCGGTGGTAAGGGCGCCGCCGGCACTCTGGTGGTCACCATCCGCTCGGCCACCGAGGACCCCAACGAGGAAGACAACAAGGTCGAGCACGACATCACCGTCACCGAGCCCGGGTACGACCTGACCAGTTGGGTGCAGGACGTCAACGCGAACGTCGTGGTGAACGGCGTCAACGGCGACGACCCCGACCTTCGGCCGGTGCGGCCGGGCGAGACGGTGCCGGTCGACTGGGCGGTCTACAACGACGGCAGCCGCAAGGCCACCGGCCTCGCCTACGTGCTGACCCTCCCGGCGGGCGTCACCTTCGACACCCTGCCGGACACGTGCACCACGCAGACCTTCGGCGTCACTCAGGCGCTCTGCCAGGACGACGGCGCGGTGATCCGGCCCGGTGACTACTACACCGCGGACATCAAGGTGACCGTCGGCAAGGACGTCACCGAGCCGGTGCTGCGGGTCGGCGAGCTTGTGGCACACGGCCTGGACGCGGCGGCCGGCAAGCCCGAGGAGCAGCCGCGGCGAGCCAACACCGCCCAGCGGAAGGCCTTCACCGAGATCGACGAGGGCGACAACCAGGCGATCTTCGACGTCTTCGTCGACCTGGCCGTCGACCCGACGCCGACGCCCACGCCGACGGCCACCCCGACGGGATCGCCGACCCCGACGCCGACGGTCACCCCGACCCCGACGCCCACGGTCACCCCGACGCCGACGCCGACGGTCACTCCGACCGAGTCGCCGACGCCGACGCCGACGGTCACCCCGACCGAGTCGCCGACGCCGACGGCCACTCCGACGGAGTCGCCGACCCCGACCCCGACGCCGACGGTCACCCCGACGGAGACGCCGACCCCGACCCCGACGCCGACGGCCACTCCGACCGAGTCGCCGACGCCGACGGTCACCCCGACCGCGACGGTCAGCCCGACCGTGACGCCGACCGCGACGGTCAGCCCGACCGCGACGCCGACCGTGACGGCCAGCCCGACCGTGACGCCGACCGCGACGGTCAGCCCGACCGTGACGGCCACGCCGACGCCGATCCCCAGCGGTACGACGACGCCGGGCACTACCGTCTCGCCGGGTACCGGTGGTGGCCCCGCCGGTGGTGGCCCCGCCGGTGGTGGCTCGGGCGGTGGCGGCCTGCCGGTGACCGGTGTGCAGGTCGGCCTGATCGGTGGGATCGGCGTGGTCATCCTGCTGGTGGGTGGGGCGCTGCTGGTGCTCACCCGTCGCCGCAAGGTGGTCCTGGTCTCGCCGGCCGACGAGAAGTCGACCGACTGACACCGGTGCCCTGACCGGCGGCGCGCCGGCGAGGCGCGACCGCGACGGGTGCGATGGCGACAGGCGTTCTGACCGAGGTGTCACGGACGCGGGTACGACGCGAGGGCGGGGTGGGCGACCACCCCGCCCTTTCGCGTACGGGGTTCGTGCCGCCCACCCAGCGAACGTCGGTTGGCGGGCGGCTGGCAGAGTGAGGGGGTGAGCCGTACCCCGCAGGGCCAGCGCGCCAGTCTGGACAAGCAGCCGCACGAGGTCGCCGCGATGTTCGACGGCGTGGCAGAGCGTTACGACCTGACCAACACGGTGATTTCGCTGGGCCAGGACCGTTCCTGGCGGCGGGCCACCCGCGCGGCGCTCGGGCTGCGGCCGGGCGAGCGGGTGCTGGACGTGGGCGCGGGCACCGGCGTCTCGACGCGCGAGCTGGCCCAGTCCGGGGCGTACGCGGTCGGGGCCGACCTGTCGCTCGGCATGCTGCACACCGGCAAGAGGGCGCGGCCCGAGGTGCCGCTGCTGGCCGGAGACGCGCTGCGGCTGCCGTTCGCCGACGCCAGCTTCGACGCGGTGACCATCTCCTTTGCGCTGCGCAACGTCAACGACACCGACGCGGCGCTGCGTGAGTTGGCCCGGGTGACCCGGCCGGGCGGCCGGTTGGTGGTCTGCGAGTTCAGCACCCCGGTCAACCCGGTCTTCCGGACGGTCTACCTGTCGTACCTGATGCGGTCGCTGCCGGCGGTGGCCCGCACGGTGTCGAGCAACCCCGAGGCGTACGTCTATCTCGCCGAGTCGGTCCGGGCCTGGCCGGCGCAGTCCGCGCTGGCCGGCCGGGTGGCCGCAGCCGGGTGGGGGCGCGTGGCGTGGCGCAACCTGACCGGTGGCGTGGTGGCCCTGCACCGGGGGATCCGCGAGTAGCGAGCGGACCGCACCGACCGCTACGGACATTATTCAGGTTCCGTAAATATCGGACTTGGTCCACTTTGCCCGGTACGCTCGATCGCATGACCGGAGCACACCCGGCGGACCCGGTGGCCGCCACCGACGACGACGCGGCCGAACTCATCTCTCAGTTGCGCGACTTGGCCGGGGCCGACCCGGTGGAGGTCCGGCAGGTGGTCGCCGAGGTGTTGGCCGCACTGGACCGGGCGGCGGGTGGGGCGCTCCGCGAGCATCTGCCGGAGACAATTCGGGTCGACGCGGGCTTGGACGCCTCCAGCCCGGCCTGACACCTGACCGCTGTGGACGGTGATGAGCTGTCACATCGGCGAGTTAGGTACCCCTGATCCTGCGCTGGTATGACGCCGGTCATACACTCGTCCCGTCTGGCTTGTGAAGCATTTCACGAGCGTGCGGGAGGAGGCGCGAATGACCGCGGTGGAACATGACGCCGACGTCATTGTCGTGGGCGCCGGTCCCGGTGGGTCAGCGACTGCGTACCACCTGGCCCGGCACGGCGTACGGGTGCTGTTGTTGGAGAAGACCGAGTTCCCCCGGGAAAAGGTCTGCGGCGACGGGTTGACCCCGCGCGCCGTGCGCCAGCTCGTCCGGATGGGTGTGGACACCTCGCCCGAGGCGGGCTGGCTGCACAACCGCGGCCTGCGGGTCATCGGCGGCGGGGTGCGCCTCGAACTGGACTGGCCGGAGCTGGCCAGCTTCCCCAACTACGGTCTGGTGCGCACGCGGCTGGACTTCGACGACCTGCTCGCCCAGCGGGCGGTGGCCGCCGGCGCGAAACTGCGGACCAACGTCAACGTGCTAGGCCCGGTGCTCGACGGCGACGGCCGCGTCACCGGCGTCGAGGCGGAGGTCGGGCCGGGCAAGGAGCCCACCACCTTCCACGCCCCGCTGGTCGTCGCGGCGGACGGCGTCTCCGGCCGGTTCCCGCTCGCGCTCGGGCTGGCCAAGCGGGAGGACCGGCCGATCGGCGTCGCCGTCCGCCGCTACTACCGCTCGCCGGCCAAGCACGAGGACAACTACCTGGAGTCCTGGCTGGAGCTGCGCAGCAAGGACAGCGGCGACAACCTGCTGCCCGGGTACGGCTGGATCTTCGGCCTCGGTGACGGGCGGGTCAACGTCGGGCTCGGCGTGCTCAACTCGTCCTCGGCGTTCGGCAAGACCAACTACCGCCGGCTGCTCACCGACTGGCTCGCCAACACCCCGGAAGACTGGGGGATGACCGACGAGACCAACGCCGACGGCCCGATCCTCGGTGCCGCGCTGCCGATGGGCTTCAACCGGGTGCCCCACTACACCCGGGGTGTGCTGCTGGTCGGCGACTCGGGCGGCATGGTCAACCCGTTCAACGGCGAGGGCATCGCGTACGCGATGGAGTCCGGCGAACTGGCCGCGGAGGTCATGGTCCAGGCCCTCGCCCGCCCGGCCGGGCCGGAACGCGAGCGCGCGCTGCTGGCGTACCCGAACGAGCTGAAGGCCCGGCTCGGCGGCTACTACCGGCTGGGCGGCATCTTCGTGAAACTGATCGGCCGCCCCGAGATCATGCGGATCGCCACCAAACACGGCATGCCGCACCCGACGCTGATGCGTTTCGTGCTCAAGCTGTTGGCCAACCTGACCGACCCGCGCGGCGGGGACGCGATGGATCGGGTCATCAACGCGATGACGAAGGCCGCCCCAGCCGTATAAGTAGGACGGCATCGGCGCTGGTCACGGCACCGATGCCGACAAAGATCGACCCCCGCCGACTGCCACTGCGAGGGACGTGAATAGTGTGATTTTCGTCAAGCACCGAGGGCAGGGAAGGACGAGCAGGAGAAAACGATGTCGCTCTCGCCTTACGCACCGATCATCGGGCTGTTCGCCCTCGCCGCGGCGTTCTCGCTGTTTTCCGTTGGCGCCGCCCGCTTCGCCGGTCCCCGTCGCTACAACAAGGCCAAACTCGAGGCTTACGAGTGCGGCATCGAGCCCAGCCCGCAGCCGGTCGGCGGCGGGCGGTTCCCGATCAAGTTCTACCTGACGGCGATGCTCTTCATCGTCTTCGACATCGAGATCATCTTCCTCTACCCCTGGGCGGTCTCGTTCGACGCTCTGCCGATCTTCGGCTTCGTGGAGATGGTCCTGTTCATCGTCGCGGTCTTCGTTGCGTACGCCTACGTGTGGCGGCGCGGCGGCCTGGACTGGGACTGAGGAAGGAACGTCAGATGGGCATCGAGGAGAAGCTTCCCGCCGGCGTCCTGCTCACCTCGGTGGAGAAGCTGGTCAACTGGTCTCGGAAGTCGTCCGTGTGGGGCGCCACCTTCGGCCTGGCCTGCTGCGCCATCGAGATGATGGCCGCCGGTGGTCCGCACTACGACATGGGCCGCTGGGGCATGGAGGTCTTCCGGGCGTCGCCCCGGCAGGCCGACCTGATGATCGTGGCCGGCCGGGTGAGTCAGAAGATGGCGCCGGTGCTGCGCCAGATCTACGACCAGATGGCCGAGCCGCGCTGGGTGCTCTCGATGGGCGTCTGCGCCAGCAGCGGCGGCATGTTCAACAACTACGCGATCGTGCAGGGCGTCGACCACGTGGTGCCTGTCGACATGTACCTGCCCGGCTGCCCGCCCCGGCCGGAGATGCTCATCGACGCGATCCTCAAGCTCCGCGAGAAGATCATGTATGAGCCGCTGGGCCCGAACGGCCGCAAGATGCTGGCGGCCCGCCAGGAGCGCGGCGACGTTCCGATCGTGCCCTACGGCTCGATGCCCTCCTCGTACCGCAGCGACAAGGCCCGGCGCGCCGAGTGGACCCGGGCGGTCCGCGAGGGCCGCGAGGAGCAGCTGCGCATCGAGAACTGGATGAACGCTCAGAACCACCTCCACCCGCAGGCAGGCCCGAAATGACGTCACCCACGGACAAGCCAAACGACGGCGGAGTGCCGCTGCCGGTGGTGCCGGCCGGCGCCACCAGTGGTGCCCCCGCCGAGTTCCCGCCGGCCAGCCCGGCCGGTCGCGGGATGTTCGGCAACCAGGGCACCGGCGACGTGTCCGGCTACGGCGGCCTGGTCCGCCAGCGCCAGCCCATCGAGGAGGCGTCCCGGCCGTACGGGGGCTACTTCGACGAGGTCCGCGACGCGCTGGAGGAGGCGTACCCGGCCTTCAACGACGCGATCGAGAAGGTCGTCGTCGACCGGGGTGAGCTGACCCTGCACGTACGCCCGGAGCGGATCGCCGAGGTGTGCCAGGTGATGCGGGACGACCTGGCGCTGCGGTTCGAGCTGTGCTCCTCGGTGTCCGGTGCGGACTACCTGGGCGCCGACGAACGCCGGCTGCACGTGGTCTACCTGCTCACCTCGATGACGTACCGGCGGCGGGTCCGGCTGGAGGCTGCGGTCTCCGTCGAGGCCCCGCACCTGCCCAGCGTGACCGCCATCTACCCGACGGCGGACTGGCAGGAGCGCGAGGCGTACGACATGTTCGGCATCGTCTTCGACGGCCACCCCAACCTGACCCGGATCCTCATGCCGGACGACTGGGAGGGCCACCCGCAGCGCAAGGACTACCCGCTCGGCGGCGTCCCCGTCGAGTACAAGGGCGCGGAGATCCAGCCGCCGAACGAGCGGAGGTCGTACCAGTGAGCGCGAGGAGTGCAGCGGAGCGGAGCCCCGCAGTCGCGATCGGAGGGCCGGCGCTGTGACGACGTCGAACTACGCCAGCGAGCGCGAAACCGACGAGGGCCGGGTCTTCACCGTCACCGGTGGGGACTGGGACACGATCGTCTCGGGCACCGACCCGATCAACGACGAGCGCATCGTTGTCAACATGGGTCCGCAGCACCCGTCCACGCACGGGGTGCTGCGGCTGATCCTGGAGCTGGAGGGCGAGACGGTCCGCGAGGCCCGCTCGGTCATCGGCTACCTGCACACCGGCATCGAGAAGAACCTCGAATACCGCAACTGGGTCCAGGGCTCGACGTTCGTCACCCGGATGGACTACCTCGCCCCGATCTTCAACGAGACGGCGTACGCCCTCGCGGTCGAGAAGCTGCTCGGCATCACCGACGACATCACCGAGCGGGCCACCACGATCCGCGTGCTGATGATGGAGCTCAACCGGATCTCGTCGCACCTGGTCTGGCTGGCCACCACCGGCATGGAGCTGGGCGCGATCTCGATCATGCTGTACGGCTTCCGGGAGCGGGAGTACATCCTCGACATCTTCGAGACCATCACCGGCCTGCGGATGAACCACGCGTACGTGCGGCCGGGCGGTGTGGCGCAGGACGTGCCGGACGACGCGATCGTCAAGATCCGCGAGTTCCTCAAGATGATGCCGAAGAAGCTCAAGGAGTACGAGGACCTCCTCTCCGGCCAACCGATCTGGACCGAGCGGACGAAGAACGTCGCGGTGCTGGACGTCACCGGCTGTGTGGCGCTCGGCATCACCGGCCCCGTGCTGCGCTCCGCCGGCCTCGCCTGGGACCTGCGCAAGACCATGCCGTACTGCGGCTACGAGACGTACGAGTTCGACGTGCCGACCCACCCCGACGGTGACGTGTGGGGTCGCTACCAGGTCCGGCTCGCCGAGATCCGGGAGTCGATGAAGCTGGTCGAGCAGGCGCTGGACCGGCTCCGTCCGGGCCCGGTGATGGTCGCCGACCGCAAGATCGCCTGGCCGGCGCAGCTCGCCATCGGCGTGGACGGCATGGGCAACTCGCTGGAGCACGTCGCGAAGATCATGGGTCAGTCGATGGAGTCGCTGATCCACCACTTCAAGCTGGTGACCGAGGGCTTCCGGGTCCCGCCCGGCCAGGTGTACGTCGCCATCGAGGCGCCCCGCGGCGAGCTGGGCGTCCACGCGGTCTCCGACGGTGGCACCCGGCCCTACCGGGTGCACTACCGGGAGCCGAGCTTCGTCAACCTGCAGGCCCTCCCGGCGATGGCCGAGGGCGGTCTGATCGCCGACGTGATCGCCGGCGGCGCCTCGTTGGACCCGGTGATGGGTGGGTGTGACCGATGACGACGACTTTCACTGACGAGACCCGGGAGCGGGCGCGCGACATCATCGCCCGTTACCCGGCGGACCGGTCCCGCTCGGCGTTGCTGCCGCTGCTGCACCTGGTGCAGGCCGAAGAGGGGTACGTCTCCCCGGCCGGGGTCGCGTTCTGCGCCGAGGTGCTGGGGCTGAACAAGGCCCAGGTCGGCGCGGTGGCGACCTTCTACACGATGTACAAGCGCAAGCCGACCGGTGACTTCCTGGTCAGCGTCTGCACCAACACGATGTGCAACGTGCTCGGTGGCCAGGAGGTCTACGACACCCTCGCCGAGCACCTCGGCGTCGGGCACGACGAGACCACAGCGGACGGCACGATCACGCTGGAGCACGCCGAGTGCCTGGCGGCGTGCGACTACGGCCCGGTGATGACCGTCAACTACGACTTCTTCGACGGCGTGGACGCCTCCACCGCTGTCGGTGTGGTCGACGAGCTGCGGGCCGGCGGTCGGCCGATGCCGACCCGGGGTGCGCGGCTCTGCACGCTCAAGGAGATGGCGGTGCAGCTCGCCGGTTTCGCCGACGAGCGCGACGGTGCGGTCGCCGACGGCGGGCCGGGCGAGCCCACCCTGCGCGGGCTGCGGCTGGCCCAGCAGCACGGCGTCTCGGTGCCGGGCTTCGACCCGAACACCCCGATCCGCAGCAAGGCCGAGGCCGACAAGGCCGCTGCCGAGGCGAAGGCGAAGGCGGAGGCCGCCAAACCGGCGCCCGTCGAGGCCAGCGCGGCGCCGGTCAAGGGTGGCGACGGGGCGTCCGCCCCGACGGGGGCGGCCGGGGTCGCCGGGCCGGCGAAGCCGGCAGAGACCACCGAGCCGGCGAGGCCAGAGGCCGCCAGTGGCAGCACCACGCGGGACGTCAAGGCACCGGACGACAAGTCGCCGCAGGTGCGTACCGCCGAGACCCGGCAGCCGGACGCAAGCACGGCAGTGCCGGACGCCCCCGGCACGAAGGTCCCGACGGACGGCACCGGCACCGCGCCCGCGGCTGGCGACGCGCGGTCGGCCGAGGCCGCCGGCGTGGCGGCCAACGCGCCGGCCGGCGACGGCAAGCCCGCCGGCGACGAGGCCGGGGCGCAGGAGCGCAACCTCACCGAAGCGAAGGCTGGGACGGACGCCGACGGCACCGGACCGGCGGACGCGAACGAAACGGGGGCCCAGAAGTGACCACTCCCCGCCCGGAGACGCTGGCCAAGCTGACGCCGGTGCTGACCAAGCGCTGGCTCTCGCCGGACGCCTGGCGCATCGGCACGTACGAGCAGTTGGACGGCTACGCCGCGCTGCGCAAGGCGCTCAAGGCCCACCCGGACGACCTGATCCAGTTGATCAAGGATTCCGGGCTGCGGGGCCGTGGCGGCGCCGGCTTCCCCACCGGCCTCAAGTGGGGCTTCATTCCGCAGGGCGACGGCAAGCCGCACTACCTGGTGGTCAACGCCGACGAGGGCGAGCCGGGCACCTGCAAGGACCTGCCGCTGATGACCCACGACCCGCACGCGCTGGTCGAGGGCGTCATCATCGCGTCGTACGCGATCCGGGCCGCCCGCGCCTACATCTACATCCGGGGCGAGGCGGTGCACGCCGCGCGTCGGCTGCGCAACGCGGTCCAGGAGGCGTACGACAAGGGTTACCTGGGCCGGAACATCCTGCGCAGCGGCTACGACCTGGAGCTGGTGGTGCACTCCGGCGCCGGGGCGTACATCTGCGGCGAGGAGACGGCGCTGCTGGACTCGCTGGAGGGGTTCCGGGGTCAGCCCCGGCTGCGCCCGCCGTTCCCGGCCACCCACGGCCTGTACGCGAGCCCGACGGTGGTGAACAACGTCGGCACCATCGCCAGCGTGCCGCCGATCGTGCTCGGTGGGGCCGACTGGTGGAAGAGCATGGGCACCGAGAAGTCCTCCGGGCCGATGATCTACTCGCTCTCCGGCCGGGTCGCCAACCCGGGCCAGTACGAGTGCTCGATGGGTGTCACGCTGCGCGAGCTGCTGGAGCTGGCCGGCGGCATGCAGCCTGGCCACAACCTGCGGTTCTGGACCCCGGGCGGCTCGTCCACCCCGCTGCTCGCCGCCGAGCACCTGGACGTGCCACTGGACTTCGAGGGGGTGGCGGCGGCCGGCTCGATCCTCGGCACCACTGCCACCCAGATCTTCTCCGACCAGGACTGCCCGGTCTACGCGACGTACCGGTGGCTGGAGTTCTACCACCACGAGTCGTGCGGCAAGTGCACCCCGTGCCGTGAGGGCAACTACTGGATGGTCCGGGTCTACCGGCGGATCCTCGCCGGTCAGGGCACCCACGAAGACCTGGACACCCTGCTGGACACCTGCGACAACATCCTCGGCCGCTCGTTCTGCGGTCTGGGTGACGGCGCGACCAGCTCGGTCACCTCCTCGCTGCAGTACTTCAAGCAGGACTACCTCGACTACATCGAGGGTCGGACCGCACCCAAGCTGTCGGAGAAGACCCTGGTAGGGGCGCACTGATGACCGACGTAGCCAAGCAGACCGAGACCGTCACCCTCACCATCGACGGCGTCGAGGTCACCGCCCCCAAGGGGACGCTGCTGATCCGGGTCGCCGAGCAGATGGGCACCGAGATCCCCCGGTTCTGCGACCACCCGCTGCTGGCCCCGGCCGGCGCGTGCCGGCAGTGCCTGGTCGAGGTGGAGGGCCAGCGCAAGCCGGTCGCCTCCTGCACCCAGACCGTCGCCGACGGCATGGTCGTGCGTACCCAGATCACCTCCCCGGTTGCCAAGAAGGCGCAGGAGGGGGTGATGGAGCTGCTGCTGCTCAACCACCCGCTGGACTGCCCGATGTGTGACAAGGGCGGCGAGTGCCCGCTCCAGAACCAGGCGATGTCCACCGGCCGCACGGACTCGCGCTTCCACGAGCACAAGCGGGAGTACGAGAAGCCGATGGCGATCAGCAGCCAGGTGCTGCTGGACCGCGAGCGGTGCGTGCTCTGCCAGCGGTGCACCCGGTTCTCCGAGGAGATCGCCGGCGACAAGTTCATCGACCTGATGGGCCGGTCGTCCGCCGAAGAGATCAACATCTACCGGGACGACGCGTACGGCGAAGAGGGCGACGCCGGCGACGTTCCGTTCAACTCCTACTTCTCCGGCAACACGGTGCAGATCTGCCCGGTGGGCGCGCTGACCGGTGCCCAGTACCGCTTCCGCGCCCGCCCGTTCGACCTGGTCTCCAGCCCGAGTGTCTGCGAGCACTGCTCGGCCGGCTGCGGGCAGCGCACCGACTGGCGGCGCGGCAAGGTCCTGCGTCGGCTGGCCGGCGACGAGCCGGCGGTGAACGAGGAGTGGAACTGCGACAAGGGCCGCTGGGGCTTCCAGTACACCCGGGCCGCCGACCGGCTGACCACCCCGCTGGTCCGCGACGAGCACACCGGTGAGCTGCGCGAGGCGTCCTGGAGTGAGGCGCTCACCGTTGCCGCCGAGGGGCTGCACATCGCCCGGGAGAGCGGGCAGGGCACTGCGGTGCTCACCGGCGGTCGGCTGACCGTCGAGGACGCCTACGCCTACGCCAAGTTCGCCCGGGTCGCGTTGAACACCAACGACATCGACTTCCGGGCCCGCCCGGTCTCCCGCGAGGAGGCCGACTTCCTGGCCAGCTCGGTGGCCGGGGTCACCGACGTCACCTACACCGACGTGGAGAACGCGCCGGCGGTGGTGCTGGTGGGCCTGGAGCCCGAGGAGGAGTGCCCGATCCTCTTCCTGCGGCTGCGCAAGGCGTACCTGAAGAAGACCCTGACGGTGTACGCGCTGGCGCCCTTCGCCACCCGCGGCCTGGAGAAGCTCGGTGCCAAGCTGGCCCGGGTGGTGCCGGGCGAGGAGGCCAGCGTGCTCGCCGAGCACGCGACGGTCAGCGAGGCGCTGAGCGCACCGGGCGCGATCCTGATCGTCGGCGAGCGGCTGGCCACCGTACCGGGTGGGCTCTCCGCCGCGGCCGACGTGGCCCGGCGTACCGGCGCGAAGCTGGCCTGGGTGCCGCGGCGCGCGGGTGACCGCGGCGCTGTCGACGCGGGCTGCCTGCCCAACCTGCTCCCCGGTGGACGCCTGGTCACCGAGCCGGCCGCCCGGGCCGAGCTGGGTGAGGCGTGGGACATCCCGGCCGGGGTGATCCCGAGCCAGGCCGGTCGGGACACCGACGGCATCCTGACCGCGGCCGCCAACGGGCAGCTCGGCGCGCTCGTCGTCGGCGGTGTCGACCCGGCCGACCTGGCCGACCCGCGACTGGCCGAGTCCGCCCTGGACGCGGTGCCGTTCCTGGTCAGCCTGGAGCTGCGCGCCAGCGCGGTGACCCGGCGGGCGAACGTGGTGCTGCCGGTCGCCCCGGTGGCCGAGAAGGCCGGAAGCTTCCTGGACTGGGAGGGCCGACTGCGCCCGTTCGAGGCGGTGCTGAACACCGCCGCGATGACCGACGGCCGGGTGCTCGACGCGCTGGCCGCGCTGCTAGACGTACGCCTCGGCACGGCCGACGTGCTGAGCGTCCGTCGTGAGCTGGGCACGCTGCCGGCGACGCGGATGTCCCGGCCGGCCGCGCCGTCGGTCGCACCGGGCCCGGTGCCGCAGCCGAACGCCGGGGAGGCCGTGCTGGCCACCTGGCACCAGCTGGTGGACCTCGGCACCCTGACCGAGGGCGACGAGAACCTCGCCGGGACCGCTCGCCCGCCGGTGGTCCGGCTGGGTAAGGGCACCGCCGAGGCGCTCGGTGTGGTCGACGGTGACGCGGTCACTGTCGGCACCGACCGTGGGGCGCTGACCCTGCCGGCGGAACTCACCGAGATGCCGGACGGCGTGGTCTGGCTGCCGACCAACTCACCCGGCTCGACAGTGCGGCGCAGCCTCGGGGCGACGTCCGGCGCGGTCGTCCGGATCTCCGTCCCCGCACCGAGTACGGCCATCCCGGCCGGACGCGTGGCGGCTGACGAGACCGGTCTCCCGGGTCCGCTCCTCAACTCCGGGGGTAACCAGTGAGTCCGATCTACCTGGCCCAGGATCCGACGCTGGCCGACTTCGGCCGGGATCCGTGGTGGCTGGTTCTCGGCAAGATTGTCTTCGCGTTCGCCTTCGGTCTGCTGGCCACCCTGCTCGGCGTCTGGTTCGAACGGCGCGTGGTCGGTTACATGCAGGTGCGGCCCGGCCCCAACCAGGTCGGCCCGTTCGGCCTGCTGCAGACCCTCGCCGACGGCCTGAAGATGGCCTTCAAGGAGGACATCCTCCCGAAGGCGGCCGACAAGGTCGTCTACTTCTTCGCCCCGACCATCTCGGTGATCTGCGCGGTCACCGCCCTGTCGGTGGTGCCGTTCGGCCCGATGGTGAGCATCTTCGGTCACCACACGCCGTTGCAGGTCACCGATGTGCCGGTGGCGGTGCTGCTGCTGCTCGCCTGCTCCTCGATGGGCGTCTACGGCATCGTGCTGGGTGGCTGGGCCTCCGGCTCGACGTACCCGCTGCTGGGTGGTCTCCGGTCGAGCGCCCAGATGATCTCCTACGAGGTCGCCATGGGGCTCAGCATCGTGGCGGTCTTCATGACCGCCGGCACGATGAGCACCAGCGGGATCGTCGCCGCTCAGGGCGACGGCACCCAGCTGACCATCTTCGGCCAGACCGTCCCGGCGCCGGGCTGGTACGCGATCCTGCTGCTGCCGAGCTTCATCATCTTCTTCATCGCCACTGTGGGTGAGACCAACCGGGCGCCGTTCGACCTGCCCGAGGCCGAGTCCGAGCTGGTCGCCGGCTTCATGACGGAATACAGCTCGCTGAAGTTCGCGCTCTTCATGCTCAGCGAGTACGTCGCGATGGTGACCATGTCCGCGGTCACCACCACGCTGTTCCTGGGCGGTTGGCGAGCGCCCTGGCCGATCACCATCTGGGAGGGCGCCAACTCCGGTTGGTGGCCGATGCTCTGGTTCTTCGGCAAGGTGATCGCGCTGGTCTTCGTCTTCGTGTGGTTGCGTGGCACGCTGCCCCGGCTGCGGTACGACCAGTTCATGCGGCTCGGCTGGAAGGTGCTGCTGCCGATCAACCTGGTCTGGATCCTGGTCCTGTCGGGCCTGCGCTCCATCGAGGACTGGGACACCCGCGGCAAGGTGATCGCCGTCGGCATTCCGGCCGGCATCCTGCTGATCGCCACGATCTTCTGGCCCAGCCGGAAGCCGAAGCCGAAGCCGACGACGCAGGAACAGGTCGACAACCGGCCGCACGGGAGCTTCCCGCTGCCGCCGATGGATCTTCAGGTACCACCGAGCCCGCGCATCACGCGCGTGGTCGCCGAGCGGGAGCCGGCCAACATCGTTGCCGGCTCGGACTCCAGGGAGGTGTGACGTGGGCGCGATCACCGGAACGTTCAAGGGATTCGGTGTCACCTTCTCGCACATGTTCAGGAAGGTCGTCACGACCGACTACCCGTTCAAGCCGCCGGTGTCGGCGCCGCGCTACCACGGGCGGCACATCCTCAACCGGCACCCGGACGGCCTGGAGAAGTGCATCGGCTGCGAGCTGTGCGCCTGGGCCTGCCCGGCGGACGCGATCTACGTCGAGGGTGGCGACAACACCGACGAGCAGCGCTTCTCGCCGGGTGAGCGGTACGCCAGCGTCTACCAGATCAACTACGCCCGCTGCATCTTCTGCGGGCTGTGCATCGAGGCATGCCCGACCCGGTCGCTCACCATGAGCAACGAGTACGAGTTGGCCCGGGACAACCGGCAGGACCTGATCTTCACCAAGGAGCAGTTGCTCGCGCCGTTGCTGGAGGGCATGGAGCAGCCTCCGCACCCGATGCGGCTGGGTGACAGCGAGAAGGACTACTACGTCGGCGCGCTGGACAACCCGGGCACCTCCGCCGGTGCGGAGACGTCCCCGATGGGCCCCGGCCGCTACCAGGTCGAGGAGCACCCCGGCGTGACGTTCCCGGGCGCCGAGCAGGCCGCCCAGCGCGTGGCGGCCGGCAAGGGAGAAAAAGCATGACCACGTCTACGGTGCTCGCCGCGGCGGGTTCGGTCCCCACCGGCGAGGCGGTCACCTTCTGGATCCTCGCCCCGCTCGCGCTGATCGGCGGGATCGGGATGGTGGCCGCGCGCAACGCCGTGCACTCGGCGCTGTGGCTGGTGCTGACAATGCTCTGCCTGGGCGTCTTCTACGTGCTCCAGGCCGGTCCGTTCATCGGCATGGTGCAGATCATCGTCTACACCGGCGCGATCATGATGCTGTTCCTCTTCGTGCTGATGCTTGTCGGTCGGGACTCCACTGACTCGCTGATCGAGACGCTGCGCGGCCAGCGCGTCGCCGCGATCGTGCTCGGCCTGGGCTTCGCCGGCCTGGTCGGCACCGGCCTCTACCAGGCGCTCGACCGGACCAACACGGTCGGCCTGGACCAGGTCAACGCCGAGGGGAACGTGCAAGGCATCGCCCGACTGCTGTTCACCAAGTACGTCTTCGCGTTCGAGCTGACCTCGGCGCTGCTGATCACCGCGGCGGTCGGTGCCATGGTGCTGGCCCACGTCGAGCGGCGTAAGCAGGACAAGGTCGACCAGGTGTCGACGATGAAGGCACGCTTCGCCCCGGGCAACTACCCCGGCCCGAAGCCGGGCCCCGGCGTCTTCGCGACCTCCTCCTCGGTGGCCACCCCGGCCCGGCTGCCCGACGGCCGCCTGACCGACCGCAGCACCCCGGCGATCCTTCCGCAGCGCGAGCTGACCGCCGAGGAGACCTCGCTGAAGGGGACGGACAAGTAATGGGAACGTTCTTCTCGGTCGAGCCGACCTACTACCTCGTGCTCGCCGCGGTGCTGTTCACCATCGGCGCCGCCGGGGTGCTGGTCCGGCGCAACGCGATCGTGCTGTTCATGTGCGTGGAGCTGATGCTCAACGCGGCCAACCTGACGCTGGTCACCTTCAGCCGGATCAACGGTGACCTCAACGGCCAGATCATGGCGTTCTTCGTGATGGTGGTGGCGGCGGCCGAGGTCGTGGTCGGGCTCGCGATCATCATGTCCATCTTCCGGACGCGACGCTCGGCGAGTGTCGACGACGCCAACCTGCTCAAGTACTAGAGGGGTCCACCGGTGGAAGAGACTGTGGAATACGCCCAGGCCACGGGGCTGCTTGGGGGCGTCTGGCTGCTGGTGGCGATCCCGCTAATCAGCGCGGCCATCCTGCTGCTGCTCGGCCGCCGGGCCGACCGCTGGGGGCACTGGTTGGGCGTCGCCGCCATCGGCGCCGCGTTCGTGCTCGGCCTGAGCTTCTTCTTCCAGCTGCGTGGCCTGGAGAACAAGTCGGTCGAGCTGAGCCTCTGGGACTTCATCGCCGTCGGAGATCTGCGCGTCGACTTCGGCCTGCTCTTCGACCCGCTGGCCGCGGTCTTCGTACTGCTGATCACCGGGGTGGGTTTCCTGATCCACCTGTACGCGGTGGAGTACATGGCGCACGACGCGGGCCGTCGTCGGTTCTTCGCGTACTTCAACCTGTTCGTCGCGGCGATGCTGCTGCTGGTGCTCGGCAACAACTACGTGATGCTGTACTTCGGCTGGGAGGGCGTCGGTCTGGCGTCGTACCTGCTGATCTCCTTCTGGACCGAGCGGCCGAGCGCGGCCACCGCCGGCAAGAAGGCGTTCCTGATGAACCGGGTCGGCGACGCCGGCCTGGCCATCGGCATCTTCATCATGTTCGCCACCCTGGGCACCACCCAGTACGACGAGGTGTTCAACGGTGTCGGCGCGCTGACCGGCACCACGGTGCTGGTCCTCGGCCTGTTGCTGCTGCTCGGGGCTGCCGGCAAGTCCGGCCAGTTCCCGCTCCAGGCGTGGTTGCCGGACGCGATGGAGGGCCCGACCCCCGTGTCGGCGCTCATCCACGCCGCCACCATGGTCACCGCGGGCGTCTACCTGATCGCCCGGTCCAACCCGATCTTCTCGGCCAACTCGACGCTGCAACTCGTGGTGGTCAGCGTCGGCGCGCTCACCCTGCTGATCGGCTGCATCATCGGTGCGGCCAAGGACGACATCAAGCGGGTGCTCGCCTGGTCGACGGTGAGCCAGATCGGCTACATGTTCCTCGGTGTCGGCCTCGGCGGCGCGGCGTACGCGCTGGCCATCGTGCACCTGCTGGCGCACGGCTTCTTCAAGGCCAACATGTTCCTGGGCGCCGGCTCGGTCATGCACGGAATGAAGGACCAGGTCGACATCCGCCGCTTCGGTGGGCTGTCCAAGTACATGAAGATCACCTGGTTGACCTTCATGATGGGCTGGCTGGCCATCATCGGCATGTTCCCGTTCTCCGGCTTCTTCTCCAAGGAGCCGATCATCGTGGCCGCCTTCGAGCGGGAGGACTGGACCGCCTGGCTCTTCGGCGGTGCGGCACTGCTCGGCGCCGGGCTCACCGCGTTCTACATGACGCGGCTGTTCGTGCTCACGTTCCACGGGCCGCAGCGGTGGACCGAGGACATCGAGCACCCGCACGAGTCGCCGAAGCTGATGACCATCCCGCTGATCCTGCTGGCGGTCGGGTCGGTCGGCGCCGGCTTCCTGCTCGCCACGTCCGTTCCGGACTGGCTGACGGAGACCGCCGGGCTGGGCGGCGAGCACGCGGAGCACGAGGCGGTCCTCTCGCACACCGTGATCACCATCCTGTCGCTGCTGGTCACCGTGCTCGGTGCCGGGCTCGCCTGGTTCCTGTTCCGGGCAGGCACTGCCACCGCGCCGCAGCCGGCCGGCGTGCTGGTCACCGCCGCCCGGCGCAACCTCTACACCGACACGGTCAACGAGGCGGTCTTCGAGAAGCCGGGCATCTTCCTCACCCGGGCGCTGGTGTACCTCGACAACCGGGGCATCGACGGGCTCGTCAACGGGCTCGCCGCCGCGGTCGGCGGGGGCTCGGGCCGCCTCCGTCGGATGCAGACCGGCTTTGTCCGCTCGTACGCCACCTCGATCCTGGCCGGTGCGCTGCTGGTGATGGCGGCGTTCCTGGCGGTGCAGGCGGGGTGGTTGGCGTGATCGACCTCAATACGCCCGCCCCCGCCGGCGGACCACGCATCCACGACGGAGGTAAGGCCGCATAATGTCCAACTTCCCGTTCCTCTCGGTGCTCACCGTGGCGCCGCTGGTGGGCGCCCTGGTGGTGGCCTTCCTGCCGCGCCACCGCCCGGAGCTGGCCAAGCAGGTGGCGTTCGCCTGGTCGCTGCTCGTGCTGGTGCTGTCGGTGGTGATGTGGGTCAGCTTCAACGCCGGCGGTGACCGGTTCCAGTTCCGCGAGTCGTACTCCTGGATTCCGAACTGGGGGGTCAGCTTCACCTTCGCCGCCGACGGCATCGCGCTGGTGATGCTGATGCTGATCGCGGTGCTGGTGCCGCTGGTGATCCTGGCGTCCTGGCACGACGCCGAGTCGTCGAAGCGGTCGGTGCCCGTCTACTTCGCGCTGCTGCTGGTCCTCGAGTGCACGATGATCGGCGTCTTCGCGGCCGCCGACGTCTTCCTGTTCTACGTGTTCTTCGAGGTCATGCTGGTGCCGATGTACTTCCTCATCGGCAGCTACGGCGGCCACCAGCGGCAGTACGCGGCGGTGAAGTTCTTCCTCTACTCGCTCGTCGGCGGTCTGTTCATGCTGGCCGCGGTGATCGGCCTGTGGGTGGTGGGCGGCAAGACCTTCGACTGGCAGGCGCTCTCGCAGGTCGACATCAGCACCGGCACCGAGCGGTGGCTGTTCCTCGGCTTCTTCCTCGCGTTCGCCATCAAGGCGCCGTTCTTCCCGTTCCACACCTGGTTGCCCGATGCCGGTGGCGCCGCCCCGGCGGGCGCGGCGGCGCTGCTCGTCGGCGTGCTGGACAAGGTCGGCACCTTCGGCATCCTGCGCTACTGCCTGCCGCTGTTCCCCGAGGCGTCGAAGTGGTTCGCGCCGTGGGCACTGGCCCTGGGTGTGATCGGCATCGTCTACGCCGCGCTGCTGGCGGTCGGCCAGAACGACCTCAAGCGGCTGGTGTCGTACACCTCGATCGCGCACTTCGGCTTCATCGGCGTGGGCATCTTCGCCTTCACCACCCAGGCCGGCACCGGCGCGGTGCTCTACATGCTCAACCACGGGCTGGCCACCGGCCTGCTCTTCCTGGTGGTGGGCATGCTGATCTCCCGGCGTGGTTCGGCGCTGATCAGCGACTTCGGTGGCGCCGGCAAGCTCGTCCCGGTGCTCGCCGGGGTGCTCTTCTTCGCCGGTCTCGCCTCGCTCGCGCTGCCCGGCACTGCGCCGTTCATCTCCGAGTTCCTGGTGCTGATCGGCACCTTCACCGTGAACAAGCCGGTCGCGGTCATCGCCACGCTCGGCATCATCCTGGCCGCCGCGTACGTGCTGTGGATGGTGCAGCGCACCACCCAGGGCACCCTCAACCCGGCGCTGACCGAGGTCGACGGCATGCGCCGGGACCTCAACCTGCGCGAGAAGGTAGTGGTCGCCCCGCTGATCGCGCTGATCGTGCTGCTCGGCTTCTTCCCCAAGCCGGTCACTGACGTGATCAACCCCGCCGTCCAGGCGACCATGGACGACATCGGCAGAACCGACCCGGCGCCGTCCGTGGGCGGCACCGTCCAGGAGGCGGCAAAGTGACCGAGTTGAAGCTGCCGTCGATCGACTACGCGGCGATCTCTCCGATCCTGATCATGCTGGGCACGGCGTTGCTCGGCGTGCTGGTCGAGGCCCTGGTGCCTCGTCGCTGGCGGCACGTGGTGCAGTTGACGCTGGCGCTGCTCGCGGTGCTCGCGGCCCTGACCATGGTGGTCCTCAGCGCCGATGAGCGGATCATCACCGCGGGTCAGGCGCTCGCGATCGACGGGCCGACGCTCTTCCTCCAGGGCGCGATCCTGGTGCTGGCAGCGATGGCGCTGCTGCTGATCGGTGACCGCTCGGTCGAGCGGGGCGGGGCGTTCGTCGCCCAGGCCGCGGTGACCGCGGAGTCGGCCGACGACCGGCGGCAGGCCGAGGGGCGCAACGGTCTCACCGAGGTCTACCCGCTGACCACGTTCGCGATCGGCGGCATGCTGATCTTCGTGGCGGCGAACGACCTGCTGACCATGTTCATCGCACTCGAGGTCTTCTCCCTGCCGCTCTACCTGCTCTGCGCGCTGGCCCGTCGCCGGCGTCTGCTGAGCCAGGAGGCGGCGATGAAGTACTTCCTGCTCGGCGCGTACGCCTCTGCGTTCTTCCTGTTCGGTGTGGCCCTGATCTACGGCTTCACCTCCGGCATCCCGGGCCGCACGGCCGGCGTCGACTTCGCCACCATCCACGCGGCGGTGGGCGAGTCGCCGGCCAGCCCGGTGCTCCTCTTCGCCGGCATGGCGCTGCTCGCCATCGGTCTGCTCTTCAAGGCCGCGGCGGCCCCGTTCCACGTCTGGACCCCGGACGTCTACCAGGGTGCTCCGACCCCGGTCACCGGGTTCATGGCGGCCTGCACCAAGGTCGCCGCGTTCGGTGCCCTGCTACGCGTCTTCCAGGTCGCGTTCGCCGACGCCAACTGGGACTTCACGCCGGTCCTCGGCGCGGTGGCGGTGCTGACCATGCTGGTGGGAGCGGTGCTCGCTGTCACCCAGACCGACATCAAGCGGCTGCTCGCGTACTCCTCGATCGCCAACGCCGGCTACCTGCTTGTCGGTGTGTTGGCGCCGAGCCGCGACGGGCTGGCCGGCACGATGTTCTACCTGGTCGCGTACGGCTTCTCGGTGCTGGCCGCGTTCGCCGTGGTGACGCTGGTACGGGACGACGACGGCGAGGCCACCCACCTGTCCCGCTGGGCCGGGCTGGGCCGCCGGTCGCCGTTCTTCGCCGCGCTGTTCACGTTCATCCTGCTGGCCTTCGCCGGTATTCCGCTGACCAGCGGCTTCACCAGCAAGTTCGCCATCTTCGGGCCGGCGCTGGAGGGTGGCCAGGCCTGGCTGGTGATCGCCGGTGTGCTGACCAGCATGATTCTCGCGTTCCCGTACCTGCGGGTCGTGGTGATGATGTGGCTCTCCGAGCCGGGCGAGTCCACCCCGACCGTCACGGTGCCGGGTGGGCTAACCTCCGCCGCGCTGATGATCGGTGTGCTGGCGACCCTGGTGCTGGGTGTCGCCCCGGCGCCGCTGCTCGATCTGGCTGCCGGAGCCGCCGAATTCGTTCGGTAACCGAAGGTTCGATCACCGGGGGTCGGCGCGTGTTCACGTGCCGGCCCCCGGTGCGTATCCCCGGGCCGGAGCAGGTCGAACGGGTGTGGCATGGTTGATAGCGTGGTGAATCCGGCGGGCGAGCGTTCAGGTGCCTCCGGCTCCGGCGGTCGACGGGGTCGGGCGAGCACGAGTCAGTTCGGCGCGCTTGGCCTCAGCCTCTCCGATCCCCGTGTCGAGGCGTCCGTGCTGGGTCTTCTGGACACGGTCGAGGTCGAGTTGCGGGCCAGCGTGGCCAGTGCCGACCCGTTCGTCACCGAGGCCGCCCGGCACCTCGTCGAGGCCGGCGGGAAGCGGTTCCGGCCGTTGCTGGTGGCGCTCGGCGCCCAGTTCGGTGACCCGACCGGTGCGCAGGTGGTCCCGGCCGCCGTGGTGATGGAGCTCACTCACCTCGCCACCCTCTACCACGACGACGTGATGGACGAGGCCGCCGTCCGTCGGGGCGCGCCGAGCGCGAACTCCCGGTGGACCAACTCGGTCGCCATCCTGGTCGGCGACTACCTCTTCGCCCGCGCGGCGGACATCGCCGCCGACCTGGGCCCCGAGGCGGTCCGGTTGCAGGCGCGCACCTTCGCCCGGCTGGTGCACGGCCAGATCGCGGAGACGGTCGGGCCGCGCGCCGACGACGACCCGGTGGCCCACTACCTGCACGTGATCGCCGAGAAGACGGGCTCGCTGATCGCCACGTCCGCCCGTTTCGGTGGCATGTTCGGTGGCGCCGCCCCTGAGCACGTGGAGGCCCTGGCCGGGTACGGCGAGACGATCGGCGTCGCCTTCCAGCTCTCCGACGACCTGCTGGACATCGCCTCCGAGTCGGTGCAGTCGGGCAAGACCCCCGGCACGGACCTGCGCGAGGGTGTCCCGACGCTGCCGGTGCTCTACGCCCGCGAGGCGGACGACTCCGACGCGTCGTCGGTGCGGCTGCGGGAGATCCTGGCGACCGGCCCGTTGACCGACGACGCGCTGCACGCCGAGGCGTTGGGGCTGCTCCGGGAGAGCGCGGCGCTCAAGCGGGCCCGGGAGACCGTGCGCAGCTACGCCGAGGAGGCCCGCGCGCAGCTCGCCCCGCTGCCACAGGGCCCGTCCCGCAGCGCGCTCGAGTCGCTCTGCGACTACATCGCCGACCGCACCAGCTGATCCACGCCCCGGCCCGCTGCGGCGGCGGCGCGGGTCAACAGTCGGCTGCCGACGAGCATGAGGGCGGCGGCGAGCAGCATCGCCACGGCCGCGATGGTCCACATCGCCGGGTAACCGAGGTGGGCGGCGAGTGGGCCCAGGCTCAGCGGGCCGAGACAGCCGCCCGCGTACACCCCGGTCTGGGTGATCGAGGTGGCGGCGGCCGGTGACTGCGGGTGGAGCCGGACCACGGCGAAGTTCATCAGGCCGGGCCAGGCCCAGCCCAGGCCGAAGCCGAGCACCACGCCGACCACCAACGGCACCGAGCCGGTCAACGCGAGCAGGCCCAGCCCGGCCGCGCCGACGAGCAGCATCGCGGCGATGAGGGCGACGTGGCCGGTCTCGCGGCGGTCGGCCACCCAGCCGGCGCCCACCCGAGACGCCACGCAGACCGCGCTACCGAGGGTCAGGGTGAGGCCGGCGAGGCCCGGCGACAGACCCCGGGCCGCGGCGGAGTCCACCAGGAAGGTGCCCAGCGAGTTGGCCGCGCCCGAGGCCAACGTCGCCGCCGCGCCGATCACCACCAGCGCCGCCGTCGCCCGACCGGCGCGCGCGGCGCCGGCCCGGCGGGCCGGGCCGGGCAACTGCCGGGGTACGGCGGCCAGCGTCGCCAGCGCGGCCACGGCGGCGGCCACGAACGCCCAGCGCCAGCCGGCGGTGAGCGCGATGGTGGGCACCGCCACCCCGGCCAGCAGGGTGGAGACCGGGATGGCGGCCTGCTTGACACCGAACGACAGCCCCTGCCGCCGGGCCGGCACGTGCTGGGCCAGCGCGGCGTTGCTGGCCAACTGGCCGAGCGCGTTCGCGGCGGCGCTGAGCGCGAGCAGGCCGACCAGCACCGGGTACGACCGGGCGAAGGCGGCCACGGCCAGCATCGACCCGGCGGCCAGCAGGATGCCGCAGCGGGCCACCACTGCCGGCCCGTACCGCTCGACCAACCGCCCGGAGGGCACCGAGGCCAGCGCGCTGATCCCGAAGTAGACGGAGACGGCCAGGCCCAGGCCGGCCGGCGAGAAGCCGAGGTCCGTGCCCATCTGCACGGCGAGACCGCCGAGCAGGAAGACGGGGAGTACGCAGGCCACTGTGGTGACGACTGCGCCGGCGCTGGCCCGGACCGGACGGGGTCGGGCAACGGCCGGATCGGGGGTGTTGGAGGTGTCGGTCATCGTTCGGCAAACCTACGCGAGCCCCGCTCACAGCACTCTTGGTGACTGGCGGGGCACAAGCTGTGGATGGTGATCTGGCATCCTCGACCCGAACAGGCATTTCGCACTGGGCCTGTTTTTCATATGGTGTAAGTCCCCGGCGGCGGAGGTGGTTGTGCGCGACCCCTTGGCAGAACCTTCGGACCTGATTCGCAGCGTGTCCCGAGCGCTACGGGTGCTGGAGTCGGTCGGTCGCGCCCCGAAGGGCCTGACCGTCAAGCAGATCGCCCGGCGCTGCGAGCTGACAGTGGCCACCACCTACCACCTGGTCCGCACCCTCGCCTACGAGGGCTACGTGATCCGTCGCGAGGACGGCACGTACATCGTGGGGTTGGAGGTGGCCGACCGGTACCGGGAGCTGGTGACGGCGTTCCGGGGCCCGCCGGCGGTCGGTGAGACGCTGCGGCGGGCCGCCCTGGACACCGGCTACAGCCACTACCTCGGTCGGTTCGTCGGTGGTCAGGTGGCCCTCACAGCGGTCGCCGAGGGGCACCGGTCGCCCTACCTGGAGGATCTGGTCCCCGGTTTCGACGAGGGGGCGCACGCGACAGCGCTCGGCAAGTCGTTGCTCGCCACCCTCACTACCGACCAGCGCTACCGCTATCTGCGCGAGTACGGCATGCGCCCGTTCACCACCGCCACGCTGACCACCACCGAGAGTTTCGAGGCCGACCTGGCCGCCGGCGACCGGCGTGGCATGCAACTGGAGATGGGGCAGTTCCGCCAGGGGGTGGCCTGCGCCGCGGTGCTCGTCGCGCCGGACAAGGACATGGAACGCCGGGTCGTGCTGGCCTGCGCGTTGCCGGCCAGCGAGATGATGACCTCCGCCCGGGTGGTACGCGCCAAGTTGCTCACAGTGGCCCGCGGCGTGGCCGACAGCATCGCCACCGACAACTGACCGCCGAGAGGCCCTCTCCCGGGCTGGGAGAGGGCCTCTCGGGGCGGTCCGGCGCCGGACCGCCGGAGCAACGTCAGCGGCCGCTCGGCCGCGGGTACGACGTCAGCTGCCCACCGGGCCGCCGTCGAGGCGCCAGGTGACCACCACGCCCGGCTTGGCGTAGTCACCGTCGGGCCAGTTCGAGGCCGGGTTCTCCACCGAGGCCCCGGTGATCTCGCCGGGGTGCTGCACGGCGACGAAGACCGAGCGGTTGTCGCCGGTGATGAACGGGCCGCAGGTCTCCGCGCCGAGCGGCACCGTCATGAACTGCTTGAGGTGACCCCGCTCCGGACCCTCCACGGCGGTGGCGAACAGGCCGTCGTTGCTGCCCAGCGCGTTGCCGTCGGTGGAGATCCAGAGGTTGCCGGTGGCGTCGAAGGCGACGTTGTCCGGGCAGGAGATCGGGGAGACCTTGGCCTTGTCGTACCCGGCGAAGAAGGTCGACGGGTCGGTCGGGTCGCCGCAGACGATCGGCAGCGACCAGGCGAAGGTCTCCGAGGTGTTGTCGTTGCGATCCTCGACCAGCTCCAGGATCTGCCCGTGCTTGTTGGCGTTGCGCGGGTTGGCCTCGTCCGCCTTCGGGTTGCTCCCGACGCCCCGGTTGGTGTTGTTTGTCAGCGCCACGTACACCTTGCCGGTGAGCAGGCTCGGCTCGACGTCCTCGGGGCGGTCCATCTTGGTCGCGCCGACCTTGTCACCGGCGAGCCGGGTGAAGGTGAGCACGTCGGCGGCGGTCATCCCGTCGACGAACGACCGGTTGCCGCTGACCAGCCTGATCCAGCGACCCCGACCGTTGAACGCGCCGTCGGCGGGGAGCTTGCCCGTGCCGTCGATCTCGGCGGCGCTGGTCTGGTCGAGCTTCGCCACGTAGAGCGTGCCGGACTCCAGCAGGGTCAGGTTGTGCTTGCGGGCAGCCCAGGAGTTGCCCTTCATGAACTTCTTGTCCGAGACGAACTTGTAGAGGTAGTCGAACCGCTCGTCGTCGCCCATGTACGCGACCACGTGGCCGTCCTTCGCGACGATCACGTTGGCGCCCTCGTGCTTGAACCGGCCCAGCGCTGTGTGCTTGCGCGGGCGGCTCTCCGGGTCGAACGGGTCGATCTCGACGATCCAGCCGAACCGGTGTGCCTCGTTGGGGTGCTTCGCCAGGTCGAAGCGCTCGTCCGCGCGCTCCCACTTGCGGCTGCCGCTGGGGTAGCGGCTGGCGGTGCTGATGCCGTAACGGTCCAGCTTCGGCTTCAGCTCGGCCGGGGCGGCGTCGGCGCCCACGAAGTACTGGTTGAAGTTCTCCTCGCCGGAGAGCACAGTGCCCCACGGGGTCACGCCACCGGCGCAGTTGTTCAGCGTGCCGACGACAGTGCGGCCCCTGGGGTCGGCGGCGGTCTTCAGCCAGGCCGAGCCGGCGGCCGGGCCGGTCAGGTCGAACTTGGTGCTCAGCGCGGTGACCCGCCGGTTGTACGGCCGTGGGCCCTTGCCCACCGGCTTCCACTGCCCGGTGCCCGCGACCCGCTCAAGCTCCACCACTGACATGCCGTGCGCGGCCATGGCGGTGCGCAGCTGCTCCACGGAGAGCCCGTCCAGGCCGGGGAAGCCCGGGAACATCAGGTCCTCGTTCGTGTACTCGTGGTTGACCACGAGCAGTGCCCGCTTACCCTGCTTGTCCAGCGGCAGCACGCCCACGAAGTCGTTGTTGTAACCGAACTGCTTGGACTGCGCGGCGGCGGTCTGGTGGTGCAGGTCGAACTCCGGCGCGCCCGGCAGCACCGGGTCACCCCACTTGATCACCACGGCGTGGTCGTAGCCGTTCGGCACGACCAGGGTGTCCAGCTTGTTTGGTGGGATCGGCTTGAAGGTCAGCGCGCCGTTGCCGACCCCGGTGCCGGGACGACCGAACCCGAAGTTCTCCGGTACGTCCGGGGCGGTCGGGGCCGCCATGGCCGGGGCCGCTCCGGCGAGCGCGCCGGCTGCCGCGCCGCCGAAGCCGAGCACCAGCGCGCCGACCGCGCCGGCCCGGACCACGCCACGCCGCGACACCTCGGCGTTCACCACGTCACCGAAGTACGCGTTGTCGGAGGTGTTCGGGACCGGGTGGTCACACGCGTTTCCGCACCGGTACAGACAGGTCATGGCATCACGGGTGCCATGGCGGGTGCCGTTCAACAGGGGGAGCAGCCGGGGACGGTCGCTCATGGGGGAAGCCTCCAGAGAAGTCGGTGGCACGACAGGCGGCGTACCAGCCGGACGCTAGGAGGACGTGGTGAGCGCTCGTCAGCCGCGATGTGAACCGGGCATGAACACCTTCGTCGGTGGCACCACCACGCAACCGGTCTGACCTCGGGCTGAACCGATCGGCGTGACAGCACGTATTCCCGAGCGAACGCACCGCCGGACGCGCGCCGGAAGCGAGGAGACCGCCATCAGCGACCACGACGCCCAACTGCTGCGCGCGCTGCACGACGAGCACGCGGAGGCGCTGTACGCCCATGCTCTGCGGCTGGTCAACGGGGACCGGCAGCGGGCCGAGGACCTGGTGCAGGAGACGCTGCTGCGGGCCTGGCGACATCCGGAGTCACTCGACCCGAGGCGTGGATCGGTGCGGTCCTGGCTGTTCACCACCGCCCGCAACCTGGCCATCGACGCCTGGCGGCGCCGATCCACCCGGGTCGGCGAGGTGTTCACCGACGATCTGCCCGAACCGCCCGAGGTGATCGACGAGGCCGAACGGGCGGTGGAGGCGTGGACCGTCGCCGAGGCGCTGAACCGGCTCAGCCCGACCCACCGGGAGGTGCTGGTCGAGTGCTTCTACCAGGGGCGGTCGGTGGCCGAGGCGGCGTCCCGCCTGGGCGTACCGCCAGGGACCGTGAAATCCCGCACCCACTACGCGCTGCGGTCTCTACGGTTGGTCCTGGCCGAGATGGGGGTGACGGGATGACCCGGTGCGAGTTCGCGTACGACGACGGCGCGTACGTGCTGGGCGCCCTGGCCCCCGCCGAACGGGCGGCCTACGAGCGGCACCTCGGCGGGTGCGCCGAGTGTCGGGAGGCGGTCGCCGAGATCGCGGTCCTGCCCGGGTTGCTCGGGCGCCTCGACCCGGCGGGGTTGGAGCAGATCCTGCCGCCGCCGGCTCCGCCCCGGGTGCCCGCACTGCTCGACGAGGCCCGCCAGCGCCGTCGTCGGGAACGCGCCGCGGACCGGCGACGGTACGCACTGACCACACTGGCCGCCGCCGGGCTGGCGCTGCTGGTCGGCGTGGGCACCGCAGTGGCGCTGCCCCGAACGGTCGACCCGTCCGGGCCGCCCGGCGCGCAGGGCACATCGACACCACAGGTGTCGATGGTCGCCATGCGGCCGGTGGCCGCCGCCGGGCCGGTGCACGCCGACCTCGGGCTCACCGGCACCAAGTGGGGCACCCAGGTGACCATGCGCTGCGGGTACGACGCGCGGACGAGCTACGGCAAGGCGTACCCGTTCCGGCTGGTGGCGCGGGGCCCGAACGGCGCCACCGAGCAGATCGGCTCCTGGTTGGCGGCGCCCGGCGACGACCTCAGCTTCACCGGCGCGACGAGGTTCACCGACGCCGAGCTGGTAAGCGTGGAGCTGCAAAAAGCCGACGGCACGCCCCTACTGACCTACGCCGTCCCCTAAAC
>NZ_JAGPXY010000053.1 GCF_018070325.1 Micromonospora sp. H61
CGCCGTTGACGTCGTCCGGGTGGTTCGCGCCGTTGACGTGGTGGCCGTTGGTGCGGGCCGGCGACTCGGGGTCGCCCGACCGGCCGACCAGCGGCGATGGCAGATCGCCGTGCCGTGTCGAGGAGGTCCGCCAGCCCGACGCGGGGTCGGGCTGCCAGCGCGGCGCCTCATCCCGGGCGTCCTCGCGGTCGGCGGCTCGGGGCCACCCACCCGCCGGAGGCGCCCACCCACTGACGGAACGGCTCGGGTCGTCGTGCTGACCCGCTCCGTCACCGTGCTCTCCCGGGGTGGCGGCTCCGGGTTGCCCTGTTTCACTCACCGCGCGCTCCTTGGTCGCCCCCGCTGAGGCTACCGTGTGCCGAGAGTGGCGATAAGTTACAGCGGCGGGCCATTTCCACGACCGAGGTCACGGGCCTCGCCCGGTCTGGGGGGAAAACGCCGGCTCGTACGGAGAACTCGGAGGATCCCATGACCGCTGCGGGGAACGGTGCACAGACCGCTGGCCGGCCCACCCGCCTGCCCCGCTCCGCGCGTCGTAAGCAGCTTCTCGCTGCGGCGCAGGAGGTGTTCGTCGCGCAGGGCTACCACGCCGCCGCGATGGACGACATCGCCGAGCGGGCCGGGGTCTCGAAGCCGGTGCTCTACCAACACTTTCCCGGAAAGATGGATCTCTACCTGGCGCTGCTCGACACGCACTGTGACGCCATCGTCGCTCAGGTGCAGGATGCGATGCGCGGTACCAGCGACAACAAGGAGCGGGTCAGCGCATCGGTACGGGCCTACTTCGACTTCGTCGACCACGAGAGCGAGGCGTTCCGGCTCGTCTTCGAGTCGGATCTGCGCAACGACCCGGCCGTGCGGCAGCGGGTGGAGCGGGTCGAGCAGGGCTGCATCGCGGCGATCACCGACACCATCATCTCCGACACCGGGGTGAGCCGGGCGCACGCCGAGCTGCTCGCCTCCGGGCTGGTCGGCGCGGCGGAGACGGCAGCGCAGTTCTGGCTGGCCGGCGGCCGGCAGGTGCCGAAGGCCGAGGCGGAGGCGTTGGTGGCGGCGCTGTCGTGGCGGGGCATCGCGAGCTTCCCGCTGCAAGGTGAGTCAGCCTGACCTCCGGCCCCGTGATCGGATAGCCTTCGCAGGGCGGTTCTTTCGCCCCAGTTGAGGAGGCACAGTGGAGGTCAAGATCGGCGTGCAGTACGCGCCACGCGAGCTGGTAGTGGACAGCGCGCAGTCGCCGGCCGAGATCGAGCAGATCGTGACCGACGCCTTCGCCGGCAACGGCGGCACGCTCTCCCTGACCGACGAGAAGGGCCGGCGGGTCATCGTTCCGGTCGAGAAGGTCGCCTACGTCGAGATCGCCGAGGCGTCGTCCCGGGCGGTCGGGTTCACCGTCCGCTGACTGGTCCGGCCATCGCGGCAGGTCGGCACTCGGCCCACCTGCCGCAGGCCGGCACCGGCCGACCCGGCCGGGTGGTCAGTTGTTCAGCCCGACGGCGGCCATCCGCGCGGTGTGCGCGGTGGTGAGCCTGCCGAAAAGCCCCGGCACGTCGACCCGGCCGTCGCGTGCGATCAGCGCGGTGAGGGTGGCCCGCTCGGCGGCGACGCGGCCGGCCTGGGACAACGCCTCGCCGACCAGCCGCCGGGCCCACATCGAGAGCCGACCGGCCACCCGGGGGTCGTCGGCGACGGCCACCCGGATCTCCGCAGCGGCGAAGTCCGCGTACCGGGAGTCGTGCAGGACGTCCAGCACCAGCGCCCGGTCCGGTTCCTCCAGCGCATCGGCGATCTCGCGAACGAAGTCGTCGGTGATCGCGTCGCCCACGTACGCCTTGGTGACCACTTCCGCCCAGTCCCTTGGCTCGGTCGAGTCGTGGTACGCCTGCAACGGCTCGACATAGGGCGCCATCGCATCCTCGGGCGGTACGCCCAACGCGGTGAGCCGGTCGGCGAGGCGCCGGTAGTTGGCGATCTCGGCCGCGGCCATCTCGTTCAGCGCGGCCCGGCGAGGCAGGTCAGGAGCGAGCCGGGCATCGCCCGCCATTCGCTCGAAGGCGAGCAGCTCACCGAAGGCGACCAGACCCAGCAGGTCGGCGTACGCGGAACCGGAGGCGGACACGAGCGGCAGGCTATCGCGTACCGGCCCTCACGCGCGGCCCACCCACTGCGCACCCCGACCGAGCTCCACGCTCACGGTCGACGGGCGGGCGGCGGGCAATAAGTGTGGCGTAGGTCACAATTGCTTGCCCCGCGTGGCGAGTGGCCGACCGGGAATCGGGACGGGGGCATGCCTGTTCAGGTAACATGGAGCAGTTGCCGTGGGCGCCGATCTGATCGAAGCTCAGCCCGCGGCGCGCGTGCGGCCCGGTCCGGCTCGGCAATCTGCCGCCGACCGTGTGGCCCGCGTCATACCGAACGCGCCCTGAGGACATGACGGGCGCACCCACGAGAGGGCACCCCCACATCCACATGAGCGACCTGACTCAAGATTTGCTGGACGGCCAGGAACTGGCCCCCACCGCCCCGGTTCGACCGGAGGCCCCCACGTTCGCCGCACTCGGCGCCCGCGCCGAAACCGTCGAGGCCCTGGCCTCGGCCGGCATCACCCGCGCCTTCGCCATCCAGGAGTACGCGATCCCGATCGCGCTGCGCGGCGTCGACCTGATCGGTCAGGCGCCCACCGGCACCGGCAAGACCCTCGGCTTCGGCGTACCGCTGCTCGACCGGGTCTTCGCCCCGGGCGAGGGCAGCGACGGTGTCCCCCAGGCGCTGGTCGTCGTCCCCACCCGTGAGCTGGGCATCCAGGTCGCCAAGGATCTGGCCGCCGCCGGCCGGACGCGTGGCGTCCGGGTGCTGCCGATCTACGGCGGCGTGGCGTACGAGCCGCAGATCGACGCGCTTCGCAAGGGCGTCGAGATCCTGGTCGGCACGCCCGGCCGTCTGATGGACCTGCAGAAGCAGAAGCACCTCCGGCTCGACCGGGTGCACGCACTCGTCCTCGACGAGGCCGACCGGATGCTCGACCTGGGCTTCCTCGACGACGTCGAGAAGATCCTGGCGATGCTTCCGGAAGACCGGCAGACGATGCTCTTCTCGGCCACCATGCCGGACCCGATCGTCACCCTGTCTCGGCGCTTCCTGCGCCAGCCGATGACGATCCACGCCGGGCACACCGCCGAGACCGGCCCGTCGCCGCAGACCCAGCAGTTGGTCTACCGCACCCACTCGATGAACAAGGTCGAGGTGGTGGCACGCATCCTCCAGGCGGAGGGGCGTGGGCTGACCATGATCTTCACGCGTACCAAGCGGGCCGCCGACCGGGTCGCCGAGGACCTCGACTTCCGCGGGTTCGCGGTCGCCGCGGTGCATGGTGACCTCGGCCAGGGCGCCCGCGAGCGGGCTCTGCGGGCCTTCCGGGCCGGCAAGATCGACATCTTGGTCGCCACCGACGTGGCGGCCCGTGGGCTGGACGTCACCGGCGTCACCCACGTCATCAACTACGACTGCCCGGAAGACCAGGACACCTACACCCACCGGATCGGTCGTACCGGCCGGGCCGGCGCGACGGGTGTGGCGGTGACCTTCGTCGACTGGGACGACATGCCGCGCTGGCGGATCATCGACAAGACCCTGGGTCTGGAGATGCCGGAGCCGCCGGAGACGTACCACACGTCGCCGCACCTCTACACCGACCTGCACATCTCCACCGAGGTCAGCGGCACGCTGCCCACGGCCGAGCGCACCCGGGCCGGGCTGTCCGCCGAGATCGAAGAGGATCTGGGTGGGACGACCCGCTCCCGTCGGGGCGACAGCGGCGGTCGGGGCCCCCGACGCGGCGAGAGCCGTGGTGAGGGTCGCGGCGAGCGCCGTGGTCGGGGCGATGGCCGCCGCGACCGTTCCGACGCCGGCACGCCGGCCGTCGCCGAGGCACCTGCGGCCGACGCCGCCGACGAAGGCACCCGTACCCCCCGCCGCCGGCGTCGCCGCCGGGCCGGCGAGGTGGTCGCGGCCGAGGCGACCGCTGTGATCTCCGCCGACGCCGGCCCCTCCGAGCCGGCCACCGCGTCCGACGGCGAGGCGTCCAAGCCGCGCCGCCGACGCCGCCGCCGTGGTGGCGGTTCCGGTGCGGATGCGCCGGCCGAGGCGACCGCGGACTGACCACCAGCCACACCTGACATCCCCCGCACCGCCTCGCGCGGTGCGGGGGATGTTCCCTTCTCCCACCCCACCTGCCGAAGATGGAACGATGCCGCAACCACTGGACGCCGCCCTGACCGAGGTTCGGGCGCTGCTGCTCGACCCCGCGCTGACCCGGGCGGTCGCCGCCGGACGTCGACGCGGTCGCCGCCCCACAGTTGAGCGGGCCGAACTGCGGCCGGTGCGGCTCAAGGCCGGGCCCCGAATGCAGATCACCACGTCCGACGGTGCTCGCCCCTACACCCGCAACCTCGCCTCCGGTCCGGAGGCCGCCGCGGCGATCGACGAACTGCTCGCCGAGCCGTTCGGCAACTGGCACGTCGAGACGGCCGACGCCACCCTCCAACTGCGGGTGACCAAGTCCGGCGAGGCGCAGGTGCACAGGGCCGCGACGTCCCGTCCGGCGGCGACGCCCACCGGAAACGACCGGACGAAGGAATACCTGCTCGACCCGGGTGACCCGATCTTCGCGGAGATCGGCGGCTCGGCGGCCAAGCGCCGCCAGGTGGACGCGTTCCTGCGGGCCCTGGCCGCGACCCTGCCCGACGACCTGACCGGTCCGCTACGGGTGGTCGACCTGGGCTGCGGCAACGCCTACCTGACGTTCGCCGCGTACCGCTACCTGACGAGTCGGGGGCTCGACGTCCAACTGGTCGGTGTGGACGTCCGGGAGGACCAGCGGCGGCGCAACACCGAGCTGGCGCAGCGGCTGGGCTGGGCCGACCAGGTCAGCTTCGTGGCCGGGACGATCGCCGACGCCGTCGTCGACCCCGCCCCCGACCTGGTGCTGGCGCTGCACGCCTGCGACACCGCCACCGACGAGGCCCTGGCCCGCGCGGTGCGCTGGGAGGCCCGCTGGGTGCTGGCCGCGCCGTGCTGCCACCACGATCTGGCGAAGCAGCTCCGCGCCCACCCCACCCCGGCCCCGTACGAGCTGCTGACCCGGCAGGGCATCCTGCGCGAGCGCTTCGCCGACGTGCTCACCGACGCGCTGCGTGCCGGGCTGCTGCGGGTGCACGGGTACCGGACCGAGGTGGTGGAGTTCGTGGACTCGCAGCACACCCCGCGTAACCTGCTGATCCGCGCCCGTCGTACCGGTGCCGAGGCGACCGAGCCGCAGCGCGCGGAATACCGCGAGCTGGTGGACCAGTGGCAGGTCACTCCCCGGCTGGAGACCCTGCTGGCCACCGGAGAGACACCCGCTTAGCTCCTGGGTGGCTAGCGTCGGCGGTCGCGGCCACCGTTGCGCTCGCTGACACCACGGTCGAGGACCGACACCCGGTCGGCGGCGGGCCGCTGGGCGGCCCACTCACCGTCGGCCGGGGCGGTCGGGAATGGCACGACCTTGCCCCCGGTCTCGGCGTTGCCGGCCGCCGCGAAGGCGTTCCAGGAGATGTCCACCAGCAACTTCTTGACCTCGGCGTGCCGGATGGCGGCGTTGTGTTGCAACGCCATCCGGGCGCCGAGCAGTACCGCGACGAGCGTGGTGGTGATGGTGCCGGTGGCGGCCAGCACCTGGAGGCCGGTCGCGGAGTCGGTGCGGAGCACCAGGACCAGCAACCAGATCCAGAACGCGGCGGCGAAGACGCCGGCCTTGGCGACGAAGAAGAGGCTCACCGCACCGGGCTGGTACGGCTGGGGGCGGCTCGATTCGGCCATGGTGCTCCTCGGCGGTGGTCCGGTCGGAGGCGGCAGGCGACAGACGCGATGTCGGGACGGGCACCGAGCTTAATGGAAGAACGATGAATATCGCTCGATGCAATTTTCGTTCTGCACACACGCTTCCAGAGAAAAAGTCTCGCCCACGGGACAGTTTGTGCGGTCAGTCAATTGTTTCCGGCTCCTGGCGTACTACCCTCGGAAGGCGCATCGTCCCGGTGCTCCGGCAGGAGGGGAAGACACACAGGGATGGGATCAGCCGACGTATCACCGCAGATGGCCTTCGCCCGCTTCGTCCGGCGCGCCATCGATGACGCTCGCGACGAACGTGGCTGGACCGTGACTGATCTTGCCTCGCACACGGGCGTGGGCCGCTCCACCGTGTTCCGCTGGCTGGCCGGCGACTGGCAGGACTATCCCGAGTTGGCCAAGGTGCGCGGCTTCTGCGCCGCGCTGGATCTGCCGGTCGCCGCCGCGTTCCGGGCGCTCGGGCTACCCGACGCCGGCCCAGCGCCCCGCCGACGCCACGACGACGGCCCGGTCGAGGCCGACGTCCGGGCCATCCTGGACCGGCTTGCCGACCCCACGGTCCCCGCCGAGGAGAAGCACCACATCCGCGACCTGCTCCGCTACCTGGCCCGCCGCCCCATCCGCCGAGCCAGCTAACCCCCACCCCCACCCCCCGTCGGCGTTGATCATGAAGTTATTGCCACGACACGCCGCGCCGAGAGGCAATGACTTCATGATCAACGGGAGTGGGCGAGGGGGCGGGGCGGGTTAGGGGACGGTGAGGGTGAACTCGGCGGTTCGGACTTCGGCGTTCACCTGGAAGTCGAGGTAGAGGCGGTAGCGGCCCGGGCCGGGGGTGGTCAACCAGAACTTGATCTGACCGTCCACCAACTCGGTCTCCGGGTGCACGTGCAGATAGCCGAGGTCGCCCTCGCGCAACGCCACCAGGTGGCCGTACGCCCCTAGATACCGCTCCAGCGGGGCTGCGCCGTCAGCGCCGTCGACCCGGAAGGTCAGCGGCACTGTCGCCCCGGCCTGCGCAGTGCCCTGGTAGCCGACGGTGAAGCCGTCCACGGTCGTCGAGGTGGCCGGCCCCGGCAGTGGACGGGGTCGGTAGTCGCCGGGCGCCACCAGGTCCGTGCCGAGGGTCACAGCGGTCTGCGCGCCGTTGTCGGCGACCACCGTGAAGTCGGCGTACGCGCGCCAGAGGCCGGGCTGCGCGAGGGTCAACGGCACCGACCAGGTGCCGTCCGCCGCCATGGTCGGGTGCAGGTGCTGGTAACCGGTCAGGTCCCGCCGGACGACGATGAGGTGCATCGGCTTGTCGTGCACGATGGCGAACCGGGTCACCGGCCGGCGCTGCGCGTCGCGCACCTGGAAGCGGAGCTGACCGGGACGACCCGCCGCGAACTCGGTGGCCAGCGGCGCCAGGGTGAACCCGGCCGAACTGACCGCGAGACCGCCCGGCTCGGTGGCCGCGCCCTGATCGGTGGCCGTGGCCGAGCCGTGGTTGTGCGGCGCGACGCCCGGTGGGTCGGTGTGCTCGGCGGCCAACGACGGGCTGCCGGTGACGGCACCGTTGGCGTTCAGCCGGCCGAGGCCGAAGCCGAGCAGCACCGCCAGCACCAGCCCGCCGACCACCAGCGCCAGCCGGAGAGTGCTCCGGTCCGGCTCCACGGGACCCTGATCAGCACGACCGACGCCCCGCGCCTGGCCGGCCTCGCCGCCAACGGTCCTGCCCGCAAGGGTGCGCGCACGGGTGACGGGCTGCCGGTCGGTCATGCCGCCCACGGTACCGTCGCGCCCGGCCGCGTCAGGCCGACGCCCGGACAGCGTGGCGACTGTCGCACTCGACACCGCCCGGGAACTTTCCCACCCGACCCCGAGGGCAGCGGGTCAGCCGGCCACGGCGAGGGCGAGCGGGAGCACGTCGGTCGCGCCGGCCCGGCGCAGGGCCCGGGCCACCAGCGTCATCGTCCAGCCCGAGTCGATCAGGTCGTCGACGAGGAGCACCGGGCCGTCCAGCCCGGCCAGGGCGTCGGCCAGGTCGGTGGGCACGGTGAAGGCGTCGTGCAGAGCGCGTACCCGTTGGGCGCTGTTGCCGCGCGGCCCGGCCGGGCCGTCGGAGCCGGCCGCGGTGACCTCGCCGAGCAGCGGCAGCCGGCCCACTGTGGCGATCCGCTCGGCGAGCGAGCCGAGCAGCCGGGGCCGCCGACGGGAACCGACAGCGACCACCGCCACCGGCCGTCGGGGCCACGGGTCGTCGCCGTGCGCCCACGCCTTCAGCACCTCCACGACCGCGCCGGCGACGTCGTCGGGCAGCGGCGCGTCCGGCGCTTCCGGGCCGACGAGAGAGCGCAGCCGGCCGCCCCAGCCCAGGTCGGAGAGGCGCCCGACGGCCCGGCCCGGCAGCGCCTGGTCCGCGGGGGCGATACGGCCCTTGAGGGGTACGCCCACCGCGTCGAGCCCCGTCGGCCAGAGCTTCTTCGGCGCGATCTCCACGCCGGGTCGGCCCAGGAAGGTCTGCGCGGCGGCGAGCGCGGCAGTCGACACGTCGGCGGCGAAGAGGGGCTCGGCGCACCTGTCGCATCGGCCGCAGTCGACCGCCTCGGTGTCGTCCAGGCGTTCCCGTAGATACCGCATCCGGCAGTCGGACGTGGTTGCGTACTCCCGCATGGCCTGTTGCTCGACGGTGCGCGCCTCGGCGACGCGGCGCAACCGGGCCTCGTCGTAGACCCACGGCTCGCCGGTGGCGAGCCAACCACCGCGCACCCGGCGGACCGCGCCGTCCACGTCGAGCACCTTGAGCATCAGCTCCAGCCGGGCCCGGCGCAGGTCGACGAGGGGTTCGAGCGCCTGGGTGGAGAGCGGGCGGTCGGTGTGCAGGGCGGCCAGCACGGTCCGGACCTGCTGCTCCGGTGGGAACGCCAGGGAGGCGAAGTAACGCCAGATCGCGGCGTCCTCGACGCCGGGCAGCAGCAGCACCTCGGCGTGCTCGACGGCGCGGCCGGCGCGGCCGACCTGCTGATAGTACGCGATCGGCGAGGGTGGCGCGCCGAGGTGGACGACGAAGCCCAGGTCAGGCTTGTCGAAGCCCATGCCGAGGGCGCTGGTGGCGACCAGCGCCTTGATCTTGTTGTCGAGCAGGTCCTGTTCGGCGGCACGCCGGTCGGCGTCGTCGGACTGCCCGCTGTACGAGGCGACCGGGTAGCCCCGGGAGCGCAGGAACTCGGCAGTCTCCCCCGCTGCCGCCACGGTCAGCGTGTAGACGATGCCCGAGCCGGGCAGCTGGTCCAGGTGGTCGGCGAGCCAGGCCAACCGGTGCGCCGGGCTGGGCAGGTCGAGCACCCCGAGGCGCAGCGACTCGCGGTCCAGGGTGCCGCGCAGGATGAGGGCGTCGCCCAGCTGCTCGGCGACGTCCTGGGTGACCCGGGCGTTGGCGGTGGCGGTGGTCGCCAGCACCGGGGTGCGCTCGGGCAGCTCGGCGAGGAACGTCCGCAGCCGCCGGTAGTCCGGCCGGAAGTCGTGCCCCCAGTCGGAGACGCAGTGCGCCTCGTCGACCACCAGCAGGCCGGTGGTCGCTGCCAACTTCGGCAGGACGCCGTCGCGGAAATCCGGGTTGTTGAGCCGTTCCGGGCTGATCAGCAGCACGTCCACAGCGCCGGTCTGGATCTCGGTGGTGATCTCGTCCCACTCGTCGAGGTTCGCCGAGTTGATCGTGCGGGCCCGGATGCCGGCCCGAGCGGCGGCCTCGACCTGATTGCGCATCAACGCCAGCAGCGGCGAGACGATGACCGTCGGTCCGGCCTGGTGGCCCTGCTCGCGGTCCCGGAGCAGTGCGGTGGCCACGAAGTAGACGGCCGACTTGCCCCAACCGGTGCGCTGGACGCAGAGCACCCGCCGCCGGTCGACGACCAGCGCCTCGATGGCGCGCCACTGATCCTCGCGCAGCCGGGCGTGGTCACCGGCCAGCCGGCGCAGCACCGCCTCGGCCCGCTCGCGTACCGCTGCCCGCTCTGCTGTCTCCACCCGGCATTTCTACCAGCGCCGTCCGTCATCCCCCTGTTGATCAAGAGGTTTGCGTCATCATTCGGCCGGATTCCGACGCAAACCTCTTGATCAACGCGGTCAGCGTGGGTCAGCGGCGTCGTGGGGGGAGTGGGGGGAGCGGGGGCGGAGGGCTCGGGTCAGGTGGGACAGACGGGGGGCCAGGCTGGTCAGGCCACCGGGGAAGAAGTAGACGGCCAGGATGAAGACAGTGCCCAGGACGAACAGCGGCTGACTCAGCGGACGGCTGAGGACGGCCGGCAGGTTGTCCACCGCGTCGCTCGTGCCGAAGGCGGTGAGCCGGTGGTCCAGGTACATGTAGAGGACACCACCGAGGACCGGACCCCACCGGGTGCCCGGCCCGCCGAGCACCACCATGACCAGCAGCGACAGGGTCAGCTCGGAGGACGTGATGTGCGGCGACGCGCCGCCGACGATCAGGACGTAGACCACCCCGCCCGCCGACGCCAACCCGCCGGCAAGTGTGAACGCCACCAGCTTGTAGCGGTACGGGTCCAACCCGAGCACGCCGATCCGCCGCTCGTCGTCGCGCAGCCCGGCGAGCACCCGACCGGTCGGTGACCCGCTCACCCGGTGCACCACGAAGACCACCAGGGTCAGGTACGCCAGCGCCAACCAGTACAGGTTGACCGTGTTGGTCACCCCCACCAGCCCGGCGGGCAGCCCCGACACGTCCAGCGGCAGGCCCTCCTCGCCACCGGTGAGCCCGCCGAAGTCGCGGGCCACCAGGATCGCGCCCACCTGGGCGAAGGCCAACGTGACCATGGCGAACGCGATGCCCACCGTGCGCAGCGCCACCGCGCCGAGCAGCGCGGCGAGGATGGTGCCGCCGGTAACGGTCAGCAGCGCCGCCTGCCACAGCGGCAGACCGGCCCGGGTGATGAGGATGTCGGTGCCGTAGACACCGGCGGCGAAGTACAGCGCGTGCCCGAAGGAGAGCATCCCGGTCCGGCCGAAGAGCAGGTCGTACCCGGCCGCCAGCCCGCCGAAGATCAGGCAGATGGCGAGCAGTTGCAGGGTGCCGGGTGAGTTGACCGGCCCCTCGAAGATCCCCGGCAGGGAGATCGTCGAGTACGGCAGGATCGCCAGCACGACCAGTGCGACGAGCGGCAGGAACGGGCGTACCCGGTGCCACCGCCCCCGCTGCGGACTCAGTTCGTCGGGCACCTGTGCGCGAGGAGCGTCGATCACCGTCATGCCGTTGCCACCTTTCCGGCGATGCCCTGCGGGCGCAGCAGCAGCACCACGGCCAGCAGCCCGACCACGCAGATGTCGCCCAGCCCGGACGTGCCGTAGTAGTTGACGAACTGCTGCACCAACCCGACCACGACCGCCGCGTACGCGGAGCCGACCACCGAGCCCATCCCGCCGATCACCACCACGATGAACGCGAAGATCAGCAGCGAGCCGCCCTGCCCCGGCGAGACGGTGCCGAAGTAGACCCCGCCGAGCGCGCCGGCGAGCGCGGCGGCCGCCCCACCGATCGCGAAGACCAGCGTGAACGCCTTGCGGACGTCGATGCCCAGCGCCGTCACCATCTCCCGGTTCTCCACCCCGGCCCGGATCACCAGGCCGTACCGGGTCCAGCGCAGGAACGCCAGGATCGCGCCGAGCACCAGCACCGCCGCGATGATCAGCAGCAGGCCACCGTTGGGCACCTGCGCGCCGAAGATCCCGGTCACCTGCCGGGTCCAGTCCGGACGCGGGAACGGCCGGGCGTCCGCACCCCAGGTGGCCTGGAGCAACGCCACCCCGGCCAGCGACAGCCCGACGGTGACCAGCACCTGCTCGATGGTGCGCGAGTACAGCGGGCGGATCAGCACCAGCTCGACCAGGATCGCGACCAGCGTGCCGGCGGCCACCCCGAAGGCGACAGCGAACACGAAGCCGAACCCGTCCGGGCCGGCGCCCGGCAGGTTGCCCGCCGCCCACCAGGTGCCGTACGCGCCGACGCCGAGGAACAGCCCGTGCGCGAAGTTGAGCACGTCGGCCAGGCCGAAGACCAGGGACAGGCCGGAGGCGACCAGGAAGTACAGCGCCGCCAGGCCGAGCCCGGTCAACGCCAACAGGATCACGGTGCCCATCAGTGCTGGTCCTCCCTCGCGACTGCGGGGCCCGCAGGCTCACTCCTCGCGCTCGGCGCGGCCACCTCCGCCGAGCCGACACCGAGCAGCGACTTCGTCAACGCGGTCTCCAACAGCAACTCGCGGGCGTCGCCGGTCCAGGCCACCTTGCCGGCGGCCAGCACGACCGCGTCGCGGGCCAGTCGGCGTACGACGGCCAGGTTCTGCTCGACCAGCAGGACCGGCACCGACTCCGCGACCCGTTCCAACACCTCGGCCACCTCGGTCACCACCTTCGGCGCCAACCCCTTGGTCGGCTCGTCGACGAGCAGCAGCCGGTTGTCGTTGAGCAGCACCCGGCCGATGGCGAGCATCTGTTGCTGCCCGCCGGAGAGCGAACCGGCCCGTTGCCGTCCGCGCCGGTCCAGCTCCGGAAAGAGCGCGAAGACCTTGTCGTACGCCGGGGTGGTGCCGCGCCGCTCGGCGAGCCGCAGGTTCTCCGCGACGGTGAGCCCGGCGAACACGCAGCGGTCCTCGGGCACGTAGCCGAGCCCACCGCGGACCAGCCGGTGCGTCGGCCGGGCCAGCAGACTCTGCGCGCCCATCCGGATGGTGCCGCGGACCTCCCCGGCGGGCGGGGTGAGGCCGACGATCGCGCGCAGCGTGGTGGTCTTGCCGACGCCGTTGCGACCGAGCAGGACGGTCACGCCGGTCGGTGCGACAGTGAAGGACACCCCCTGGAGGATGTGCAGCCCGGAGATCCGGACCGACAACTCCTCCACACTGAGAACTGGTTCCATCAGGGGTGCCTCCGTTCGCGACTGCGGGGCTCGCAAACCCGGCTCACTCCTCGCGCTCACAGCGACTCCCCCAGGTATGCCTCTTGCACCGTGGGGTTGGCCATCACCGTCTCCGGGGTGTCGCAGGCCAGCAGCGCGCCGTGGTGCATGACGGCGATGCGGTCGGCGAGTTCCAGGATGACGTCCATGTGGTGTTCGACCATCAGCACCGCGCGGCCGCTGTCGCCGGTCAACGACTTGATGACGGCGACCAGTTCCGGCACGTCCTCGGCGCTGACCCCAGCCATCGGCTCGTCCAGCAGCATCACCCGCGGTTCCCCGGCGAGCAGCAGTGCGATCTCCAGCTTGCGCTTCTCGCCGTGGGCCAGGGTGCCGGCGAGGGCCGTACCCCGGTGGGCGAGGCCGACCCGGTCGAGCGCCGCGTCGGCGGCGGCGGCGACCTCCCGGTCGGCCGCCGCCCGCCGCCACAGCGCCATCGAGCCCCCGCGGTGCGCCTGCACGGCGAGCCGGACGTTCTCCCGCACGCTCAGCGAGCCGAAGACCGAGGACGCCTGGAAGGTACGGCCCAGACCGAGGCGGGCCCGCCGGTGCGGCGGAAGCGCCCCGATGTCCTGCCCGTCCAGAACGATCCGGCCCTCGGTGGCCCGGCGCAGGCCGGTGATCAGGTTGAACAGTGAGGTCTTACCGGCGCCGTTCGGCCCGATGACGCCCAGGAACTCCCCGGGTGCCAGATCGAGGTAGACGCTGTCGACGATGGCGACCTCACCGATCCGCCAGGTCAGACCGCGGGTGGCGAGCATGGTCAGCCCTTCATGGCCACGGCCGGCGGCGCGGTCTCGTCACCGGTGAGGCTCTTCTGCGCGGTAGCGGTGAACGCGGTGCCGCTGCCGGTCAGCTTGGCCTGGAACATCGGCTGGAGCAGCGCGTGGTCGGCGGCCCGGATGGTCATCTTGCCCTTGACCCCGTCGAAGCTCCAGCCCTCCAGGGCGGTGACCATCTTGTCGACGTCGTCCCCACCCTCCTGCGCGGCCCGGACCACCATCTGCGCGGCGGCGAAGCCGTCCGGGTGGAACAGGTCGATGGTGTTGACCTTGGCCTTCAGCGCCTTGCTGGCCTCCGTGTCGCTGGCACCGTCGAAGTAGTGCGACAGGAAGGAGATCTTCGCGCCGGCAGCACCGAAGGTCGGCCACGAGGCGCGGATGTCCAGGCCGGTGACGACAGTGGTGGACGAGAGGACGCCCTGCTGGTCGAGGGTCTGCCACATGGCCGGGGCGGTGGTACCCGCCCACGCCACGAAGAGCAGGTCCGGCTTGGCGGCCTTGATCTGGCTGGCGAACGGGGTGAACTCGGTGGCACTGGCCGGGGCCCGGACGCTGCTCACCGTCGCGCCCGCACTGCCGATGACGGCCTTGACGGCGGCCTCGTTGGCGTCACCGAACGCGCCGTCCTGGGCGAAGACCACCACCTTCTTGCCGGTGGGGTCTCCGATGAACGACTTGGCGGTCACCACATCCTGGTACGACTGCCGACCGGAGCGGAAGGTGTACTTGTTCGCGCCGGTCACCGCGTCCGTGGCAGCCGGGCCGGAGATGAACAGCACCTTGTTCTGCGCAGCGATCGGCGCGACCTGGAGCGCCACACCGGAGGCGGTGGAGCCGGCGATGATCTTCGTGCCCTTACCGATCAGGTCCTTCGCCGCGGAGACCGCCTTGGCCGGGTCGCCAGCGTCGTCGACCTCGGTCAGCTCGATCGTCCGGTCACCGACCTTGCCGGTGCCCTTGGTGGCGAAGTCCAGCCCCGCCTTGAACCCCTCGATGTACTGCTTTCCGTAGCTGGCCAGGGCTCCCGACTGGGAGTACACCAGGCCGACCTTGACCGGCGCGGCACTGTCGCCGCCGCCGGTGGCGGTGTCCTGCGGGCTGCCACAGGCCGTGGCGGCCAGCGCCGCGGCCATCATCGTGGCGGCGGAGAGGAACGCCCGCCGCGTCGTCCGGACCGTCATTGCGACTCCACATGAGGACTCAGAGGGAGAGAACTTCTTCGTGACGGCTCACGCTAGAAGTGACGTCACCCACGAGCTATGTGGCGGAAACACACAAGTAACAGGAATGAGGTGGCCGGAGGTTACAACGGGCCGCACTACCAGCCGGGAGCCCACGCTCTCGATGGCCCGAACCCCCACGGGCCACCCCAGCCGTGTGTCGCCCCGCGCCATTCGCCCGGTTCGGTCAGGGCCACCCCTTCAAGATCGAATGTGATCTTGCGGACGCGGGCCGCCCGAACGTGCCGCTGGCCCGTCGTCCGGGTGACGGACGACGGGCCAGCGTGTGGGCCGGGCGTGGTCGGCCCGGTGGTCGGCTCGGAGCGGATCAGCTCCGGGCCGAGTGTGGGTCAGCGGCCGGCGAGTGCGGCGACGGCAGTGTCCGGGTGGTCGCTGAAGACACCGTCGAGGCCCAGGCCGAGGAAGAGTTCGTACTCGGCGGTGATGTCGCCGCGCGCGTTCGGGTCGGCGCCGATCCGGAAGTCCACCGGGAGGAACTGGTTCTCGGCGCGGAACGTCCAGGAGTGCACGAGCAGGTGCTCCCGGTGCGCGTCGCGCACCACTGTGGTCGGGGCGAGCAGGGCGCCGGCGGCGTTCCGGGGGACGATCAGGTTCCTGTTCGCGCCGATGCCGTCGGCGTACCCGGCGATCCACTTCAGGCCGGCCGGCGTGACCAGATCCTGGTAGGTGCGGGCGTCACCGGCGACGGTGAAGTCGTACGGGCGGCCGGTCGCGTCGAGCAGTTGGACCAGCTTCACGTCGGTCAGGCGGCTCAGGCGACGCAGGTTGGCCGTCTCGAAAGACTGGATGAAGACCGGCGAGTTCTTCCGGTCCAGCTTGTTCTGCCGCAGCACCCGCAGCAGCGGCTCCTCCAACGGCAGTTTGATCGAGGCGAAGTAGCTCGGGTGCTTGGTCTCCGGGTAGATGCCGATGGTGCGGCCCCGTGCCCGCCCTTCGGCCCGGGCCAGGTCGATGACCTCCTGGAGGGTGGGCACCTCGAAGCGGCCGTCGAAGGCGGTGTTCGCCACGCGTACCTGCGGCAGCCGCTCCTTGGCCCGCAGCGTCTTCAGCTCGGCGAGGGTGAAGTCCTCGGTGAACCAACCGGTCACCGCGACACCGTCGATGGTCTTCGTCGCCTTGCGGGCCGCGAACTCCGGGCGGGCCGACACGTCGGTGGTGCCGGAGATCTCGTTCTCGTGCCGGGCGACCAGCACTCCGTCGGAGGTGGAGACCAGGTCCGGCTCGATGTAGTCGGCACCCATCCGGATCGCCAACCGGTACGCCTCCAGCGTGTGCTCCGGCCGGTAGCCGCTGGCGCCACGGTGCCCGATCACGATTGGTCGGTCGTTGGCCCGGGAGCGGTCCGCGTTGGCCGTTGGTTCGGCCGCGGCCATGGTCGGCAGGGCCACGGCGGCGGCGAGCAGAGCGCCGGCCACGCCGAGGGTCGAGAGGGTACGTCGCAACGCCGTCTCCTGTCATCGATGGTCCGGGTAAGCAGACCGCCCGTGATTTGCCGGGAGTTGGTCGATGGCTGGCCGGCAGATGAATCTCCGGAATGCCCGTTCCCACTCCAGGCGGGCGGGCGGACAGGAAGATTGTCTGGTGCGCCGGTTTTTCCGCAATCCCGTGCGGCTGGTGCCGTTCGCGTTCCTGGTGCCGATCCTGCTCGGCACCCTGTTGCTCATGGCGCGCTGGGCGACCGCCGAACACGTACGCCCACCCGTGGTCACCGCGCTCTTCACCGCCACCTCGGCCGTGTCGGTCACCGGCATGGCCATCACCGACACGCCGAACTACTGGTCCGGCCCGGGACTGGTGGTGATCACCCTGCTCACCCAGCTCGGGGGTCTCGGCATCCTCACCGTCGCGGCGTTGGTCATCCTGGTGGTCTCCAGCCAGCTCGGGCTGCGCAACCGGTTGCTGGTGCAGGCCGAGACGGCGGAGTTCGGCATCGGTGACGTGGGCCGGTTGCTCCGCCGGATCGCACTGACCGTCTTCGCCTGCGAGGCCGTGATGACAGTGCTGGTCGCCGGTCGGCTCTGGCTGGCCTACGACTACCCGTTCGGGCAGGCCCTCTGGTCGGGTGCCTTCCACGCCGTGCAGGGGTTCAACAACGGTGGCTTCGCGCTCTACACCGACGGCCTGCTGGCCTTCAGCCGTGACCCGTGGGTGTCGCTGCCCCTGGCGATCGGCGCGATCATCGGCGGGCTCGGGTTTCCCGCGCTGTTCGAGGCGGTCCGCGAGTGGCGTCAGCCGGCGCACTGGGCGGTGGCGACGAAGTTGACCATCTGGGGCAGCGTGGTGTTGCTGCTGGTCGGCTTCGCTGGTCTGCTCGCCGCCGAGTGGACCAACGCGAGCACGATCGGCCAGTACGACGTACCCGGGAAGATCCTCGCGTCGTTCACCCAGATCGCGCTGAGCCGCACCGGCGGCTACAGCGTCCTGGACATCGCCGCTCTTCAGGAGGAGAGCTATCCCCTGCTGATCGTGCTGATGTTCATCGGCGGCGGCAGCGCCAGCACGGCCGGTGGCATCAAGGTCTCCACGTTCTTCCTGCTGGCGTTCACCATCTGGGCGGAGTTGCGGGGTGAGCCCGACGTGACGATCGGGCATCGGAGGGTGGCCACCGCGAGCCAGCGGCAGGCGGTCACCGTGGCGCTGCTCAGCGTCGCGCTGGTGACGGCCGGAACGATGCTGTTGCTGCTGCTCACCGAGGGCGTCCGCTTCGTCGCGGCCCTTTTCGAGATCACCTCGGCGTTCAGCACCACCGGTCTGACCATCGGTCTGGCCGCCGACCTGCCGCCCGGCGGCCAACTGGTGCTGACCGTGCTGATGTTCATCGGCCGCATCGGGACGCTCACCCTGGGGTCGGCGATCGCCCTGAACACCCGACGCCGGCTCTACCGCTACCCCCAGGAGCAACCCATTGTCGGCTAGTGCGTGTTTCGGAAGTGTCGGCCGGCCCGCGCGTCGGAGACACGCCAGTGGAAGCAGGGAGGGCCGAGGTGTCGGCTAGACGGGCGGACAGCGGCGGCATCGTGGTGATCGGGCTGGGTCGATTCGGTTGCCACCTGGCCGGGGCGCTGACCCGGATGGACCGCGAGGTGTTGGCCATCGACCGCAGCCCGGCGAAGGTGCAGCGCTGGTCGGCGCAGCTCGACCGGGTGGTTCAGGCCGACGCGACCGAGGAGGGGGCGCTGCGGCAGCTCGGCATCACCAGTTTCGGGCGGGCGGTGGTGGCCATCGGGGCCTCGGTGGAGGCGAGCGTGCTCACCGTGTTGGCGCTGGTCGAGCTGGGTGTGCCCCAGATCTGGGCGCGGGCCACCTCACAGAAGCACGCCAAGATCCTGTCGTCGGTGGGCGCGCACCACGTGATCTTCCCGGAGGCGGAGACCGGGGACCGGGTCGCGCACCTGATCGTCAGCCGGTTGCTCGACTTCATCGAGTTCGACGACGACTTCGCCATCGCCACCGTCCGGGTGCCGGAGTCCCTGGTCGGGCGCACCCTGCTCGACCTGAAACCGGAGGAGCGCTTCGGGGTACGCGTGGTCGGCGCCAAGCTGCCGGGCGAACGCTTCCGGTACACCGCCGACGACACCACGCTTCCCCAGGGCGGGGTGCTCATCGTCGAGGGTGGGATCGACCAGGTGCAGCGATTCGCGGGGATGCGCTGACCTGCGCAGCAGGGCAAGATCGATCGGGGCCGTCGGACCAACTGGTCCGACGGCCCCAACGCACGGGCGACGCGGTGTGGCCTGCTCACTTCCGGTGACCACGCGGCCCCTTGGTCACCTTTCCGCTTTTCCCGGACCACCACCGGCGGCCTTCGCGGGCTTCGCCGGGGCCTTCGCAGGCTTCGGCGGCTTGGCCTTCGACGCGCCGCCGCCCGAACCGGAGCCGCTGGGCACCTTCGCTGCCTTGGGCGGAGCCTTCGTCGTGGCGGCCTTGGTCGGCGGGGCAGTGGACGGCGCGCTGCCGGCGACGCCGGACACCCGAACCCCACAGGTCGCCTCGCCGAGCCGGAACTCCACAGGCAACGGGTTCGCCCCGCTGTACTTACCCGTGAGGGTCACCTTCTCGGCCGCACCGGGGGCCAGCGTGGTGCGCTGGGCCGCCGGTCGGATCAGCACGGTGCTCCCCTGCTGGTGCACCGGCGCGGGCTCCGCCTTCGTCACCTTCTGCTGCCCGGGGAAGGTGAAGCTCATCGCCCAGTCCCGCAGCTCACCGCCACCGGTGTTGGTCAGAGTCAGCTCGGCGGCGAACTCGGTGCCGGAGTCGGTGCGCAAGGCGTACGCCACCTCGCAGGGCGCCGCCGCCGGCAGACCCATCCGAGCCTCGGTCGTCGGCCGGTCCCCGCCGCTGGCCGGACTGCGCGACGTGAACCCCCACATCGCCCCGGTGACCGCGATCAGCCCGACGGCGGCCACTCCGGCCTCCACCCGCCGACGCCGGGTCACCCGCTGCCGCGTCCGACGGTCCCGGTTGCGGGTCCGCGACAGCGGCAACGCGTCGGTCGCCGCCGACCAGGGCAGGATCGTGGTACGCGCACTGCCGAGCATGGCCGCGTCCAGCGGCCCGGCGGCCGGGGAGACCGGCACCGCCGCGAGCATGCCGGCCGCCTCGGCGAGCGTCCGGGTCAGCTCGGCGGTGGCCGGCCGGTCGGCGGGCCGCTTGGCCAGGCAACGCCCGACCAAGTCGGCCACTCCGTCGGGCAGCCCCGGGACGGTGGGCATCGGCTCCGGGTCGTTGTACATGTGGGCGCGCAGCATCTGGGTGGTAGTGCTGGCCTGCCACGGCAGTCGGCCGGTGAGCATCCGGTAGAGCAGCAGCCCAACGGCGTACACGTCGGTGGCCGGGGAGACCTGGCCGTTGTCCAGCCGCTCCGGTGCGAGGTACGCGGGCGTGCCCAACAGCGTGCCGTCCGGGCCCTTCTCGCTCTCCCCGACGAGCGCGGAGATGCCGAAGTCGACCACCTTGACCCCGGTCGAGGTGAGCATGACGTTGCCCGGGGTGACGTCGCGGTGCACCACCCCGCGAGCGTGCGCGGTGGCCAGCGCCGAGCTGACCTCGGCGCCGATGGTCACCGCCTCCCGCCACGGCAGTTGGCTCTCCCGACCCAACCGACTGGCCAGCGAAGCGCCGTCGACCAGCTCCATCACCACGTACGGCACTGTCAGACCGACCTGCTCGGACTCGCCGTAGTCGTACACGTTGGTGATGTTGGGGTGGCAGAGCCGCGCGGCGGCCTGCGCCTCGATCCGGATGCGGTGGCGGAAGGCCCGGTCGCTGGCCAGCCGGGACGCCAACACCTTCACCGCGACCTGGCGGCCGAGCACCTCGTCGTAGCCACGCCAGACCACCGACATGCCGCCCGCGCCGAGCTGCTCGATCAGCCGGTACCGCTCATCGAGCAGCTGCGCGCCGTTTCGGTCCCCACCACCCATGGTGAGCGATGTTGCCCAGGAACGGCCCGCCTACACCTGGAGTATCGGAATCGGTCAGGATTGTCACCCGATCAGGCGGTTGCCAGCAGTTGGTCCACCGGGGCGTAGTCGTCGGTCAACACCATCGCCTCGCCGACGAAGTCCGTCAGCGCCGCACCGGACAGCAGGCTGACCTTCGGGTCCACCTCGGCCAGCCGGGCCCGGACGGCTTCCAGCGGCAACGGCGCGTCGGAGCCGACGATGAGGAAGTTGGAGCCCTGCTCCTGGGCGAGCGCTTCCGGCGGCGCGATCAACGCGACGTGCCCGAACTCGGCGGCCACCGTGGCCAACTCGGCGCGGATGAACCGCAGCGGCGGGTAGTCGATGACGTTCTGCACGTACACGCCGCCGGGGCGGGTCACCCGCCGGACGTCGGCGGCCATCTCCCGGGTGGCCAGGTGCCAGGGCACCACCAGGTGCCCGAACGCGTCACCGACCACCAGGTCACGGCTGTCGGTCGGCTCGCCGGCAACCAGCATCCGGGCGTCACCCACCACCGCCCGCAGGTCCTGCCCCGGCCGTACGCCCAGCTCCTGCTCACCCAGCTCGACCAGCCCGCCGTCGATCTCGAACACCAGGTTGTCGGTGCCCGGTCGGGTCGCGGTCAGGTAGCGCGGCACGGTGAACCCACCGCCGCCCAGGTGCAGCGCGTCCAGGCGCTGACCGGCCGGCGCGGCGACGTCGCCGACCGCGCCGATCCACTTCGTGTACGCGTACTCCAGGTGTTTCGGGTCGGCGAGGTCCACGTACGAGTGCTGGGCGGAGTTGAGCAGCAGCGTCCGCCCGCTGGGCCGGGAGGGGTCCGCGGTGACCCGGGCGCAGTGGTACGCCGTCTCGATGTCGCACGGGTTGGGCGCCACGGTGGTAAGCCCCGCCCCGGCCAGGCCGAGCACGGCCAGCGCGGCCCGGGCCCGGGCCGGACCGGGCAGCTCGGTGGGCTCCTGCCGGCGCAGGTACCAGCCGAGGCCGATGCCGACCAGCCCGAGCGCGAGCGACAGGGCCAGCAGGATGACGGTGCTGCGCAGCGCGGCGACCAGCACGAACCCGGTCAGCAGGGTTGCGGTGATGCCGCCGAGGGTGCCGATCCCGGAGAGTCGACCGACCACCTGGCCGGTGCGGCGCAGGTCGGCGAGCTGAAGTTTCACGACCAGCGGGGTGACCGCGGCCAGCAGCGCGGCCGGCACGAACACCGCCAACGCGACAAGCAGCAGGATGCCGCTGGCCGCACCACCGCGCAGCACCTCACCGGCGTACCGGACCACGGGCAGGGTGACAGCGGTGGCGATGCCGGCCAGCACCAACGCCGGCGCCAGCAGGCCCCGCGGGTTGCGCCGGTCGGCCAGCCAACCGCCGGACCACGCCCCGTACGCGATCGCGGCAAGCGCGATGCCGATCACCGAGCTGGTCACCTGAAGGGTCACCCCTACGTACGGGCCGACCAGGCGCAGCGCGACGGTCTCCAGCACCAGCACGGCGCCGCTGGAGAAGAAGACCAGGAAGGCGGCCAGGCCGTTGGGCAGCGCCCGGCCGGTGACCGGCACGGGCGGGGCCGGAGGTGCCGGCAGGGCCGCTACGTCGGACGGTGGGGAGCTCATCGTCGCGATGGTACGCAGCGAAGCTGGTGCTTCGGGTCAGTACATCGAGAGATGAACATGGTTCGTGTGCGACGCCGCCGGAGAGCCGCTTCCACTGTACGAGCGCCAACCGGTGCCGGGATGCCAGATCTGCCGGTACCAGATCACGTAGAGCACGCCCAGCCGGTCGGCGTTGCGCACGTGCCAGGCGGCCAGGCTGTCCCCGTACGCCTTGTCGCCGCCGGTCGCGTTCTTGTCCTCGAAGCCGTTCGTGGCGGCCGAGAAGTCGCAGGCCCGGCCCTTCGGGTGCTCGCCGCCGCCACCGCTGCGCTTGCAGGAGACGTGCCGCTTGTAGCCGGCCGCCTGGGTCTGCTTGAGCGCGTTGAGGGTGCGCGGGGTGATGCACCCGGAGGTGGTCGGGTCCTTCACCGAGCAGGACTCCGACGGCCAGGACCCGTCGGAGTTGCGCGGCGCCGGCTTCGCCGAGGCGGAGCTGCCACCGCTGAAACCGTTGCTGCCGCCGGAGCTGACCTCGGCGAGCGCCTCCTCGGCTTCTTTCTTCTTCTTCGCCATCACGGCGAGTTGCTTCTGCTGCTCGCGGACCTCGGCGTCGATGGCGACCTTGGCCTGCTGCGCCTGCTGCCGGGCTTCGGTGAGGTCACGCAGCCGCTTGCTGTCCCGCTGGGCCATCAGGTCGAGGTCACCCGCGCGTTGCAGGAACGCCTCCGGCGTGGCGGTGTTGAGCAGCATCGACACCGCGCTCAGCCGACCCACCCGGTACGACTGGGCGGCCACCTCGCCCACCTGGCTGCTGAGCCCGACCAGCCGACCCTCCAGCGTCGTCAGCTCGCCGGTCAGCGCCGTCTGGCGACGCTTGGAGTTGTCCAGCTTGGCCTTGGCCTCGATGTGGCCCTTGGCGGTCAGCTCCAGCGCGTCCTGCAACTTCTTGCTGCCGCCCTCGCCAGGCTCCGCGTACGCGGGCACGGCGGCACCGCCGAGCACCAGCGCGACGGCGGCGAGCACGGCGAACAGAGCGCGGCGACCGAGCCGCGGGCTGAGCCTGGTCCTGGGCACGAAAGCGTCCTTCCGTCGACCGCCGGCCCCCGATGAACACTGCACGGCGGCGCCGGTCGGCGGCCTGCTGGCGGAGACCGCCGGTCACGATACCGGATCGTGGGCCGGTGACCAGCCCGCCGACCCTCGGGCTGTCCCGATGTCGACGGAGCGTCCCGACGTGGTCGCGCAGCGCGCGGATCAGGTGCTGAGGAGCGCGTCGCGCACCTCGGCCCAGACCTGCTCGTTGGCCGCGACGAGCAGACCGCGGCCGTCGTCGGCGGGGTGGTAGTCGACGCCGTCGAACCGGCGGGCGACACCCCCGGCGGCACGGACCAGCACGGCGCCCGGGGCGTGGTCCCAGGGCAGGGTGCGCCAGAAGAGGGCGAACTGTTGCTCGCCGGTGAGGATGTCCAGGTACTCCCGACCGGCGCAGTGCAGGCCGGGCAGCAGCTCACCGAGCCGCCGGCCCCCGGCGCGCACCCGGTCGCGGGTCTCCGGCGGCAGGAACCGGGTCATCGCCGCGCCGCGCAGCTCGCCGAGCGGCGGCACCGGGCCGGCGCCGTCCACCGGTCGACCGTTGAGCAGTGTGCCCTCGTCCGCCGAGCCGGCGGCGAGAGTGCCGGCGAGCGGGTCCAGGATCCAGCCGGCCGTCGGCCGCCCGTCGGTCAGCAGCGACACCATCAGGGCGAACGGCCGGCGACCGGCGGCGAAGTTGGCGGTCCCGTCGACCGGGTCGACCAGCCAGACGTCCCCGCTGTCGCGGAGGTGCCGCAGCAACCCCGGATCGTCGGCGACACCCTCCTCGCCGACCACCGTCGAGCCCGGCCGCAGCCGGCGCAGCCCCGCCGAGAGCAACTCCTCGGCCCGGCGGTCGGCGACGGTGACCACCTCGCCGGGCGCCTTCTCCGACACGTCAGCGTCGTCGAGCTTGCGGAACAGTGGCAGCACGACCTGGTCGGCGGCCTCCCAGAGCAGGCCGCCGACGTCGTCCAGCAGGGTGTCAGCCACGCGGCGGCAGCTTGACCACGCTGACGAAGAACTCGTCGATCTGACGGACCACCGAGATGAAGCGCTCGAAGTCCACCGGCTTGGTCACGTAGGCGTTGGCGTGCAGCTGGTAGCTGCGCAGAATGTCCTCGTCGGCCTGCGAGGTGGTGAGCACCACCACCGGGATCCGGCGCAGGTTCTCGTCTTTCTTGATCTCTTCCAGCACCTCCCGGCCGTCGCGCCGGGGCAGGTTGAGGTCGAGCAGGATCAGGTCGGGCGCCACCGCGTCGGCGTACTGACCCTCCTGGCGCAGGTAGGCGAGCGCCTCGGCCCCGTCGGAGACGACGGTCAGCCGGTTACGCAGCTTGTGTTCCTCGAACGCCTCCTGGGTCATCAGCACGTCACCCGGGTCGTCCTCGACGAGCAGGACCTCGATCGGGCTCTTGCCATCCGCCGGCGCGGTCATCCCACCGTCTCCCTCATGTCACCCGTTCTACCGCTTTCCAGCGTCTCGTCGGCCCGGTCCGGCTGGTCCGGCCCGTCGGCCTGCTCCGTCGGCTCTGCCGGGGCCTCGGGCGAGGGCGTCGCGTCGCCCACGGTCGAGGCGTTCGGCTCCTCAGCGGAATCGGCGGCGGCAGCCGCCGCGACGTCCTCGGGAAGTGCCGGCAGGGTGAACCGGATCGCGGTGCCCTCCGGCACGTCGGTGTCCACCCAGACGCGGCCGCCGTGGTACTCGACGATCTTCTTGACGATCGCCAACCCGATGCCGGTGCCCGGGTACGCGTCCTTCGAGTGCAGCCGCTGGAAGATCACGAAGATCTTGTCGGCGAACTCCGGCTCGATCCCGATGCCGTTGTCCTGGCAGGTGATCTCCCACTCGGCGCCCACCAACCGGGCCGAGACGTGCACCTTCGACGGCACGTCCGGGCGGCGGAACTTGATCGAGTTGCTGACCAGGTTGGCCAGCAGATTGGTCAGCAGCGGTTCCTCACCCGAGATCACCGGCAGCTCGGTCCAGGTCAACTCGGCGTCCGCGTACTGCCTGGCGGCCTCGGTCTGGCCGGCCACGTCGCCCATCACCTTGTTGAGGTCGACCTCGACGAAGCCGGTGGTGAGCCGCCCGATCCGGGAGAACGCGAGCAGGTCGTTGATCAGGCGCTGCATCCGTTGCGCGCCGTCCACAGCGAACGCGATGTACTGGTCGGCCCGCTCGTCGAGCTGCCCCGCGTAACGGCGCTGGAGCAGCTGGCAGAAGCTGGCGACCTTACGCAGCGGCTCCTGCAGGTCGTGCGAGGCCACGTACGCGAACTGCTCCAGGTCACGGTTGGACCGGGTCAGCTCCTCGGCCTGCTTCTGGAGCTGACTGTTCACCCACTCGATGCGCTCGCGGGCGGCCCGGACCTCAGCCAGGTCGGCGGCGATCTTCTGCCGCATCGCGTCCACGTCCTCGCCGAGTTGGATGAACTCCGGCGGGCCGACGGTGGCGATGCGGTGCTGGTAGTCGCCCTCGGCGACCTCGCGGACCTGGGTGGCGAGGCCGGTCAGCGGCCGGACCACCATCCGATCCAGCGAGAGCAGCAGCACCGCACCGGCCACGACCACCACCAGGGCGGCCACGATCAGCAGGACGACCAGCACGTTGCTGCTGGTACGCACGTTGGTGGCGGTCTGCTCCCGGGCGGCCAGGACCTCCTCCTGGAGGTCGTTCACCGCCAAGCGCACCTCGTCGAACTGTTGCCGGGCCGCTTCGGTGACCAACGCCTGGCCGGCGGTGGTGCCGCTCTGCTCGGTGGTGGTGATCACCGGCTCCGCAACCGACTGTCGCCACTGCGCGACACGCTCCTCGACGGTCCGCAGCTCCTGGCTGATCCCTGGATAGTCGTCGAGCAGCGTCCGCATCGAGGCGGTGACGCTCTGCTCCTGGGCGAGCCCTTCCCGGTAGGGGTTCAGGTCGTCCTGGTCGCCGCTGACCGCGTACCCGCGGATCGCCGTCTCCTGGTCGAGCAGCGCGTTGAGCAGTTCCTGGGACTGTACCCGCAACGGGCCGGTCTCGTTCAGCACCGCGTCGATCTGGGTGCGGTTGCGGGCGGCCATCGCCGCTTCCGCGCTGGCCAGCCCGATCAACAGGAAGCCCACGACGGTGAGCAGGGTGATGACCCGGCGGCGCAGACTCCAGCCGCCGACCACCGGCTTCACCGGCCACCACCCCGGCTGACCAGCAGCATGGCCACGTCGTCGGAGAGCGGGCCACCGTTGAGCCGCTCGGCCCGCCCGACCAGCCAGGCCGGCAGCTCCGGCAGCGACACCGAACGGTTGTCCGGCTCGTCCAGCAACCCGCTGAGGCCCGGCACGTCGAGCCGTTCGTCGCCGGCACCCACCCGCCCCTCGATCAGGCCGTCGGTGTACATCAGCAGGGACCAGTCATCAGTGTCGAACTCCAGGTCGTAGGCGATCGGCCGGCGAGGTCGTACGCCCAGCAGCCGGCCGCCGGGCGCGGGCACCGGGGCGACCCGGCCGCCGGAGAGCAGCAACGGCGGTGGATGCCCGGCCAGTCGGACGGTGGCCCGGTTGGCGTCCAGGTCCAGTCGGACGGTGGCCACCGTCGCGAAGATCTCCTGTAGGCGGCGCTCACTCATCAGCACCTGCTCCAGCGCGGGCAGCACCTCGTCGTCCGGCACTCCGGCGAGCACCAGTGCGCGCCAGGCCACCCGTAGCTCGACCCCCAACGCGGCCTCGTCCACCCCGTGCCCACAGACGTCGCCGACGATCAGGTTGAGGCGGTCCGGGTGGGTCTGCACCACGTCGAAGAAGTCTCCGCCGATCAACGCGGCGTGCCGGCCCGGCCGGTAGAAGGTGTGCACCGAGACCTGGTCGGTCGTCATCAGCGGTTGGGGCAGCAGGCCGCGTTCGAGTCGGGCCGACTCGGCCTGGCGCAGCTCGACCTCGCGCAACCGGCGGGCGTTCTCGTCGGCGCGCTTACGCTCCACTGCGTAGCGCAGCGCCCGGGTCAGCAGCACCCCGTCGACCTGGCCCTTGACCAGGTAGTCCTGGGCACCCTCGGCGACCGCCACGACGCCCAGGTGCTCGTCCGTGCGGCCGGTCAGCACGCAGACCGCGGCGCCGCTGGACATCTCCAACACCTGGCGCAGCCCGTCCAGCCCCTGCGCGTCGGGCAGGCCCAGGTCGAGAAGGACGCAGTCGACGTCGTTGATCCGCTGCCGCGCCTCCCGGAGGCTGGTGGCGACCAGCAGGTCGATCATCGAGTTCGTCTCGGCGAGCAGCTCACCGACCAGGAAGGCGTCGCCCTCGTCGTCCTCCACCAGCAGCACCCGTAACCGCTCACCAGGCGGCAGGTTGGCGTGCCGCGCCAGGCCACCGTGCGGGTACGGCACAACTGGGGAACCGGCCAAGCCGGCCCCCCGGTGCGGCCGGGTCACCGCCGCGAGACGCGGGAGTTCGCTGGTGATGTCGGGCTCCTTCCGAGTGCCCTGCTGATCCTGTATTAGACAACGGTCGCACACAACACGATGCCTGCGGCGCGGGCGGGGATGGGGCGCATCACTGCGCGGCCGTGGACAAACCGGGCGGCTGATGGACGCGGGACGTACCGGCCATCCCATCCGCAGCACCCGACGGGCAGGATGATCCCACCCCAGGCCCCACCACCCCCCGAGGAGTTCCCGTGGGCGCACCCACCACCCCGGCCACGACGGGCACGCCGCCCCGTCCGATTCCGGGCGTACCCTCTGCCGGCCGTGCGCTGACCCGGCCGCGTCGGCGGCTCGTGGCCGCCGCGGCGGCGCTGGTCGCGCTGGCCGCGGTCGGCGCCGGCAGTCTGCTCGACCTGCGCACCCCGGCCCCGAAGTCGGCCGACGCGCCCGCTGGCACGTTCAGCGCCGGCCGCGCGTACGAGGACGTCCAGGTGATCGCCGCCCGGCCGCACGTCGCCGGCAGCCCGGCCAACGAACAGGTCCGCGCGCACCTGGAGCAGCAGTTGCGGGGGCTGGGCCTGGAGACCGAGGTGCAGGACACTGTGGCGCCGGAGGCCGGTCAGCTCAGCGGGGCGGCGGGCGGGGCGACACTGGCCCGGGTCCGCAACGTGGTGGCCCGGCTGCCCGGCACCGACTCGACGGGTCGGGTCTTCCTGGTCTCCCACTACGACTCGGTTCAGACCGGGCCGGGCGGCAACGACGACGCGGCCGGCACGTCGACCATCCTGGAGGTGGCCCGCGCGCTGACCACCGGCCCCCGGCCGCGCAACGACATCGTCTTCGTGCTGACCGACGCCGAGGAGGCGTGCCTCTGCGGCGCGGCCGCGTTCGCCGCCAGCCACCCGCTGGCCGCCGACGGCGGTGTGGTGCTCAACCTGGAGGCGCGGGGCTCCACCGGGCCGGTGATCATGTTCGAGACGTCGCGGAACAACGCGAAGCTGGTGGACATCTTCGGCCGGGCCGCCCCGCACCCGGTCGGCACCTCGTTCGCTGTGGAGATCTACCGCGCGCTGCCCAACGACACCGACTTCACCGCCTTCCTCGATCAGAAGTTCGTCGGGCTGAACTCGGCGTACATCGACGGGGGCGCGATCTACCACACACCGTTGGACACCCCGGCCGCCATGGACCGGGGCAGCCTCCAGCAGCACGGGGACAACGCGTTGGGCCTGGCCCGGGAGTTCGGTGACACCGACCTGACCGACCTGCGCTCCGGGCACGACGCCACCTACTTCCCGGTCCCCGGCGGGCTGGTCCGCTACCCGGGCTGGCTCACCCTGCCGCTGGCCCTGCTCGCGGTGGCCCTGGTTGCCGCCCTGGGTTGGCTGACCCGCCGGAGCGGCCGGGCCAGCACCGGCCGGCTGGCCGCCGGCTTCGCGCTGGCTCTGGTGCCGATCGTCGCCGCGCCGGTCGCCGCCCAACTGCTCTGGCTGGCGATCACCACGATCCGACCGGGGTACGCGGAACTGCTCGACCCGTACCGGCCGATCTGGTACCGGCTGGCCGTCCTGGCGCTCGCCACCGCCATCCTGTTCACCTGGTACGCGCTGACCCGCCGCCGGCTCGGCCCGGCCGCGCTCGCCGTCGCCGGGCTGGCCTGGCTGGCCCTGCTCGGGGTGCTGCTCGCCGTGGCGGTGCCGGGTGGGGCGTACCTCACCACCCTTCCGGCGCTGGCCGGCGCCCTCGGCGGGCTGGTCGCGCTGCGTACCCGGCAGAACGGACCGTGGCCGGTGGTGGCGGTGACGGCCGCCGCGGCCGTGGGTGTGGTCATCCTGCTGCCCACAGTGGTGCTGCTCTTCCCCGCGCTGGGGATGGCCATGGGCGGGGTGGCGGCGCTGGTCGCGGTGCTGCTCGGCCTGGTCGCCCTGCCGGTGGTCGACCTGCTGCACCCGCAGGCCGGCGGCCAACGCGGTCTGCTCGCGCTGCGGGCCCGGCGGCTCGCGGTGCTGCCGGCCGGCGCCGCCGCGGTGGCCGCCGTGGTGCTCGCCGGGGTCGGGTTGGCAGTGGACCGGTTCGACGCCGCCCATCCCGCCCCGACCCACCTGATGTACGCGATGGACGCCGGCACCGGCCAGGCCCGCTGGCTGAGCCACGAGACCGACCCACAGCCGTGGACGGACGGCTACGTGGACGGGGTGACCACGGTCGACGACTTCCCCGGCCTGGGCGATGCGGAGCTGCGCGGCGGTCCAGCCCCGAAGGCGGACCTCCCGGCACCGAAGGTGGAGGTGCTGTCCGACACCCGCTCCGGTGACGAACGGCTGGTGCGGGTGCGTGTCCTCCCGCAGCGTCCGGTCCGCCTGCTCACGCTGCATGTGAACGGACCGACGGCGGTGACGTCGGCGACGGTGAACGGACGACAGTTCGACGTTGCCCGGATGGCGACTCAGAAGCCCTGGGGCTTCGGCGTGGTGTTCCACGCGCCTCCGGCGGAGGGGGTCGAAATCGCACTGACCATGTACCCGAGCCTCGGTGACGGCCCGGTCGCGCTGCGGGTGATGGACGCCAGTGACGGGTTGGACGCGCTGCCCGGCTTCCGCCCCCGGCCGCCGGCTGTCGGCGTCGTCGGGTCGCACAGTTCGGAGATGTTGGCGGTCGCCCGCACCTATCCCATCTGAGGTGAAACGGTGGTCCGGCGGAGTGGTCTTTCCGCCGGACCACCGTTCCCTCTCTTCCGGTCAGCCCACCGGTTCGGGTTGGCCGGCACCGACCCGGTGCCAGCGATTACCGTCGTGGTCGGTGAAGGTGAGGTCGACCAGAACGGTGTCGCCCGTGCGGAGCCGGTGCTCCGCCGCGACGGTGACGAAGAGGTCGTGCACGTCGCGGCCGGGGATCCGACGGACCTGTTTCGCTGCGGCCAGCCCGACCGGCGGCGCGTCCGGATCGTCGGGTGGAACGAGTCGAGCCAGCGCCACCACGTCCAGCACCGGGGCGTCACTCTCGTTGGCCACGGCGACCCGCAGCACCGAGGTGCCGCGAATCTCGGCCACCGCCGAGACCAGCCGAGCCTGGGTGGCCCGGACTCGCAGATCGTCGTTACGACGGGCCCGGATTTCCCGCCGCAGTCCGAGGTAGACGAAGAGCACGCTGGCGATGGAGCCGACCGCGCCGAACCAGTCCGGCACGGAACCCCAGTCGACGACGTCCTGGATTGGCGACCAGTTCATAGGTCCATCGTGGATGCCCGTGTCGAGTGCCGCGCACGGCGGATCGGCCGGAATCAGCAGCGAATTGGGAATTCCGACACTGATTTTGGTCAGCCGGGCGGCCTAAACGGAGAGTGTGCAACCCAGTACGGGGGTGGATACGCTTGCGGTCGACATGGTGCGGGCGGCAATCCCTCCGACTGTCCACCAGATGGACAGGTATCAAACGCCTCCGCCCCATTGTGAATTCGCCACCGAAGGGGGACCGCATTGACTGCGGACGTTCCACCCGAGGATGCCGGCGTGCCTCGGCCTGCGTACGACCGGCCGAGTCGGGTCTCCGTCGATCCACCGCTCGGGCGACTGGACAGCCCACTGCACGGGCGCGACGACCTGATCGACGAGATCGTCCAACCGGGGGAAATTGCCCAGGGCCGGCCCGGTGTGCACATCCTGTGCGGCATGGGCGGCTCCGGCAAGAGCCACGTCGCGCTGGAGATCGCCCGCCGGGCCCGCGCTGGAGGCCGGACGGTCTGGTGGGTGCAGGCCGGGCGGCTCAACTCCGGGATGCGGGAGGTGGTCAGCCAACTCGGCGCGTCGGAGACCCAGGTCGACCAGGCGTGGGCCGGGATGATCAGCGCCACCGACCTGGTGTGGCGCTACCTCAACCAGGCCGCGCAGCCCTGGTTGTTGATCTTCGACAGTGCCGACGAGCCCGCCAGCCTGGGCCCCACCGACGGAGTGCTCGCCGACGGCACCGGCTGGCTGCGCAGCCCGGAGGCCGACGACGGCATGGTCATCGTGACCAGCCGGGACGGCAACCGGGCCACCTGGGGCACCTGGTCGGTGCTGCACCAGGTGCGCCCGCTCGACGCCGACGCCGGCGCAAAGGTGCTCATCGACCGGGCCGGCGCCCAGGCCGGCGGCCTGGTCGACGCCCGGGAACTCGCCCGGGAGCTGGGCGGGCTGCCCCTCGCCCTACGCGCCGCCGGCAACTACCTGCGGTCGGTCAACGCCAGCCCGGTCTGGCGCGGCTCATCCACAATCACCACCTTCGCCGACTACCGGACGGCAGTGCAGCGTCGGTTCCGCTCACCGCGCGACGCCGCCGACGTCGACCTCGACGAGTCCCTCGGCCTGGAGATCGTCCGCGAGGTCGACGACATCTCACTGGACCTGCTGGCCCGCCGCCAACTCCAACAGAGCCGGCCACTGCTCAACGTGCTGGCCTGCCTGAGCATCTCCCCGGTGCCCTACGAGGTGGTGCTCAAGCCGGCCATCCTGGCCGAGTCGCCGCTCTTCAAGGGGCTCACCGGCCGGCAGCGGGTGAAGGTGCTGGAGGGCATCGGCAACCTGGCCCTGGTCGACTTCGACGTGCAGGAGGAGGTCACCGACCCGGCGTTCGCGCACGTGCTCTCGCTGCACCCACTGGTGCACGCGATGTTCCGCGACCGCGACGAGGTGCGTGAGCAGATCGCCGAGTACCACGGGCTGGTCATGAAGCTGCTGCTCGCCGCCACCGAGGGGCAGAACCCGGACGACTCGGCGGCCTGGACCAACTGGGACGTGCTGGTGCCGCACCTGGTCGAGGCCGTGCGGGAATACCTCGTGCCGCAGAAACACAAGCACGACCCCGAGACGGTACGCCGCGCGCTGGAGCTGACCCGGCTCACCGCCCGCTACCTCATCGCGGTCGGCCTACCCGGCTCGGCCTTCGACATCCTCGACCCGATCGTGCGCGGTTGCGCAGCGTACGACCACGACCTGGACCGACCGCAGGTGCTGGCGCTGCGCCACGAACTGGGCCGCACCTGGCTGGAGCGCAACCAGCCGGAGATGGCCGACCGGGTGCTCCGCGAGGTCATCGCGGACCGCACCAGGGTGCTGGGCAGCGACGACGCCGACACCCTCGCCAGCCGGCACAAGCTCACCAAGGCGATCATGGCGCAGCGCCAGTGGCCGGAGGCCGAGCTGGAGCTGCGGCAGATCGTCGCCGCCGAGGACCAGGTACGTGGCCCGGAACACTGGGACACCATGATCGTGCGGCACAGCCTGGCGCTGGCGGTGCTGGCCCAGCAACGGGCGCCCGAGGCCGAGGAGATGCTGCACGCCATCCTGGAGGTCCGCTACCGGTTGTGGCCGCTCAACCAACCGGAGACCTGGCAGGCCCGGCACACGCTGGCCCGCTGCATGCAGGCGCAGGGCCGGCTCGCCGAGGCGGAGGCCGAACTGCGGGCCACCCTGGCCACCGTCGAACCCCGGCACGCCGACCGCAGCGAGGTGCTCGCCATCCGATCCACCCTGGCCCTGGTGCTACTGCTCGAGGAGCAGGTCGACGCGGCGATCGAGGTGTACGAGCAGCTGCTGGCCGACCGCCGGCGGCTCCTCGGCGACACCCACCTGGACACCCTTCAGGTGGAACACGCGCTGCGCCGGCTGCGCGACGGCGACTGACCGGTCAGTGCGGCGCGGCCGGGCCCAGGTCACTCGGGTCGGTGTTGCCACCACAGATGATCACTGCCACCCGCTCCCCCGGCTGCGGCACGTACGCGCCGCCGACCAGCGCGGCCAGCGCGGCGGCACCACCCAACTCGGCCGCGACCCGCAACTCCGACCAGAGCAACCGACGCGCCCGCACCAGGTCCTCGTCGCGGACCAGCACTGACACCACCTCGGTCCGGCGGGCGGTGTCGAAGGCGATCTCGCCGATCCGCCGGGCACCCAGCGAGTCGGTGGCGATACCACCCACCTCGATGTCGACCGGCCGACCCGCCTTGAGGGCCGAGTGCAGGGTGGGAATCTGCTCCGGCTCGACCGCCACGACCCGTACCGAACCACCGAACCAACTGGCGATACCGGACACCAACCCGCCACCACCGACCGCCACCAGCACTGTGTCGAGCCCGCCCACCTGCCGCTCCAGCTCCCGGCCGACGGTGCCCTGACCGGCCACCACCTCCGGCTGGTCGTACGCGTGCACTACCAGCGCGCCGGTCTCCCCGGCCCGCTGGGTGCTCGCCGCCAACGCCTCGGCGTAGTGCTGGCCCACCTGGCGCACCTGTGCGCCCAACCCGGCCAACCGCTGCACCTTCACCGGCGAGGCGGTGACCGGCACGAAGACCTCCGCCGGCACGCCCAACGACCGGGCCGCGTACGCGACGGCGAGGCCATGGTTGCCACCAGACGCGGCGATCACCCCGGCCGAGGGCAACGACCCCTGGAGCATCCGGTTGAACGCGCCACGCGGCTTGAACGAGCCGGTGTGCTGGTGCAGCTCCAACTTGAGGCTGAGTTGCCCGGGCACACCCAGATCGGCGCCGTCGACGGCGATGACCGGGGTTTCCCGGACCCGCCCCTCGACAAGGGCCGCGGCCGCCTCGACGTCGCTTCTGTCCACCATGGGGAAACGCCCTTCACTACGACCAGAGGGCCAGTCGACCATCGTCGGTGAGCCCGACGAAACATCCTATGGAGATCCGTCGGCCATCCGACGCGGGACGCACCGTGTGATAGTGCCGCGGATCAAACAGAAAGCCCTCCCCGAGCGTGGGGCGCAACGTCAACGACTGCGCTTCGGCGACCACCGCCTCCTGGAAGCCGTACCCGCCGGGGATCCGCAACGGCTCGTCTTTCGGCTGCCAGCGCCGCCGCCACAACACTGTCTCACCACCGACCGGTGGCACCCGGATGTAGATGTTGAACGCCAACTGGGCCACCACCTCGCCGTCGAGCAGCCGACCCGCGTACTCCCGTACCGCGTCGTCGAAGTGCACCTGGAGCCCTGCGTTGATCTCGCGGACGATGCCGACGTGCATCTCCCGACCCTGCCGCCGCCCGGGTGCCACGTCCGGCCAGGCATCGCCGAACGCGGCCAGGCACAGGTCCCGGGGCGAGTCCGACAGGCCCAGCGTCGACCAGCTCTTCTCGGCTGCGCCGGCCGCGTCCCAGTAGTCCTCGCGGAGTGCCCCGGCGGACCGGTGGTCGTTGATGGCCGGACCGAACTTGGCGACGACGGGAAAGACCCGGCTCTCGTCGTAGCGGTCCATCGGCGCGTTGGCGAGGGCGGCGGTGATCGCCTGGCAGCGGGCCGCGGAGAGCAACCCCGGCACCCGAACGGCGGCCAGCCGCCCCGCGATGAGCCCGGCGACATCCGCTCGGGTGATCGACCCTGATTCGACGGCGACGAACAAGGGATCGGTAGTGCTCGAATGCTGCACGGCGGTCCTCCCGTAACGAAGATCCCTCACCGGACTTGTCGCGCCCCCCGACCCGCGCACAATGCAATGTACAAACCGCAGGCAAGACGAGATAACCGCAGTTCCGGGCGGCATGGCGCGGCCACCGCTACCATCGGCGCAACCGGGGTACGCGACACCGAGCCGTACGGCGGAAGCTTTCCACCGATCGGGGAATGGTGACGATTCTCGGCGTGACGCATGATGCGACTAGTTCGAACGCTGACAAGGAGTTCGAGATGGCAGGCGCCGGCCCGACGGATCTTGACATGCACGTCGACCGCCTGGAAATGGCGCGTCGAATAGCCCGAGAAATGATCGAGTCCGACCATCAGGCCCTGGAGCTCGCCGTCCGGCAGCGCCCACAGTGCTGGTCCCGACGCCCCACCGGCCACGGCGCCCGCGCCGAAGCTCTCGCGGGCTGACGCTTCCTCTCGCAACAGCGGATACTCCGGCGATGACCCTGTCACCGTCACGCTCCTCGTTCCTGGTGCTCGCCGGCTGGTACGTGGCCGTCGTCGTGGCGTTCGGCCTCTTCCTCGGCACGCTCTCCGGGTCGGTCCCGACGGACTGCGGCGAGGTGTGCGACTCCGAACGATCGAGGACGTTGCTCTTCGGGCTCTACGTGGCCCTGCCGGCGCTGTTCCTCGCAGCGCTGGTCAGCCTGGCGACGCTCGCGGCACTCATCTCCCGCACCCGGATCCGCTCGTCGACCCTGGTGGGCACCCTCGCCGCGCTGCTCCCGCTGCTCGCCTGCAGCCTCCTCGTCACCAGCCTCTGACCGACGCCCCACCGGCGCCGATCTTGGAGTTTCGGTCGCCGAATTGCACGGAATTCCTGCTTATGTCGCGACAGGAAACGCAAGATCGCGGAGGAGGGGCAGTCTGTCCCCGTCGATCATTGGGTTGTGGTGCCAGGTTCGGCGTTATATGGGGGTTTTGTCGGCCACCACAACTCCATGATCGACGAGGCGGTGCGGCTCTGCCTAGAGGCCAAGCGGGACGGGTTGGGTTGGTGCTCCGTCAGCGATCAATGCGGCCAACGGCGTGGCGAGGTCCCGTGGCGAGAACAGTTCCGGACCGTGGTGTTCCCTGATCTCCGACAGCGACCACCAACGCCACCCGGTGACGTGCTCGGCGGCGAGTTCCTCATCGCTCATCGCGCCGCGTGGCGTGAACGACGCGGTCCGCACGAGGAAGTAGTCGTTCGCGACGCCATCGTGGCCGGAAGCGTGCCCGGAGGCGACCACCTCCTGACGCCAGACCTGCGGCGGGTCGGCATCGATCGCAAGACCGACCTCTTCGTGCAGCTCTCGCCGCAGGGCGACCAGCGGCGTCTCGCCGTCTTCGACGCCACCCCCGGGGGTGATCCACACGACGATCGTGCCCGCCGGGTCCGGAATGGCGAGTCGGAGCAACAGAACCCGGTAGTCGTCATCGACGATGATCGCCCGGGCGGTTTGACGCAGGTTCACCGTCGACATGCGCGCGGCCTACTTCCAGCGGAAGTGGACGAAGAGGCGGCCGAAGTTCTTCGAGTCCTTCTCCACGCGGTGGTAGAGCTGCTTGACGTCCTTCTGGTCGAGGAACCGCAGCACCCGCTTCTTGAGCTGGCCGGACCCCTTGCCGGGGATGATCTCGACGAGGGTGGCCTTCTTCGCCACCGCCTCGTCCATGATCCCGCGCAACGCCCGGTCGATGTCCTGGCCCTTGTTGAAGATCTCGTGCAGGTCCAGCTTGAGCTTCATGCCGCAGCCCCCGGCCGGTCAGGTCCCATGTCCGCCATCCTAGGCACGCCCGGCGGGCCGCTTGCTCCGACGACGGCAGGGGCGGCCCCTGAGGACCGCCCCTGCCATGTCACGACGCACGTTCAGCGCCGGCCGCCGAGGCGGGTCTCCACCCGCTCAAGCGCGGTCCGGTAGTCGTCGTTGGCCGCGTACATCGCGGCGGCGATCCGTAGGTGCCGCAGCGCGTCGGTGTGTCGGTTCAGTCGCTCCAGCGTCCGACCGAGCACGTGGTGCGCGTAGTGGTCGCTCGGGTCCCGCTCGACCAGCTCGCGCAGATGCTCCTCGGCCCGGTTGAGCTGGGCCGACTGGAAGTATGCCCGAGCCAGCAGTTGCCGGACCGCCGCGTTGCCGGGTTCGGCGTCGATGATCGGCTCCAGCAGTCGGGCTGCCCCGCTGGGGTCACCGGTTTCGAAGAACATGGTCGCCCGCCGGTAGTCCGCCAGAAGATCCATCTGCCACCTCCTCGGGTCGCACCGTCACCTGTTCCGACGCTGGCACAACACCGGGAGTTTGGCGACTGTTCCCGGGGTCGAGATCAGGTCAGTTCGGGCCGCCGACGGCCGCCGAAGGGTCAGGTGCGGGCGTCCCGGCGTCCGGCAGAAAGTTCCCAGGCGCGGACACCGCCGACGATTCCGGCGGTGTTCGGCACCACCACCACGTCGTCGCCCATCCGGGCCAGTTGCTCGGGCCGGATCAGTCGGGAGTTACCCCCGCCCAGGTAGAGCCGGTCCCAGCGGAACACCGGGCGCAGCCCGTCCACCACCTGGCGGATCCGACGGGACCAGAAGGCGTCGCCGAGCCGCCGCCGTTCCGGCTCGCCGACGTACGTGTCGTAGGTGGTGCCCCAGCGCACCGGCGCGTGCGACAACTCCAGGTGCGGCGCGAGCACCCCGCCGTCGAAAAGCGCGCTGCCCAGCCCCGTCCCCAGGGTCAGCACCAGCTCGCAGCCGGTGCCGGCGACCACTCCGGCGCCGTGCACCTCGGCGTCGTTGAGCACCAGCGCCGGCACCCCGAACGCGTCGGCCAGTGCACCGCGCGCGTCCCAGCCGGACCACTCGGCGAGCAGGTCCGGGTCGACCCGGGTGCGGGGGCCGTTGCGGGTCACGTAGTGCGGGGTGCTCACCACCACTCCGTGCCGGATCATCCCGGGTACGCCGACAGTGATCCGGTCCGCCGTTGGCAGGCGCCCGCCGAGATCCCGCAGGGTCCGGACAAACAGCGCGGGCGGCAACGGGTACGGGGTGGGCACCCGCAACGGCCGGGCCCGCATCGTTCCCGCCTCGTCGAGCACGGACGCCTTGATGCCCCCGCCGCCACAGTCGATCGCCAGTGTGGTCACCACGTCGTTGAGTCTGCCCGCTGCCGGCCGGTCGTATGCGGGCGGCCGGATAGGCTGCCGTCCTGATGAGCGCCACGATGATCGTCAAGGACCTGGCCGCCGGGCACGGCGACCGCCCGCTCTTCGCCGGACTGGACCTGGTGGTCGCCCCCGGCGACGTGGTCGGGCTGGTCGGGCCGAACGGGGCCGGCAAGTCGACGCTGCTGCGTACCCTCGCCGGGTTGTTGCCGGTCGAGGCCGGCAGCGTGCGGCTCAGCCCGCCCACCGCGAGCGTCGGGCACCTGCCGCAGGAGCCGGAACGGCGGCCGGGCGAGACGGTACGGGACTTCCTGGCCCGCCGGACCGGGGTGACCGCCGCGCAGGCGGCGTTGGACGCGGCGACCGAGGCGCTGACCGCCGGGGCGGCGGGTGCCGACGACGCGTACGGCGACGCGCTGGAGCGCTGGCTCGCCCTCGGCGGCGCGGACCTCGACGAACGCGCCGAGCAGGTAAGCGCCGACCTGGGGCTGGCTGTCGACCTTGACCACCCGACGACAGGGCTCTCCGGGGGCCAGGCGGCCCGGGCCGGGCTCGCGTCGCTGCTGCTCAGCCGGTACGACGTGTTCCTGCTCGACGAGCCGACGAACGACCTGGACCTGGCCGGGTTGGAGCGGCTGGAGGAGTTCGTCACCGGTCTGCGGGCCGGCACGGTGCTGGTCAGCCACGACCGGGAGTTCCTCACCCGCACGGTGACCCGGGTCGTGGAGCTGGACCTGGCGCAGCAGCAGGTGAACCACTACGGCGGCGGCTACGCGGCCTACCTGGAGGAGCGCGAGGTGGCCCGCCGGCACGCCCGCGCGGACTTCGAGGAGTACGCCGACACGAAGGCCGGGCTGGAGGCTCGGGCCCGTACCCAGCGTGGGTGGATGGAGAAGGGCGTGCGGAACGCCCGCCGCAAGGCCACCGACAACGACAAGATCGGCCGCAAGTTCCGCAGCGAGTCGAGCGAGAAGCAGGCCGCCAAGGCCAAGCAGACCGAACGGCTGATCGAACGGCTCGACGTGGTCGAGGAGCCCCGCAAGGAGTGGGAGCTGCGGATGGAGATCGCCGCCGCGCCCCGCGCCGGCGCCGTCGTGGCCACGCTGCGCGGAGCAGTGGTACGCCGTGGTGGCTTCACCCTCGGCCCGGTCGACCTCCAGATCGACTGGGCGGACCGGGTCGCGGTGACCGGGGCGAACGGCTCGGGCAAGTCCACCCTGTTGGCCGCGCTGCTGGGCCGGCTGCCGCTGGACGCCGGCACCGCCTCGCTCGGGCCCGGCGTGGTGGTCGGCGAGGTGGACCAGGCCCGGGGGCTGTTCCTCGGCGACGTGCCGCTGATCGACGCGTTCGAGGCGGCCGTACCCCATTTGTCGCCGGCGGACGCGCGGACCCTGCTGGCCAAGTTCGGCCTGCGGGCGGCGCACGTGCCCCGACCGGCGGCCACCCTCTCCCCCGGTGAGCGGACCCGGGCCGCGCTGGCCCTGCTCCAGGGCCGTGGGGTCAACCTGCTGGTGCTGGACGAGCCCACCAACCACCTGGACCTGCCCGCCATCGAGCAGCTCGAATCGGCGCTGGCCAGCTATCCCGGGACGCTGCTGCTGGTCACCCACGACCGGCGGATGCTGGCCGCCATCGAGACCAACCGGCGGCTGCGGGTCGACGCCGGGCGGATCGCCGAAGATTGATCCGTGCCCGCGGGCCGGCGCGGGGTGAGAATGACGCCATGCTCAAGTGGGAGTACGCCCTGCTGGTCCGCCGCCGCCAGGCTGCGACAAACGACCTCGGCTGGGAGGTCGTCTTCGTCTGGTACGGGCCGGACGGCTCGATGGTCGACGTGACGCCGTACGGCGACACCTCGCTGGCCCACCTGAACCGGGCCGGCGACCAGGGCTGGGAGTTGGTCGCGATGAGCGAGGACCCGTCCCTGCCCGGCAACCACGAACTGCACCGCTACCACCTCAAGCGGCCGAAGCCCGCCGACCCGCCGCCTCGCCAGCGGATGCGCGGGGGCCGCCGCACCCTCTCCGGCTGACCCGACCGCGCCAGGCCGCGCACCGGAAGTCGGCAACGAGGCGGGCGAGCGGGGCATACCGGGCGCGATTGCGGGTATCGCGCGGCGGGAGGTGGCCCGAATGGTCGCTTTGGCACAGACTCCGCCCTCGGCCGACCGGCTGCGGGCGATCGACGATTTCCTCGCTCAGGCGTGGGCGGACCAGGTCCGCCACGATGATCGGTTGCGGGACCTGGCGGTCGAGGTGCGGTTCGACCGGGGGGTGGCCCATCTGAGCGGCGACGTGGCCGATCCCACCCAGCTACGGCTGGTGCGGGACCTGGTGGGGCGGCTGGCCGGTGTCTACGGCGTCTGGTGCCGGGTCGGCATCGGCGGGCGGGCGCCGGTGGTGGTGGACCTCGGTTGTGGGCCGACCAAGCAGTGGTCGAGCAACCTGGGGCTGGACATCTACCCGGCACCCGGCGTGAATGCCGTGGCGGACCTGTCCGGCTCGCTGCCGCTCGCCGACAACTCGGTGGACGTCCTCTTCGCGGTGCACATCCTGGAGCACCTGATCGACTTCCTGCCGCTGGTCGACGAGTGTCATCGGGTACTCCGCCCCGGTGGGGTGCTGCACGTGATGAGCCCCTGGTGGGGGCATGTGAACGCGGTGGCCGACCCGACCCACGTCCGGCTGATGGACGTGCAGACGTTCAAGGGGATCTGCCAACTGCGGCCACCGGGCACGCCGCGCTGGTACCCACTGCACGCGGGCTGCGACGGCGCCTCGATCTTCGCCGACCTGACGCCCCTTCCCCAGGACGCCGACGCGGCACCGCAGTCCCACCTGGCCCGCTTCTTCGACTAGCGGGTCCGGGTGGACTCGCGGAGTTCCAGGCGGTAGGGGGCGCGGAGTTCCCGGGCGGAGACGGTGGGATCACCCTCCAGGCGGTTGGCGAGGAGTTCGACGGCCAGGCGGGCGACCTGCTCCTTGTCCGGGGCGACGGTGCTCAGGGTCGGGGTGGCGAACCTGCCGTCCTCGATGTCGTCGAAGCCGGCCACCGCCATGTCCTCGGGCACCCGCAGGCCGGCCTCGTGCAGCGCCCGCAGGGCACCGAGGGCCAGCGTGTCGTTGAAGCAGAAGACGGCGTCGGGGCGTACCCCGCAGGTGAGCAGGCCCCGCATCGCGGCCGCGCCGTCGGCGCGGTGCCAGGCCGGCGCGGACGCCACCAGGTCCTGGTCGTGGTCGAGGCCGGCGGCGCGCAGCGCGTCGCGGTAGCCGGCCAGGCGCAGCCGGGCGCTGGCACCCTCGTCGGTGCGCTGCGCGCCGATGGCAGCGATCCGGCGGTGACCCAACTGGATCAGGTGGCTGGTGATCTCCCGGGCCGCTGCCACGTTGTCGATCACCACGCGATCCGCCGGGCAGTGTTCGATCCGCTCGCCGAGCAGCACCATCGGAGTGCCGTCCAGACCGGCCAGGTCCGCGGCGGTGAGCGCCAACGGACTGAGGATGAGCCCGTCGATCAGGTGGTCGGTGATACCGGAGGCAAGCACCCGTTCCTGGTCACGCCGGCCGCCGGTCTGGTCGATGAGCACCGTCCAGGCGTGCTCGGCGGCGGCGCTGACCACGTGACGGGCCAGCTCGGCGAAGTACGGGATGTCCAGTTCCGGAACGGCCAGCGCGATCACGCCGGTGCGTCCCTTGCGGAGGTGACGGGCGGAGAGGTTGGGCCGGTAGTTGAGTTCGACGATCGCCTCCTCGACCCGGGCCCGGGTGTCCGGTCGTACGTGCACGTGGCCGTTCACGACGTTGGAGACGGTCTTGACGGAGACGCCGGCCCGTTCGGCCACGTCCTTGAGTCTGTGTCGCACGCCGCAACCTCCCCGAGGTGACGGGCGCACCATACCGTCAGCGACCCTCCTGCACGGCGGGCTCGTGCTGGGCCAGCCGGTTGCGGCGGCGGCCGTAGCCGAAGTAGATCAACGCGCCGAGCAGCATCCAGGCCAGGAACCGCAGCCAGGTCTCCACCGACAGGTTGAGCATCAGGTAGAAGCAGGCCAACGCCGAGACGATCGGCAGCACCGGTGAGAACGGCACCCGGAACGGCCGCTCCAGGTCGGGCCGCTTGCGGCGCAGGATCGGCACCGCCACCGACACGAGGACGAACGCGCAGAGCGCGCCGATGCTGACCAGGTCGGCCAGCGCGGACAGTGGCAGGAAGCCGGCCAGCAGCGCGACCGCCACCGTCATGATCGCCGAGATCCGGTACGGGGTGCCCCAGCGCGGGTGCACCTTCGCGATCGAGGGCGGGATCAACCCGTCCCGGGCGATGGCGAAGCCGATCCGGCCCATCGCCACCAGGTCGACCAGGATGACGCTGGTCAGGCCCGCGACCGCGGCGATGGAGACCAACACTGCCGCCCAGCCCGCGCCGACCGACTCGAAGGCCGACGCGATCGGGGCGCCCCGGTCGATCTCGGTGTACGGCACCATCCCGACCACCACCAGCGAGACGCCGATGTAGAGCACCGTGGAGATCAGCAGCGTGCCGAGCAGACCCAGGGTGAGGTCCCGCTTGGGCTTCCTCGTCTCCTCGCCCAGGTTGGCCACGGCCTCGAAGCCGGTGTACGCGAAGAAGACCACGGCGGCGGCGCTGAGCACCCCGACGAAGCCGAAGACCGACGGCTCCAGCCCGAAGAGCGCCTGCGTGACCGGCTGCTTGATGCCGTCGTCGCCGCTCCCGGCGGGCTCGGCCGGCGGGATGAACGGGGTGAGGTTGGCGGCCTTGACGAAGAACAGCCCGGCTACCACCACGAAGACGCAGATGGCCACCTTGACCAGCACCAGCAGGTTGGTGATCCGGGCGGATTCGCGGATGCCGACGATCGCCACGATGCCGAGGATCAGCACGATCGCGATGGCGCCCACGTTGACGGTGCTGCCCTCCTCGCCGAACCATCGGGTCGGCAGGTCGAGCAGTTCGGCGAGGTAGCCGGACCAGCCTCGGGCCACCACGGCGGCGCCGAGCGCGAACTCCAGCAGCAGGTCCCAGCCGATGATCCAGGCGACGATCTCGCCCATCGTGGCGTACGCGTAGGTGTAGGCGCTGCCGGCGGTCGGCACGCTGGAGGCCAACTCGGCGTAGCAGAGGGCGGCGAGCAGGGCCACCACGCCGGCGATGGCGAAGGAGATCACCACGCCCGGCCCGGCGCTGTCCCGGGCCTCGATCCCGGTGAGTGTGAAGATGCCGGTGCCGATCACGATGCCGATGCCGAAGCCGGTGAGGTCGATCGCGCCGAGCCGTCGCTTCAGCCCCAGCTGGCCGTCGCTGCCGTCCGCCTCACCTTGGGCTATCACGTCCTTGATTGGTTTTGTGCGCAGCACGGACACCCGGTCACCCCTCCCACCGTGCGACCACCCCCGTGGCGGCCGGTGACCGCCGTTGCTACCCACCGGCGCGATTGGTCAACCGCGAACTCTTGCGGCGACGGCCAGACTGTGAAAATTTCCTACCAGCAACGCGGACATCGACGGCGAATCTTGCCGCGCACCGCGCGAAACATCCGGGAGCCCCAACGAAGGGACACACCGCATGAAAGCCACCCGACTCGGAGTCACCGGGCTGATCGCAGCCCTGCTCGGCACGTTCGTCACCGCCACCCCCGCGAGCGCCGCACCCAGCGCGGCCGACACCACTGGCACCGCCACCTGCGCCACCGACCCGACCACCCCGAAACGGCAGTTCCGGGCCATGTGGATCTCCTCGGTGGTCAACATCGACTGGCCCAGCAAGGCGTCCCAGACCAACCCGGACCGGATCGCGGCCCAACAGGCCGAATACCGCGAGCTGCTCGACCTGGCCGGGCGACTGCACCACAACGCCGTCGTGGTGCAGGTCCGGCCCACCGCCGACGCGCTCTGGCCCTCGCCGTACGAGCCCTGGTCGGAATACCTGACCGGGGTACGCGGCCAGGACCCGGGCTGGGACCCACTGGCGTTCCTGGTCGACGAGTCGCACAAGCGGAACCTGGAGTTCCACGCCTGGTTCAACCCGTACCGCGTCTCCATGCCGGCCCCCGGCGGCGCCGGTGCGGACCTGACCCAGCTCGCCCCCGGCCACCCGGCCCAGCAGCACCCCGACTGGACCTTCGCCTACCCACCGGCCGGCGTGGCCGGCAGCCGGCTCTACTACAACCCCGGAATTCCCGAGGTCCGCGAGTTCGTCCAGACCGCCATGATGGACGCCGTCAATCGGTACGACATCGACGGCGTCCACTTCGACGACTACTTCTACCCCTACCCCAGCGGCACCTACCAGGTGCCGGACGACGCGACCTTCGCCGCCCACAACCGGGGCTTCACCGACCGGGCCGACTGGCGGCGGGACAACATCAACCTGCTGATCCAGGAGATGAACGGCAAGATCAAGGCGGCGAAGCCGTGGGTGAAGTTCGGCGTCAGCCCGTTCGGCATCTGGCGCAACAAGACCGCCGACCCGCTGGGTTCGGACACCACCGGCAGCCAGTCGTACGACATCATCTCCGCCGACACCCGCAAGTGGATCAAGCAGGAGTGGATCGACTACGTGGTGCCGCAGCTCTACTGGTACATCGGTCAGTACCCGGCCGCCGACTACGCGCGCCTGGTGCCGTGGTGGGCCGAGACGGTGCGCGGCACCCGCGTGCAGCTCTACATCGGCCAGGCCGACTACAAGAGCGGCGACCCGGCGTACGGGCCGTACTGGCAGAACCCGCGTGAGCTGTCCGACCACCTGACGCTCAACCGGTCGTACCCGGAGGTGCAGGGCAACGTGCACTTCTCCGCGGTGCAGGTGCGCGCCAACCGCCTCGGCGCCACCGACATCTACGCGGGCGAGCACTACTCCCGCCCGGCCCTGGTGCCGGCCATGCCCCACCTGCCGGCCCGGCCGCTGCTCTTCCCGGTGGTCAGCAAGGCGATCCGGCAGGCCGACGGGGTCCGGCTCACCTGGCGGCAGCCCGCCGACGGCGTCGGTCCGCTCGGCACCGCCACCTCGTACGCGATCTATCGGTTCGACGGCACCACGCTGCCCGGTCGGTGCGCCACTGCCGACGCCGCGCACCTGGTCGGCACCGTCCGGGCCACGCCCGGCAACGACCAGTCCTGGGTGGACACCTCGGCCGGGCCTGGTCGGCGCTACACCTACCGACTGACCGCACTGGACCGGTCGGCGAACGAGAGCCCCGCCAGCCCGCCGGCATTCGTCTGTTTCAACGCATGTCACCAATAGTTGGCGATACGCATACCGCCTAGTTGATCAGCTGATCGACACTCATCGACATCCGGTAACCCGCCGGTAACTTCCGTCCCACCCGCTCACCCCCGCGGAGGTAACCCGTGCCCCGACGTCTCGCCACCCTGATCGCCTCGGGCGCGTTAGCGCTGCTCGCCACCCTCGCCATCGCGTCCCCCGCCGCCGCCGTCACCCCGGCCCAACGGCTCTCCGTGCTGTCCAGCTGGACCCAGACCAGCGCGTCCAGCTACAACTCGTGGAACAGCGCCCGGGTCAACCGGGCACCCTGGGCCGAGTACAACTTCAACTGGTCCACCGACTACTGCTCGTCCAGCCCGGACAACCCGCTCGGCTTCACCTTCAACCTGGGCTGCTACCGACACGACTTCGGCTACCGCAACTACAAGGCGGTCGGCCAGTTCTCCGCCAACAAGTCCCGCCTCGACAGCGCCTTCTACGAGGACCTGAAGCGCGTCTGCACCACGTACAACTCGGTCGTCCGGCCGGCCTGCTACAGCCTGGCCTGGACCTACTACCAGGCGGTCAGCATCTTCGGTTCGGTAGCGGCCGTCCAGCAGGCCGACATCGACCGCGCTGCCCGAATGAAGGCCCAAGCCGAAGCCAACGCCAAAACCCACTAACCCCACCCC
>NZ_JAGPXY010000054.1 GCF_018070325.1 Micromonospora sp. H61
CTCGACTCCCGGGATGCTTACGACCGGGACTTGTCCAGCTTCCAGCTCAGCGGACCCGGCAGGTCGACCCGGTGCGCACGGGCCTTGGAGTTCCAGGACCAGCGACCGATCTTGATGCTCCACGAGGAGAAGCCGTTCTCGGTGAAGTTCAGGATGATCGGACCGTACTTCTTGCGCTTGCGAAACATGAGGCCCATCGGAGGTCTCCCCTCGTCACCGTTCCCTGCCGTGTCGAGATCGAACATGCCCGAACCGACAACTTTTGAAACCCTCTCGCTGTCCGCCCTGGACGGTCGTCCACCGGGCACCGCAATCTCTATCCACCAGATAGGTGCTGCGGCACGGTAAACACTGGTCGGGGTGCTCCCGGCCGGCGACCACACGCAGGTCCGCCACTGGCTGAGCGACAGTCCGTCCCGCGCCGGGCAGGCCCGCTTCAGCGCGACCCTCCAGATCGGTCACCTGCTGGTGGGCGTACGCGCCGCCGGGCTGGCCGCCGGCCCGATGGCCGGGTTCGACGCGGCGGGTTGACCCGCGAGTTCGTCCCCGGTAGCCGGCACGAGGCGCTGCTGATGCTCAACCTGGGCCGCCCGGCCCGGACGCCTGGGAGCGGCGGCTGCCCCGGCTCAACACCGAGGAGGTGGTGTGGACGCTGTGAGCCGACCCGAGGTCAGCGCGGCTCCCACGCGTCGGGCAGCGCGGTGAGCTTGCGGACGTGCGCGGGCAGTCGACCGCTGACGATCTCGGCGAGGCTCACCTCGTCGACGACCCGCCGCACGGCGGCGCGCACCGCCACCCACAGTCCGGGCAGGTTCTCCGCCGAGCCCTCGTACCGGGTCTCCTCGGGGCGCAGCCCGCGTACCCCGGCCAGTGGGCCCTCGACGGCGCGCAGCACCGCGCCGACGGTCACCTCGCGTGGTGGACGGGCCAGTGTGTAGCCGCCCTCGGCGCCGCGCTGGGCGCGGACAACGCCGGCCCGGCGCAGATCCGCCAGGACCGCCTCCAGGAACTTGCGGGGCATGTCCTGCTCCGCGGCGATGGCCTGGGTGGACAGCAGCGAGGGGTACGCGGTGGCGAGGCTCAACGCCGCCCGTACCGCGTAGTCGCCGCGCGCGGAGATCTGCACAGTGCCATCATGCCCGCCCGGTGCCGCCCGGCCCTCCGGTGGGCGGCCCGGGTCTCGTGGCGTGCCCGCCGTTTGCGGGTTCGCCCGGGGTGCCGGGGCGGAACCAGCCGCCGTTGACGCCCGTCGACTCGGCCGGCGGTCGAGGTCGGACCACCCGGCCGGCCACCGGTTGATCCCGGGCGGCCCGGAATGCGCCGGGGCTGACGCCGACCTCGCGGGTGAAGAAGCGCCCGAAGTTCGTGGGTTCGGAGAAGCCGAGCCGCCGGCCGATCTGGGCGATCGGCTGATCCGTCGCGGCCAGTAACCGGCCGGCCTGCAGCGCGACCCGCTCGTCGATGACCTGTTTGGCGCTGCGACCGGTGACGGCCAGGCAGGCCCGGGTCAGGGTCCGTACCGAGCAGCCGAGCTCGACCGCGTAGTCCTCCACCCGCCGGGTGTACGGGTAGCCGTGTTCCACCTCGCGGCGGAACCGGTGGAACGTCTCGTCCTCGGGGCGGGCCGGTGACCGGTCGTCGTGGGCCACGGCAAGCCGCAGCAGCAGCACTGCCAGTTGATGCCGGAGCAGCGCGCGGGCGATGGGGCCGTCGGGGTGCCGCCGGCAGTCCACCGCCAACTGGCTCACCTCGCTGATCACCGCGTCCTCGTCCTCACCGGCCAACTGCCGCCAGGTCGCTGTCGTGGTCAGGTCGACGTCGAAGCCGCGCAGCGTCTCGGCATCCCAGGCGACCACTGTGGCGTCGAACTGGGGGCCGGCGCAGCGCAGCACCTGGCCGGGGCGGACCCGCAGCAGTGTGCCGGGCCGGCACGGCAGCAGATGAAAGTCGAGTTCCGCGTCGCCGTGCCCACGCGTGGTGAGAATCAACAGCTCGCGCTCGACGATCACCGGCCGACGCCAGCCCGGGGCGCCGGCAAGATCGGCCAGCGCGAACGTGGCTATCTCGTCGGTGACGGGAGACGCCGTTCCGATCGATGGCGCGGGGGAGGGATCGGTGGAGACCATCGCCTGCGACGGTAGCCCGAACCGCAGGTCACCGCATCCCGATCGACGTTCGCAGCGGGAATCCGCGGCAAGCTGTGGGCTTGTCCCGGTCCCGACGGCCGGGCTACGTTACCCGGCGGTAGCGCCGTCGGTCGGCGATCCACCGGTATCCGCCGGCCACCCGACCGGCCGGCGGCACCCGCCGACTCGCGATGGGATGGGCATGACGCAGCTGTTCTCGGTCGAAGGTAAGACGGTTCTGGTCACCGGCGGCTCGCGGGGGATCGGGCTGATGATCGCCCAGGGCTTCGTCCGGGCCGGCGCACACGTGATCATCTCGTCCCGCAAGGCGGACGTCTGCGAGGCGGTCGCCACCACCCTGTCCGCCGAGGGGCGCTGCGAGGCAATCCCCGCCGACCTCAGCGACGACGCCGGCGCCGAGTCGCTGGCCGCCGCCGTACGCGAGCGCTTCGGCCACCTCGACGTGCTGGTCAACAACGCCGGCGCGACGTGGGGCGCACCGCTGGAGGACTACCCCGAGGCCGCGTTCGACAAGCTCTGGGCGGTGAACGTCAAGGCCGTCTTCCGGCTCACCACCGCGCTGCTGCCGGCGCTGCGCGCCGCCGCCAGCGCCGACGACCCGGCCCGCGTGATCAACATAGGGTCGATCGACGGCATCCGGGTGCCGATGATGGAGGTGTACGCGTACTCGGCCACCAAGGCGGCCGTGCACATGCTCACCCGCAGCCTCGCCCACCAGCTCGCCGGTGAGCAGATCACCGTCAACGCGATCGCGCCCGGCCCGTTCGAGAGCAAGATGATGGCGTTCGCGCTCGACGACCCGGCGAGCCGGGCCGCCATCGAGCAGCAGGTGCCGCTGGGCCGCATCGGGCGCCCCGAGGACATGGCCGGCACTGCCATCTACCTCTCGTCGCGCGCCGGCGCGTACCTCACCGGGGCGGTCATTCCCGTCGACGGCGGCATCACCACGCACGGCTGAGCACCGGCCGACCCAGGAACGCTGCCCGCGTACTCCCTGGGTGTGTGCCGGGGCCGCGCGGACTCGGCAGATCCGCGCGGCCCCGGTATGGCCGGTGTTGCAGGTTCGGGCGGTCAGCGACCGGCGAGCAGCCGGTTCACCGCCGTGTCGACGTCCAGGTGCTCGGCCTCACGGCCGCGCGGGACGACGACGTAGGTCCGTCGAAGGAAACGCACCAGGACGCTGCGCGGCACCTCGAAGAGGGCGTTGCCGTCCGGTGACGAGAGGGCCAGCGCGACGAAGTCGCCGCGCGGTGTGGCCCAGGGCCAGACCCGCACATCCCCAATGCCGGCCGGCTCGTCCAGGCCGGTGACCAGAAGTTCGCGAGCGAACGACCAACTCACCGCCTCGCCCCCTGCCGATTCGGCATGGAACAGGACATGGACCGCATACGGGTCAGCAGGGTCGTAACGCAGACTGGCACGCACCGGCAAGGCGGTGGCGTCAGGTGCGACGAGCCTTAGCGACGTCTCGACCTCTACGGTCGTCGGTCGGATGACACTCATGGACGTTCTCCCCCCGGCACCGCTGCGGAACGCGCGTGTCCCGCTTTTCCCATACTCAGGTGCTACTCCTGGCTACGCTCCGCCATACGCTGACTTCACCCAGTGGTGGGAAGGGGGACGGAAAGGCCGCGTGAATGTGAGCATTCATGTAGGATTTCCGGTTCTGCCCAGTGCGTGATCCCGCCCGGTATCGGGTGGCTCAGTCGTCGACTTACTCCGGTAACGTCCAGTCGGCCGTTGCAGTGACGGGCCCGAGCGACACTGGGGGGTGAAATGGTGACGAAGCAATCCTCAGTGGAGCCGGCGGCGGCGCCCGGCCCGCCGAAAGTCGCGGTCCGAGCAGCCGAAAAGCGGGGGTACGGAGTGCCGATGGAACAGCCCGAACGGGCCGGTCGGCCGGCGTCCGACGCCGGTCGTCCCGGTGATGATGGCGCCGGTCGTGGTGGCGACGCCGCCGTTGGTCGTGGTGGCGGCACCGGTGTTGGTGGCCGTGCCGGCGTCGACGCCGGCCGTGGTGGCGGAGTCGCCGTGCAGGAGCGGCCGCGTCGGCCCCGCTGGCGTGAGCGGATCTCGCTGACCCTCGACCTCATCCGCGCCAACCCCACCGGCCGGATCGCACTCAAGATCTTCATCACCATCGCCGGTGCGCTGGTGGTGACCATCGGCATCGCCCTCATCCCGCTCCCCGGGCCGGGATGGCTGCTGGTGATCGCCGGCCTGGGCATCTGGGCCGTCGAATACCACTGGGCGCGCCGGCTGCTCGGCTTCACCCGCCGCCACGTCCACGGATGGACACGCTGGGTAACGAAACAGTCGCTGCTGGTGCGAATCGTGCTCGGCTCCGTCGGCCTGGTCTTCGTGGCCACGGTGGTCTGGCTGTCCCTCAAGTACAGCCTCGGCATCGACGTGGTAGCCGCGGCAATGCACTACCTCGCGACCCACTGACCCCGGATTTCCGGTCCGGTTCCACGATCGGGTAGAGTCAGTGGCGCTGAGGGCGATTAGCTCAGTGGGAGAGCGCTTCGTTCACACCGAAGAGGTCGCTGGTTCGATACCAGCATCGCCCACTCTCAGATTGCGCAGGTCAGAAGCCCGTTACCGGAGTCATCGGTAACGGGCTTTGCGGTATATGCCCTCACATTGGCAGCAGCACGGCTGCTTCTCGATTCGGGCCGCCATGGACCTGCCCGGTTGAGTGACCCGGGTGCGGTCCCGATCGGGCCTGCTGGCTGGAGAAGTCCTACCGCTACCGACGCCCACCCTCACGAGCGGGTGTCCCCGCGCCGTGGCTCACGGGCTGAGTGATGGCCGCCGGTCCGGTGGTCCGCCCACTCGCCAGTCCCCATTGCGAGGTCGCGTAGGCCGCCCCAGCCCGCGAAGGTTGCGCTGGCCTGCAGTCGCCGTAGCGGGGCGATCGTCCGCGACGCTGTTTCGGTGGCCTGACGGCGCAGGGCGTCGTTCTCCGCGGCGAGATCGGCGATGACGGTGGCCGCGGCGTCATCCTGCGCCCCGATGCGGACTCACCACCTCAACAGCCCGATGCAACGGCGGCTTCCGCACCATCGGGGCTGTGCGGTGTCGGAAATCGGCGCCGCCCAGCTGTAGGCAGCACTTCCGATGGTGACATCGACGTGCTTCGGTAAGCACACCACCACCGCACTTCACTGGGAGTAGAGATGACCCGGACTGTTCGGGACGGCTTCTTGGTCAGTCTGACCGCTGGCGCCCTCACCGCAACGCTGGGCCTGCCCGGCGTTGCCACGGCCGAGCCGAAGCACCGGCCCGTCCCGGTCTGCGCGCTCCGACCACTGCACTTACCAGCGGACATGAATGGTCGAGCTCTGGCGGTCGACCCGACTGGTCGGTTCATCGCCGGTATCGGCTACCGAATCGATGACGAAGATTCGCAGCCGCTACTGCTGCTCTGGGCCGGGCCGCCGCGCCGACCCGGGCCTGGGGTGGGGGACGAACCCCGCCTCACCGTCGTCACCATAGGAGCGCCGGGGCAAGTCGAGAGCATCAATCGGTACGGCGTTGCCGTCGGCAATGCCTTCGTCGACAACGTCTACCGCCCCTGGCGCTACCGCAACGGGCGCCTGGAGTGGTTACCCGTCCTGCCGACGGTCTCCAACACCTTGGCGCTGGGGATCAACTCACGCGGCGACATCGTTGGCCAGGGCGCCGTTGAGCAGACCGAGACGTCCCTGCCGCTGCTCTGGCCCGCCGACCGGCCGGGCACCGTCGAGGTGATCGACGCCCCGTCCAACGCTAGCGCGAGGGAGATCCTCGACGACGGCACCATCATCGGTACCGCCGGCAGCTTCGGCTGGGTACGCCATCCCGACGCGAGGACGGACCGGCTCACCGCCCCCGGGGCCCGGTGGTCGGGGATCTCCGCGGCCCAGGGGACCTGGGCAGTTGGTCGCATCGGCACCGGCAGTGAGGACGGGGACAGCACCCTGGTGCGCTGGGACCTGCGGACTGACGTGGCATCCGCTGTGAACCCGGCGCTGGTATCGACGCAGGACGTCAACAGTCGGGGCACAGTGCTCGGCGACCGAGCCGTCGACCACGGCGACCGGCTCGTCGCCCTGGGCGGCGCCATCCCCGGTGTCCAAGACCCCTTCGGCTGGGGGATCGCCGATAACGGCCTCGTCGTAGGCTCGATCAACGGCTCCCGACTGCGCCCAGCGCGCTGGATCAACTGTTGAAAATAGTCGGCACCACGGCTTGTGTCTCCTCACGTCGGAGGCCATGGATGCGCCGAGGGGTCCTTAAGCACCGGCAGTCACGGAGGCGGCTCCAGTTAAGTGGGCGGGTGGGTCGCCAGGTGGGGCCGAATGGTCGGCTGCTGCGCGATCGTGGGATGGCCTTCGCCACCGTCCGACTCAGCCCCGTTGAGTAACCGGCCCCGGCGGACGTGGCCGAGGCGTTCACAGCATCAGAGTGCCGCCCTGATACGCCCCGATCACCACGTCCTGGCCGCCGACCCGCCCGGCGATCACCTCGTCGATCGGCTGGGGATGTGAGCCGAGCTGCGACATGACGATGCCCTCGTCTGGGGTGAGTGCCCGTCCCTGACTGCGATGATCGACGCGTGACGCACATCCCGGACCTGGCGCCCTATGACTACTACCCGGGCTCCCCGGACGCCATTGCCATTGGTTGGCTGGATTCGAGCATGCCCTTCACTGCAGGAGCCTGCCCGCGAGACGTTCGAGATCGGTTGGTGAGCCTCGGCGCCAGACCAGTACGGCTCATGCGTGGATACCACTACTGCCAGTTCTGCCAGGCGGCGGTCGAGCCTCCGCGCGTGATTCGGGCCGACATTCGGCTCTACGAAGCTCCCGATGTTGCGCGCGGGAACGGCGAGATCTGGCTCACCGGAGCGGACGGGACGAACTTCGCTGCACCGGCGCTGATCGGCCACTATGTTGAAGAGCATCGCTACCTGCCGCCTGATGGCTTCATCGAGGCGGTTCGGAGCGGTGTCTCCACCCCCGGCGTCGCATAGTGGGGATCCAGCTTCTGCCGGCCTCGGCTGGCAAGTAAGCAGCACGGCGACGACGCCGACGAGTTTTGGGCGGCGATGTGCGGGCCTGCTGGCAGACGCTGATTGTCGGCGGGCTACAGGTTGTTGATTCGGGCCAGTAGGTCTGCCTCGGTGAGGTTTTCCAGGACCGCGTCCTGCTTGCGGCCCAGGACCGCCAGCAGCTTCTCCTTTTCCAGCTTCTTGGCCGCCGCTGCCTTCGCCGCCTGGTCCTCCGCGAGGCGGACGGCGATGACGTGCTTGACGACCTCCAGCTTGATTTCCAAGGTTGCCTTGGCCGGATTGGCCTCGGTGGCCACGAACGACTCGGTGTCGACGGCCTTGAGCTCCGCGTTGACCGCCTTGGCCACATCATCGAGGCTGAAGCCGGACCTGGCGGTCAGCGGAAGCTCCCACAGCTGTTCCGTGGTCAGCAGTCCCTTGACCGACGGATAGCGGAACTTCTCCCGTGTGGCCTTCTCGAAAATGGTCACGGTAGCCTCTCTGGAATATCTGGTTAAGGAATCAGAACTGGATGCTGATGAGGCGGCGCCGGCCGCCGGTCATGGTCACCTTGGCGACCACAGAGCTGCGGACCGTGGAGCTGAAGCCGAGGCCGGACAGCTGATCCGCAGACGGCTCGCACTTGGTGCGGTCGCCGAGAACCTCGAACACCTTGCGGTGCGGTTGCAGGTCGCTGCGGAGGAACTCGTTGTAGATCCCCCGCGTCGGCTGGTCGTTCACGCACCCCTTCAGGATGAAGAAGTAGTGCCGGTTGCCGACCTCGTTGTCATCGAAGTAGTTCGGCGAGTACATGATGGTGGACACCGGTACGAACTGTTCGGTGGTGATGCCCCACAACTCCTTGCCCGCACTGCCCGGATGCACGTCCTTACCCGGCCGGAAAGCGGTGATCACCCCGTCGGCAACCGTCATCCGGCCCACCTCGACGGTCTCCTTGTGGCCGACCGCGCGCTCGTGGCTGTAATGCTCGATCTTCCCGTTGCTCTCGGTCTCGATCACGAAGCCGACCTGGGTGCTGTCCCGCTTGCGGTACTGGTTCACCTCGATCCGGTACTCACCGTCGGGGACACGGTCGGTCCAGGTGACGTTCTCCACCGGTTCGCGAGAGAGCGGCCCGCTGGCGTTCATGTCGACGTCCAGCTTGTTGCGCTTCTCCTGGTACCAGATGTGGTCGCCGTTGGGTTCGTACACGTGCAGGTCCAGGTCGTCGTGGTTGAACCAGGACAGGCTCACCCGCAGCTTGCCGGTGACGTTGCCGCCGGCCCGCTTGACCTTCTCCCTGATCGAGTCGGTGACGTTGCCGCCGTACGACCAGCCGAAGTCGTTGTCCCACTTGAACAACCGCGGAGCAGCCGGGTGCTGGCCGGTGGTGAGGCTGACGAGGTGCGGCTCGTAGGTGTTGGCGACCCACAGGTCGATGGTGGCGGCGCCGGGCAGGATGTCCTTCATGAAGGAGACCACGGGAATCTCCTCCGGCTTGGCGTCGCGAAGGAGCGCACCTGACGACCGGATGGTGGCCGCCTGCATGAGTAGCCCTTCGATGCCGTCCTTCATCCGCGCCTGGGTGTCGTTGTCGACCCACAGCACGTTGGTGACCGACACGTCGGACAGTTGGGCGAACCGTCGCTGCAACGACTCCTCGATGCCCAGCTCGGCAATGGTCCTCATGGCGGCCTTGACCATGCCCGGGCTGATCAACGCCGTGGGGCGCTGGTAATTCTGCGGCGCCACCTTCGCCTCGAACGACCGGACCGCCTGCTCCAGGTCGACGCCCGCGGAGAGATCCTGGACCAGGGTGCCGATCACCGTGTTGCGGAACCGGGCCGCCGGGTTCATGGCGTTGGCGAAGACGAAGGCACGTTGGTCGGTCGCCTGGGTCCACCAGTTCTGCAGCGAGCGGAACTCGGTCACCGCCCGGCGATGCTCCGCGCCGCGGTAGAGGGCGTTGTCGTCGACGAGGTCGACGACGGTGTCCAGAGCGTGCCGGGTCAGCTCGGCCAGGCCACGCTGGAAGACCTGCACCGCGGCGTCAAAGTTGCCCTGTGCCGCGCGGACGTCCTCGATGCGATGCCGCTCTTCCACCCGGCCGTGCAGGTGGTGCCACACCTCGACCTGGCCGTCGCGCAGCGTCCGGGTGGTCTTCGTCCCGTACTGCGCCTGAGTGGACCGAAAGAGGGTGGACAACGGCAGCGAAAGAACGAACTCGTCCAGAGCGGCGGCGACGACGGAGAAGACCGGGTCGGATGCCGACACCCCGGACCAGACGGTACGGACCCGCCCGTCGTGGATCTCGACGACGTTGCCGAAGTGCTTGATGAAACCGCGGCAGGTCGAGCAGTCGTACTCGGATCGCTCACGGAACCGCAGATTGGTGCCGGCGGGGAAGGAGTCGAGAAAGGCGAGCCAGAGTGAGTCCCGGTCGAGACCGTCGCCGACGGCGTACAACTCACCCCTGGACATCGTGGACAGACGCGAAGTCACATCCGTCACGAACTGCTGGAAATCGCCCACCGTTCATCCCCCTTGATCGCCGGAGATGCTACGCAGCGGACGCCAATCGGAGAAACGCGTTTGCGACTGTCGCACGGTCACAGGCGGGCGCCGGTGGCCGGCGGTCAGTTGACCGGACGTCGTCGCGTAGCTCTTTCAACGCTCGGTTCCCGTGGGGTTGGTACCCGAGCCGGCCAACAGGACGCGTACGACTGCCACGTGGCCGGCTTTGGTCTACGTGACCGGTCCTGCGATTCGGCGTTGCAGGTCGTCGAGTGTGGTCTGTGCGGCGGCGCTGTTGACGGCGTGCCAGCTGAACCGAGCCGAGAAGCGCGTCAGCAAGCCGTCTGACCTTCTGACCGGCTCCGCTGTAGCGACGCGGACCGGCGATCAGTCCTCGACGTCGTATTCGGACTCGTCGACCAGACCCATCACGAAGGTCTCGAAGTCGGGGGCGAGGACCGTGATCTGGTAGTTCCACTCCTGGTCGACGTGCACTACGGCGGGCTCACCGGGCGAGCGGTAGTCGAGGGCGATCATGTCGTGACCCGCCGACGGGCAGTCGGCGATGTAGATGCCGATGTCGGGGTAGCCCCATTCCGCCACCCAGAAAGCGCTGCCGATCTCGCCACAAAGGCTGAACCCGGCAGTTCGACCGACCGATGCCAACGTGTACACGCCAACGTGGTCATCAGCCCAGGAGGTTCGGCTGGGTGCGGGGTGGGCATCACGGGCGAATGAGCCGCCGTTGTGTCGACGGGCCAGGTCGACGTACGCGGTGGGCAACTGGTAGCCAAGCTGCGCTTCCACCGTCCGCAGAACCGCGTCGGTCAGCGGGTCCTCCAGCGGGCCGGAGCCGTCGAAGACAGTTGCGGGATCGAGCACGGGTCGACGGTAGTCGGCTGGGGTCCGGTGTTGAAGTGCCGGTAGCCCCGTTGCGTTCGGCGTGTGAGGGGTTCTAAGGCGGCAGGCAGGCCGGTAGCGTTGGGTGGCACGGCGGCGTGGGCGCCGACGGTGCGTCGCGCGCTACGAGGAGGTCCGGGATGGATTCCTTGCCGGAGTTGACTTTCGGGCAGCGGTTGAAGGTCTACCGGGAGCGGTCCGGGAAGACCCGTGCGGTGCTCGGAGGGTTGGTGGGGCGCAGCGCCGAGTGGGTCAAGGCAGTGGAGACCGATCGCATCCTGCCGCCGTGCATTCACCTGCTGGATCGCATCGCGCGTGCCCTCAAGGTCGAGGTGTCTGCCTTGGTCGGGGAGTTGAGCGCTCGGTCTGCTGTGGTCAACGGGCCGGAGCATCCGGCGCTGGCCTCGGTCCGGGACGCGGTGAACCGCTTCGCAATCTCGGACGAGGCTTCCCCGGAGTCGTTGACGAGCCTGAGGGAACGGCTTGCGGCGGCATGGCGGGCACGCCATCAGGCGTCGGATCACCGTACGGTGCTGGGCGGGTTGTTGCCGGGGCTGCTGCGCGACGTGCAGCGCGCCGCGTTGGCGTACGAGGGTGATGAGCGTCGGCAGGCTCAGGCCCTGTTGGCGGAGACGTTCGGTTTGACGCAGATGTTCCTTGCCTATCAACCCGCCGCGGAGTTGTTGTGGCGGGTTGCGGACCGAGCGATGGTGGCGGCGCAGGAGTCCGGCGACCCGGAGGCGGTCGCGGGCGCGGGGTGGTTCCTGTGCCAGGTGCATCGGGATGCCGGTGACTGGGACACCGCGATGGCGGTGACCCTGGAGCTACTGTCGGCGCTGGAGCCGCGTACAGCCGACGGGAACATGAACCTGCTGGCGCTCTGGGGTGCACTGAACTTCGAGGCTGCCTACACTGCCGCCCGTGCTGGTGAGGAAGGCCGGGCCTGGCGGTACTGGGATCGTGCCGACCAGGTGGCGCAGCACCTGCCGCAGAGCTTTTATCAGCCGCAGTCGTCGTTCTCACGGATCATCATGGGCGCCCACGCGGTGACCGTGGCGGTGGAGTTGCAGAAGTCCGGGGAGGCAGTGCGGCAGGCACGCCGTCATGACTACGCAGCGATCCCGTCGAGGCCGCGCCGGGCACGCCATCTCATCGAGGTCGCGCGGGCGCACTACGGCAAAGACGACAAGGAAGCGGCCGTGATGACCCTCCGGCAGGCGTACGAGTCGGCCCCGGAAACGATCCGCTTCAACGGGTACGCCCGCCAGATCACCTTGGACCTGCTCGACGGTCCACGTTCCACTCGTGACGACGCCCGTGACCTTGCGATCAAGGTCGGTCTGCTCTCGTGATCCAGGGGTAGAAACCTTACCCATTCCGCTCCGCGACCCACCGTAGCTTCTTGCTCACGGGATGCGGCGGGCGGTGCGGGTATCGCCTGGTCGCCGCGTCTCTCAGCTTCGAGGGCAGGAGGCCGTCCTCGTGCTCGAACGAGGGAGGGTCCGTGCGGCGCGTCTCTTATGACGAGTACCTCTCGGCCACCGCTCTGACTCTCGCCCGCAGGCATCGGCCGGTGTGGTCGTGGCGACACTGGCGGCATATCTGCCGCTGCGGAGCCGACCTGCCGTGCCGTGCCCGGCACCGGATTCCGATCAGTCGCGGCCACTGGCCGCAGGAAGGTGAGCAGTGAGCAGCGGGCAGCAGAAAACGATCATCGCGGTCCACGTCCGAGGGCGGGACGGCATGTGCAGTGGCTGCCGGACGTGGTGGGCGCGGCTCACGTCGTATCCGTGCTGGCAGGTCGAACGGGCGCCCAGCCGGCAGGCACGGGCGATCACCGCTCGCTTCCTGGCGGGTGTGCGGTGACCGTCCACGGCCTGGTCATGCCGATCTGGAGCTGCGGTGGCTGCGGCCTGCCCTGGCCGTGCGCGACCCGGAAGCGCGAGCTGCGGGCGGAGTATGCGGATGCCCCCGTGTCGCTGGCTCTCTACCTCGGGTCCTACCTCGTTCAGGCAACCGAGGACATGCCCTGGACGCCGGCGGGCGTGCTGCACCGCCGGTTCCTCGGATGGACCAGGGAGGCCGACCAAGCCGTGCCAGCAGTACAGCAGCTAAGTACAGCAACCGTGCCGGCCGAATCGAACCGAGAAGCGCGCCAGCAGGCCGTCTGACCTCGCATCAAGCCCGAGCCGACCTGCTCGCCGAGAATTCACACCGAGGCGGTCGATTTCGAGCACGCCCTCCGTTGACAGCATTCAGGGGGCATCGAGCGCTGGGGTTGGTTGACGGACGAGCCAAGGGCATGATCAGGCGGTGACTTCCTGGTCGACGTGGGGTGAGTGGTTGGCGACTTTGCCGCCGGATGTCCGCGACTCTGCTTTATCGCTGGCGGAGAGGTTCAAGGAGCTTGGAGCCCAAGACCCGGAGGGGTGGGCTAGGTCGGAGATCAGCGAGAATATTCCGCAGCTGGCTCGGTTCATGGTTTTGCGCGCCCTGTGGCGGGAGGCGATTTCTCCGTGGATGGATGCCAGTGCTCTGTGCGACGTGGCGGCCGCGTGGCGGCTGATTGAGGCAGGCGCGGTCACCCTGTCCCCGAGGTTTCTTACCTGTAGCGACGCCCCGGCCGCGCGCTCTGCGTGACCGATCACGCGGCCAGGCCCCGGGGCGTCCTCGCCGTCTGGGTCTAGGACGGGAACACCGTGCGGAGCACGTCGGAGACCAGTTGGCGCAGCTCTGGTGGGTTTTCTTCGGCACGAAGGTTCAGCAGGGTGATGAGGCGGCCGCGAACTCCCGGGTGGTCGTTGGCCAGGAATATGCGCAGGCCGGTCTCCTGGAAGGCGTGCCGCAGGTCGGTGCATGGATCGTCCCCGGTGTCGCTGCCCGTGACGCGCAGGTACGTGCAGTACCAGGCGTCAGCCGCACCGATGATCTCGTAGTCGGTTCCCGTTCGGAGATGTTCGAGCAGCCTGGTCTGGACGCGCCGGCGGCCGAAGACGGCGAGCGCTGGTCTGATGTGTCGTTGAGTGTGACTTGGGTCAGGTTCGTAGACGGCCGCGAGCATCAGCGGTTCGAACAACTCCTCGGGCTGCGGCGGTACCGCCTTTCGCATGATCATCAGGGCCACGCTGCTTTGCCAGTGCCGCCGGGCCCGCGGGTCGTTACGCTCGTCGCCGGAAGGTGCCAGCGGCGCTGTGAGGTTGAGAGCGTTGAGTACGTCCACAAGTGACCGCTCGTACCGGTCATAGCGCTCGAAGCGACCCTCACCCACGGCCGAGACTCTACGTCGGCGCACGCGGCGACTGCGGCCTGCGCAAGCAAGCAGTGGGCGCCTGGGACTGTCAGAATCGTGTCGACGGAGCCGGTGCGCGGAGGCGAGGAGAAGGCATGAGCGACTGGAACGACAAAATCATCGCTGAGTTTCGCGACAACGGTGGGCAGGTCGGCGGTCAGTTCGCTGGCGCTCCGCTGCTGCTGTTGCACACGGTGGGCGCCAAGAGCGGCCAGCCCCGCGTGAACCCGATGATGTACCAGAAGGTGGACGGCGGCTATGCCGTGTTCGCGTCCAAGGGCGGTGCGCCCAGCAATCCCGACTGGTACTACAACCTGCTCGCTAACCCCAAGGCCCAGGCGGAGATCGGTACGGACAAGGTCGAGTTGGTCGCCAGAGTGGCCGCCGGGGACGAACGGGAACGGATCTGGAGCGCGCAGAAGGCCGCGTATCCAGGCTTCGCCGACTACGAGCGGAAGACCACCCGCCAGATCCCAGTCGTCGTACTGGAACCCGCGCGGTAGGCACTCGACGTCACGTCGGTGCACCCGCGGCGCGCTCGCCCGCATGGCGTGAACGATCTCGCCCACCTCCACCACGAAGGTGGCCCGGTCACCGAAGCGACGTTTCATCAGCCCGCGAGACTGGCAGCGGCATGCCGCACGACAGTCCATTCGCGAGGCATTGAAAGATGTTGACGTAGATCATCTTGCTGGCTACGGTGAGCGCGCTGTGACGTACTGATGATACGGGGGCCGCAATGTTCGTCGGATCAACGTTGGATGCGCGCACCCGTCTCACTCGCCGTGGTGTTGCCGCATTGGCCGCGTCGCTGGCACTGGCCGCCGGTTCGATGCTGGTGGCACCGCCTGCGTCGGCGGCCGTCCGAGGGCCCTCCGGGACGAAGGCGCCTCTTCAGCCGGCAATCAGCTTCCCGGGCGGCGACAGCGCCGCCGAAGGTGGCCAGATTGCCATCACGTTCGCCGCGAACGGCGACACTCGGGTGACCAAGTTCCGCTACAGCGTCGACAACACGCATCTGGACGGCGAGGTTCAAGCGGCCTCGGACGGCACGGCCAGTGTGACGATCGACGTAGGCAGCGTGACGGGTGAGCGACCGGTGTACGCGGTGGCGGTCGACCGCCGCGGCCGGCTGAGCCCCATGACGCAGGGAAGCTTCACGGTGTCTGCCATCTGGAGCCTCCAGGGCCAAGCGTTCGACACAACCACCTGGCTGCCGTTGGAGGGGGCGACAATTCGGCTGGAGCCGGCCGGGATCGAGGTCGTGACTGGCCCCGATGGTGCCTTCCAGTTCGTTGTCGACCCAGGTCTGTACAACCTCATCGGCACCTACGCTGGCCCGCCCAGCCTTTACGGCAGCCAGCAGGTGGAGCTTGACAACCAGGGGATGCGGTTCGACCTGTACCTCTTCCCGGACTCCGGGAGCTGATGTCCAGCCTCCGCGATGATGGATCGGGATGCCTGGCCCTGGCGCTTGGCGCCGGGGCCATCTTCCTGCCGCCAGGCTGAGGAGGGCGGCTGGACGGTCAGATCCCGACGCGGCGCGTCCGTCGGCGGGCGCGCGCCCGCCGACGGACCTCAACGCAAGACGCCGCCTATGGTTTGCGGGCGAGGAGCCCGACAAAGGTGTGATAGGTGTCGGTCTGCACCGTAGCCGGTGCGTCCGGCTCTGGGCGCCACTCGGCCAGCGGCACCAGCCCCGGCTCCAACACCGTCAGGCCATCGGCGAACGAGAGGATCTCCTCGTCGGTACGCCAGCGGCCGGTGCCCAGCGACTCGTTGAAGACCCGCTCGACCTCGCGGGCCTTGCGGGAGCCCTCCGGGTCTCGCTCGCCCGGGTCGCGGAAGTGCGAGATCGCCACGTAGCTGCCGGAGGGCAGCGCGTCGATCAACGCGGCCGCCACCGCCTTCGGGTCCTCGTCGTCGCCGAGGTGGTGCAGGATCGCGAAGAGCAGCAAGCCGATCGGCCGGTCGAAGTCGAGGAACCGGCGTACGTCCGGGTGGTTGAGGATCGCCTCCGGCTCCCGGATGTCCGCCTGGATCACCGTCGCGGTGCCCTCCGCGGCGAGCAGGGCCCGCCCGTGCGTCAGGACGATCGGGTCATTGTCCACATAGACCACCTGAGCCTTTGGGTTCTGCTCGGTGGCGACCTCGTGCACGTTGCCCTGGGTGGGCAGCCCCGAACCGATGTCGAGGAACTGGTCGATGCCCGCCTCGCTGACGAGGAAGCGAATCACTCGACGCAGGAAGGCCCGGTTCGCCTGGCCGGCTGCCGGCCCGTCCGGTGTGATCCGCAGGGCGTGCTCGGCAACCTTCCGGTCGACCTCGAAGTTGTCCTTGCCGCCCAGGAAGAAGTCATAGACCCGGGCCACGCTGGGAATGTTGGGGTCGATACCGGGGGGTGCCGCCTTGTCGCGGGTCACAGGCGTCTCCATTCGATGGGGATTGGCGCAGGTCGAGGTCTGCGGCGGTGCCGGTGTTCCGGCGAGTGTAACGATCGGGAGGATCGAATTTTGCCCCACTGGTATCGCTCCCAGTGAATCGTCCCCTCGGTAATGGCGACACACCGGGTCGCGGCCGGTAGCCGGCCGCGACCCGTCCCGCCCGAGCGACGCGGCCCCGGCGTCAGGAGCAGTTCTTGCCCTTGTTGATGCAGGTGGCGATGCGTTGCATCGTCTGGGCGGAGTTGACGTTGACGAAGTCGTTGTGGTCGGAGAAGGGGTTGTGGTTCTCCTCGGGGAAGGAGTCGAGGGCGTACTGGCCTTTGACCTGCACGTCGCGGGGGATGTCGTAGGCCACTGTGATCCGCAGTTGCGGGATCGCCCGGAAGCCCTGTGGGCAGCCGCCGGTGGCCTTGTCGGCGAACGCGACGTGGTTGCGGTGGTTGTCGCTGTCGACGTTCCTGCCGTCCCAGCAGCCGGGGAAGTCGTGGACGCGCTGCACCTGGCTGCCGGCGGGGCAGATCGGGTACTTGTCGGAGAGCCGGTCGGTGAAGCCCGAGCAGGTCCAGGTGGCACGGGCGTTGGCCGGGCCACGGCTGGTGGGCTTGGCGTCACCGGTGAGGGCCCGCAGGAACTTCGGCATCGGCACCACTTTGCTGACGGGGTTGCCGCGGTATTCGATCAGCACCTGCGCCGGGCGGACGATGCCGCCGGTGTTGCCGGGCAGCTCAAAGTTGGGCCCCTGCGGGTCGGGCAGTGCGGCGGCGCTGGTGGGTGCGCTGCTTGGTGCCGCCGGGGTGCTGGGGGCCTGGTCCAGTGTGCAGCCGGCGAGCGCTTCGAGACCCTGCGGGCGGGGGGCCTGCCGCCCGATCGCGGTGGCGATCCGGTCGAGCACGGCGACCCGCTTGGCGCGTAGCGGTCCGAGGATGGCGTTGTCGACGAAGGCCGGGCCGCCCTGGCCACGGCTGGTGACGAGGCGTTCGTTGGCTTCGGAGATCTGCCGGTCGAGTTCGTCGAGGTTGCGGTTCACCTCGGCGAGCGCCCGATCGGGTACGCCGGGCACCCTGTCCCGCACGGCGGGGCACTGGATCCGCGGATTCGCGGCCTGGGCCGCCTTCACACTCGAACGGTGGGCGCTGCCGGGCATCCGGGCGTGCATGTCGTCGTAGCTGACATCACAGTCGACAAGCGAGACCAGGCCAGGCTGGTTACCGCCGGCGGTAGTGATCGTGGTGCTGATCTGCCTGATCATCGCGGCACGTCGGGCCCGCAGCGAGTCGATGACCTCCCGGTTGAAGGCGGCGTCGATGCGGCCCCGGCTGCCGGTCATCCGCTGGTTCGCGGCGGCCTGCTGGCGATCCAGCTCGGCCAGCAGTCGGTCGACGGTGCTGCGGGCCCCGGTGGGGACGGCCCGCAGCCGTTTGCCGACCGAGGGGCAGACGACCATCGGCTGGGTCTGGGCGAGGGCCTGCTGGACGCCCTTGCCGCTGCGAACGGTCTTGTCGATTCGCACCACCGGCCAGAAGTAGGACGACTTGTCGCCGTTGCGGCAGGTGGTGCCGGAGGCGTCCAGATCGGCGTCGGAGGAGTTCGCGGTGATGGCCAGGTTGCCGACGAAGTCGTGGACGTGTTCGGCGCCGTTGCGGATGCCGGGCTGGGCCACCGGGTTGTCCGGGCTGAACTTGCCGTTGCCGTTCGTGCCGCAGTCGACGGTGAACCGGCCGGTCGACGCACCGGCGGCCGGCCTCGGGTTCCGCACGTTCGGCGGCACGTTCTCGATCGACACGAACTGGTCCAGGCTGGTGGCGGCATCCGCGGTGCCCTTGCCGCCACTGGAGACGAAGGTGGCGGTGAGCGCGCCGGTGGCCGCCAGCACGAGCGCGGCCATGGCGATTCGGGCCGGCCGGGTCTGGACCAGTGCGGTCCCGTTCTTTCTGCGGTTCATCGGAATCTCCTCAAAGCCGGAAAGGGCTCCGGTGATGTGCTGTCTCCCCTCGGTACGGGCCAACGGGCGGTCAACGGTCAGCGGTCACCGGGCACGTCATGGTTCGGTAAGAAGTCGGGCATGAGCCGCGCCGATCACCGGCCGAGGCGTGAGACACGTTGGCGATCATCGATCTCTTGCTGCATCGTCGAGGTATGACTGGCGTTCGCTCGTCCTCGCTGTTCCGCCGTCTGCGGCCGGGCCTGCTGGCCGCCGTCGTGCTGTCGACGGCGGTGCTCGGCACCGCTCTGAGCGCCGCACCGGCGGCCGACGCCGGCACCGTGACGCCCGCCGCGTACCCGCGGGTCGCCCCGGCACCCGGTGGGGCCGCGGGGTCCGTCGCAGCGCCGGCCGGAACCGCGCCGCCAACGTCGCCGACGCCGTCCGGTACGCCGAGCACCTCGCCCGCCCTGCCGAGTGCGCCCACGAACCTGACCGCCAGCGAGGTCCGGAGCGCGTCGGTCACCCTCACCTGGACGGCCGCCGCGCCCGGCTGCTGCGCCATCACCGGGTACGACATCACGTACTACCAGGAGTTCGGCGACATCGTCTTCAGCGCCAGCGTCGGGGCCGTCACCAGCACCACGATCACCGGCCAGCTTGGGGCGGGCCAGCAGTACACGTTCCGATTGATCGCCCGGGACAGCCTCGGGCAACGCTCGAACTGGTCGGACGCGCTGACAGTGGTCACACCGGTGACGGACACCGGCCCGGACACCACCCCGCCGACCGCGCCGCAGAACCTGACCGTCGGCGAGGTGACCGCCTCGACCGGCACGTTGTCCTGGTCGCCGTCGACGGACGACGTCGGCGTGCTCGGGTACAACGTCTACCGGTTCGACGGCTGGTTCACCTCGCAATTCGTCGCCACCGTGCCGGGTACGACGTACACGACGCCGCTGCCTGCGTCGACGCCGCTGCGGAACCTGTACTACGTGCGGGCCCGGGACGCGGTGGGCAACGTGTCGATCGCGTCGAACACCGTCACTCTGCCCACGACGACGACTCCGACGCCCCCGCCGCCCTCGACCTGCCGGGTGACCTACCGGAACCAGTCCGAGTGGCAGGGCGGTTTCGTGGCCACGGCGACGGTCCACAACGCCGGGGCGGCACCGATCGACGGCTGGGCCGTCACCTTCAACTTCCCGGGAGACCAGCAGGTGACCTCGGGGTGGAACGCCACGATCGGCCAGACCGGGACCACAGTGACCGCTCGTGACGTCGACTGGAACCGCGTCCTCGCGCCGAACGGCTCGGCGACCTTCGGCGTCCAGGGGCGGTGGAGTGTCAGCGACGCGCCGCCGACCGGCTTCTCGCTGAACGGCGCCCCCTGCACGGCGGGCTGAAGGAGCCTCGTGATTACCCATACGGTTGTGCCCCACCACCGCCGCGCCAGGGCCCTGCTCGGGGCGGTTACGGCCGGCATCCTCACCGTCGCCACCACGCTCGCCGGTGCGCCCGCGCCCGTCTCCGCCGCGAACACGCTCACCATGCGGGGTGCCGACGTCTCCTCGTTGCAGCGCAGCCTGGATCTCGGCGCCAGGTACCACGACGCCGGCGGGGTCGCCCGCGACCCACTGGACATCTTGAGGTCCGTCGGCGTCAACTACGTCCGGCTGCGCGTCTGGAACAACCCGATCAGCGGCTACAACAACAAGAACGCGGTGTTGGGCCAGGCGAGGGCGGCCAGGGCGAAGGGCCTCAAGGTGCTCATCGACTTCCACTACTCCGACACCTGGGCCGACCCTGGCAAGCAGTACAAGCCGGCAGCCTGGGCCGGCCACAGCCTGAGCCAACTGCGCACCGACGTCTACACCTTCACCTACGACGTCTGCGCCAGCCTGCGGGGGCAGGGCACCCCACCGGACAGTGTGCAGATCGGCAACGAGATCAACGTCGGGATGCTGTGGAACGAGGGCAAGGTCGTCAACAACGACTTCGTCCCGCTGGCCGGCCTGCTGAAGCAGGGCTACAACGCGACCAAGGCGTGCGGCAGCGGCATCCCCGTGATGATCCATACCGCAAACGCCGACAGCAACGCCAACGCCCGATGGTTCTACGACGGCATCCGCGCCCAGGGTGTGCAGTGGGACATCACCGCCCAGTCGTACTACTGCATGTGGCACGGCACCCTGGCGAACCTCTACAACAACATCGTCGATCTGCGCGGGCGCTACGGCAAGCCGGTGGTGATCGTGGAGACCGCGTACCCCTTCACCCGGAACAACGCGGACAGCGAGCCGAACGCCATCGGCGACGCGACCTGTGACGGCATCAGCGCGACCTGGTCCGGGCAGGCCCAGGAGTTCGACTGGGTGCAGAACACCGCCCGCAACGCTGGCGCCATCGGCGTCTTCTACTGGGAACCGACCTGGTACGCCGTCCGCGGCAACGGCTGGGATCCGGCCAACATCAACGGCACCGGAAACCAGTGGGACAACATGGCCGTCTTCGACTGGTCAGGGCGGGTGAACCCGGGCGTACGGTGGACGCCCTGACCCACTGCCGAACACTTCACGACCAGGCGGCGGGAAAGGCTCAGCAGGTGCGCGGCTGCCAACTCACCTTCGTCGCGAACATGGGCACATACAGGTCCCCGCCGCCCGGGCGAGCGCAGATCGCGCCGGAAAGCTGCGTCCCGAGGTAGTTGTAGGACCAGGTGATCTCGGCGTTGCGGGAGGTGCGGTTGTAGAAGTTGAAGGCCGGGACGTTGCCGGACCACTCGGTAGTGGTCACCAGAGACGGAGTCGCGGTCGGGCCCTCTGCCGGGTGATCCCAGTTGGGCCAGATGCAGAACGTGCCCTGCGGACAGTTCCCGGGCAGCCAGGCTTCGTTCGATGCTTGGGAGCTTGCCGCCGAAGCGGCGGGGGCGGTGGCCAGCACGCTGGCGACGGACGCGGCGAGGGCGATGGATTTTAACAGCACGATTCACCTACTTGCATCGATAGCCATGGATGAATGCCAAAAGGCTACCGGTGGAAATTTGAAGGGTCAAGCAATAGGAGCGCTGATCAAGGTGTCGCCGCCGATCAGCCCCGGGCCTGCGTCGGATCGTCGCCCTGTCGGGCCGGGGATGGGCAGAACGCCGATAACGGCGCCGATCTGTCGCAGGCTGGTGACGAGCGTTCGGAAGACGCTCGTGGCATCAAGGAAGAGAAACCAACATGATCTTGCAGAAGCACGCGATCGGTGGTCAAGGGCTGGTGGCCTCGGTCGAGGGACTCGGCACCATGGGCATGACCGCGATGTACGGCACCCCGGACGACGCCGAGTCCGCCGCCACCGTTCACCGCGCACTCGAACTGGGCGTGACCCTGTTCGACACCGCGGACATGTACGGCCCGCTCACCGGGGAGGAACTGCTCGGCCGGGCGCTGAGAGGGCGTCGCCACCAGGCCCTCATCGCGACCAAGTTCGGCGGTGTGACGTTCGACGATGCCGGCCGCATCATCGGCGGCGCCAACGGGCAACCTGACTACGTGCGCAAGTCGCTCGACGGATCGTTGCGCCGGCTCGGCACCGACTACATCGACCTGTACTTCCAGCACCGGGTCGACCCGAACGTACCGGTCGAGGAGACCTTCGGCGCGCTCGGCGAACTCGTCACCGAAGGCAAGATCCGGTACCTCGGGATCAGCGAGGCGTCGCCGGAGAGCATTCGCGCCGCGCATGCCACCGCGCCACTGTCGGCGGTGCAGACCGAGTACTCGTTGTTCACCCGAAATGTGGAGACCAATGGTGTGCTCGACACAGTGCGAGACCTGGGCATCGGGTTCGTGGCGTACGCGCCGTTGGGCCGTGGTTTCCTGACCGGCTCGGTTCGTGGTCTGGAAGACCTGCCCGAGAACGACTGGCGTCGTACCTGGCCGCGGTTCGCCGAGGAGAACCTCCGGCAGAACCTGCTCCTGGTGGACCGGATCCGCGCCATCGCGGAACAGGCGGGTGTCACGCCCGGCCAGCTCGCGTTGGCCTGGGTGCTGGCGCAAGGTGACCACGTCACCGCAATCCCCGGCACCAAGCGTCGGACGTATCTGGAGGAGAACGTCGCCGCCGCGCAGCTCAGGATTGATGCCGGCTTGCTCGATGAACTCAGCGCCGCCGCTCCGGTCGGTGCCGCCGCCGGGGAGCGCTACGCCGGACCGGCCATGGCCGCGATCCAGGAGTAGCTTCCGACATCGACGGGATCTTCGCGGTGCCTCCAGCAGCGCTGGTGGCACCGCGATCCGGAAAGGGCAGTTCGTGGCGCGAACCGAACTCGGCGACTTCCTGCGGGCTCGCCGGCAGGCACTCCGCCCGGCTGACGTCGGGCTCCCACCACGCGGGCGGCGCCGCACCCCCGGCCTACGCCGTGAGGAAGTCGCACTCCTGGCAAATGTGTCAGTCGACTACTACGAACGACTCGAGCAGTCGCGCAACACCAACCCCTCGCAGGCTCTACTCGGCAGCCTGGCCCGGGCGTTGCGGCTCTCCGTCGACGAACGGGACTACCTCTACCGCCTCGCCGGACATCCCGCGCCGACGACCTCCAGCGTCAGCGGGTACGTCGACCCCGCGATGATGTTCCTCCTCGACGCACTCACCACGGTGCCAGCACACGTCATCGACGACCGGACCACCGTCCTCGCCCAGAACGCCCTCAGCCGCGCGCTGTTGGGCTCCTGGACCGACGGTGGCGACCAGCAGTCGAACGTGACCTGGCGCTGGTTCACCCACCCCGAATCCCGCGCGCTCAACGTGCCGGAGGAGCACGAGGCGATCGGCCGCGCATACGTCGCCGACCTACGCGCAGCCGCCGCCCGCAGCGGCCACGACCCCGTATCCGAACAACTGATCGCCGATCTCACCACTGTCAGCCCGGAATTTGCCCAGTACTGGTCCGACATGCAGGTCGCCCCGCTACAGACCACCCGCAAAATCCTCGTCCATCCGCAAGCCGGACGGCTGGACGTACAGTGCGACTTCGTTCTCAGCACCACCACGGGTCAGCGCCTGGTCATCTTCCGGCCTCAACCCGGCACGGCCACCGCCGACAACTTCGACTTTCTGCGCGCCCTCGGCGAACAATCCTTCGACAGTTCCTGAATCGCTACGCCGATTCCGTCACCGCGATGGCGCGGTGGGCCGCTCCTGGGCGGCGTCTGGTCCCCAACTGGCCAGCAGTCGCAGCGCCTCCTCCGATCGCGACCCGGGCTCGGCGTGGTAGGTGCTCAGCATTTGCTCCGGATCACCGGGGAGCGCGAGTGTCTCGTAGCGCACTGTCAGCTCACCCACGAGCGGATGTGACAGGCGTATGACGCCGTGCGTCTTCTTCTTGACATCGTGGGTGGCCCACAGTCTGCGGAAGTCCTCGCTCTTCAACGACAGTTCGCCGATCAGGGACGCCAGCGACGGGTCGTCGGCATGTCGGCCGGCGCCCAGCCGTAGTTGTCCCACCACGTCGTACGCCTTGGCTTCCCAGTCAGGAAACAACTTTCGGGACGCCGGGTCGAGGAAAGCGATCCTGGCCCAGTTCCGGTCCGATGAGGTACGGGCTGCCCAGTCACCGAAGAGGGCGGAGGCGGTCTGGTTCCAGGCCAGCACATCAGTGCGGGGCCCCCATACGTACGCTGGCACGCCTTCCAACGCGGCGAGCAGTTCTCGTATCTCGGCCCGTACCTGTTGGTGTGGCGGCCTGGGTCGGCGCTGATGCCGCTTGGGCTGGGCCAGGCGCACCAGATGGGCGTGCTCGGCTTCGGAGAGGTCGAGTACGCGGGAGATCGCGTCCAGCACCTCACGCGAGACATTGCGGGCGTTGCCCTGCTCGAATCGCGTGTAGTACGCCGCGGAGACCCCCGCGAGTTGCGCGAGTTCTTCCCGGCGCAGACCGGGGACGCGACGCCGTCGGCTGTAGTCGGTCAGCCCAACATCGGCCGGTTTGCGGCGGGCCCTGCGGGTGCGCAGAAACTCGCTCAGCTCCGCGCGGGGGTCGAGCCCTTGCTGCGGCTTCGGTTCGGTATCCGTGCCCGAAGTGGCTGAGAAATCGGTGTGAGTGACGTGGCGAGCTGCCATATCTCGATTATTCCACGCAGTTCGCACCTCAACCTGTCCCTGCCAGTGGTAGCCACACGAGACGTAGGCCAAGCAGGTGGCTGGCTAGCGCCGCGCCCTTGAAGCACGCTCGATGTGACCTGAAGAAACAGCTTGCAAGCCCATCCGGTGCACGCTGGCTTTCCGTCATCAATCCGCCCGGACGGCCTCGCCGCCCTATTTTCGAAAGAGCACCATGACCATCACCGCATTCAAAGACCTGAGCCCGACGACCGCGCGGCCGGGCCGCCTTCCGGGAATGGCATTGTTCGGCCTTTTCCTGGCCGGCTTTATCAGCATCCTCACCGAATGCCTTCCGGCGGGCCTCCTGCCGGAAATGAGCCGCACTCTGAACACGAGCGTCTCGCTCACGGGCCAGACGGTCACGATCTACGCGCTCGCCACAGCGCTCGGCGCCATCCCTCTCGCGTGGGCGACGGCCAGCTGGTCGCGCAAGCATGTCCTGCAACTTGCCTTGGTCGTGGTCGCCGTCACCAACGCGCTCACCGCGCTGTCCGAGAACTACACGCTGACGATGGTGCTGCGCTTCGTCGCCGGGCTGGGAACCGGACTCATCTGGCCACTTCTCGGTGGCTACGCCGCCCAAATCGCGCCAGAGGGACGACAAGGCCGAGCCATCGCCATCGCCCTCGCCGGAACCCCGATCGGGCTGGCCTTGGGCGTCCCGCTGGGAACCTGGCTCAGCAGCCTCGGGGGCTGGCAACTCGCCTTCTACGCCGCTGCTGCCGTGACCGTCATGACCATGGCCTGGGTCCTGGTGGCCGTCCCGAACCTGCCCGGACAACCGGTAGACGCCCGCTTCAGGATCTCGCAGGTACTGGTCGTGCCCGGGCTGCGGCCCATTCTGTTCGCGCTGGCCACGTACATGATCGCTCACAATCTTCTCTACACGTACATCACCGACCTCCTGCTTCAGCTGGGGATGGCCGACCAGACCGGCTGGGTGCTGTTCGCCTTCGGAGTCACCTCCGTGCTCAGCGTTCTCGTGGTCGGAACCCACATCGACCGACACCTGCGCAGGCTTGCCGTGAGCAGCACCCTGCTCTTCGGGGCCAGCGTGCTCGTCCTGGGCGTCGTCGCGGACGCACCGGCGCTGGTCTACGTCGCCGTCGCCGCATGGGGCTTCGCGTTCGGTAGTTCCCCGAGCCTGTTCGTGGGCGCCACGATCAACGCCGCCGGAGAAGCTGCGAACGTCGCTCAGTCGATCACCATCACGGTCTTCTCGGCTTCTATCGCGACCGGGGGTCTCATCGGTGGCCTCCTGCTCGCCGGCCTGGGCACCGCCTCGATCACCTGGGCGGCACTCATCCTCCTGATCGTCGCGGCCGCAACTGTCATCGGCAGCGCCAAGTACGCGTTCCCCAGGAACGGCTGAAGCCGGGCGGCAGCGGTCGCTTCGGGAGCGAAGCTCTTGGTCGTCATACGCAGCCGTGACCGCGTCACGCCAGTTGGCGGGAGTGGGACGGCTGAGGTTCAGCGCGGCCGCGACGGCCTCGGCATCCCGGTCACGTATGGCGAGCCACTCAAGCTTGTAACCGAAGCCGAGCGCGGCATCGGGAACCATCAGCGGTTGAGGTAGGCGGCCAGGCCACCGAGTTCCTCGCTGGCGATGAACACCGACCGCACGTTGAGGATGGCTTCCTCGACGTGGGCGGGGCAGCCCCACGCCGCGTCACCCCACGAATCGGCGATCTTGACCTCGGCTGGCGCGGTGCACCCGGCGGCGCCGCCGAGCTGGCAGTGCTCGGGGTGCGGCGTGGCGGCCTGCGCGGCCGCGGCGGCACGCATCTGGGTGGCGAGTTCAGCGGCGGCGGTGGCGCGCTGCTCGGCCTCGGCGCGCAGTTCCCGCTCCACGCGCAGCACCTTGGCCAGCTCGTCATTGGCCGACTTGGCGCGTGCCTCGGCGGCGAGTTTCGCCTGCTCGATGTGGTGGCGTTCGATGGCCAGGGCTGCGGTGCCGGCGAAGAGCCGGGTGAGGGCGAGGTCGGTGTCCTGCGGGACGCGCGGGGTGCGGTGATACATCGCGAAGGTGCCCAACAGGCCGCCGTCGCGAGCCAGGATCGGCGTGGACCAGCAGGCCGCCAGTCCGGCCTGGTCGGCCAGGTCCCGGAAGTCGTCCCAGAACGGATCGGTGGCGATGTCGGTGACGATGACTGGTTCCCGCCGGTGGGCGGCGGTGCCGCACGAGCCGACACCTTCGCCGGTCGCGATGCCGTCGATGGCCTTGTTGTAGAAGTCGGGCAGGCTCGGCGCGGCGCCGTGGCGCAGGTGCCGGGCGTCGGAATCGGCGAGCAGGACGGAGACGAGCACCTCCTGCGGTGCGAGGTTCTCGATACAGCGGGCCATCCCGTCGAGCACCTCGGTCAGGGGTGCCTGACGGGCGATCTGCTCCAGCAGGGCACGATGTTCGGCCATCAGCCGTTGGGCATGCTTGACCTGCGTGGTCTCCACGCCGAGCACACGGATCCCGGGCACGGTGCCGTCGGCGTCCCGACGCGGCTCGTAGGTGAAGTCGAAGAACGCCTCCCGGGCCTGCGGGCCGCTGCCCAGCAAGACCCGGACGTCACGGCCGGTGTACGGCTCACCCGTGCGGAAGACCTGGTCCAGGAGCGCGATGAATCCCTGACCGGCCAGTTCGGGCATCAGCTCGGCGATCGCCATCCCGACCCGGGCCCGTTCTTCGCCGATGGTGGCGAAGAACGCCGGGTTAGCCGTCTCCACCAGATGCGACGGCCCCGCCAGAGACGCGAAGACGGCGATGGACTGCCCGAACAACGCCCGCAGGTCCTCCTCCGCTGCCTGCTCGGCATCCGCCGAACCCGCAACAGCAGTAGACCGTTGGTCTGGTACGGCGGTCATGGTGTGGGTCTCGCCTCTCGTCTGCGGATACGGGCAACGACCGACGGCGCCACCCTTAAGTGCGGGTGGCTGCGGTGCGGCGGAGTTGGTTGGGGCCACCGCCGGTGCAGCGTACCCATCTGCCCGACATTCAGGTCCTACCCACCAACCACGCACCGCAACCTGTCGCCCGAACAGCGCGTCGCCCGGGGGGGTCAGATCCGCTGCTTCCACCAGGGGTCGCCGGGATCGGCCCAGGGGTTTGGGCAGGGTTCGACTGAGGAACAGATCATCGGCCGCACCGACGACCCGCCGCAGCTCCCGCGCTGTTTTTCCGGTCAGCGATCGCAGGGCGATGTCCAGCACCTCCCGATAGTCCGAGGTGCAACCGCAGGGGCAATCGTCCAGCAGGTCACGGGCAGGGCCTCGTACCTTGTCGGTCCAGCCCCGAAGTGCGCGGCCGACATCACCGGGATGCAAGCGGTTGTTGTGGCGCTCCAGCCGAACGACGTCGGCGACGGCCTTGCCGGAATGCCGTGAAAGTGTGCACGGGATTCGTGCACCTGTCGACGATTGGGTTTGGCGGCGCGTAGCGCCCCAGGTCGCCTACGCGGCACGGTCCCTTCGCTGTGCGGTCAGGCCGGGAAGTATGCCAGAGGGGACGACGATGGTCCGAGGCCAGACAAAGCCTCGACGGCACGCGCGGTTCCTGCGACGGCCGACAATCAACCCTAAAGCGCCGCAGTCAGCAGTTCGCACGTGGCGTCGTCGAAGGCGACCAGGCGAACACGCTCAACCTTTGCCGGCGTTGCTCTGATGGTCGAGATTGCGATCTTCGCTGCCTGGTCGCTCGGAAATCCGTAGACGCCAGTGGCGATGGCGGGGAAGGCGACGCTGCGAGCGCCAATCTCGTCGGCAACCTCAAGGCTGCGCCGATAGCACGACGCCAGAAGGTCGGCCTCGCCGTGGCCGCCGCCTTCCCAGACCGGGCCAACGGTGCCGCGGGTTTCGGAATTCAGATCAGGGCTGCGGCGAGGGCGCGGAACGCGTCGGCGGGGAACGTCGTGTCGTCGCCGCCGTTGAGCACCTGGATCGCCACCTCGTCCGCGCCGGCCTGGTAGTGCTTCTCCAACCCGGCCACCACCTTCTCGACGCTGCCCCACGGGATCAGGGCGTCGACGAGGCGGTCACTGCCGCCGTCGGCGAAGTCCTCGTCGGTCCAGCCGAATCGCCGCAGGTTGTTGGTGTAGTTCGGCAGCGCGAGGTACCCGCTCGTGTACTGGCGGGCGGTGGCGCGCGCGGTGGTGGCGTCCGCGTCGAGGACCACCGCGACCTCGGGGGCGAGCAGCCGGTCCGGTCCGATTGCCGCCCGGGCTTCGGCGGTGTGCTCGGCAGGGACGAAGTACGGGTGCGCACCGGTCGAGCGGTCGCGGGAGAGTTCGAGCATCCGCGGGCCCAGTGCGGCCAGGATGCGCCGCTCGGGCGGAAGCCCGGCCGCGTCGAGGCCGTCGAGGTACTGCACCATCCGTGAGTACGGCTTGCGGTAGTCGGTGCCGCCGCTTTCCACCACCACCGCGTGGCTGGCGCCGAGACCGAGCAGGAACCGGCCGGGGTGCGCCTGCTCCGCGTCCTTGGCGAACGCCGCTGCCTCGGGGGGCGACGAGTGCCAGATGCTCAGGATGCCGGTCGCGACCCCGATGCGGGTGGTCCCGTCCAGGATCTCCCGGAAGCGGGGGGCGACGTTCTCGCCGAAACCACCGGAGAACCAGATTCGTGAGTAGCCGAGATCCTCCAACTCGGTCGCGGCGTCGATGGCCGCGCCCTTGCTCTCGCTGGCAAGGAAGAACGGTTGCCATACGCTGACGAGTCGTTGTGCCATGCGGCAACCCTACGACCGATCGGTCGCTGACCGCGTCAGCTAGCGCTCCCAGCCCGATGTGAACCGGCCGACAGGGCCGCCGGCAGAGTCTGTGGCCCCCCGCGCCGATCCCTGACTCACGGCGTCAGGCCGGCCTGGATCGCCAGGATGGCGGCTCGTACGCGGTCGCGGCTGCCGGTCTTGGCCAGCACGTTTGTCACGTGGGTCTTGACGGTGCTCATGGACAGGTAGAGGCGTTCGGCGATCTCGTTGTTGTTGAGTCCGGCGCCGATCAGGGCGAGCACGTCGGTCTCCCGAGCGGTCAGCTGGTAGGCCGCCAACTCCACGCGGGTGGCCGGCCCGGTCGCGCGGACCCGGTCGAGGACGGCGCCGGTGACCTCGGCGGAGAGGACCGCCTCGCCGGCCGCGACGGTGCGCACCGCGGCGATCAGGTCACGGGCGCTGGACCGCTTGAGCAGGAACCCGCGCGCGCCGGCGGCGATGGCGTCCAGGACGTAGGCGTCGTCGTCGAAGGTGGTGACGACGATGACGGCCGGGGCGTGCGCGATCGTGGCCAGCTCGCGGGTGGCCTGCAGGCCGTCGAGCACCGGCATGCGGATGTCGACGAGGGCGACGTCGATGCGCGAGTCGCGACGTACGGCGTCGAGGAACTGTCTGCCGTCGGCCGCCTCGGCCGCGACCTGGATGTCGGGTTGGGATCGCAGGATCAGGCTGAAGCCGTCCCGGACCAGCTCCTGGTCGTCGGCGATCGCGACTCGGATCATCTGTTCGCCACCGGCAGGTTGGCCTGCACCACTGTGCCGCCACCGGGGCGCTGGCTCAGCTCCCAGCTCCCGCCGCGCGCGGCAACGCGTTCCCCGATGCCGAGCAGACCCGAGCCGCTCGTGGGTGCGCGGGGCGGCCCGATGCCGTCGTCGCTGATCCGTAGGCGGGCGTGGTCGCCGACGCGGGCCAGTTCGACCCAGGCCGCCGTGGCTTTCGCGTGGCGGGCGATGTTGGTGAGGGCCTCCTGGGCGATGCGGTAGGCGGTCAACACGCCGATCTCGTCCAGGCCCGGCTCGGGGTCCAACTGGACCCGCACCGTCACGCCCTGCTGGCGCAGCGGCTGGGCGAGCAGCTCGTCGATGTCGGACAGGCGCGGCGGGGCGCTCACCGCGATCGACGCGTCCGGATCGCGCAGGTGTACGACGAGCGTGTCGAGTTCGCTCAGTGCGGTGCGGCCACTGCCCGCGATCGCCCGCAGCGCCGCCCCCGGGTCGTCACTGAGCTGCCCCGCCTCGGCCTGCACCACCATCGCGGTGACGTGGTGGCCGACCACGTCATGCAGCTCGCGGGCCAGGTTGGTGCGCTGTTCGAGCCAGGCGGCCTGGCCGCGCAGGTCGTCCGTCTCCCGGGTCAGGGCGTGGCCGCGTGACCACGATCGCAACAGGATCGCCAGGAGGTAGCCGGCCGTCACGAAGAAGAACGGCTGCTCGTACACCCCTCGCTCGTTGAACAGTGCGGTGGTGAGGGCGCCGGCCGCGCCGATCAGGCCACCCACCCACCCCAGCCAGGGGTGTCGGGCCGGATCCTCGCAGACCGAGACGAACACCAGGCCGGCGGCCGCGAGGCCCAACTGCACCGACTCGCCGGTGCTCACGATCGCCACGAACCCTGCGCAGACCGCGAAGACCAGGGTTCGGTAGCGGGGGCGCAGCGCCGTGGCTCCGAGGCCGACCGGCAGCACCAGCCACGCCCAGCCCGCCGGCACGGACACGCCGTCCTCGACGGTGGTGACCACGGCGGCGATGATCAAACCAACCGCACCGTACGCGAGCCGGCGCACTCGCTCGGGGTCGCGCAACCGTTCGCGGATTCCAGTCGTCACCCGCACAGTCTCCGCGACCAGCCGGAAGAGCGGCCAGTACCCAGGTACCGGATCGGCCGGCACCCCGGTACCGCCCTCGCAACCAGATCGGCACCGCGGCACGTTCCGCGAAAACGCTCGCCGGACGACTCTGCGGGAGTGACTCTCGTTGACTCCCGCGCCGCCATCACCGTCGGCCCGCTTCGTACGGTTCCCAACTACATCACCGCCGTTCGCACGGTCGCCGCCGTCACCGTCGGTATCGTGGCCCTCGTCTCCGGGTCGGTGGCATTGATGGCGGTATCGTACGGTATCTACTGGATCGGTGACGTGCTCGACGGCTGGGCCGCCCGCCGACTCGGACAGGAGACCCGGGCCGGGGCCGTCTTCGACATCGTGAGCGACCGCGCGTGCACCGCCGTACTCTGCGTGGGCCTCGTCTCCCTCGTGCCGGACGTCGCGGTCGTGGCAGTGGTCTTCCTGCTCTCGTTCCTGGTGCTGGACACCATGCTGTCGCTGGCGTTCCTGTGCTGGCCGGTGCTCAGCCCCAACTACTTCCACCTGGTCGACCGGCGGGTGTGGGCGTTGAACTGGTCACCACTGGCCAAGGTCGCCAACACCGCCGGCGTCATCGGCGCCATCGCGTTCGGGCAGTACCTGCTCGCGCTGGGCGTCGCCGTCGCCGTCGTCGCGGTGAAGCTGTGGTCGGTCGCAGCGGTGGTCCGGCTGCTCGAACGGGACGGCCGGGCATGAGCAGCCTCGCCGAGGCCGTGGTGGCGCTCGGCTACGGTGTCGCTTCGGCGCTCGTCCCGATCGTCAACGCCGAGGCCTACGCCGTGGTCGCCGGGCAGCGCGGCGGCCATGCTCTCGTCGCCGTGGTCGCCCTGGCGCTGGGGCAGACCGCCGGCAAGTTGCTGTTGTTCGAGTCGGCGCGTCGAGGGTCGGGGCGACTGGCCCAGAAGGTCGCGAAGCGGGGAAAGCCGGGGCGCGCGGCGGCTCGGGCCGCGCGGTGGACCGAGCCGATCCGACGCTGGCTCTCCCGCCGCCGCACCGCCCTACCGACAGTGCTGGCCTCCGCCGCGGTCGGGGTTCCACCGTTGGCCGTCGTCAGCCTCGCCGCCGGCACCGCGGGCCTTCGACGCTGGGAGTTCGCCGTCGCCTGCCTTTCCGGGCGGGTGATCCGTTTCGCAGTGCTGGTCCTGCCGGTGGTGCTGGCCTGACCCCGGGGCCCGGTCAGAGGAGTCGACCGTCGTGGGCGAGCAGGGCGATCTGGGTGCGGTTGTCGAGATCCAGCTTGGTCAGGATGTGCGAGACGTGGGCCTTCACCGTCGTCACGCTCATCAGCAGCTCGCTGGCGATCTCGGCGTTGGAGCGCCCCTGCGCGATGGCCAGCACGACGTCGCGTTCCCGGGGTGTGAGCACTGCCAACCGCTCGTGCGCCCGCTCGTAGGACTCGGCCCCCGACGCGACCCGCTGCATGAGGCGGCGCGTCACGCCCGGAGACAGCATCGGGTTGCCGGCCGCCACCGCGCGGACCGCCTGGCTGATCTGCTCGGGCGGGGTGTCCTTGAGCAGGAAGCCGCTCGCGCCGGCTCGGAGGGCGCGCACCACGTGCTCGTCGGTGTCGAACGTGGTGAGCACGATGATCTCGGGCTGCCGGTGGCGGCGGCGCAGGCGCTCGGTGGCGGTGATGCCGTTCACGCCGGGCATCCTGATGTCCATCAGCACCACGTCGGGCAGGTGCCGATCCACCGCCGTGATCGCCGTGGCGCCGTCGGCGGCCTCGCCCACCACCACGATCCCGTCGGTACCGTCGAGCATCAGCGTGAGCATCCCCCGTACGAGAGGATCGTCGTCGACGATGACGACCCGGATCGGACCCGTCACGTCGGCCACGGCAGCCACGCGGTGAGGTGGAACCGGCCCGTGGCGTCGACGTGGTGGGCGACCCGACCGCCGGTGAGCGCAGCCCGTTCGGCGAGGCCGATCAGGCCGGTACCGGCGCTGACGGTGGCACCGCCGTCGGGCGTGGTCGGGTTGCTCACCGCGATGCTCAGGCCGGCGCCGGGCGCGCCGCCGAGCACCAGCCGGACCGGCTGACCAGCGGCGTGCTTGCGGGCGTTGGTCAGGGCCTCCTGCGCGATCCGGTACGCGGTGCGGCCGACCGTCGGGGGGATCTCGACCGGCGGACCGAACGGGTCGTCGACCTCGATCTGTTGCCCGGCGGCCCGCGCCTCGTCGACCAGGCGCGGCAGGTCGGCGAGGGTCTGCCCGGGTGGTGCGTCGGTCGGCGACTCGGTGTCGTCGCTGCGCAGCAGGGTGATGACCTCGCGCAGCTCGTCGAGGGCGTGGTGTGCGCTGGCCCGGATCACCCCGGCGGCGGCGCTGAGCCGCTCGGGCGGCGCGTCCGGCCGGTACTCCACCGCGCCGGCAGCCGCCGCCAGCAGGGACAGCCGGTGGGCCAGCACGTCGTGCATCTCCCGCGCGATCCGGCTGCGCTCCGCCGCCCGCGCCTCGTCGACCCGTCGTTCCTGCTCCTGCTCGGCCCGTCGGGCCCGGTCCCGCAGCGCCGCCAGCAGGGCGTTGCGGGCCTGCGCCCAGGTGCCCCAGCCGAGCAGGGCCGCGTAGGCGATCATCATCAGCACCAGCCGCCACCCGTACGGCAGGCTGGGCACCGGCCGCCAGAACGCCTGCACCGCCTCGCCCGCCACGCCGACCGCCGCCACCGCCGCCGCTTGCCGAAACGGTCGGTTGCGGGCAATGAACAGCACCGCGAAGCTGGCCACCGGCGTGGCCACCGGAGACAGCGCGACGAGCAGGCCAGCCAGCACGCCACCGATCTGCGGGCGGCGGACGACCACCGGTACGAGGGCCAGGGCGGCCATCGCCAGCGCGACGTCGACGCCGACCAGGCCGGCGGAGCTGGACCGGGTGGCGGACCACAGCATGGTCGCGACGAGGACGCCGATCGCCACGGTCGTCAGGACCACCGGGACGGAACGCCACGTCCGCGGCGGCTTGACCTCGCACGTCGCCGCATCCACACGGCGCACGCTACTGGGCTCGCGGCCGGCCGGACCACCTCCTTTGGTAGTACGCCGGGCCGCCAGCGGGCGTACCCGCCGTGGCGCCTGGACCGACGCGTCCGGCCCGGTCCGGTCCACAGACTCAGACCATGACGAACAACCTTCTCCTGGGACGGGCCGCGGTGGCGGCCGGCGCGATCATGGTGGCGGTGGTCGAGTTCGCGCTCCTGCACTCGGCGGCCGGCGTCGACCTGGCGGTCAGGTCCGCGGACTCGACCCGGCAGATCACTGTGGCCGCCGTCATCGTGGCCACCGCGGTCGCGGCACTGGCCGGCTGGGCGCTGCTCGCGGTGCTGGAACGCCGCACCAACCGCTCCCGCGTCTGGTGGACCTCGATCGCGGTCGCCGTCCTGCTGCTGTCGCTCGTGGTCGGGCCGCCGAGTGGCGTCGGTGGGGGAGCGAAGGCGACCCTCGCGCTGCTGCACCTGAGCGTCGGCGTCATCCTCATCCTCGGCCTGCCCCGGTCTCGTCCGGGAGGGGCGAGCCGATGAGCACGCTGACCGTGCGCAGAGACGTCGACTCCGGGCCAGGTGCTCAGACGATGCGACGGAGCACCGTCTCCACGGCGTCGATCAGCGGATCCCCCTCGGTCCGTGGGTGCCGGGCGAGACCGACCTCGACGTCCGGCAGGACGGGCAGGGCATCCGTGTCACGGCAGATCATGACCGGTTCGAGGTTCGCGGGCATGAGCGCCGCCACGCCGAGCCCGGCCCGCACCGCGGCGAGGACCCCGACCAGGCTGTTGCTCTCGAAGGCCACCCGCCAACGCCGATCGGCACGCTCCAGCGCGTCCAGCACCGACGTACGCCAGGAGCACGGGTTGGAGAAGAGCACCACCGGCAGCGGATCGGCGCTCACGTCCACACCCTGCCCGGTCGCCCAGACCAGCGGGGCGTGCACCGTCCAGCGCGGCGGCCCGGGAATGTCCGGTACCGCGTCGAGCACGAGTTGGACGCGGCCCGCGTCGTAGGCCTCCCGCATGGCGGCGTTGGAGCAGCTGAGCACCTCCAGCGTCGCGCCGGGATGCAGTCGGGCGAGGTCGGCGAGGGCCTGCGGAAGGTGGGACGCGGCGAGGTCTTCGAGCAACCCGACGCCACAGTGGCCGGTGAGCGCGCGTCCAGTTTCGGCGAGTGCCTGTGCGGAGAGCGAGAGGATGCGTTCGGCGTACGGCAGCAGCTCCTCGCCCGTCCGGGTCGGCGAGACACCGGACGACGACCGGTGCAGCAGCGGACGACCGACGACGCTTTCGAGCTTGCGCAGCTGCTGGCTGAGACCGGGCTGGGTCTGCCCGAGCGCCGTCGCCGCACGGCTGATGCTGCCCTCCCGCACGGCGGCGACGAACGACCGCAGCAGGGCGGTCTCCAGGTCCCTGGTCATAAGCAATCATTATGCCAGCCTCAACGAAATGGCCTCTTCTTATGGCGGGCGGGCGGAACTAGCGTCAACCGGGTGACCAGCTACCGGCAGGTGCTCGCCGTGCCAGGGATGGCACCGCTGCTGGGCGTCTCGTTGCTCGCCCGCACCGCGATAACGGCCGATGTGATGGCGCTGACCCTCTTCGTCGTCCTCGGCCTGGAACTGAGCTACGCGGCGGCCGGTGGGGTCGCGGCGGCCCTGACCGCCGGAGTGGCGCTGGGCGGGCCACTGCTCGGCCGCATGATCGACTCACGGGGCCTGCGCCTCGTCCTGCTGGTGACCGTCAGCGCGCAGGTCGTGTTCTGGCTGGGCGTGCCGGTCCTGCCGTACGGGTTCCTGCTGGTCGCCAGCTTCGTGGCGGGCCTGTTGATGGTGCCGGCCCAGGCGGTGAGCAGACAGGCGATCGCCGCGATGACGACGGGGCAGCAGCGCCGGGCCGCGTTCGCGCTGGAATCGGTGCAGGGCGAGCTGTCGTACATCGTGGGCCCGGCGGTGGTGATCCTGGGCGCGGCGACGGTGTCCCCCGACGTGGTGGCGTGGGGGGTCGGTGCCGCGATCCTGGCCGGCGGTGTCGGCATCGCCCTGCTCAACCCACCGATGCGCGCCCAGGACGAGACGGACGCCGCCGCGGCGGAACGACCCCCACGCCGGCAGTGGCTGGACGCCAGGATGATCGCCGCGCTGACGATGGCGTTCGGGACGACGACGCTGCTCAGCGGCGTCGCCACGCTGCGGGAGGCAGGTCAGGTGTCCTGGGCCGCCGTGGTCGTCGTGGTGTTCGGCGTGTCGTCGGTCATCGGCGGGCTGGTCTACGGCGCGCTGACCCGGCCACTGCCCACCTGGCTGCTGCTCGCCCTGCTCGGGTTCGTGACGATTCCCGCCGGGCTGGCCCACGACTGGCGGTGGTTGTGTGTGGCCGTCGTCGGCAGCGGACTACTCACCGCGCCGACCCTTGGCACTGTGGCCGACGTGGTGAGCCGCCTGGCGCCGCCCGGTGTGCGCGGCGAGGTGACGGGTCTGCAATCGTCGGCGCAGAGCGCCGGTTTCGCGCTCGGAGCCCCGCTCGTCGGCGTGGCGATCGACCTCTCCGTGCCGGCGGGCGGTTTCGCGACGGCCGGCCTTGCCGGCCTCGCCGCCGCGGGCACCGGATACCTGCTGTCCCGCCGCTCGCCTGCGCGGACGGCGGGAACGAGTACGCCGATCACCGCGTAGACACGGGTGATGTGGATCGACAGTAGGAACGCGCTCACGCGCTGCTCGGTTCGTCGGTCACGCGCGTCCGCGACAGCCGCCAGGCTTCCCGATCGCAGGCGAGTCGGACCGGCGTATAGCTGGGGGACTGGCGACGGTCGGCTCCGGCGCGACGACGCGCCCGCGACGTGCGTCCACGGCGAGCAGCGTGAGGGCGGCCAGCGTCAGCAGTCCGCCCGCGAGCGCCAGCGGGCGTGCCCCCGAGGTGGGCAGGAGGGCACCGCCGAGCAGTGATCCGCCGGCGATGCCGGCGTTGAAGGCGGTGCTGACACCGGCCGACGCGATGTCGGTGCTGCCCGGGGCCAGTTGCAGCATCCGGTTCTGCACTGCGGAGCCGAACGCCGCGTACGCGAGGCCGATCCCGGCGAGAAGCGCGACCACGCCCGGCTTGAGCGCGCCGAGCACGTACAGCCCGAGCAGCGAGGCCGTGCCGATGCCCAGCGGCGTCAGCAGCGAAGCGATCGGTCGGGTGTCCAGCGTCCGGGCCGCGACCAGGGTGCCGACGACGCCCGCCGCGCCGGAGACGAACAGCAGCGGCGCCAGCACCGCGTCGGCGAAGCCGCTGACGTCGAGCAGGAACGGTGTCACGTAGGTCTGCAGGGTCATGAAGCCGCCGATGCCGAGGGCGGTGGCGATCAGCAGTACGGCGAAGCGCCGGCCGTCCGGTGCGCTGCCCCGGGCAGCGCCGCCGGCGGCCGGAGGATAGGAGGGGAGAAGGAGCAGCACCGCGGCGGCGATCGCCACACCGATCCCGGCCAGCACCGCGAACGCCGCGCGCCAGCCGGCCTGCTGCCCGAGCCAGGTGCCGAGGGGTACGCCGAGCACCGGGGCGAGCGTCGCCCCGGTCGCGAACAGCGCCACCGCCCGGCCGCGCACCGCGACCGGGAACGGCCCGATCACTGTCGCCGTGGCGACGGACCAGAACAGCGCCTGGGCGAGGGCGGTCACCAGGCGGGTGCCGGCCAGCACTGCGTACGTCGGTGCGAGCGCGGCGGCGGCGTTCGCGGCGGCGAACAGGAGCATCGTGACGCCGAGCAGGTGCCGCCGGGGGACGCGCTGAGTCAGTCGGGTCAGCGGCACGGACGCCAGCACCACCACGACGGCGTACCCACTGACCAGCAGGCCCACCTGTGAGCGGGACCGGTCCAGATCGGGTGCGATGCGGGTCAGCAGACCGACGGGCAGCAACTCGGTCGTGATGAACGCGAACGCGGCGAGGGAGAGCGTGACGAGCACGGCCCTGGCCCTTCGCGGCGACACCTCCGGTGCCATGGTCCACCCCCCATTCCAGGTGGTCACCGTAGTGGAGGGCACGACTCCCGCTCCGCGCGCGGGCCTCGGCTACCGTCGACCGGATCGGCTGGCCGGGCCGGTCGCCGCGATCGGCGGCCGGCCCTGTGGTCACGATCGCGTCCGGAACGGGGCAAGGACGGCGCGGATCTGATCGGCCGCGCCCCAGTCGTCGTCGAACTGGGCCAGCACGGCGAGGTGCTGTCGCAGCTGGATGACCGGCATCCGGGCCTCCCAGTCGGCGTCGAGCGAGGTCAGCTCGGCGTAGACCTCGAACATCCGTCGCGCCTCGGGCGGGGGCGAGGTGGACCACACGTGCGCGAGGTCGACCTCGGCCCAGACGTACGACACGGCCGGGTCGATCAGCGCCGGCTCTCCGTCCGCGGTGGCCAGGACGTTCTGTGCCCACAGGTCGCCGTGCGTCAGACACGCCGGACGCTCCGGCAGCAGGTCGGGCAGTCGGTAACAGAGCCGTTCCAGCGCCGACCGGTCCTGCGCGTCGAGCGCCGCCTCGACGCGGGGCTCGTCGAGCCAACGCAGCAGCCGGTGCTCTGCGAAGAAGGCGAAGCCGTCGTCGTTCCACGTGTTGACCTGCCGGCGACGGCCCAGCCAGTTGTCGTGGTGCCAGCCGAAACGGGGATGGGTCGTGCTCAGGTGCAGGCGGGCGAGCAGGTGTGCGAACTGCTCCCAGAAGGCCTCGCTGCGTGGCCTCTCGCGCAACACCGACAGCACCAGGACGTCGCGATCCGCCAGGATCACCTCGGGTGTCGCCACACCGCCCAACTCGCGCAGGGCGGCCAGCCCTTCGGCCTCGGCGACGAAGACGTCGTCGGCCGGCGGGTCGGCGAAGCCCTTGACGAACACCGGTGGGGCGTCCCGGCGGGTGGCGATGCCCGCGAGCGCCGCGAGCCCGCCGGTCACCGGCTGCACCGAGACGACCTCACGCATGCCGGCCAGGTGCAGACGCTCCAGCAGGGTCACGGGACGCTCCTCAGGTCCGGCGTACGAGGTCGCCCGATCCTATGTGGCTGGTCACGGCTCGCCCCGCCGGTGGTGGGGGTGTTGGACACTGCTGGGCATGGGTGACGTGTCGGTGGATCAGCAGCGGCTGGAGCGGATCGTCCGGGAGTTCGGCGCTCGGTGGACGACGGCCGCCGCCGACATCGAGACCTACCAGGCGGCACAGGTCTCCGACGCCAGTCACCGCGAGGTGGTCGGTCCGCTGCTTGCTGCCAGTGGGGCCAGTGGAGTTGTCCGGGTCGGGGGTCGGGAGGTCGCGGCCTGGGGCGACCCGGACGTCCCGGAGATGGCGTTCAGCGTCACCAAGTCGGTCGCGTCGGTGGTGGCCGGCCTGGCCTTCGACGACGGGCTGTTGGTGCCGGACCAACCGGTGCACCAGGTCGTCGACGTTCCCGAGTTCCGGGGGCCGCACAACGAGCAGATCACCTGGCGTCATCTGTTGCAGCAGTCGAGCCAGTGGGAGGGCGAGCTGTGGGGTAAGCCGACGGCCGTCGACGCGCAGAGCTTCCGCGAGCGGACCGAGGTGCACGGCACACCCCCGGGCCAGGGGTGGGCGTACAACGACGTACGGATGAACCTGCTCGCGTACGCGCTGACGCTGCTGTTTCGCAGGTCGCTGCCGGAGGTGCTGCGGGAGCGGATCATGGACCCGCTGGGCGCCTCCGACCGGTGGTCATGGCACGGGTACCGGACGAGCGTCGTCGACCTCGACGGCCGCCGGGTCGAGGTGGTCTCCGGCGGCGCGCACTGGGGCGGGGGACTGATCGTCCCGGCCCGGGACCTGGCCCTGATCGGGCAACTCTTCCTGGACCGGGGGACCCATGCCGGGACCCGGCTGCTCAGTGCCGAGTGGGTTGACCAGTCCTGGGCCCCGTGCCCAGTGAAACGGGAGTACGGCTATCTGTGGTGGCTCAACGATGAGCAGGTGCCGTGGCCCGGAGCCCCGACGACCGGCCGCAGCGCCCGGGGCAACGGCGGACGACACCTGCTGTGGGTCGACCCGGCCCGGGAACTCGTCCTCGCCTCCCACTGGACCGAAGAACCGCTCGATCTGATCCGGGAGGTCTCTCGTACCGTCACGCGCCCCACCGGCTGACGGGAGTTGATCCACCGGTGGGCGCGGTCGAGGATCGATGTCGTGGATCTGCCTCGGGACCGGGTCTCGCTGCTGGGCGAGCCGGACCGGCTACCGGGTTGGTTCGTCCGGACCGACGACCAGCCCCACGTGCTCGAACTGCGCCAGGAAGGGGTCACGCAGACCGCGAGGCCAGCAACCGAGTAACCGGATGGTGCCGACGGTCCGTGCCCGATCGGCAGGCCGGCCAGTGGCGTTCCCAGGAAGGCCGCTTCGATCTGGTTGAGGTCGTCTCGCACGCCGACAGCTTTGCCGATCACCCGAAGTGGTCGGCCAGCTTCGTCAGTTTGCTGACGTAGGCCGGCCAGTCGTAGTCGTCGGGGATGTTGGTGTTGGTCCGCCGGAGGCCGATCGCCGCGTCGTGCTGTTCGCGCATGATGTCGGCGTGCCCGGCGTGCCGGGCGAGATCGCAGGTCACGTGGATGATGATCCGCTGTAGCGTCACGTCCTGCCGACCTGGCCGCCACCACGGCACCTGCCCCGGCGCGTCGAGCGGTAGCTGGTCGATCGTCTGGTCGGCGAACGCGCCGACCCGGCGATACAGGTCGATCAGCCCGTCCTTCGTCTCGTCCTCACTGGCGTACCAGTCTGCCTGCGGGTCCTCGTCGAACGCCGCAATGGGGACCAGTTCGTCGGGCGTCGGGAATTCACGACCGAAGGTGGGCCCGAAGTAGCCGGCTTCGACATTGAGGCAATGCTTGAGCGCACCCAGCAGGTTGTTGCCGGTCGCCGTGCGGGGCAGCCTGACCTCCCGTTCGCTGAGCCCGTCGAGCTTCCAGACGAGGTCTTCGCGGTTCTCCCGGAGGTAGTGGTGCAGCGCGGCCTTCGCATCGTTCAGATCAGCCATGCGGGCCAGTCTTCCCTATCCGCCGGGCCCGGTGGCCCGGGGCCCGGCGGGCCGGTGCCGGGGCACCGGCCCACCGATCGACTCGATCTACCCCGGGGCGTCAGCCTCCGGTGCAACTCGCTGTGGTTCCGCTGCCGCTGCCGCTGCCGGTGCCCTGGAAGCCGAAACTGGTGGCCTGACCTGCGGCCAGTCGCCCGTTGTAGCTCTGGTTGGCGACAGTGATGGTTCCGCTGGTACCGCTGCTGACCCCGTTCCAGAGCGAGCTGACCGACGCGCCGCTCGGCAGGGTGAGGGTGACCCGCCAGCCGGTCAGCGCTGTGGTTCCCGCGGTGACGCTGACGTTGGCGACGAACCCGCCGTTCCACTGGTCCTGGACGGAGTAGGCCGCGGTGCAGCCGGGGGTGCCGGTCGGTGGCGGGGTGGTGGGCGGCGGCGTGGTCGGGGGCGGGGTGGTGGGCGGCGGCGTGCCGTCGTCGAGTGTCAGGTTCTTCTGCTGGACGCTCCACTGGCTGCGGCACAGACCGCAGTCGGCGCCGACGAAGTTGCGGCCGGCGGTGGCGTCGCCCTTCAGGCGCCACTTGAGGTAGAGAGTCGCCACCCGGCCGAACTCGCCGCCGTTGGCCTGGTCGTAGGTGCCGCCATGCCCGACGTTCAGGTTGCCCATGAAGGCGGGCAGGCCCGCGGGCAGCTTGCCCCAGTCGTCCATGGCGTTCGGGTAGGCGATGTCACTGGGCCCGCCGACGAAGTAGGCGATCGGCTTGGTCAGTCTCCTGAGCTGGTAGTCGTCGGCGTCGTTGAGCAGACCGCTGCTGAAGATGCCGGTCGTGGTGACGCGCGGGTCGTTCGACACGGCGTACGCCTCCAGGCCTCCGCAGGAGAAGCCCGCGACGGCGACCTTGCTCGTGTCGATCTTGTTGTAGTACTTGCTGCCCTGCCGGGAGTTCTCCGCGACCGCCCAGTCGACGGACTGGGTGAGCATCTGGGAGGTGGTGGAGCCGGATCCGTTCGGGGCGCCGTTGGCGATGGCGAGGAAGCCGTGGGAGGCGATTTCGCGAAGGAAGTTGCCCTGGGAGAGGCCGTTGGCCGAGCAGCCGCCGTTGCCCCACACGAGGATGGGCAGGCGTTCGGACGGGAGGGTCTGCGGCCGGAAGATGGTGTGGTTGGCCAGGGTGGCCGAGGTTTCGTAGTCGGCGGGGTAGGGGCCGGACCCGCCGATGGCGGCGGACGCCGGTGTCCCGCCGAGCGCCATGATCACGGAGGTGACCGGGACGATGGCGGCCGCCAGCCCCGCGTAGATCCTTGCTCGCCTTCTCATTGAATCCTCCAGGAACAGTCACGGTGGCGCTCCCCGCGGTGGCGGTGGTGTCACTCGCGCCCCGACGACAGTGGTCAGCGCTGGCCACGGGTCTGGTCGACGTGGGCGCGTCGCGGCCTGGGCGACGGCCGTGCCCTCGGTCGCCGCTGCCCGCTCATTCAGCGCCGGCGACCGCCCGGCCGCGGTCCCTACAGGCGCTCCGATGGGAGCTGTATGCAGTTACTATCACTGTCGCAACGAAAAGTGTCAATGTATCGTCGGCTCTGACCGGCCGGGACGTCGTCAGCCGGCGAGTGGGCCGCTGCCGTGCTTTCCGCCGGTCGGCTCCGGCCGTGAGGGATCCCTCGACGCCTGGAAGTGGGTGATCCACAAGCCGGCATCCGGCCAGTGCGGCGTCGCCACCTCGACCAGACGCGCCTGAGCGAGCGAGCCGAGCGTGGTGTGGATGTCCAGGAAGGTCTCCCTGGCCTCCTGGCGAGGCCAGGGCTCAGGCAGCAGGTGCGGGGGGAGATCCGGGTCGACGTCGGCGAACTTCCGCCAGGAATCCATCGCCGACGTCCGAGCCACCAGCGCCCGGGCCGGGCCCACCTTCCCGTTGCGCGCGGCTGCCCGCAGCTCCGCGTACTGCTCGATGAAGGTCGAGTACGCGGAGGCGAGACTGGCCAGGTCGTACGCGGAGGCCGGCCCGTGTGGCCCCGCCTCCTCGTCGAACCGGGCGTGCAGGACCGACCAGCGGGCACCCCCGACGTGGTGCAGCAGCTCGCGCAGCGCCTCGCGCGCCGGCACGGCGTCGGATCCCGGCCGGATCCACACACTGTCGTACAGGCCCACGAACCCCAGTGCGGTCAACGCCCTGCGGAGCGCATGACGGGACGCCTGGCCGGCGTTCGGAACGGAGAAGGAGGCCAGCACCCATTCGCCGGTCCAGGGCGCCGGGTGGGAGCCGAAGTTCAGGAAGTGCCGCATCCGGGAGCGGTGCTTGGCGATCGCCTGCGGCGTGAGGTGGTAGACCGGCGACCGACCCCTCCTTCGCGTCGCAATGAGACCACGCTTGACCAGCCGGGACAGCGCGGCACGGGCGCTGGACTCGCTGATCCCGAACTCCCGCAGAATCGCGATGACCGCCGTCGACGGCAGGTCGGCGTCAGAGGAGTCGAGGTATTCGCCGAGCACTGTCGTCAGCAGATGCTGGGGGCTCGACCCCGCCTGGGCCCGGGGCACTCGGACGTCGTCGGCGTTCACCTCATCAGACTGCCGCACCCGGATACCCGCGGCATGTCCGGTGCGGCGGGGCAAGGCGCCTTCCGGGGCGGGTGGAGGCACTATCGTTCTGGCGTGCAGATCCGTTTTGACGTCCCCGCCGATCCCGCCTACCCGAGCCGGGTGGCCGCCGCGCTCGGCAACGTCCGGCTCCGCAGATTCGGCTACATCGGAGCGGTCCTGGCCACGGTCGGGGTCATCGGTCTCGTCGTCTCGCGGGGGTTCGGGTGGGGCGAGCGGAGTTCGCCGCTGTGGACCGCGCTGGTAGTGGCCGGCGTGCTGTCGATGCTGTACCGGCCGTGGGTGCTGGCGCGCGCCCGACGCCGCTCCGGTAGCTACGCCGTCGAGGGCGCCTACGACATCACCGATGACAACATCATGATGCGCAGCGGCTCGGAGTCCGGCGGCATCGCCTGGGACGGGGTTGCCCAGGTGCGGGAAGCCGGAGATTTCTGGGTCGTGTACGTGGGCCGAATGCCGGCGACCGTGATCCCGCGCTGGCTGATGTCGGCCGAGGACGCCGAGACGTTGCGCGCCCACATGACCGAACGAGGGCTGCTGCCCCGTCGGTGAACCAGCCTGCCGCCGGCCCCTGGGGGATCGGACTACCGCGTCCGAGCCGGTCGCGAAGGAGCACCGAGGAGCCCTTCGTGTCGGCATCTCCGCACCTGACGGTCGGCGGCTACCTATTCTCGACGGGGATGTACCAATCCGAGTAATGGCCGTCGGCCCGACGCCTGACAGGAGGCCGTCATGAGCACCAAGGATCGACCTGAGGGGATCAGCCCCACCGCGGTGGAGTCGGCACCCGGGCTGTGGCGGATCGATCTGCAACGGCACGACCTCAGCGTCCCCGGGCGAGAGGTCATTCAGACTCGGGTGGAGTTCACTCCGGATTCGCCACCGTTCAAGCATTTCCACCCCGGCGAGGAGATCATCTGCGTTCTGCAGGGAACCCTCGAGTATCGGCTGGAGGGGCAGCCACCCATGGTGTGCAATCCCGGCGACGCGCTCACGGTTCCGTACGGTGTGCACCACCAGGCCCGCAACGTTGGCGACGGTATCGCTGTCGAACTGGCCACGTACGTCGTCGAGAAGGGGAAACCACTTCTCACCAAGGTGGATTGAGATCTCCACGGCCAGCCGTGGCCAGCGCGTCACCCCCCAGCGCCCGGGGGTGCCAGGACAGCGGCGGCAGCGCGACTCATAAGGTGAACGGATGTCGGTCAAGCAGGTCCAAGTGACATTCGACTGCGCCGAGCCTGTGCGCGTCGGTCGTTTCTGGTGTGAGGTGTTGGGGTACGTCCCGCCGCCGCCCCCTGAGGGGTTAGCCACCTGGGACGATGTCGATTTCGAGCAGGGTTCGTGGTTCGCGTGCAGTGACCCGTCGGGGGTGGGCCCGCGGCTGTACTTCCAGCGGGTGCCCGAGGGCAAGGTCGTCAAGAACCGGGTGCACCTCGACGTGCGGGTCGTCACCGGGCTCGTGGGCGAGGAGCGCCTGGCCGCCCTCGAGGCCGAATGCGCGCGGTTGATCCCCCTCGGCGCGGTACGCGGGCAGCTGTTGCTCGCCGACGGCGAGAACGAGTCGTGCCTCAACATGCAGGACGTCGAGGGCAACGAGTTCTGCCTCGACTAAAGCGTGTTTCAGGAGTCGTGGTGGCTGGTGAAGGTCCCGGCGTGGCGGTGATCGACAATTGAAGAGGTCTCCGGTATCTGGTTCTGCGACCAAGCAAGAACTTCATACCGGAGACCTCGTGGCCGCCT
>NZ_JAGPXY010000055.1 GCF_018070325.1 Micromonospora sp. H61
ACACCCACCGGCGACAACTCCGCGTGCAGGGACTCGGTCAACGTCTCGACGATCTGGTCGAGTCGGTCCACCGCCTCCCAGGTGCGGGCCACCTGCCCGGGCAGACCGGGGGCGTTGCGGTGCCGCATCCGGCTGTTGCGGGAGGCGCGCTGGCAGGCGCCGTCGTTGTCGCGGCAGTAGCGAAACGGTCGACCCGCACCGACGCGCTGCGGCACGGGCGCTCCACAGTGGGCGCACGGGCGGGTCTCGGTGGTGCTGGGCTGGGCGTCCATCGAGGGCGAAGTCTAGTGCCGGCCGATCAGCTCGCCGCCCGGGCCGTCGCGTCCAGGGTGTAGCGGCGTTGCAGCAGCAGCGCCGCGAGCATCGCCACCGCCGGCAGCAACCCGAAGCCGTAGCGGACCGCCGCGAGCGCGGCGTCCGGCTGCACCGGCGACTCACCCGCCGTCGAGGCCACGAAACCACCCACTGTCAGGCACAGCGCGTACGCGTACGGGCCCAGGGCCGCGCCGGTCGCCTCGGTGGCAGTCCACACCCCGGTGTAGGTGCCGGCCCCGGTGCCGCCGGCGGTGCCGGCGGCGCGGATCACGTCGGGCAGCATCGAGAACGGCAGCAACTGCATGCCGGCGAACGCCACCCCGAGCACCGCCACCGCGGCGACCAGCACCGGCAGGCCGGCCGGTCGGCCCACCGCCAACACCACCGCGCCGATCGCGAACGCGCCCTGCGCGCCGAGCAGCGCCCGCTGCTTGCCGACGCGTCGGGCCACCACCAGCCAGGCCGGGGTGACCAGCAGCGCCGGCGCCACGAACGCGGCCACCAGCACCGTGGTCAGGCCCGGGGCGCGCAGCTCGTACTCGGCGTAGTAGGGCACCCCGGCGAGCACCAGGTGGGTGGTGGTGGACATCGCCAGGTACGCGGCGACCAGCCACCGGAACTGCCTGTCACGCAGCGCCGTGCGCAACGCCCGCCACCCGCCGTGCCCCGACGCGGCGCTGGCCGGCGCGGACCCGCGCAGCCGGGCGATGCCGGCGACACCGACCAGCATGGCCACCAGCATCCCCACAGCCAGCACCACGCCCATCCGCTGGTAGCCGTCCCGCGTCGCGGCGTCGCCGCCGGTGAGCAGCGGGGCCAGCAGCCCGGAGACCAGGATGCCCAGGGTCAGCACCACCATCCGGAACGCCATCAGCCGGGTGCGTTCGTGGTAGCCGATGCGCAGATCGGCCGGGGTGGACAGGTAGGGGACCTGGTAGGCGGCGAAGAGCAGGTTGCCGGCGATGAAGAACACCGCCACCCACGCCGCCGCCGGCGCGCCGGTCAGGCCGCCGGGCACCGCGAAGAGCGCGGCGAACGCGACCGGCAGGGCGCAGCCGAGCAGCAGCAGGCGACGACGGTCGCCGCGTCGGGTCTGCTCGACGTCGGCGCGGTGCCCCACCCAGGGGTGCAGCAGCACGTCGGCGATCTTCGGCAGCAGCAGCGCCAGGCCGGCCAGCCACGGCCCGACGGCCAGCACGTCGGTGAGGAAGTAGAGCAGCAGCAGGCCGGGCACCGTCACCCAGACACCCATGCCGAGCGACCCGGCCGCGAAGCCCGCCAGGGGCCCGCGCGGCAGCGTCGCGTCGGTGGCGGCCGCAGGCCGCCGGTCCAGCCCGGTCATCGCCGCATCCTCTCCGCAATCCAACGGTTGCTGGATTCTAGGGGCAGAATGGCGGCCATGACCATGCCCCGCCGCCGCCCGGGTCGGCCCCGCCGCGACGAGACCCGGCCGACCCGCGAGGTGGTGCTCACCGCGGCGACAGCGCTCTTCGCCGAGCGCGGCTTCGACGCCGTCGGGCTGCGGGAGGTCGCCGCCGCCGCCGGGGTCGACGTCGCCACTGTCGCGCACCACACGGGTACGAAGGCGGCGCTCTACGACGCGTGCTTCGCCAGGGTGTTCGCCGCCGAACGGGACGTGCTGACCGAGGCCGCCGAGCAGGCCCGCGCCGCCCTCGACGCCGGCCCCGACGCGGCGCTACGGGCCCTGCACGAGCTGGTCGACGTCTTCGTCGACTTCCTGGAGGACCGCCCCGAGACCACCGCGCTGTGGCTGCGCCGCTGGTTGGAACCGCAGCGGCACGCCGAGCTCGACCAGCGCTACGCCGACCCGTTGTACCGGCTGGTCGCGGAGCTGCTCACCGCCGCCGCGGCGACCGGCGCCCTCGCCGAGCCGACCCCGCACATCACCGTGCGCAGTCTGGTGTGGGCGACGCACGGGCACGTGGTGGCGCTGGCCGCGGGTGCGCCCGGCGCTCGGGAGCGGCGCGAGTTCCGGGCGTTCGTGCATCGCCTGCTCGACGGGCTGTACGGATCACCGACCCCTTGACGGGCCGCCGCCGCGCGACGATTATCCATCGGACGTTGGATTAATGGGGGCGGCAATGGGCGTACCACCTCGGGTGGCGGTGATCGGGGCCGGCGCCGCCGGGCTCGCCGCGGTCAAGGCACTGGGCGACGCCGACGTGCCAACTGTGGGCTTCGAAGCCGCCGAGCAGGTCGGTGGCCTCTGGGTGTACGGGGCACCCGACTCGCCCGCGTACCGCACGCTGCACCTCAACACCAGCCGTGGTCGCACCCAGTTCGCCGACCACCCGATGCCCACCGACTGGCCCGACTACCCCGACCACCGTCGGGTCGCCGGTTACCTCGCCGACTACGCCGAGCGTTTCGGGCTGACCGACACCATCCGGCTGCGCCACACCGTCGAGCGGGTCACCCAGCACCCCGACGGCACCTGGACGGTGGCCGCCAGTGGCCCGAGCGGGCCGGTCGAGGTCACCGTCGACGCCGTGGTCGTCGCCAACGGGCACAACCGGGTGCCCCGGCTGCCCGACCCCGGCTACCCCGGCGAGTGCACCGCCGAGCAGATCCACAGCCACGACTACCGGGGCCCGGAGCAGTTGGCCGGCAGGCGGGTCCTGGTCGTCGGCGGCGGCAACTCCGCGATGGACATCGCCGTCGACGCGTCGTACGCCGCCACCCGCACCCTGCTGTCGCTGCGCCGGGGCGTCTGGGTGGTGCCGAAGTACCTGCTGGGTCGCCCCTCGGACACCCTCAACGGGGCGTTGGCCCGCCGGCTGCCGTGGCGTCTGCGCCAACGCATCAGCCAGACGATGCTGAGCGCCACCGTCGGCAACCCCACCCGCTACGGGCTGCCCGCACCGACGCACGGCTTCCTGCAGGACCACCCGACGCTCTCCGACGGGTTGCTGTCGCGGCTGACCCACGGTGACGTCGAGGCCCGACCCGGCGTCGCCGCCCTGGACGGCGACCGGGTGGAGTTCACCGACGGCCGCAGCGACAGCGTCGATCTGATCATCTGGTGCACCGGTTACCGGGTGGACGTCGCGTTCCTCGACCCGGCGCTGCTCGCCGGAGGCGCCGACACCCTGCCGTTGTACCGGCATGTGTTCCACCCCGAGGCCCCCGGGCTGAGCTTCGTCGGGCTGATGCAGTCCACCGGCTCCGCGTTCCCGCTGGTCGAGGCGCAGGCCAAGCTGATCGCGGCGCATCTCGCCGGCCGGTACGCGCTGCCGGACCCGGAGCGACAGCGCGCCGCCTGCCGGGCCGAACTGCGGGCCGCGACCGCCCGCTGGGGTCAGCGCCGCCCGGCGATGCGGGTGGACTTCGACGTCTACCTGGCCGAGCTGGCCCGGGAGTTGACCGCCGGGACCCGCCGCGCCCGCTCCGGCACGACGCCCTCAACGGGGGTACCCCGGTGAGCGGCCGCTCCCTGGCCGGTCGGCGGGTGCTGGTCACCGGGGCGAGCGGGACCTTCGGCCGCCATCTCGGCGCCGCGCTGAGCGCTGCCGGCGCCCGGGTGGTGGGGCTCGACCTGCACGCCCGTCCCGACGACGACGTGCCGGTGCTGGGCTGCGACCTGACCGATGCGGACGCCGTACCGGCGGCGGTGCGGGCCGCCGTCGACCGGCTCGGGGGGCTCGACCTGCTGATCAACAACGCCGGGGTGGGTGGTCCCGCGCCGGCCGAGTTGCCGCCCGACGAGGTGGTCCGTCGGCAACTGGAGGTCAACCTGCTCGCCGCCTGGCGCACCACCGCCGCCGCTCTGCCCCCGCTGCTCACCGCACGCGGACGGGTGATCTTCGTGGCCAGCCGGATGGCGGTGCTGCCCCTCCCGCTCGCCGCCGCGTACGGGGTGAGCAAACGGGCCCTGGTCGCCTACGCCGACGCGCTGCGCCACGAGGTGGGTACCCACGTCGGGGTCAGCGTCGTCTACCCGAGCATGGTCGCCTCACCGATCCACGACAGCACCGCCGAGGCCGGGCTGTCCCTGCAAGGGGTGTCGCGCCCCGAGCCCGTCGAAGGGGTGGTCGCGGCGATCCTGCGCACCGCCACCGCCCGACGCGCGCCCCGGGACGTGGCGACCACCGCACGCGGCCGGCTGGAGATGGCCGTCGGCCGGCACGCGCCCGCGCTGGCCGACCGGCTGGTACGCCGTACCCTCAACGCCCGGCTCGCCGCCGGTGACCTGGACGCCGCGCCGCTGGCCGCCGGGATGCTCGGCCGCCACCGGGGGCGCTGACCGCCCGGGTCAGGGTGTGGCGACGGCCGCGCGCGAGCGGTCGGCGGCGATGCGCACGGCCAGTGCCGCGAGCGCGGTGCCGGTCACCCACCGCTGCACCCGCAACCACACCGGCCGGCGGGCGAAGAACCCGGCCAGCGAGCCGGCGCTGAGCACGATCAGCGCGTTCACGCTCAGTGCCACGACGATCTGGGTCAGACCGAGCAGCAGGCTCTGCGTGGCCAGGTGCCCCCGCGTCGGGTCGATGAACTGCGGTAGCAGCGACACGTAGAGGATCGCGATCTTCGGGTTCAGCAGGTTGGTGACCAGGCCCATGGTGAACAGCCGCCGGGGCGGGTCCGGCGGCAGCGGCGCGGGCCTGAACGGCGAGTGCCCACCCGGACGCAGCGTCCGCCAGGCCAGCCAGAGCAGGTAGCCGGCGCCGGCCAGCTTCACCACCGCGTACAGCGTCGGCACCAGGACGAAGACGGTGGCCAGGCCGGCGACCGCCGCCGCCAGGTAGACGCCGAAGCCGGCGGCCACCCCGAGCAGCGAGACCAGCCCGGCCCGGCGGCCCTGCGCCACCGAGCGGGACACCAGGTAGACCATGTTCGGGCCGGGCGTGAGCACCAGCCCCAACGCCACCAGCGCGATGCCCAGCAGTGCACCAGTACTCACCACGACACTTCCCCCGTTCGGTAGTCCCCACACCGACCGTAATCGGGAGGAACATCGCAACCCAGGGCCACCTGGCAGGCCGTGGCCTGCGATCTGAGGTGATCCACTCGCGTTCGGCGCGACGGCGGCGCCGTCGGCGGGAATGCTCACCGTCGCGGGCGTGCTGACCCCTGGCAAGTGCGTGTCGCCGGCCGGAGGCGGCGCGTTACGGTGGCCAGGGAGGTGCCGCACGGTGACCGAGGCGTGGGAAGCGTCAGTGGAGGCGAAGATCCAGGATGCCGTACAGCGCGGCGAGTTCGACGACCTGCCCGGCATGGGCAAGCCGATCCCCGGTCGGGGGGCGCCGTACGACGAGGCGTGGTGGATCAAGAGCTTCCTGGAACGCGAGGCGCTCCCCAGTGACCTGCTCCTGCCCACGTCGCTGCAACTGCGCCGACGCATCGAGCAGGTCCCCGACGAGGTCCGTGACCTGCCCACCGAACAGTCCGTCCGCGACTTCGTGGGGCAGTTGAACACGCAGATCGTGGCGTGGCTGCGCTTCCCCGACGACGGCCCCCGGGTAGCGGTGCGCCCGGTGAACACCGAGGACGTGATCCGCCGCTGGCGCGCCGAGCGGGCCCGGCCCGAGATCACCTCGACCGTCACCGAAGCGGCGGCCGTCCCGCCGCCGGCGCGCCGGCCCCGCCGTAGCTGGTGGCGGCGGTGGCGCCGTCGGGGCTGACCCCCGGGCCACGGCCACGGCAGACTGTGCCGATGCTTATCGAAACGCGGTCACCCGACACGCCCTCGACGCCGGGTGTCGCCCTGCGTCAGTGGTGCGCCGACGACCTGGATGAGTTGGTGCGGGCGTACCGGGATCCGGTCCTGCGCCGCTGGACCAGCGCTGCGGTGACCACCGCCGCCGAGGCCCGACGGTGGCTGGACGGCGCGCTGCGCGACTGGGCCGACGGCCGGCGGTACACCTTCGCCGTCCTCGAAGAGCAGGCCGACGGCGCGCGGCTGGTGGGCAACGTGGTGCTCAAGGGGGTCACGTCGAAGCGCCCGGCCCCGGAGGTCGGCTACTGGACGGCGTCATGGGCACGCGGCCGCGGCGTCGCCCCTCGCGCGGTCACCGCGCTGAGCCGCTGGGCGTTCGACCGGTTTCCCGAGGTGGCCCGTCTCGACCTGCTGCACCAGGTGGACAACGTCGCGTCCTGCCGGGTGGCGCAGAAGTGCGGCTTCGTGTTCCAGGAGGTGCTGCCCGCCCGACCGCCGTTCCCGCTCGACGGCCACCGGCACTCGCTGCACGCCGGGTAGCCGGGGCAGCACTGTCGACACCTCCCGGCGCCGACCGTGCGAACCCGACCCCTGACGCTCCACCGGGCGGCCACCACCCCTCGACGCTGGTGCGAGTCAGTCGACTGCGGCCCGCCAGCTCCAGGAGGTGCGCCGGGCCCGGCCGGGCAGCTCACCGCGGCCGGTCATCCAGAGCAGCACCTCGGGTGCCGCCCCGGCCGGGGCGTCCGGGAACAGCCGGCGCAGCACCAGCGCGCTCAGCCGCTGCGGCGGCTGCCACGGCACACCGAGACCGAGAGTGACGTCGTGGGTGTGCAGCACGCTCTCGGCCACGCCCATGGCGGCGAAACCGGCCGGATCGCACGGACCGAAGTGCCAGGCCCGCGCGTCCGGCGGGGCGGCGTCGACGGCGGCGGCGAGCAGACCGGCGCAGGCCCGCACCACGGTGAGCACCTGCGTCGGGCTCGCGTCGGGGGAGACCCGCAGGTCGTACGGCAGATAGCCGTCATCCGGGCGGCCGGTGACCTGGCCCGCGTACGCGAGGAGGTCGTGCGCGACGTGTGCCGCGGTGGTCCAGCAGCTCCAGCTCAGCGAGCCGGCCGGCACCGACCAGTCGCGTTCCCTGTGTGGCAGCAGCACCCGGGTCATCACGTCGGCTGCCTCCCGCAGGTCGGCGCCGGTCACCGCCGACACTCGCCAACCCGCCGGGCAGCACCGGGCGTGGGAATCCCGTCATGGGTGAAGAAAGTCGAGGCATGCAAGAATCCATCCTCGCATATGGGGGGAGGCGAGCAGAGTGTTGCCCAACCTCGTGGTGGACACGACGGTGTTGCCCCCGGCGGACCGGTTCGCGTTCTGGTATGCCCTGGTCGCCCAGGAGACGGCGCCGGCGCACATCAGCAGCGGCCACCTGGACAACTTCGTCGCCTACGTCCAGGCCATCGATCTCGGTCGCATTCGGATGACCTCGCTGCGCTACCCGTCCCTGGAGGCGATCCGGCCCGCGAAACTGGTTCGCAGCGCCGAAGGGGACGTGTATCAACTCACGCTGCCACTGACCGGTCACAGCACCCTGATCCAGGACCGCACCGAGTCCACGCTGGAACCCGGCAAGCACTTCACGCTCCTGGACCCCGCGCGGCGGCACGTCGCCCGGCACCGCGCGGACGGCCCCGGTCTCGCCACCACGATCACCGTGCAGATACCGCACGCGGCGCTGCCCCTGGCGCCGGACCGGCTCCGCCGCCTGCTGGCCACGCCTTTGCCGTCGCACCTCGGCGTCGGCGGGCTGTTGGTCCACCACCTGCGCACCATCGCGGCGCACCCGGAGCAGTTCGAGCCGGCCCAGGCCGAGATCCTGGGCGGGGTGGCGGTGGACCTGCTCACTGCCGCACTCGCTCAGTACCTCGACATCGAGGACACAGTGTCACCGGAGGCGCGGCAGACCGCGTTGCGGGCCCGGGTCGTCGATTTCATCGACCGCCACCTCGACAGTGACGAGCTGAGCCCTCGCAGCGTCGCCGCCGCCCACCACATCTCGCCGCGGTCGCTGCACCGCCTGTTCGAGACGGAGTCGACGACGGTTGCCGAACTCATCCGGGCCAAGCGCCTGGAGCAGTGCCGGCGTGATCTCGGCAACCCGCTGCTGCGGCAGCCGATCCAGGTCATCGCCGCCCGTTGGGGTTTCCCGGACAAGGCCCACTTCAGCCGCCTCTTCCGTGCCCACTACGGACGTTCGCCACAAGAATTCCGCACGGGCGTCGCTCGCCAGGGTCGGTGACCCGCCCGACCAACAACCACTACCGCCGGCGGTCGGTCGGATCGTCCTCGACGAAGTCCCGGACCGCGGCGCGGATGCTCTCGCCGTACGGGTCGTCCGGTAGCCGTACCAGGTGTTCGCGGGCGCGGGCGAGGTGTTCCCGGGCCGGGCCGACGTTGCCCAGGCGCCGGTGACAGTCGGCCAGGTTGAGGTACAGCGACGGCAGGAACGCCTGGACCTGGAGCGAGGACAGATACCGCCGGGCGCGTTCGTCGGTCAGATCGGACACGGCAGCCAGGGCACGTTCGTCCCAGGCCAGCTCCGCCTCGGTGGTGTCCTGCAGGTCGGCGAGGTAGTGCGCCAGGGTGCAGCGGTGCAGGGCGTCACCGGTGGGCCCGAGTTCGTCCCACAACGCGGTGAGCAGCTCACGGGCTCGGGCAGGTGCGCCGCTCTGGCCGAGCTGCACGGCCTCGATGATGCGGGTCATGGTCGGGTCGGCGGTCGCGTGGTCGGTCATGTCGCCGATGGTCGGGCCTCAACCCGGTCGAGGGTCAAATCCGGATGGGGTCTGAAAAACTAGATAGCTCTGTTCAGATCTTGCACTCCACTGTCGAATTTGCCTAGGCCGCCATGGTCCGGATTCGGGTCGAGAAAATCTACGAGGCGATCCTGCCTCGCTGTTGATCTCGTACGCGTTCGCGGCCGGCGGCCTGCTCGTCACGACGTACCTGCGCGATTTCCCCGACTTCCAGTGGATCCAGCTCTTCATGCTGCCGATGTACCTGTTCGCGACGACGTTCTATCCCCTGTCGGTCTACCCGGAGGCGGTGCGGCCCCTGATCCAGGTGCTGCCGCTCTACCACAGCATCGAGCTGGTCAGGGAACCCGCGTTGGGCCGCCTCGGCTGGGACCTGCTGATCCCGGTGGTCTACCTCCTCGCGTTCGGCTCGATCGCGATGCACGTCGCGACCCGTCGGATGACCCGGACGATGCTGCGTTGATCGGCTCGCGAGCGCGTCAGCGCTGGGCGACGATGGCCTCGAGCACCGAGCGGACGGATGTCGGGCGGTGGCCGATGACTGTCTCCAGCGTCGGATCGGTCACGGCGAACTCCTTTCCTCGCGCCGCGCGGTACATGCCGAGAGTGAAGTCGGCCGCCGCCGCGGGCATGCCTCGCTCGATGGCGGTCGCCCGCCACTGGTCGTCCTCCGCGACGACCCGTTCGACGGCGCGGCCCGTGATGTCGCTGAGGATGGCGGCCACCGCTTCGAGGTCGAGCATTTCCGAGGCGGTCAGCGGTGCCGTGACCCCGTCGAGTACGCCGTCCTCGGTGAGGGCGACGGCTGCGGCCTCGGCCAGGTCGGCGTGCGCGGTCCAGGACACCGGGCCGTCCGCCGGCGCCACGAGCAGCCCGGTCTCCAGCGCCGTGCCGATGGAGAAGCTGAGCGTGCTCGCGTAGAACCCGTTGCGCAGGGCGGTGAAGGGAACCCCCAGTCCAGCCAGGTGCTCCTCGGTGGCGGCATGCGCGGGCTGGGCGGCGAAGAGTGAATCCCGGGAGGCGGCCTGGTGGCTGGTGTAGAGGATCCGGTTGGCTCCCGCGGCGCGAGCGGCGTCGATGGCGGCGCGGTTCGCGACGATCGCGCCGGGGCCGCGGATGGCGGCGGAGACGATGAGGACCTTGTCGGCACCCTCGAAGGCGTGCCCCAGCGTGGCCGGATCGGTGAAGTCCGCGGCCCGCACCCGCACACCCCGCTCGGCGTGGCCGGCGGCCCTGTCGACGTCGCGCACGCTCACGCCCACGGCGTCGGACGGTAGCCGGTCGAGCAGCCGGTCGACGATCTGGGACCCGAGGTTTCCAGTGGCACCGGTGACGACGATCATGCTGAACACTCCCTTGTTATCGGCGTTACGCCGCTGACGTTAGCACTGATATTTCGTCGTTAACAAGGCGCTGTTAGCATCGGTTCATGGTGACGACGCAGGACACCCGCGACGACGTCCGCGCGGGCATCGTCGCGGCAGCGACCCAACTGCTGCGCGAGAAGGGGGCGAACGCGGTGACGACGCGCGCCGTCGCCCAGGCCGCTGGCGTGCAGGCACCGACCATCTATCGCCTGTTCGGCGACAAGGACGGCCTCATCGACGCCGTCGCCGAGCACGTCATGACCACCTACGTCAGCGGCAAATCGGTCACAGCGGACGGCGCGACGGGCGACCCCGTCGCGGACCTGCGCGCCGGATGGCGCGCGCACGTGGAGTTCGGCCTGACAAACCCCGAGCTGTACGCGCTGATCGCCACCCGGGGGAGCGGTGCGCCCTCGCCGGCCACGATCGCCGGCCTCGACGTGCTACGTCGCCGCGTCCGACGACTCGCCGCAGCCGGCCTCCTCCGGGTCGACGAGGAGCGCGCACTAATGATGATCCACTCTGCGGGCAACGGAACCATCCTCACGCTGCTGGGAATGCCCGCCGACCAGCGCGACCTCGACCTGAGTGAGGCCATGCTCGATGCCGTGCTCACCAGCATCCTGGCGACAACTCCGGTAACACCCGACACCACCACGAACGCGGTCGCCGTGACCTTCGCGACGGTGCTGCCCGACCTCCCGGGGCTCACCGACGCCGAACGCGCGCTGATGGCCGAGTGGCTCCACCGGTCGCTGACCCACCCGACGCCGTAATCAATTGGCGAGGAAACAACTCGACGGGATAACACTGGGGAGATAGCTTGCAGTTGACCGCGACACCGCCCGAGGAGGTGAGACCCATGAACGTTGTAGCGATGTGGGTGCTCCCCCTTGCCGTCACGGTCGGGCGATTGACGTAGGTGTCGCCGGGAGCGCCCTGCCAACACGGCACTCCCGGAAGGCAACACCTCTATGCACCCTCAGCAATTCACCGCCGACCCGCCGTCGACCGATCGCGTGCCCCGCACGTACGACGTGATCATTGCCGGATGCGGGCCGACCGGCGCGATGCTCGCCGCCGAACTGCGGCTGCACGACGTACGGGTCCTCATCGTGGAGCAGGAAACCGAGCCGGCATCGGCCGTCCGCATCGTCGGCCTGCACATCCGCAGCCTGGAGCTGATGGCGATGCGCGGGCTGCTGGACCGCATCCTCCCGCACGGGCGGAAGCGTCCGGCCAGCGCCTACTTCGCCGCCATCCCCAAGCCCGCGCCCACGGGCCTGGATTCCCGGTACGCCTATCTGTTGGGTATCCCGCAGCCGGTCATCGAACGTCTGCTCGAAGAGCACGCCATCGAACTGGGCGCGCAGGTCCGGCGCGGTCGGGCGGTCGCCCGTTTCGAGCAGGACGACAAGGGTGTGACAGTCGAGCTGGCCGACGGGGAACAGCTGCGCTCGCGCTACCTCGTCGGCTGCGACGGCGGACGCAGCACGGTGCGCAAACTGCTCGGCGTCGGCTTCCCCGGCGAGCCGGCACGGACCGAGAGCCTGATGGGCGAGATGGAAGTGGGCGTCCCGCAGGAGGAGATCGCCGCCAAGGTGGCCGCGATCCGCGAAACCCATCAGCGGTTCTGGCTGCGGCCCGCGGGCGGGGGGGTCTACAGCGTCCTGGTCCCCGCCGCCGGGGTCAGCGACCGCGCCGAACCGCCCACCCTCGACGACTTCACACACCAGTTGCGCGCCATCGCCGGGACCGACTTCGGCGTGCACTCCCCGCGCTGGTTGTCCCGCTTCGGCGATGCCACCCGGCTGGCCGACAGGTATCGGGTCGGGCGGGTGCTGCTGGCCGGCGACGCGGCGCACATCCATCCGCCCATCGGCGGGCAGGGCCTCAACCTGGGCGTCCAGGACGCATTCAACCTCGGCTGGAAACTGGCCGCGCGGATCCGCGGCTGGGCGCCGGAGGCACTGCTGGACACCTACCAGGCCGAACGCCGTCCGGTCGCCGAGGCGGTGCTGGACAACACCCGAGCCCAGACGGAGCTGCTGTCCACCGAACCGGGCGCACAGGCGGTGCGCAGGTTGTTCACCGAGTTGATGGACTTCGACGAGGTGAACCTCCACCTGCTGGAGAAGATCACCGCGATCGGTATCCGCTACGACTTCGGCGCCGGCCCCGACCTGCTCGGTCGCCGTCTGCCCGACATGGACATCAAACAGGGCCACCTCTACGGTCTGCTGCACCGCGGCCGCGGTGTGCTGCTGGACCGCACCGAACGCCTCACCGTTGGCGGCTGGTCAGACCGGGTCGATCACCTCGCGGAGTCGACTGCGGCACTGGAGGTTCCATGCCTCCTGCTCCGCCCCGACGGCCACGTGGCGTGGATCGGCGACGACCAGCAGGACCTGGACTACCACCTCGCCCGCTGGTTCGGCAAGCCCGCCCACTGATCTCAGGCCAGCGGCCTCGACATCGAGGTTGAGGAGTGCGGCCCAGACCAACCAGCGGCGGACGGGCTCGGGGCGTCGCCCCGAGCCCGGTCACTCAGGTGCGGTTGAACCGCCAACGGGTCGCGGTCAACCCGTCCGGGCCGTAGCCGAAAGCCCGGACGGGGGAGACCTCGTAGAAGGCATACTCGGGCGATCCCGGCAGACTCTCGTCATGGACTCGTCCGTCCCTGATGGCGAACGTCCAGCCGTACTTCGTTGCGAAGGCGGCGGCCACCCGGCGCAGCGCGGTGCCGCCCGACACCTGGTGAGCGTCACCGCTCACCACCAGGTCGAGGTCCTCGCTGCTCACTGTGATGACAGCACGGGGGTTGCGGGCCAGGTTTCGGCTCTTGCGGGAGCTCGGGCGGCTCGCAAAGCGCGGCACCCCATCCACGAGCACCACCATCACCGGCGCGGCATGTGGACGGCCGTCCTGCCCCACAGTGGACAGCCAACACTTGTGCGCCGACTCCAGACAGGCCAACGCCTGGCGCCAGGGCTTGAGTGTCGCCACATCGGTGTTGAAGGGTGTTGCGTCTTCCTGGCGGAAGAGGAGCTCAGCGACCGGCGCGTCGACTGTCACGACGGATCCTTTGTCGTGTCGTACTCGTCGTGCAGCCGCCACCACTGGTAGGGCTGGGTCTGCGGCCAGCCTTCCGGCGAGTCCTCCCAGGTCTCCTGTCGGCCGTATGGCGTCAGGTCGAGGAAGGTCCAGTTACTGCCGAGCCGTTCCACGCCCCGGGCGGTGGTGGTGTAGGTGCGGAAGATCCGGTCGTCCGCGCGGAGGAAGACGTTCAGCGCGAATCCGTCGCCGGTTCCCATGTCGGCGTTGAAGCTGTTGTTCAGCGACGAGTACCAGGGCAGGGTCCAACCCATTCGCCTCCGCAGCGCCAGCAGGTCGTCCAGTGGGCCATGGGACGTCAACGCCAGGGTGACGTCGCGGGCGTTGAGGTGGGCCAGGTGTCCGACGTTGTCGGTGAACATCGAGCAGCCGGAGCACACAGCGTCGACGCCGTGCCACATGAAGGTGTACACGATGAGCTGGCGGCGGCCTTGGAACAAGTCGCTCAGACTGGCAGGCCCGGACGGGCCGTCGAACACGTAGTCCTGCTCGACCGGCGTCATCGGCAGCCGGCGACGCGCCGCGGCCACTGCGTCGAGCTGGCGGGTGAGTGCCTTTTCGTGGACGCGCACGGTGTTCACTGCGTCTTGCCAGTCCCCGGTCGGGACGATCGGCGGATGGTTCATGCGGGCCTCTTTCGGCTTCCAGACGCGTGTGGAGGGGGCATAGACAACTCCGTTCCTTAAAGAGACGGGCTGGTGTGACGCTAACAGAGTCAGTTCCTTGAAGGAACCATCTTGCGTATCGTGGCGTCATGCAGCGAACGCAGTTCGGCGCCATGGCATGCTCGATCGCCCGCACCCTCGACGTCATCGGTGAGCCGTGGTCTCCGCTGATCTTGCGGGACGTCTACGGCGGCACGCACCGCTTCGAACAACTCCAGCGCGGACTCGGCATGTCCCGCAAGGTGCTCGCCGAGCGGCTGAACTGGCTGGTCGAACAGGGCGTCCTGGCCCGGCGTGAGTATTCCGCCCGACCGGTCCGGCACGAATACCTGCTCACCGACAAGGGGCAGGAGCTATGTGATCTGCTGCTTGTCATGGTGCGGTGGGGTGACCGGTGGACGGCGGGCGAGACCGGCCCGCCGGTGCTCTACCGCCACCACGCCTGCGGCAAGATCAGTCACGTGGAACTACGGTGCTCGGAGTGCGAACAGCCCATGCGGGCTACGGACATCGATCTGTTGCCCGGGCCCGGAGCCGACCCAAGATCTTGACCACCGGATCGGTCAACACCACCGTGATCCGCATGCGGAGCGCGTCCCATCGACGGCGGCCACCAGCCAGCCCACTCCGAGCAGCCGCGCCGGGCGGAGGTCGACTCGGGCGTCGATGAACTCGACCGTGGCCACAATCCCGCTCGCCCCAAACCGATCAAGCCGGTTTGATGTATCTTCGTGGTCATGGTGCCACCGAGTCACACTGCGCCGCCGAGCCACACTGCGCCGCCGTTCGTCCGGCTGGCCGCACACCCGCTGCGCTGGCAACTGCTGACCGCACTCGCCCGCAGTGACCTGCGGGTCCGCGAACTGGTCAGCCTCGTGGCCCAGCCGCAGAATCTTGTCTCCTACCACCTACGGCTGCTGCGCGACGGCGGCCTGGTCACCGCTACCCGCAGCAGTTTCGACGGTCGCGACAGCTACTACCACCTCGACCTCGACAGCTGCACCCACGCGCTGGCAGGCACCGGCGCCGCTCTGCACCCCGCCCTGCAGTTGGGCAGCACTCCACCGGCCCCGCCGGTCCACCCGCCGCGGACCGTGCTGTTCGTGTGCACGGGCAACAGCGCACGTTCCCCCATCGCCGAAGCCCAGCTCCGACGTCGCACCGCCAGCGACGTACAGGTGACCAGCGCAGGAACCCGCCCCCGACCGCAGCTACACCCCCATGCCGTGCGGGCTCTGCGCGACCACTTCGGCGTCGACGTCGCGCGCAGGCACCCTCGGCACCTCGACACACTCGCCGGCCGCCGCTTCGACTACGTGATCACCCTGTGCGACAAGGCCCGAGAAGTCTGCCCCGACTTCGGTAACCCGGCCGGCCAGCTGCACTGGAGCATCCCCGACCCCGCCGCAGCCGGCGCCCGGGACGACTACCCCGCCTTCCTGCAGGTTGCTGCCGACATCGACACCCGCGTGCGGCATCTGCTGCCCGTCCTTGCCACCGATCCTCAGGAGACCAAACCGTGAGCACACCCGAGCAATACGTCAGCGTCCGCTACCTCGTCGACGATGTTCACGCCGCCGTCGACTTCTACACGGCCCACCTCGGTTTTCACCTCAAGACCAGCGCGGCCCCCGCCTTCGCCGACGTGGTCCGCGGCCCGCTACGACTGCTGCTGTCCGGACCCGCCAGCTCCGGTGCCCGCGCCACACCGAACGACGCCACCAGCCCCGGCCGCAACCGCATCCACCTCATCGTCGACGACCTGGACACCGAGATCGACCGGCTCCGCGACGCCGGCCTGGCGTTCCGCAGCGAGCTGGTCTCCGGGCCCGGCGGCCGTCAGATCCTGCTCGCCGACCCCGCCGGCAACCTCATCGAACTTTTCCAACCCGTCCGCGAGGCCAGCCCCGCCAACACCTGAACCCAGTTGCACTTCGCCGCCAGCCCGGCAAGGCATAGTCGATGTTCCTCAGCGCCGACTCCGCCGCAGTGCAGCCACTCATGCGCAGGATCTCGCGAATCTAGGTGACATCCCGGCCCAACTGATCGGCGTGCGCGGTGATCCACCTCGCGTCGCGTCGGTAGAGCCCGACGTGACCGCGAATGTTCTCCTGTCCCTGATCAGCCCGGGCCTCGGTGAAGACGGCGAGGTCGTGTAGTCGATGGACTGCGACCTGGAGGACGTGAGCAGGGTCTTGCTCCGAGCCGTAGGCATCGCAGAGCACGCGCAGCCGACGTGCCCGTTCGCCCAGGTCACTGCCGATTGCGTCGCCGTTGTCGGGATGGGCCAGCGGCACCAGCCGGTAGGCAAGGTAGGCCAGGTCCCACGACCGGGGACCGGGCGAGGCCGTGTCCCAGTCGATGACTCCGGTGAGCCGCCGGTCGGTGAAGACCATGTTGTACGGCGCGAAGTCGTTGTGACAGATGACCTCAGCTGGCTGCCGCACCGGGAACTGCCACACTCCACCGACGGCGTCGAAGCTGGCGCTGGCCTGGTGAAGTTGTCCGAGGTAGACACCGGCATCGGTGAGGACGGCGTCGCTCCAGATCCAGTCCGGCAACGGGTACTGCGGCACGATGCCCGGCAGGTACGAGACGCTGTCGCGTCCGTGCTCATCGGTTCCGAGTGGCTGCGGAGCCCAGGTGACGCCGTGCTCACGCAGATGTCGTAGCAGGCGTTGAATCGTCGGGCTCCAAGCCCCGGCACCGCGCCGAACGGTGGCACCGACACGTGTTGCGCCCCCCATGTTGCCCCCGGGTAGCGCTTCCTCCTGCTCGCCGACCGCGTTCGCGCTGTGGTCATCCATGGCCACATCCTCAGCGCGTGCGGGACGCAAAGCCACCGTGTTCGTGAGCCCGGCTGCCGCCGGGAGGAGCGAGGCCCAGCTGAACCGATTAATAGATTGGTATTAACGATAATCCGCTAATTACTTGGACAAAAGGTACGTAGCGCTCATGCATCATAATGACAGTTATGCTGCGTAACGAATGAGAATGGTGTGGTGGTCAGGTAAGCGAGCCGAAGCACTTGCTGGTCACCGGGTTGTGGGCGCCCACCGCGGCAACCGCCCCTGCTCCTGATGCTTCAGACCGGGTTGCCACGCCCGCCAGGTAGGACGCCGCAGTTGCGGCAGGCCCGCAGTGGGCGGCGGTCCTCGTCGCCGCAGGCCAGGCAACGTCCGGCCGGGTCGACCCCCGCGTCGTACGCATCGAGGACCCGTTTCACCACGATGGAGAGCTGCTCGGTGGGATGCTTCTGCGGATCGGGGCAGTAGGCGATGTCGTGGCACCCCCACGAGTCCCACGGATGCGGCGTTGCGGGAATTCGTCTGCCCTCCTGCTTCTGCAGACGCCGCTGGGCCGCGAACGCGACAGCCCTTGCCAGCACCAGAGCGCGGGCAACCTCGAGTTCACCGAGGGCCCGGACCAGCGACGGGGGATCGACCTCAATGTCACCGGGGATGCGCTGACGGGTCGCCAGGTGATGCCAGGTGGCGTGGAAGCCGTACGGCGCGAAGTGGTAGAGGCAGTCCCGTAGATGCGTCCGGCGCCGTCGAGGGCTGAGGCTCTCGTCACGCACCCGGCGGGCGGTCGCGGGGAAACTGGTCAACCCAGAGCAATCACTACGAGCGGCCGTACGCGGCGCGGGCCTGGGCTACCTCGGCGGCCTCGCGTTCACGCCAGCGGCGCTGAGCCTCCCGGTTGCACGTCCGACAGACCCGACGGTACCGGCCGGTGGTCGGGTCGAGTTCACGGTCGTGGCCGTTGCGGCACTGTGCCGCCTGGGTTCGGTTGCGGCAGGCCTCGGTCCGGCTGACCTGGCGCAGATGGGTCGGCTCGATACAGTCGGCGGCGCCGCAGGTCTGGTCGACGTCGAGGGCCGGGTCGTACCCGCCGACGAGGACAACGTACGCGGCGATGTGCGCCCACGCGCGACCGGCGACCTTCTGGTGCACTCCGCGTAGCCGCCCATAGCCTTCGATGATCAGGCAGCCGTCCTCGGTGCGGTGTGAGCGCTCCAGCAGGTGGGCGCGCAGCGACTCCTCGGTGTGGTAGCGAGACAGACCCTTCACGGTCGAGAGCACGGTGTCACCGTACCCACGTCACGCAGCGTCGCCGACTGATGCCTGACACGCGGGCGCGCCCGCTCGGCGAGTGGCCGCGCGCTCTGGCCGGTAGCCGGCCGTGCTGTCCACACCAGAGCTGCCGTAGCGTCGCCCGGGTGGGTCTGCTGTTGGTGCTGCGTGTTCCGCTGCCGCGTTCGAAGAGCCCGCGTCGGGCTACCCGGGCGCAGCGGCGGGAGCGCTATCGCGCCGATGCCGAAGAGTGGGCCACGGCGCGGGAGCGCGGTTTGCTGCTCGACGTGTCGGTGGAGGTGCTGCTGTCGTTGCTGAATGCGGCCGGCGGCAACCGACTTCCAATCATGGGTCAGCTCGACCCGTGGTCCGATGGCGTACTCGCTCGTGAGGATCTGTCGCAGCTCGATGCCGACGTCGACCGTCTGAGGGCGGTGGCGGGTAACGACGCGGAGCGTGGGCTGGTGGCAGCGCTGATGGCGTTGCTGGCGCGGTGGCGTAACGAGCCTGGTCTGACGCTGCACTGGCATGGAGACTGACGGAGCTGCAAAGGATCGCACAGAGCGAGCTGGGCGGCGCCCCGTCGGCGTCACCGACACACGTCCGGGTCGGTGACGCCGACGACCGTCTCAGGTACGAATGCGGTAGTGCAGGGACGCCACACCGCTACTGAATCGGCGACTGCTCAGTAGCTCCAGGCCGATGCGGGTGCCGCTGGGCAGCCCGGGCTTACCCCCGCCGGTGAGGATGGGATGGATCAGCAGGTGACACTCGTCGATCAGTCCAGCCTGGAATGCCTGCGCCGCGAGGTGTGCGCCCCCGATGGTGAGGTCACTGGTGGCCGAGGCTTTCATGGCGCGTACCGAGGCGGGGTCGAAGCTCCTTTCGAGCCGGGTCCTGGCGGTCGAGGTCGCGTCCAACGTGGTGGAGTAGGCGACCTTGTCCGCTGTCTGCCAGACGTCGGCGAAGTCGGCAGTGAGCTTCGACTGCTCGGCCAGGGTGGGTTCGGTTTCCCAGAGCGACATCGACTCGTACAGGCGCCGGCCGTAGAGGTAGGTACCGATGGGCCGAACCAGGTCGGTGATGAACGCGAGGTACTCGTCGTCGGGTGGGGTCCAGTCGAACCTGCCGTGTTCGTCCTCGATGTAACCGTCGAGGGACACGTTGGTCACGTAGATCAGCTTGGCCATGGCGTTACACCTCGACGTCGACTGCGACGGGGAGGCGGTTCCGCAGTGTGGCGTCCAGTTTGGAGAAGGCCTCGTTCCAACCCTGGTCGGCGGGGCCAACCACCCGCCCCGGGAGCCACTGACGGATCTCGAGGCGCGTCCGTCCATCGACCTCGTCGTAGAACTCGACCCGCATCCTTGTCTCGTGCGGCTCAATGCCCTCCGGCAGCTGCCCGGTGACGTGCGCGACGCCGTCGAGCAGTTCACCGTCCACGACGTCGGTGAGGTCGACGTGGACGGCGACTCGAAGGCCGGGTTGGGTCGGGAAGACCTCGGTCCACCGCTGGTGGCCGCCAGGCCGAACGTCGAAGTCCATCTCCTCGCGGGGCAGCGAGTTGCCGATCGGCCCCCACCATGCGGCCAGGTGGTCCGGTTCGGTGAAAGCCCGGTAGACCAGCTCGCGTGGCGCGTCCACTACGCGTGAGATGACGATTTGCGGTTTGTCGCTGTCCATCAATTCTCCTTGTCGTGAGCCTTGCCCGGGGATTCGCTGTCGGGAATCGCCGAGCCGTCCGTTGGGCGACCGGCGGCCTGGACGGCCGCGAGGTGAGCGTCGAGGCGGGTGAGGGACGTGTCCCAGAACCGCCGGTAGCGCTCGATCCACTCGGCCGCTTCGCGCAGCGGGGCGGCCTCGATGCGACTCATCCGCAACTTCCCCGACCGGGTCCGTGAGATGAGCCCGGCGCGTTCGAGCGCCTTCAGGTGCCGTGACACCGCCGGCATCGAGATGGTGAAGGGGGCGGTGAGCTCGGTGACCGTGGCGTCGCGGTCGGCCAGCTCGGCGAGGATCGCCCGTCGAGTCGGGTCGGCGAGCGCCGAGAACACCGCACTGAGTTGGTCGCTGCCAGACACCAGAGCCTCCCACATCACTTAACCAAAACGTTAAATGTAGTGCCGGATGAACGCGTGTCAACACGCCGAGACATCGGTGAGCATCTCGGGTAAGCGCAGCGCATCGACCGAAACCCCGACCCGGCTGAGGAGCGCAGGAGTGACGTCGTTCGACTCCACCATGAGAGCTGCGGCGTTACGGCGTCCCGGAGTACGAGACCTTCCCGCCCAACCACGACGTCTCAACCCTGCGCAGCGGTGTAGGCGATCAGGGGAGCCCTAAGCCCCAGAGTGAGGGCTTTGTGTCGCTACGGGCCGAGACCTATCAGCACCTGATGGGCCGGCGGTGACGATGGCGTGCACGCCCAGGCCCAGCCGGGTCAGCGCGAGTGCGGCCGCCAGGACGACCACGACGCGAATGGCGTGACCGACGTCTGGTGCCCACAACTGGAGTTTGGCCAGCCCGGTGCCGTTCCAGAGGGCCGGCACCTGCCAGGCGACGCCGGCCGCGACCGCGGCGCAGGCACCGACCCAGGCGATGGTCGCGACGATCGTTCGGCCGCGGGAAGGGACCGACTGGGTGGAACCGTGCCGCCGCCTGCGGAGGACGCGGACCCAGGAGCAGGCCAGGAGGGTGAGCAGCACCGCGGCGACCCCGAAGAGGCCGAACAGCGCCCAGGCATGCGTCGGGTCTTCGGTGGCGGTCGCGGGTGTGCCGCCGTGCAGGATGCGAGCGAGGTTGAACGCCCCGGCGCTGAGCAGCGGGTCCATGTGCGGGGCGTAGACGTTGGTCATGATGATCACGGCGAGGTTCGAGTCGGGTGCCAGCACGATGTGGGTGAAGAAGTCCGGGGTGGCGCCGGCGTGCCAGACGATGCGGGTGCCGACGCCGTCCAGGGTGCTGTTCCTCCAACCGAACCCGTAGGTGCCGTGACCGGTGGTCACGGTGCCGGTCTGCAGCTGTCGCACACTCTGCGCTTCGAGGATCCGCGCGCCGCCGTAGCGGCCGCCGCTGAGCTGCGCGATGGCGTAGTGGGACAGGTCGTCGAGACTGGCGGCGAGGAAACCGTAGGGCACTCCGGCGGTGTCGAACGGTGCCGAGAAGCGCTGCGGCCGGCCGAAGTAGTACCGGTGCCCGACCGGGATGCCGACGGCGCGGGCTTCGTCGGCAGTGGCCGCGGAGTGCGTCATCTGTAGTGGGTCCAGCACGTGACGACGTAGGTAGCCGCCGAAGGTGTCGCCGGTGACGTTCTCGACGAGCGCGCCGAGGATCATGAAGTTGGCGTCGCTGTACTGATAGGTCTGTCCGACGGGGGCGGTGGGCTGAATGCTGGCCAGGTCCCGTACGGATCGGGCCAGGGCGCCGGGGCGGTTGTCGTAGCGGTCGGTCAGGTCGGTGCTCCACACCTGCGGCAGGCCGCTGGTGTGGGTGAGCAGTTGGCGGACGGTGACCGTCCGGGCGGTGTCCGCGCCGCCCAGCCGCAGCCACGGGAGGTACGTGGACGCGGTGGTGTCGAGGTCGACCCGGCCGGCCTCGACCAGTTGCGACACCGCCAGTGCGGTGAACGACTTGCTTGTTGACCCGAGCAGGAACGGGGTCTGCGTGGTGATCGGTCGGCCGTCACCGTCGACGCCCCAGGCGCCGCGCTGGAGGACCTCGTCGCCACGGATGACCGCGTACGCCAGGCCGGGTGCCCTGGTTTGCTCCAGGTACGTGCGCAGGTAGCGTTCGCCGGCGGCGAGGCCGTCGACAGCCGCGGGAACGGCCGCGACCGGGACGGCCAGCGTGGCCGTCAGCATCAGGCAGCCGGCCACGGCGATGAGCCGTCGGATGTGCGTCAGCCAGGTGCTCATGTGGCGCGTCCTCCCCGTCGGTGGGCCGTCAGCCGATCTGACTCAACAGCTTCTCGAGCGCGGCCAGACGCTGCCGAACCTCACCGAGCTCGTCTCGCACGCCCTTGATCTCGTCCGCCGTGGCCTGGGCGCTGCTGGCACTGCGCTCGGCCAGCACTCGGTAGCCCTCCTCCCGGGCCGCCGAGTAGCGGGCGCGATAGATGCCGATCCCGACGAGACCGGCGACCACGATCATCGCTGTCACGACCACCGCCGAGGCGATGGTCGTGGTCTGCGCAATGTCCAACGCCACCTGATGGGTCATTGCTCACTTCTCCTGTTCTGCGCCCGGCCCCGAGCCGGTCAGGTTCTGGGCCGCCAGCGCGATCGCGTCCAAGTCCAGGGCCACCGTGAACGGCACCGCCTGGACGTACTTCACCGAGCTGCCGTCAGGTGCCGTCACCAGCTCGCCGGTCACCAGGCCGGCCGCTTCCAATTTCTGTAGGTGCATGTAGAGCAGCGGCCGGTTCATCTGCAGCTGCCGCGCCAACTCGCTGACGTAGGTCCGCTGCCGGGCCACGGCGGCCAGGATTCGCAGCCGGTGTGGGCTGGCCAGTGCGGCCAGCAGCGACACGAGTTCATCACCGGTTGGCGAGGTGCCGCTCATCCTGGTTTTCCCTTCTCAGCGGGAGTGTCGGATTTCTCTGACGCCCCCTGTCAGGCAAGTCTGACAGGGGAGGGTGGCGGAAGTCAACGGCCGCGACGCACTATCGAGCTGCGCCGATCACTGACCCCAGGGCGGCAGCCAGATCTCGATGTCGGGCGCCTGTGCTCGTCGGGATTCGAGGTAGTCGCGCAGGGCGCGAAGCGCCGGATGCGGGTTGTCGTCGCGCCAGATGAGTGACATGGGGTAGATGGGCGCCGGGTCGCGCACCGGTACGCGGCGCAGGTCGTAGCTGTCCGGCCACAGGTACCGGGTGCGAACGCCGGCGAGGGTCGCCAGCTCCGCGGAGTCGGCGATCTCGGCCAGCAGCGCCTCGTTGCCGAAGACCGGCCCGACCAGGTCGATGGTGAGGCCGAACGCGGCGGCGAGTTCGTCGTAGTAGTCGGCCCATTCGGTCCCGGGGGCCATGCCGGGCATCCAGATGCGGTGCTCGGCGAGTTGTGCGGGCGTGACGGTGCGGGCGTTGGCGAGCGCGTGGCGGGGGCCGACGAGCAGTTCGTGGTGCTCGTCGATCACGCGCGTGGTCCTGATCGCGGCGGGCAGGTGACGCGCGGCGACGGTGACGGCGTGGAAGGTGGCGTCGACAGTCCCCGCCTCGACGGCGGCCATCGCGGCGTGGACGTCGGCGTCGAGGGTGACGACGTCCAGCTCGATGCGGGGATGCGCGCGGTGGAAGTCCTGCAACAGCACCGCCGGTGCGATCCGTCGGCTGTGCACGTCGACGCGCAGCGCACGTCGGCCGGGGCGTACGGAGGCGTCGGCGCGCGCCTCGGCCCGCAGCAGTTCACGGGCGTGCGGCAGGAAGGTCTGACCGTCGACGGTGAGGTGGGTGCCGCGCGCGGTGCGGGTGAACAGCCGTACCCCGAGGTCCTTCTCCAGTGCGGCGATGCGCTTGGAGACGGCCTGCTGGGTGATCGACAGCGTGGCGGCGGCGTCCTGGAACTGGCCGGCGTCGACGGCGGCGACGAAGGTGCGGACGGCGTCGAGGTTCACCCGGCAAACCCTACTGACACAACCTCTGGTTGTGGCGCGCCGTCCACGCAGTTGTTTGATCCGTGGTCACTGGACTTGCTTTGATCGCGCCGATCAACGACGAGTTGTGAAGGTGGGAGGTGCGGGTTTGTCCACGAGGCAACCCCTGGGGCGGCGGTTCGGCTGGTTGTGGGCGTCGTACGCAGTCAGCGCCTACGGCTCCGGGCTGGGTTTCGGGGCGTTGCCCTTGATCGCCGTGCTGGTGTTGCAGGCCAGCCCCGCCCAGGTGTCCGTGCTGGCCGCGCTGGGGCCGGCCGTGGGCGCGCTGATCGCGTTGCCGCTCGGGCCGTGGGTGGAGTTCCACCGCAAGCGGCGGGTGATGATCGCGGCGGACCTGGCCCGGTTCGCGGTCCTGCTGACGATCCCCGTCGCGTACGCGCTGGGCCGGCTCAGCTTCGGGCAGTTGCTTGTCGTCTCGGCCGTGCTCGCCACCGCCAAGATCGCTTTCAACGCGGCCAGCGGCGCCTTCCTCAAGGCCCTCGTGCGGCCGGACGACCTGCTGGTGGCGAACGCGCGGTTCGAGTCGACGACCTGGAGTTCGATCGCGCTCGGGCCGCCGCTGGGCGGCGCCGCGGTGGGACTCTTCGGGCCGGTCGTCACCGTCGTGGCCGATGCGCTCAGCTACCTGCTCTCCGCGCTGGGCCTCACCGCCATTCGCGGCCCCGAAGACCACCCTCGGCGCACCGGCGCAGGCCGGATCCGGGCCGGTGAGCTGCTCGACGGCTGGCGGCACCTGCTGACCCACCCCGGCCTGCGGGTGCTCTACCTCAACCAGTTGCTCGTCGCCGGGCTGATCATGGCCACCGAGCCGCTGTTGGCCGTGCTCCTGCTCGGCGAACTGGGCTTTGCGCCGTGGCAGTACGGCCTCGCCTTCGCCGTGCCCTGCGTCGGCGGGCTCATCGGGTCACGCCTGGCCCGTCGGTTGGTGGCACGTCACGGCCAACACCGGATCATCCGCACCGTGGGCACGCTGCGCGCGATCTGGCTGATCGGCCTCGCCTTCGTCCAGCCCGGCGTGGTCGGTTTCGCCACGGTGATCGCCGTCGAGTTCGCGATCATCATCAGCATGAGCCTGTACAACCCGGTGCTCGCCACCTACCGCCTGGAACAGACTCCGAAGGATCGCATCGTCCGTACCCTCTCTGCCTGGTCGATCGGCAGCAGCGCGACCATCGCCATCCTCAGCGCGCTCGGTGGGCTGCTCGCGCAGGCCACCAGCCCACGCACGGCGATCACGGTCGCCGGGCTGGTGATCTTCGCGAGCCCGCTGCTGCTGCCCCGGAGCACGGACGCCGATCGACCGGCACCGGAGCGCTCCGCACGGGTCTCTACGATCGCGTGATGTTCCAGCCGACCTACCCGATCCGCACCCCGCGGCTCGCCCTGCGTCCGGTCACTATGGACGACCTCGACGACGTGTACGCGTTTCAGCGCCGACCCGACGTCGTGCGCTGGATGCTCGGCGCGCAGCCGCGTACCCGTGAGCAGTCCCGGCTGTCGGTGCTCGCCATGGCGGGCGAGGACGCGTGGCGCGCGGAGGGTGACTGCCTCACGGTGGCCGCGGTCACCGACGCCGGGGTGATCGGGATCGTGGAGCTGGTGTGGCGCAGCCGGCTGGAGCGTACCGCCGAACTCGGGTTCGTCTTCCACCCCGACCACGGCGGTCGCGGGTTGGCGACGGAGGCCGCCACGGCGGTGCTGGACTGCGGGTTTGCCAAGTTCGGGTTGCACCGGGTCTACGGCCGGTGCCACTGTCGCAACGCCGCGTCGGCCCGGCTGATGGGGAGACTCGGCATGCGGCAGGAGGCCCGCCATGTCGAGAGTTACCTGTTCCGGGGGGAGTGGGCCGACCAGCTCGTCTTCGCGATCCTGGCGCACGAGTGGCGGGCCGGGACCCGCACGCCGCCGTCGTGATCGTCCACCACGGCGACGTGCGGATCGGGTCGACCCCTTAGGCCCGGCGCGCGAGCCACTCCCGGTAGGCGGTGGGCGCGATGACGGCGTCGTCGCCGGCGATGAGGACATCGCCGGACATGGCGGCGAACATGCCGGCGCCGTTGTCGGTGGTGACGGTGCGCTGGTCACCGCGGGAGGCAAGCGTGATCCGCCCCAGCTCGTCGAGGGTGAAGACGTCGGGCCCGGCGACGTTGCGGATGCCCTGCAGCGGCGCGCCCATGCTGACCTCGGCGACGGCCTGCGCCACGTCGGCGGCGGCCATCGGCTGCACCGGCGTGCTGGGCAGGCGGACGGTGGTGTCGTCGGCCGTCCAGGACAGGATCGACTCGACGAACTCGAAGAACTGGGTGGCGCGGACGATCGAGTACGGAATGGGACCGGCCGTGAGGATCTCCTCCTGGAGCGTCTTGGCGCGGTAGTAGTCCAGGTCGGGCACCTGGTCGACGCCGACGATGGAGAGGATCACCGCGTGGCCGACGCCCGCGTGAGCGGCTGCGGCCAGCAGGTTGTCCATGGTCGTCTGGAAGAAGGCGGGCGAGGCCTCGTCGAAGGTCGGCGAGTTCGTGAGGTTGACGACGACCTCGGCGCCGGCGAGCCCGTCGGACAGGCCCTGCCCGGTGAGCAGGTCCACCCCGGTGGACGGCGACAGCGGCACCGCCTCGTGCCCCGCGGCCTGCAGGATCTTGACGACCTGCGACCCGATGAGGCCGGTCCCGCCCAGTACGGCGATCTTCATGCTCATGCACCTTCCCGTGACTGTGTGGTCCGACCTATTGGCGTTCAGCCGATACTCGGACCTTCCTTGTCCGAGAACTATACTCGGACACAACGGGTCCGAGTAGCGGGGTGACTAGGGTGACGTCATGAAGATGTCCGGCGGGGTCGAGTGGGCGCTGCACTGCTGCGTGGTGCTCACCACCAGCCACACGCCCGTTCCGGCGGCCAAGCTGGCGGAACTGCACGACGTCTCGAGCAGCTACCTCGCCAAACAGCTCCAGGCGCTCGCCCGTGCCAACCTGATCCACTCCGTGCAGGGCAAGTCGGGCGGCTACGTGCTGACCCGCGCACCGGAGAGCATCACCCTGCTCGACGTGGTCCGGGCCGTCGACGGGCCCGGCCCGACCTTCGTCTGCACGGAGATCCGCCAGCGCGGCCCCTTCGCGACCCCGGCCGACGCCTGCACCACGCCGTGTCCGGTGTCCCGCGCCATGTGGGCGGCCGAGGACGCGTGGCACCAGGCGCTCGCCGCGGTCACCATCGCCGATCTCGCCCGCGACGTCGACGCCACCTCCGGCCCCGAGGCCCTGGTCGGCATCCAGGCCTGGCTGACCGGCGGGGCCTGACCCGACCCGGCAGAGCCGGGTGAACGCGGTCAGCCGGTGTGGCGTACCTCGGTGTCCCAGATCTGCGCCCACGGACGCCGCAGCCCTCGGCACAGGTGGATCGGGCCGCCGTTCTCGTCGTTGTCCACCTCGACGCGCTGGTCCACCCGCCCGGCGAGCGTGCACTGCTCGAACCAGGTGGTGAGCTGCTCGGGGCGCTCCCAGCCGACGGCGATGACCACGTCAGCGTCGGCAGGCGGCCGACCGAAGTCGACCATGCTGTTGTGCCCGGAGTACGCCCGGGGCAGACCACGGGCCGGCCCGTAGCGGGCCACCGCGCCGGCCTCGCCGTAGTTGCCGGTGAGGACGACCGCCCGCGCACGCTCCTGCGGCGGCAAACCACGATGGACGGCCGCGAGAGAGTCGGCGAACTCCGGCCAGCCGATCGTCTCGCCGGCGTCGTAGTTGACGTCGACCACGAAACCGGGCAACCGGTCGGCCGGCAGCACCGGCAGCAGCAGCACGACGTTGGGCAGCAGGAACGGCACCACGCCCAACGCGAGCAACCCGCGACGCCACCCGAGTGACCCGCGTGACGCCCACCCCACGGTGACCAGCGCCCCGGCGGCGCTGAGGGCCAGCAACAGCGGCGCGTCGTAGTAACCCTTGCCGCCGGCGATCAGCACGATGCCGACTACCACCAACCATGCCCAGCCCACCGCCCGATAGGCCCGCCACGCCGGCCGGCGCAGCAGCGCGACGAGGCCGGCGACCCAGATCGGTACGGCGTACGGGCTGATGATGACGAAGTGGAGGGTGAACGCCTCCAGGCGGCCACTGTAGGAGCTGTCGCCGTCGGAGATGGACCCGGCAACGCCGAGCTGCGGAAAGCCGTTGGTCGCCTGCCAGATCAGATTCGGCACGGCCAGCAGCACGGTGATCCCGGCGGCGGCGAGCACCCACCGGTCGCGCAGCAGCCGACGCGGCCCGGCGATGAGCACTCCGGCGACCAGGCCCACGGCCAGCAGCGCCGGAAGCAGCTTGCTGAGCATTCCCACCCCGAGCGCCAGCCCGATACCCAGCGCCCAGCGGCTGTCACCGGTGCGCAGCAACCGCACCGCACACCACGCCGCGACCAACCAGACCAGCAGGTCGACGGTGGTGGTGCTGAGCAGGTGACCACTGGCGAGCACGATGCCGGAGAGCGCGGCGAGCACCGCCGCGAACAGTTGCCCGCCCCGGCCGGCGCCCAACTCCCGGGCGATGGCGGCGACCAGCAGCACCGCGCCGCCGGCCAGCACCGCCGACGGGGTACGCAGCACCACCAGGTTGCCCGGGGCGATCGTGTCGAGCAGCCGGGCCAGCACCGGGACCAGGGGCCCCTGATCGACGTAGCCCCAGTCGAGGTGCCGACCGGCGAGCAGGAAGTACAGCTCGTCGCGGTGATAGCCGTAACGGCCGGCGAGAAGCAGGAGCGTCACGGTGGTCGCGGCGGCCACCAGCCACGGGGCACGGGTACGAACGCCAGGCTCCGCCGGCCGCCCCGACGGCGGCGACTGGGTCGGCCGCTGAGGTCGGTCGATCTCGATCGCGGGCTCGCTCACCCGCTCATGATGACCGGCGGCGTCGCCTCGTGGGTGCCCCTACCGGCGTTCGGCACCGTCCCGAATGCGGGTGGCCGAGGCGGGTGCGAAGATCAGCTTTGTCACTCGGACCGAAAGGACGATATGCGCTATCGCACTCTGGGCAACACCGGCACCGTGGTGTCCACCCTGTGTCTGGGCACGATGACCTTCGGCGCGGAGACCGACGAGGCCGGCAGCTTCGCCCAACTGGACCGGTTCGTCGAGGCCGGCGGCACCTTCGTCGACACCGCTGACGTCTACTCCACCGGTGTCTCCGAGGACATCATCGGGCGCTGGCTGCGCAGCCGACCCGACCTGCGCGACCGCCTGGTGATCGCCACCAAGGGGCGGTTCCCGATGGGCCCGGGGACCAACGACGCCGGGCTGTCCCGGGTGCACCTCACCCGCGCCCTGGACGCCAGCCTGCGCCGACTCGGCGTCGAGGCCGTCGACCTGTACCAGGCGCACGCCTGGGATCCGCTGACCCCGCTGCCGGAGACGCTGCGGTTCTTCGACGACGCGGTCGGCGCCGGCAAGATCCGCTACGCGGGCGTCAGCAACTTCACCGGCTGGCAGTTGCAGAAAGCCGCCCTGCTCACCCAGCACCTCAACCTCACCCCGATCGTGACCCTGCAACCGCAGTACAACCTGCTGGCCCGGGAGATCGAGTTCGAGTTGGTGCCGGTCTGCGAGAACGAGGGCATCGGCATCCTGCCCTGGTCACCGCTGGGCGGCGGATGGCTGACCGGCAAGTACCAGCGCGACAGCACGCCCACCGGCGCGACCCGGCTCGGCGAGAACCCGCAGCGCGGCGTCGAGGCGTACGCCGGTCGCAACGCCGAGGAGCGCACCTGGCGGGTGCTCGACGCGGTCCGCCAGATCGCCGAGGACAGGGACGTGTCCATGTCGGCGGTGTCGCTGGCCTGGCTGGCGGCCCGACCGGCAGTCACCTCGGTGATCCTCGGCGCGCGGACCACCGAGCAGCTCGACGACAACCTGACCGCCGCCGACCTGGTCCTCGACGCCGAGCAGATGCGGCTGCTGGACGAGGCGAGCGCCCCGCTGGTGGGCGACTACCCGTACGGCGCGGCCGGGGTGCGCCAGCGCGCCCGTGACCTGCCGGCCGGGTCATGACCTCGTTCCCCGAGCCCACCGACCCGGCCGGCAGCCGCACCGAGGTCTTCCTGCGCTACCTGGACTACTTCCGCGAGTCTGGTCGCCAAGGTGTCGGCGCTGGCCGAGCCCGAGCTGCGGCGCAGCCGGCTGCCGTCCGGGTGGACGCCACTGGAGCTGCTCACACACCTGCGCCACGTCGAGCTGCGCTGGATCGAGTGGGGTTTCCAGGGCCGGAACGTCGCCGAGCCGTGGGGCGATCGCCGCGACGACCGCTGGTACGTCGCCCCCGACGAGACCCGCGCGGATCTGGTCGCGGCGCTGCGAGCGCAGGGCGCGCACACCACGGCCGTGGTGACGGCGCACGACCTGGCCGAGATCGGCACGCCGGGCCCGCGCTGGAGAGGCGCGGACCCGGCGTCGCTGGAGCGGGTGCTGTTCCACCTGGTGCAGGAGTACGCCCGCCACCTGGGTCACCTCGACGTGGTCGCCGAACTCGCGGGCGGCCCGACCGGGAAGTGAGGCCGTCGGCCCGATAATGGGTTTATGCCGCTGCTCGTCGCACCAGCCCTGCCCGCCGGGAGCATCGCCGCCCAGGAGCAACCCCACCTTCCGGTACGTCCCGGGTTGACCCTGCGGCCGTGGCGCGACGACGACGCCCCGGCCGTCCGGGCCGCCTTCGACTGTCCGCAGATCCAGCGGTGGCACGTCCGCCGCATCGACGGGGACGACGAGGCGCGGTCGTGGACGGCGCAGTGGGTCGGCCGTTGGCGTGACGAGACGTCGGCCAGTTGGGCGATCGTCGACGCCGACGACCGACCGCTGGGTCAGGTGGGGTTGCGGGGCGTGCTGCTGGTCGAGGCGTCGGCGCAGCTGTCGTACTGGTTGTTGCCCGCGGCGCGGGGTCGGGGCATCGCCACCGAGGCGCTGCTCGCCCTGACCCGGTGGAGTTTCACGCGGGCCGGTCTGCACCGGCTGGCCCTGGAGCACTCGACCGCCAATACGGCGTCGTGCCGGGTGGCCACACGGGCCGGCTTCACCGAGGAGGGCGTGCTCCGGGGGTCGGTTCGCCACGCCGACGGCTGGCACGACATGCACCTGCACGCACGGCTGCGCACCGACGGCCCGGTCTGATCAGATTGTCGGCGCGGGTGGTGTCGGCGTCGCACCGTCCTCGTCGGCCCGGCGCATCGCTCGCGGCAGTCGCAGCGCGACGACTCCGGTGGCCACCAGTCCGCCGACGCCCGCGAGCACCAGAGTCACCGGGGCGGACGTGGCGTCCAGCAGGACACCACCGGCGAGGTAGGACGCCGCGGCGGCGACCCCGATCGCACCGTACAGATTGCCGAAGACCCTGCCGAGCATGCCCGCTGGCACCGTGCGTTGCAGCAGCGTGCTGGAGGCGACGTCCATGGCAGCCAATCCGAACCCACGGACGGCCTGCAGGGCGATCGCGGCGGCGACGGCCCAGGCGAGCCCGGTCAGCAGGTTGCCGACACTGCTGACGGCGAAGCCGACGATCAGCAGCAGCGGCATCGCCGCCCTGGTGCCCCACCTGGACAACAGTGCGTAGCCGGCCACCAGTCCGACACCGACCGCGCCCAGCAGCAACCCGACAGCGGATTCGCCGACGTGGAAGGTCTTCTGGGCCAGCAGTACCAGGGCCACGTCGTCGACCCCGTTGAAGGCGACCACCGCGGTGAAGCCAAGGAAGATCACCCGCACCGTCGGAACACTCAACAGATAGCCGATGCCCGCTCTGGCCTGTCGCAGCAGGGACGGCTGGTGCCCGTCGCCGGTTGCCGGTGGAAGTGAGGGGAGCGTCGCGAGCAGCACGGCCGAGACCAGGAACGACACGGCGTCGACGAGCAGCACACCACGCAGTCCGACCAGCGGGAACAGGGCCGCGGCGAGCAGGGGGCCGACCGCCTCCGCCGCGTTGGAGCCGAACCCGAGGGTGGAGTTGGCGGTTTCCAGGTCACTGTCACCGACCAGTGCGGGCACCGCCGCCCGAGACGCCGGTTGGAAGAGCTGCGAGGCGGTGGCGCGAATCGCGACGAGAGCCAGCAGCATCGGCAGTGAGGGCATGGTGAGCACGATGACCAGCAGGACCACAGCTTGGACGAGTTCGCAGACGACCATCAATCGTCGGAGATTGAGCCGGTCAGCTAGGGCGCCGGTGAAGGGACCCAGCAGGGATGGAGCGAAGTCTCCGACAAGGAGCAGAAGCGCGACTGCCAGCCCCTTACCCGTCGTCTCGGCGACGTGGAAGATCAGCGCGACAAGGCTGAGTGAATCGCCCGCGTACGAGACGAGCCGTGCCGAGAAGAGCGTCCGGAATGGCCTGTTGTGGCGAAGTAGGTGGGTGGGACGCGACGGCGCAGCGTCTGCCGTGGCGGACGCTGCGCCGGACATCTCGAACTTCCCCTGTCGCTGAGGGCTGCGGTGCGGCGTCGTGCTGCCGATACAAGGACGGGTGAACCAGCCTGTGGGTGAAGGTAGCCATCAGAGCGTCGGGGAGCGCGGTATTTACCGTTGTCGGGGAGCTGATTCAGGAAGCGACCGGGACGTCGGTGGTGGTCCCGTTGGCGTCGGTGACCCGTACCTCGGTCACGGTCGCGGGCAGGAGTGCCGCATCGCGGCCGACGTCCTGCCACTGGCCGTCGCCGACTCGGAAGCTCAGCGCTGACCCCTCGGCGGCCACGAGAACGCCCTGGTCGTCGGGCAGTCGTAGCCGCACAGGTAGGGGTGCCGACCAGTCCGCGGTCGTGCTGGCCACCGCTTCGAACGGAAGATATTTGCGGGCGAGCAGGGCGATGACCGATTGACCAGCGCACGTCGCGCGTACGCCTGCGGGCTGCTCTGCACCCGACGCCAGCGCACGTACATCTGCTCCAGCACCTCCTGAAGCAGGTCCTCCGCCGCGTGCCGATCCCCGGTCAGCAGGAAGGCAACCCGCAACAGCACCCCCGACCGTGAGCGAACGAAGTCGTCGAACTCCGCCCCGCTCGAATCCGTCATCTGACCTCCCGGCCTCGTCAACCAGCAAGACACCAGGTGGGCTCGCGAGGTTTACCGGTCCGGCAACTTCGCGCAGGTCGGACCCGGTGGAGGCCGGTGATCCGGGTTGCGCAGGTGGTAGACGGGCAGCGGTCAGTACGGGCACCTGCGCCCGTCGCGCACCATCTGCGCGTACGCGGTGCCGGTGATGCGCAGCCGATCGGTCTCGGTGCCGTCCTTGGCCCGGCAACCGTCGAACGGACTGACGTAGATCCAGGTGTAGGCCGAGTCGTCCGCGCGCCCGGTCACCTCGAACGGCTTGTCGCCGGGTGCCGAGATCACCATTGTCTGGCGTCGTCCGTCGGCCAGGTAATCCAACTCCAGTCGCCAACGGCAGTGCTGCTTGGCGGAGAGCGCTCGTACCTGGATGACGTTCTTCTCACCCTTGGGCAAGGTGATCTTGTGGGTGGCGAAGAACGGGGCACCGGCATCCTCGCCACCCGGGTCGTCGACGAGCATGCGGGGATTCGGTCGATCCACGTGTGTCACCAGGACGACCTTCCTGGAGTCGCCCTGGGATTCGTTGGGCTCCTGGATCCCGGTGAGCGGGGGGCGGCAGGGCTCGACGAGGACGGGCCGCAGGTCGACGGCCTCGGCGGCCTCGTCCCGGGTGCCGACGAGGGTGATCTCCCAGGTGCTCCGTTCGATGTCGACAGCGCCGGCCTCGACGGTCGGGTCGTCCGGCCGCTTGGCGTCCAGGCGAGCCAGGTCCGAGCCGGCGGGGTAGACGTAGTCGAGCGCGCCCTCCTGAGGGTAGGGAACGTGCTTCAGGTCCAGGACGACGACCGGCCCCCGCCCGGCCAACTGCTCGGCCAGTTCGTTCGCGGGCTTCCACTGGTTGATCGTGCCGACAATGACGGTGCCGAGCCAGGTGGCGACGGCGCCGACCACGATCGTCAGCAGCCAGGTGACGGGACGCTTCCACCAGGCGACGGTTGCCGGCGCGGCGACGGTGGGGACCTTACGGCGACGCGGGCGTTTGTTACGTGGACTCATGGACCGGAGTCTCCTGCGCATCGATGGACGTGTCGGTGTCGAGGAGCCGACGGGCCAGCAGCACGGGCAACGCGACGAGCCAACCCCAGGCCGCGCCGAACCGCAGCGAGGAGGTCAATTGCAGGCCCAGGGACTCCCAGGGCGCGCAGCCGGTGGGGGAGTTCGAGATGGCGCAGTCGACGAGGACATCGGACGTCGCGGTCAGCGCGGCCGCCGCGATCGTGGCACCCCAACAGACGACGACGAGCCCGAGGCGGTGCCCGGAGTTCGGCAGGCCGGCGAGCAGCGCCCGGAGCAGGAGCCACAGCACCACCAGCAGAGCGAGGGCGAGCACCGACCTGTGCACCCAGACGTCCATCGACAGGGGATTCGGATCGATCTCCTGCGTCAGCCGATATTCGACGTCGTCGCGTACGCGTGGCGGCGGGGACAGGGCAGGGCGGGACAGGAACACACTGAGCAGCGCCAGGAATCCTCTCCCCGAGTAGCTGTCCCGCACCGCCTGGGTGCCGTTGATCAGGATGAGCACCAGCACCGGAAGGACGCCGGCCAGGGCAAGGTTCGCGCCGCGTCCTCGCACGTCGCCGATCAGCGGAACGCCGCGCTCGGTATCGACAGCCGCGTCCTGGGGCTCGTCGTCGCCCTCGTCGGTGTCCTTCCTGAGCCGGTTCAGCAGCAGTATCGCCAGGCTGGTGCAGCCCACCAGGGAGGCGTTCGTGCCCGCCAACAGGCAGCCGAGAAAGAGGGCGTCGGACGTCCAGCCGGTCAGCGTCAGGTGCGCGCTGGCAAGGAGCGTGGAATGGTCCAGCGCCTCGTTGGCGTACCAACCGGTGGGGGCGGTGTGGACGCGGACCACGAGGGTGGCCCACCAGAGCAGGTCCCCGATCGCCGTGGCGGTGAGGGCGGCGGCCGCGCCGACCATCGCCGCGACGAACGGGTAAGTCCGCCGGGTGACCAGGCCGCAGGCCAGGTACGTCGACACCCCGACCAGCAGGATCACGAGCCAGCGGATCAGCGGCGTCACCGCGTCCATCATGGGGGCGGTGACGGGGTCGAGGGGGGCGAAGAAGACAACGCCCTTCGTGACGAGGGTCCGGAAGTCGACGGCGGTCCGGGTGACGGTGATCGGCCCCGACATCGAGTTGACCTCGGCGGTGACCCCCAGGTACATCAGGATGGCGCCCGCTGCGGCGAGCACGGCGACGACGATCCTGAATGGTCGGCTCATCGGGCCGGCCTCATCCCGGGGCGGGTCGTCACGCCGTCAGTCTCCCGCATCGTGCTGACTCGTACCGACCCCCGGAGGTGGTGGTTGACGACAGCTCAGCGGGCCTCTGCCCAGCCGACGAAACGCGGGGTCAGATCGGGCAGCGCGACGTCCGGGTTGAGCTTGGTGAGATCGTCGGTGGCTTCCTCCTGGACCTTCGCCAGGTGGATCAACAGGCCCGGTCGATCCTCGCGGTACTCGCCGAGCAGGCGCAGCTTCGCGGCCGAGCACGGCCACAGGATGCCGCAGACCGGGCAGCGCCACGACGGGCGCAACGGGGAGTGCTTCGGACGTTCGGGCATCAGCCGACCCCAACGCTCGCGCAACGCCGGCCCGGTGTGGTTCTGCTGAACTGGACGCTCGCGGCGGTGGTCACCAGGACCACGTCCCCGGCTCCGAGAGCGCCTCGTACCTCGTTCCGCACAGCTTCTCCTTGTCGTCGCAGCACCGTCTACACCGCACTTTGCCGGGGGTCGCTGGACAAACACACAGCGTTAACTAATCTTCTCGGAGCAGCGGATTTGTTCCAGGGGAGGGACGGTATGAACCACGCCTTTGTCGCGGCGTTGGCCGCGGCGGGTCACACCGCCGAGAGCCTCGCAGGTCAGCTCGGTGTGCACCCGAAGACCGTCGCCAGGTGGGCAAACCCGGGGCACATTCCCCAGAGCCGACACCGTGCGACAGTGGCGGGGCTGCTGGCAAAGGACGCCGACGCGCTGTGGCCGGACGTGATCCGTCGCCGTGAGCCGGTGTGGTTCCGGCCGTGGGTCGACCTCGAACGTGAGGCCGTGACACTGCGGTCGTTCCAGCTCGCGTGGGTGCCCGGGCTGCTGCAGACCGAGGCGTACGCCCGGGCGACCCTGGCCGGTGGGGTGCTGACACCGGAGGCGGTCGCCGAGTTCGCCGAGGCGCGGATCAACCGGCAGGCGATCCTCGGCCGGGGTGGCGGCCCGCTGCTGATCGCCGTGCTGGACGAGGGGGTGCTGAGGCGGCGTGTCGGCGACGACCGCGCCTTGATGGCGGTGCAACTCGCGCGTCTGCTCGGGCACGCCGAGGCGGGCAGCGTGCAGCTCCACATCGTCCCGGCGGATGCGCCCAGCTACCCCGGGCTCGACGGACCGTTCACCATCGCCGACATGCCGGACGGGTCACGGGTCGCGCACGTCGACAGCGCGGCACGGGCGCAGATCCTCGATCAAACGTCGGATCTTGTTAGCCTGGAACGACGGTGGGAACGTATTCGCGGCGAGGCCCTGCCCCGAGGGCGTTCGTTGGAACTTCTCAGAGAAGCGGCAGCATCATGGACATGACCGGTGCGCGGTGGCGGAAGAGCACGAAGAGCGGCGGCAACGGTGGTGACTGCGTCGAGGTTGCCGACAACCTTCCGGGCGTGGTCCTGGTTCGTGACACGAAGGACCGCGACGGCGGCACGCTGACGTTCAGTCCACAGTCGTGGCGTGGCTTCGTCGCGATGGCCCGCGACGCCGGCTGACCGACCACATCGCACAACGGCTCCCGGCGTCGGCCGGGAGCCGTTGTCGTCGGTAAGCCCGGCCGTCGGCCACGCCGAGCATCGACGGTCGATCTGATCAACGGACGGCGGCGGGTTCGGCCGGTTGCGGTTGGGGGGTAGGCGGCCAGGTGAGTCGGCGTACGCCGGGCACGAGGGCGGTGCCCGCGCAGGAGGCGAGGACCAGCAGACCCGCGACGGCCAGCGGAACGGGTGCGCCGAACGCGTCGGCGGCCAACGGCGCCAGCGCGTAGCCCAGCGGCATGGCGCCCAGCGACACCAGCCAGTCGTACGAGGTGACCCGGGCCAGGACCTCCGGCGGGAAGTGGTGCTGCACGACGGTCTCCCACACCGGGTTGAGGTAGCCGAGGGCGGTCAGCGCCACCGCGTAGGCGACGATCACCGCGGGGGCGGGCGCGGCGACGGCGAGCAGGAACAGTGGCGCGGCGTAACAGGCCAGCCCGAGGTTGGCCAGCAGCACCGGCCGGTGCAGCCGGACCCGCCCGGCCAGCAGCGATCCGGTGAGCATCCCGATCGCGCCGGCCTGCAACAGCAGCACCCAGGTCGTCTCGCCACCCAGGCGGTCGATGGCGACGGCCGGCCCGAGGGTCATCAGCACGGCGGCGGCGCCGTTCCACACGCCGTGCCCGAGCAGGCTGGACCAGAACCAGTCGCGGGCGCGTACCTCGCTGAAGCCGTGCCGCAGGTCGGCGAGGACGGAACGGCGGGGCACCGGCACGTGACGGACCCGCACCAGCGCGAGCAGCGTGGCGCTGAGCGCGAACGACGCGCCGTCCAGGATGAACGCCCAGCCGGGTCCGGCGGCCCAGATGAGCGCGCCGGCCAGGGCCGGCCCGGCGAGGCGGCTGGTGTTGGCGGTGATCCCCATCAGGGCGTTGGCCTTCTGCCGGTCGGCCGGCTCGACGGTGCCGGCGACCAGCGGAGACGCGGTCGGGATGGCGAACGCCGAGGCGGTGCCGCCGAGCGCGGACGCCACCACCACTGTGGTCAGTGACGGGTCGCCGCCGAGCAGTTCCACGCCGACCGCGACCTGCGTGGCGCAGCGGACCAGGTCGGCCAGGAGGGCGACCCGGCGCGCGTCGAACCGGTCGGCCACCACCCCGCCGAACGGCAACAGGACCAGCCGGGTCACGACCGCCGCGGCGAGGACGACGGCCAGCGCGCCGGTGGAGCCGGTGGCCCGCAGCACGGCCAGCGCCAGCGCGGCGGGCACCACCGCGTCGCCGAGGGCGGAGATGGTGCGACCCAGGAACAGCAGTCGGAAGGAGTGGTTGCGCAGCGGGTGAGCCATGGCCACAAACGTACTTCGACATCGAATATTTCGGCAACGAATATTTCGGTCCCGAGATAGGCTGGCGCGGTGACCACCACTCCGGACGCCGTCGACCGGCACATCGAGCGCTGGTTGCCGGTGCTGCCCGACCTCGACGCGGACGTCGAGGGGGCGGTGACCAGGATGATCCGACTGACCCGGCATCTGCGGGCCGTCAAGGAGCGGGTCCTGGTCGACCTCGACCTGCTGGCCCACGAGTACGACACCCTGCACGCCCTGGCCGGTCGCGGTGGCCGGGCCGCACCCTCGGACCTCGCCGCGGACCTCACGATGGCCCCCGCCTCGATCACCGCGCGGGTGGACGCGCTGCTGCGGCGGGGCTTCGTGCACCGGATTCCGTCGACAGTCGACCGTCGACGCGTCGACGTGGAACTCACCGAGGCGGGTCAGGCCGCCTGGCGCGGGGCGATGGAGGTCCAGGGCGCCGAGGAGCTCCGCCTGCTCGGCGCGCTCACCGCTACCGAGCGGCGACACCTCTCCGACCTGCTGCGCCGGGTGCTGCTCGTCGCCGAGCAGCCACAGAGCGCGCCGCAGACCGACTGAGCGGGGCCGAAAAATCGCCTGGCGGTCCGCGTACCGTTGATGCAAGGGTGACCGGCGTGACTGCGCATGTGCTGGCCGGGGCCCTGGCCGACGACGGACGGCGACGGATCTTCGCGGCGATCGTGCTGGGTGCGACCAGCGCGACCGAGGTCGCCGAGCGGACCGGCCTGCCGGCGCGGGTGGTGCTCACCGCGGTCCGCCGGCTCACCGACGCGGGCCTCGTCACCGGCGCGGACGGCGCGTTCGCGGCCGACGAGGTGTCGCTGCGGGCCACCGCGCGTGACAGTCGCCCGGCCGACGACGCCGAACCCGGCGTCGACCCGGTGCTGCGGACCTTCCTACGTGCGGGCGTCCTGGTGAGTCTGCCGGCGCAGCGGGGTCGACGGCGGGTAGTGCTCGCGCACATCGCCGAGCAGTCGTTCGAGCCGGGCACCCGCTATCCGGAGCGGGCCGTCGACGACGCGCTCAAGCCGTGGTGCGCCGCAGGAGGGTCGGATCACGTGACGCTGCGCCGGTATCTGATCGACGAGCAGTTGCTCACCCGCGAGCACGGCGTCTACCAGCGGCTCTGATCGTCCGCCGCGCGAACCGTCCCGCCGTCGCGCATCGGATGTGGTCAGGCTGTGGTGGTCGTCCGCGGAAGGTCCGCCATGCCGGAATCGCCCGCCGTGATGATGGCGGCCTGGCGGGCGCGCAGGCCGCCGACCACGCACAGCCCCACACCGAAAACGAGCCAGGAGGTGAGGACGATGACGGTATTGGTGGCACCGGCGCCGTCGAAAAAGGCGGTGGAGCGCAGCAGTTGAACACCCGCGCCCGACGGCAACAGTTGGCCCAGAGTTCCGGACCAGCCGGGCAGCATCTCGGGGGCGGAACCGCTGCCGGAGAGCGGGTTGCCGATCAGCATCATGGTCACCGAGCCGAGCCCGAATCCGGCGTAGCCGAGCAGCGACTCCAGGCCGAGCAGGGTCAGCGAGGTGGCGGCGATGCTTAGCGCGACAGCGCTGGAGTTGGCCAGGTAGGAGCCGCTGAGCGAGCCGAGGCAGAACTGCAGGATCGCCGTCAGCACCAGGCCACCGACGACCGCGAAGGCGAGCGCGCCGGTGACCCGCCGGCCGGTGCCCTTGAGTCTGTTGCTGAGCAGGAACGCGGCGAGCAGGCCACCCATGACCAGCGGCAGAGCACCGGCGGCCAGGCCAGCGCCGCGCGGGTCGTCGGCGGGCAGTGCGACGAGGTCGCGCACGGTGACCGCTGTGCCGGCGCCCTGGGCCTGCGCCTGGTTGAGCGCGGTCCCCACACTCTGCAGGGTCTGGGCGACCGAGGCGCTGGCCGCGGAGGCGGTGATGACCTGCGGGGTGCCGGCGCTGACGTCGATCGCCCCGTACACCTCACGGTCGCGGATCAGCTGCTCGGCCGCCGCAGTGTTGGCGACCGTGGTGATGTCGAAGGCATCCGGCAGCCGCTGCTCGATGGCGGCGGAAATCTGGCTCGTCGCGACGGCAGGGCCGACGACAGCGATCGGCACGTCGTGCACAGACGAGCGCACCGACGGCCAGGCGAAGGCGGTCAGCAGCACGCTGATGATCACCGTGAGCAGCGCGACCGCGGCGGCCACCTTCGACCAGGGTGACGGGGCCGTGGCATCGGCGTCAGCCGGAACCTCCGTGGACATGACAACTCCTTAAGAAGAACGGTCGCTCGTTTTCAATTCTGGAAGCGGCGCGGCTGGTTGTCAAGAACGAGCGTTCGCTTTTAGCATTGGCCCATGCCACGCGTATCCGAGGAGTACCGAGCCGGTCGTCGCGCCGAGATCCTGGCGGCGGCTGCCCAGCTCTTCGCCGCCAACGGATTCCACGCCACCTCGATGGCCGACATCATCACCGAGTCCGGGCTTTCCGCCGGCGCGGTGTACCGGTACTTCCGCAGCAAGGAGGACCTCATCGCAGCCGTGGCGGAGACCGCCCTGTCCGCTGCGTCAGAAACCTTCGCAACTCTGCTCGCCGACCGCGCCGCACCGTCACCCGAACAGGTCATCACCGCGATCATCGAAACGACTACCGACAGGTTCATCCACGACCCGGTCACCGGAGTGGACCTGACGCGGATCGGAGTACAGGTGTGGGCCGAGGCACTGCGCAGCCCGGAGCTCGCCGCTCGCGCCAGCGACGTCTACCGGCGACTGCGGGGGCAGTTCGCCGAAGTCGCCCGCCGCTGGCAGGCCGCCGGCCACCTACCGGCCGCTGCGGTGCCGGAACAGGCGGGCGCCGCCATGCTCAGCCTCGTCCAGGGCTTCATCCTGCAACGCTTACTGGTCAGCGACACCGACGCCGACGGTTACCTCGCCGGCGTGAAGGCGCTGTTGTCCGCCACGTCTCCCACCGGACCCCACGCCACCAGGTTGTGACAACCCGAACCGACCCGCGATCCCCTGGCGATACCGCCGCGCCGCCGGGGCGCTATCGGACGAACCCGGGCGACCGGATAAAGCCGTTGACCGGACGGTGATGATCAACAGGTGACCATGACCGCCCGGTCCACCTGGGCAACCACCGCTGTCCGGCCCGAGCACCCCGACGCGGTGCTGCTGCTGCGCGAGTACATGACCGAGATGGTGGTTCGCTACCACCGTCGCCCGGCCCTGCCCGGCGAGGTCGACGCGGCGCTGGCCGAGTTGCCCAGCGACGACCTGAGCGCGCCGAGCGGGCTGCTCCTGCTGGCCCACCACGGCCCCGACCTGGCCGGCTGCGCCGGGCTGCGCTGGCATCCCGGCTGGGCCGAGCTGACCCGGGTGTTCATCCGCTCCGAGCACCGCGGCGCCGGTGGGGGCGCGGCGCTGCTGGCCGCCGTCGAGGAGCAGGCCCGCGCGGCCGGGGCGGACCGGATCCGGCTCGACACCCGGCACGACCTGGTCGAGGCCCGCGCCCTGTACGCCCGGCACGGCTACGCCGAGATCCCGGCGTACTCGCGGGGCCCCTACGCCGAACACTGGTTCGAAAAACGGCTGTCCGGAGCAGTTGACGTCGGCGCGCGGACGCGCTAAATAAGAAGAGGAAGTTGAGTCACCCCGGCTCAACTCATTACCTTCGGCCAGGAGAACCGAGGAGGCATGACCATGTTGATGCGTACCGACCCGTTCCGCGAGATCGACCGGCTCGCCGAGCAGTTTTTCGGTACGGCGGCCCGCCCCGCGACGATGCACCTGGACGCCTACCGCGACGGCGACCACTTCTACGCGGCGTTCGACCTGCCCGGCGTCGATCCGGACAGCATCGACTGCACCGTCGAGCGCAACGTGCTCACCGTCCGCGCCGAGCGCCGCCGGCCCACCGGCGACCGCGTCGAACTGGTCGCCGCCGAACGCCCGATGGGCACCTTCACCCGACAACTGTTCCTCGGCGACACGCTCGACACCGACAAGCTGGAGGCCGGCTACGAGAACGGGGTGCTGACGCTGCGCATCCCGGTCGCCGAGCGCGCCAAGCCCCGCCGGGTGACCATCCAGGCCAACGGCGCCGCCCGCCGAGAGATCAACGCCTGATCCGACACGGTGACGGGTGGGACCGGCGCGCCTGCACGCCGATCCCACCCGAGGCTGAAAGTCTTTTTCACATGGTGTTCTCCGACGCTCCGGTGCTCGCCCGCCCGTCCGCGCCACCGGCGCTGCCGAGTGGGCCGGTCGAGGTCACCGAGGCGTGGCTGCGCAACAGGAGGCTGTCCGAGCACACCCGCGACGCCTACCGACGTGACGTCACCGGCTGGCTCCGCTGGTGCGCCGATCACGACCTGGACCCGCTGCGGGCCACGTTCCTGCACGTCAACGAGTACGCCCGCGCGCTGGAGAGCAGCGTCGGCTCCCGCAGCGGCCGCCCACTGACCCCGTCGACCGTCGCACGCCGGCTCTCGGCGCTGTCCAGTTGGTACGACTTCCTGGTCAAACTGGGCGCAGTGCCGGCCAACCCGGTCTCCGGCGCCGACCGCCCCCGCGTCGACCGGGACCACTCCGCCACCGTCGGGCTCACCCCGGAGGAGGTGGACGCCCTGCTCAGCGCCGCCGACGCGGACACCGGCGCGACCGCCGTCCGCAACCGGGCGGCGCTCGCGCTCCTCGCCGACCTGGGTCTGCGGGTCGGGGAGCTGATCTCGCTGGACCTGACCGACCTCGGCACCGAACGCGGCCACCGCAGCGTGCGTTTCATCGGCAAGGGCGGCAAACAACGTCGCCGAGCCCTCACCCCCGGCACCGGGCACGCCCTGGACGCCTACCTGGCCCAGCGGGCCGCCACCACCGGCGTGCCGGTGCCGCAGCTCACCGGCCCGCTGCTGGTCACCGCCAGCGGTGCCCGACTGGACCGGCACTCGGTGTTCCGGATGGTCCGTCGGCTCGCCCGCGCCGCCGGCATCCCGGCCTGGGCGAAGCTGTCCCCACACTCGCTACGACACGCCTTCGCCACCACGGCCCGCTCGGAGGGCGTGCCGTTGGAGGACGTGCAGGACGCCATGGGGCACGCCGACCCGCGCACCACCCGCCGCTACGACCGGGACCGACACAACCTCGACCGCGACCCGGCCTACGCGGTGTGGGCGGCCCGGTCGCGTCGTCGCGGCTGACTGCTACCCGCCCGACGTCGGGCTGTCGATCAGTCGAGAACCGCAGTGGCTTCGACCTCAACGAGGAGATCAGGCTCGCCCAGAGCACTGACACCCAGCAGCGTGATGGGCTTGACCAGGTCAACTCCCAGCTTCGCACCCGCCCGAGCGACGCCTTCGCCCAACAGGGGCATCTTGTCGGGCGACCAGTCGACGACGTAGATGGTCAGCTTCGCCACGTCGCCGAAGGACCCACCGATCTCGGCCAGGGCGGTGCCGATGTTGAGATAGCACTGCTCGACCTGGGCGGCGAGGTCTCCCTCGCCCACTTTGCGCCCTTCGGCGTCGCGGGCCACCTGACCGGCGAGGAAGACCAACTTGGACCCGGTTGCGATCGACAACTGACGGTAGACGTCCGGCTTCGGCAACCCGTCCGGATTGACGAGAGTGATGGCCATGCTGACTCCTTCTGTCGTTGCGCCGGGCCGTCTCAGCTCTGTGGGCGAGGGCAGATGCAGAACGGCTGCCCGATCGGGTCGAGAAGCACCACCCACCGCTCGCCGCCGGGCTGGAATGCCGGCTTCGACGCGCCCGCGGCCACGAACTTCTCCTCCGCCGCCGCCAGGTCGTCGACGTAAAGATCGAGGTGGTAGCGCTTGTCGCCGGTCTGGTCCGGCCAGGACGGCGGCTGGTAGCCCTCGACCAGCCCGAAGCCGATGGAGACGCCACCGGAGCTGATCATCGCGTACTCGGGTTGGCTGTGGGTGACCTCCCAGCCCAACGCCTCGTGGTAGAACGCGGCGTGGCCGGCGGGATCGGAACTGTCGAGGTTGACCATCGCGAGGTCGGCAGAAGCTGTCACGCCGGCAGTATGCCGCCGGGGCCCGACAACTTCGGCCCGCGACACCGGCGCGAGTAAAGGTCAGGGGGCGTCGAGGGGCCAGAACGTCACGCGGGCCGTGCCGTCGCGGCAGATCAACCCGGAGCCGACCCGGCGGCAGTCGGTCACACCCGCCGGGAGCACCGCGGACACCCGATGACCGTCGCGCCCCACCGTCGCGACCAGGGAGCGCCTGCCGTCCTCGGCCAAACCCAGAACCACCAGGGGTTCCGTGGTGCCCCGTGGGCCCCCCACCGTGCGCCAGCGCGCCCCGGCCGGCCACGTCCACACCCGCGCCCCGCTGCCCGCGTCGATCGCCCAGCGTCCCTGCTCGTCCTGCCCGCAGAGCAGACCCTGGCAGGGCCGCAGGAGCAGCTCACCCGGCTGCACCGGCACCTGCCAGCGTCGTACCAGCCCAGGTAGGTCGTAGCCGGTCAGCGCCACCGCGCCGCCTCCGCTCGGGTGGCGCAGCACCAGGTACGCGCCGACGACCTGGGGATTGTCCGGGCCGTAGTCGGCCGGCGGAAGCTGTCCCCGTCCGTGTTCGGTGCCGTCACGGGCGTCGAGCAGCCGGACCAACCCGTCGTCCTGCACCAGCAGCACCCACCCGGGCAGGCCGGGCAGCGCCCGCAGCGCCGCCGTGGAGGGCAGCGGGACCGACCACCGGGTCGCGCCGGTGGCCGGGTCGATGCCGTGCACCGTGCCCTCGACCCGCCGACCCGGTTCGGCGGCGCTGCGCACCTCGCTCACCGCGACCGCCTCTCTCCCGGCCGCGTACACCCTCTCGGGTCGCCGCCACAACGGCTGTCCGGTACGCAACGACCGCGCGGTGGTCACCCGCGCTCCGAGCGCCTGGTCGCGCTCGACCAGCAGCAACAGG
>NZ_JAGPXY010000056.1 GCF_018070325.1 Micromonospora sp. H61
CCTGGTTGGCCGGCAGCGTGCTCGCCGAGACCGACCGGTTCCTGGAGTGGGAGGCCCGCCAGGCTCGACGGACCATCCCGATGGCCGAGGCGCCGCCGCCCCGCTGCGATGGGATGTACGGCGCGAAGTTCCCCGGTCCGGCGCTCACCATGGTCGTGCTCGGTGACTCGTCGGCGGCCGGCTACGGGGTGCACCGCCGTCGGGAGACACCCGGGGCGCTGCTCGCCACCGGCCTGTCCCGTCGGCTGCACCGGCCGGTGCAGTTGCACCGCTTCGCGGTGGTCGGCGCCATCTCGGCGGCGCTGCGCCACCAGGTGGAGGCGGCGCTGGAGTGCCGACCCGACATCGCGGTGATCCTCATCGGCGGCAACGACATCACCAACCGCACCCCGCGCGGCCTGGCGGTGCGCTACCTGGTCGAGGCGGTGCACACCCTGCGCGACGCGGGGTGCGAGGTGGTCGTCGGCACCTGCCCCGACCTGGGCGCGATCCGCCCGATCCAGCCGCCTCTGCGCTGGCTGGCGCACCGCTGGAGCCGCCAGCTCGCGACCGCCCAGACGGTGGCCGTGGTCGAGGCGGGCGGGTGGACGGTCTCCCTCGGTGACCTGCTCGGCCCCCGGTTCGCAGCCGAGCCGACCCGGATGTTCGCCTGGGACCGGTTCCATCCCTCCGCCGAGGGGTACGCGATGGCCGCCGCCGCGCTCCTACCGACGATGCTCTCCGCCCTCGGCGCGACCCCGGAACGACGGGCCACACCGACGCGCGGCGACGGCGTACGGTCGCTGCCGAAGGCCGCGCAGGAGGCGGCTCGACACGCCGGCACGGAGGTCAGCGGCGTCCAGGTCCGGGGCCGCGACCGAGGGCCGGCCGGCCGGTGGGCGCAGCTGCGCCGACGGGCGTTCTTCGGTGTCGGCGCGGTGCCGCAGCACGGGCCCGCCTCGGACACCTCGACAGTGGAGGGACTGGCATGAACGAGCGCAGCGCGCGGAGCGCGACCTCCGGGCTCGCCGGCCGACTGGGTCGGGCGGCGGCGATCTCGCTGTTCGCCGGCACCGTCGGGGGCGCCGCCGTCCTCGCAGGTGAGGCGTTCATCGCCCGGCACCGACGCTACGCCGAACCGGAGCTCGGCCTTGCCCTGCGCGCCACGATCGGCCGGGCGGGCGCTTCGCCGCTGCGACTGGTGTTGCTGGGCGACTCGTCGGCACTGGGCGTCGGTGTCGACCGTCTGGAGGACACCATCGGCGGGCAGTTGGCCAACCTGCTCGCCGAGGGCCCGACCGGCCGCCGGGTGCACCTGTCCAGCGTCGGCGTCTCCGGGTCCCGCTCGACGGACCTCGCCACCCAGGTGGCCCGGGCCCTGCTCGGTGAGCGGCCCGACGTGGCGTTGATCCTGATCGGCGCGAACGACGCCACCGGGCTGCGCCGGCCCTCCGACGCGGCGGCCTATCTCGGCGCCGCGGTGCACCGCCTGCGCGAGGCGCGTGTCGAGGTGGTGGTGGGCACCTGCCCCGACCTGGGGGCGGTGCGCGCCATCGCGCCTCCGCTGCGCCAGGTGGTCGGCTGGTCGGGGCGTCGGGTGGCCCGCGCGCAGACCACTGCCGTGCTGGAGGCGGGCGGCTCGGTGGTCGACCTGGCCACCGAGACCGGGCCGGTGTTCCGGGCCGACGCCGGGACGCTCTGCCAGGACGGCTTCCACCCCTCCGCCGACGGCTACCGGGTGTGGGCGCACGCGCTGCTGCCCGCCATCGTCGCCGCGGCGGCGGCCACGACCCGGCGCTAGATCGTCCCCGGCCAGGGTGACATTTCCCGCCGCACCGGCTTCTTCCGCGCCATGTTACCGGCGGGTTAACGTTGGTCCATGCCGATTGAGTCGTCCCGCGACGCCGTCATCGTCGCCACCGCCCGCTCCCCCATCGGCCGGGCGCACAAGGGGTCCCTGCGCGACGTCCGCTCCGACGACCTCGCCGCGACCATCGTCCAGGCCGCGCTGGACAAGGTCCCCGCGCTCGATCCGACCACTATCGACGACCTCTACCTCGGGTGCGGCCTGCCCGGCGGCGAGCAGGGCTTCAACATGGCCCGGGTGGTGTCCACCCTCCTCGGTCTGGACACTGTCCCCGGCGCCACGCTGACCCGCTACTGCGCCTCCTCGTTGCAGACCACCCGGATGGCGATGCACGCGATCCGGGCCGGCGAGGGCGACGTGTTCGTCTCCGCCGGGGTGGAGATGGTCTCCCGCTACGCCCGGGGCAGCTCCGACGGGCTGCCGCCCGAGGCGCAGGCCCTGGTCGGCGGCGGCTGGGAGAACCCCCGCTTCGGGCCGGCCGGTGAGCGCTCGAAGCGCCGCGCGCAGGGCGACGCCGAGGTGTGGACCGACCCGCGTGAGGCCGGCGAGCTGCCCGACATCTACCTGACCATGGGGCAGACCGCGGAGAACCTGGCCCAGGTGTACGACGTCACCCGCGCCGACATGGACGAGTTCGGCGTACGCAGCCAGAACCTCGCCGAGAAGGCCATCACCGACGGTTTCTGGGCCCGGGAGATCACCCCGGTCACCACGCCGGACGGCACCGTGGTGAGCACCGACGACGGGCCCCGGGCCGGCGTCACCCTCGACGCGGTCTCCGGCCTGAAGCCGGTGTTCCGCCCGGACGGTCGAATCACCGCCGGCAACTGCTGCCCGCTCAACGACGGCGCCGCCGCCGTGGTGGTGATGAGCGCCCAGCGGGCCGAGGAACTGGGGCTCACCCCGCTGGCCCGGATCGTCTCGACCGGTGTGACCGCCCTGTCGCCGGAGATCATGGGTCTCGGGCCGGTCGAGGCGTCCCGGCAGGCGCTGCGCCGAGCCGGCATGACCATCGACGACGTCGACCTCGTCGAGATCAACGAGGCGTTCGCCGCGCAGGTCATCCCCTCCTACCGCGAGCTGGGCATCCCGGAGGAGAAGCTGAACGTGATGGGCGGCGCCATCGCGGTCGGCCACCCGTTCGGCATGACCGGCGCCCGGATCACCGGCACCCTGCTCAACGCGCTGGAGTGGCACGACAAGACCATCGGTCTGGAGACCATGTGCGTGGGTGGTGGCCAGGGCATGGCCATGGTGCTGGAACGGCTCAGCTGAGCTGAGCGGCCTCAGAGCGCGCTGCGGGTCGCCGTCACCTCGGCGGCGGCCCGGGCCAGTGCCTCGGCCCCCGGGTCGGCGGCCAGCAGGTCCGCCGTGACCACCCGCAACTGATCGGGTAGGGCCAGGTCGTTGTCGAGCCGGGGCACCACCCGGCGGGGCTCCCCCTCGGCGTCGGCCGCCAGGTTGGCGACCTCCTGCGCCAGGCGGTGCACCAGGTCGGCGCGGGACACGTTGCCGGCCGTCGCGACCGCCGCCCACCTGGGCTGCTGCCAGTGCGCGATCTGACGGACCAGCAACTGCACGGCCTTGTTCAACTCCGCTGCGCTCATCGCCGCCGAGTCTACGGCCGACACCGACCGTGCCGGGTCGGGCCGGTCAGCGGCGCAGGTAACTGAGCAGCCGCAGCAACTGCCAGTAGAGGAAGACCAACCCGGTGAGAAGGCCGAACGCGCTCAGCCACGCGTACCGACGGGCTCGACCGTCCCGCACCGAGCGTTCGACGAGATCGAAGTCGAGGATGAAGCTGAACGCACCGGCGATGATGGCCACCACCGAGAAGGCGTACGGCAGCCAGCCGACCTCACCGCTGACGCTGTAGACCGCCAGGCCCGGCCGCCCGCTGATCAGGTACGACACCAGGTTGACCACGCTGAGCACGGCGATGCCGAGCAGGGTGCCGATCACCAGGCGGGCGAGGCGGGGCGTCGCCCGGATCACCCGGGCCCGGTAGAGCGCGGCCATGCCGAGGAAGACGCCGAAGGTGCCGGCCACCGCCTGCACCACGATGCCCGGATAGACCTGCTCGAAGGTGCGGCTCGCCACTCCCAGCAGCAGCCCCTGGAGGATGGCGTAGCCGACGATCGGCACCGGGTTGGTGATCGCTCGCAACGAGATGACCAGGACCAGCGCGATCGAGGCGAGCGCGCTGCCCGCCAGCGCGGCGCCCAGCCACACCGCGTCGGGGATCACCGCCCAGGACACCGCCGCGGCCGCGCCGGTCACCAGCAGCAACCCGACGGTACGGACCACCACGTCGTCGACGGTCATCGGCTCGACGTCACGGGCGCCGAGCACCCGGGCCTCCACCCGGCCGGTTTCGTCCAGCCGGTTGAGCACCGGGTTGTTGCTGCGCACCGCCGCCTCCTTCGCCCGCGTACCCCCCGAAATCACTCTGCCCCGGGCGGACCGGCGGCGGCGGGCAAACGGCGCGGACGACGGCGCCCGCCTCCACCGGAGTGGGGACGGGCGCCGGTCGGCAGTGCGGACGAGGTCAGTCGTCGCCCTGGAAGTAGCTCAGCAGGCGCAGAATCTCGATGTAGAGCCAGACCAGGCTGACCAGGATGCCGAACGCGGCCACCCAGGAGTAGCGCTGCGGAAGGCCCATCCGGACGCCGTCCTCGATCTCCTTGAAGCTGAGCACGAAGCTCAGCGAGGCGACCGCGATGCAGACCAGGCTGAACCCGATGGCGAGCGGGCTGCCGTCGCGCAGGCCGGTGTTGACGCCGAACAGCGCCAGCACCAGGTTGATCATCATGACCGCGAAGAGGCCGACCATCACCGCGATCATGCCCTTGACGAAGGCCGGGGTGGCCCGGATGACCTTCGCCTTGTAGAGCATCGCCATCAGGAAGAAGATGCCGAAGCTGGCCACGGCGGCCTGGAGCACGATGCCGTCGTAGCGCGTCTCGAACGCCTTGCTGACCATGCCGACGAAGACACCCTCGACGACCGCGTACGCGATCACGAGCGCCGGGTTGGCCATCCGGGAGAACGAAATGATCAAGCCGAGGACCAGGCCGACCACCGCCGCGCCGATCCACGCGGTACCGACCAGCGCGTCGGGCACGAGCACCCAGGCGGCCGCGGCGGTGATGCCGAGGATGCCGAGCAGAGTGACGGTCTTGACGACGACGTCGTCGATCGTCATGGGCGCCACGGTCGGCGGCGCGGCCGGGTAATCGGCCTGGGACGGGTACTGCTGGGGAATGCCGGGCTGTCCGTACGGCCCGGCCGGGGCGTACCCGGCGGACCGCTCCCGCTCGGCCGCTTGGCCGAGCCGGGCGAGCACCGGGTTCGAGGTCTTCACTGTCTGGCCTCCCTCAGGGGGTCGTGTGCACGTGAACGTGCCCTCCAAGAGTAAACGGCAGAGCCAAGTCCTGGAGATCACGAATGAGAATGGGTGAGCCGACCGGTGCCCGGGGCGGGGGTCGAACCCGCACGCCTTTCGGCAGCCGCTTTTAAGGCGGCCGTGTCTGCCTTTCCACCACCCGGGCGAGTGGCACCGGCGCGCCGACACGCCTGGTGCAGTGTCACCGTAGCCGGTCTGCGGCGACCCGGCGTACCCCGCCGGCCCGGCCACATTAGGGTCGATGCCGTGAGCAGCGCAGCCCCCACGGCCCCCGACGCCGCCCCTGAACAGGCATTCCGCCTCGCCGATCAGGTCAACCGCCGACCCCGGGCCACCCGGCTGCTGGCCGCCGTCCGCCGCCACCAGGCGGACCTGCTGGCCGCGTTGATCTTCGCGGTGCTGGCCGGCTGGCTCACCCACGGGCTGTGGCCCGACCCGGGCGGCCGCATCCTGGCGCTCAACCCGGAGGACCAGGCCCTCTACGAGTGGTTCCTGGCGGTGGACGCCCGCGCGTTGCTCGGCGACTTCGACCTGCTCACCAACCGGCTCAACGCTCCCGACGGCGTGAACCTGATGACCAACACCACGGTGATCGCCCTCGGCGTCCTCTTCGCGCCGGTCACCCTGCTGCTGGGCGCACCGGTCACCTTCGCGCTGCTCGCCGCCGGCAACCTCGCCGGCACCGCACTCGCCTGGTACCTGCTGTTCCACCGCACGTTGCGCGTCCGCCGGGTGGCCGCCGCACTCGGCGGCGGGCTGTGCGGATTCGGACCCGGCATGGTGTCGCAGACCAACAGCCACCTGCACATGACCGCCCAGTGGCTGGTGCCGGTGATCGTCTGGCTGGTGGTCCGGCTGCTGCGGGCGGCCGACCCGGGGCCCGGTACCCCCGACGAGACCGGCCGTAGCCGAGCCTCCGGACCGGACCGTCGTCGGCTGTTCACCTCCGCTGCGGGGCTGGCCGGCGCGATCAGCGCGCAGGTCTTCATCGGCGAGGAGGTGCTCTTCCTCGCCGCGATCACGCTGCTGGTGATGGCGATCAGCTACGCCGTGGCGGACCGGGACCTGGCCCGTCGGGCGCTCCCCGGGTTCGCCGGCGGGTTGGCGATCGCCGCCGGGCTCGCCTTGCTGGTGCTCGGCTATCCGCTGTGGTTCCAGTTCGCCGGGCCGCAGGGAGTCGCCGACGGGATGTTCACCCCTGCCTACTTCTCCGCCGACCTGAGCAGTTGGTGGACGCTCTCCCCGCTGTCGGTGGCCGGCAGCGACGAATCCGCCCGGCTGACCACCGGCCCCGCCGAGTACAACACCTTCCTCGGCTGGCCACTGCTGCTGGTCACCGCGGTCTGCGCGATCTGGGCCGGGCGACGCCGGCTGGTCTTCGCCTGCGTCGTGGCGGGCCTGGTGATGGGGGCACTCTCGCTCGGCCCGGAGGTGGTGCTCGGCGGCACCAGGACGGCGGTCCCCGGTCCGTACGCCCTGATCGGAGGGCTGCCGGTGGTGGACGGGGCGTTGCCGATGCGGTTCGCGCTGGCGTTGCTGCCGATCGTCGCGACGCTGCTGGTGCTCGCGGTCGACCGGGCCCTGCGCAGCTCCGGTCGGGCGCGGCGGCTGGTGCCGCTGGCCGTCGGCGTGGCGCTGCTGCCGATCTTCCCGGCCCCCCTGCCGACCGCCGGACGACCCGCCGTGCCGGAATTCATCACCGGCGGCCACTGGCGGCAGTGCGTACCGCCGGGCGGGGTGCTGGTCCCGGTGCCGCTGCCCACCCCGAAGGAACCCTGGCCGATGCGCTGGGCGACCGCCGCCGACGCCGGCTTCGGGCTGCCGGAAGGCTTCTTCATCGGCCCGTACGGGAGGGGCGGCACCGCGGCGATGGGCACGTTCAAGCAGCCCACGTCCGCGCTACTGGCGGATGTCGCCCGCCGCGGCGACCAACCGGCCATCGGCGACGAGCAGCGCCGCCAGGCCGTCCGCGACGCCGACTTCTGGGGCGCCTCCTGCGTGGCGCTCACCGACGACGCCCCTCACGCGGAAAGCCTGCGCGCCACCCTGGAGCAGCTCTACGGCCCACCCACCCGCATCGCCGATGCCTGGACGTGGCGGGTCTAGACCACCAAGAACCCCGTCGATCTTGCACTTTTTGCCCGGACAAGATGCACCAAAAGGCGCACTACGGCATCCGGAAGTGCAAGATCGACGGGGTCGGCGTCGCTCTCTGATCAGACGCGGGGCGCGCCGATCGGCTGGGATGCCTCGACGAACTCCTCGCGCGGGTCGTGCAGCTGACCCAGGGCGACCACCTCACGCTTGAGGAAGAACGCCAACGACCAGTCCACCACCACGCGGACCTTCCGGTTGAACGACGGGATCCGGCTCATGTGGTACGTCCGGTGCATCACCCACGCCGGCCAACCGGTCATCTTGATCCCGTACACCTGGGCCACACCCTTGTGCAGGCCGAGGCTCGCCACACTGCCGACGTGCTTGTGCTTGTAGTTCACCGGCTCGCGACCCCGGATCACGGCCGTGATGTTGTCGGCCATCCGGGCGGCCTGGCGCACCGCGTGCTGAGCGCTCGGCGAGCAGAAGTTGCCCGGTTCCTTGGTCAGGTCCGGCACGGCGGCGCAGTCCCCGGCGCTCCAGGCGCCCTCGAGCACCTGGTCACCGTCGACCACCTGGAGGGTGGGCAGGCAGGTGATCCGACGACGGTCGTCGCGCGGGAAGTCGGTCGAGTCCAGCATCGGCGACGGCTTCACGCCGGCCGTCCAGACGATCGTGTCGGAGCGGAAGCTGTCACCGTCGGAGAGCTTGACCACCCCGTCGACGCAGGACTCGAGCCGGGTGTCCAGCCGGATGTCCATGTTGCGCTTCATCAGCTGCTGCACCGTGTAGGCGCCCATGTCCCGGTCGACCTCGGGCAGCACCCGCTGGGTGGCCTCGACCAGCACCCAGCGGACCTCGTCCTGCTTGAGCTCCGGGTAGTAGCGCAGGGCGTCGCGAGCCATGTCCTCCATCTCGGCGAGCGCCTCGATGCCGGCGTACCCACCGCCGACGAAGGTGAAGGTCAGCGCCGAACGGCGGACGTCCGGATCCGGCGTGGCGGCCGCCACGTCGAGCCGATCCAGCACGTGGTTGCGCAGGTAGATCGCCTCACCGATGGTCTTGAACCCGATGCCCTGCTCGTGCAGACCCGGGATCGGCAGGGTGCGGGAGACCGAACCCGGAGCCACGATCACGTGGTCGTAGGTGATCTCGCGGGCCGGGCCGCTGATCGGCTGCACGGTGGCCACCTTGCGGTCGTGCTCGATCCGCGTGACCGTGCCGGCCACCATCTTGCACCGGCGCAACTCCCGCCGCAGCGGCACCACGGAGTGCCGCGGGGAGATGTTGCCCGCCGCCGCCTCCGGCAGGAACGGCTGATAGGTCATGTGGGGTTGGGGGTCAACCACCATGACCTCAGCCTCACGGGAGCTGAGCTTCTTCGACAGGCGCAGGGCCGCGTACAGACCGACGTGCCCGGCACCAACCACAAGGATCCGCTTCGGATTCACGTTGTCTATCTTTCCCCGGCCGGCTCAGGTAATCCCGCTCGCGCCCCCCATCTGTGACGGAGCACAACCCATGTGACCTGGGTAACCCTCAGGCCGCAATGGTCACCGACGCCGCAGCAGCCAGCCCAGCAACACTGCCATCCCCACCGCCACCAGCAGCCCCAGCACTGTCACCCACTGGTATCCGGCGCCCCCACCCGTCCCCGTCGCCCGCAGCAACAGCACACCGAGCACTGCGGAACCCAACAGCACGGCGGCCGACCGCACCAACCACCGGGTGATCAACTCGGGGTCCACCATCGCGTCATAGGGCAACAGCGCGGCCAGCGCGCAGAGGGTGTGCCCCAGGTAGAGCAGCGCCGCGACGGCGAGCAGCCGCCAGAGGGCGACCGGACGGCCGTACCCGTCGGTGGCGAGCAGCCAGCCGCCGACAGTGACCAACGCCGTGAAGGTCGTCCAGACCTTGCGCGGCCCGAACGCGGGCAACATGGCGGCCACCGCAAGGAAGAAGATCGGCCGGCCGGAAAGCACCTCCGCGGGAAACGCCAGGACGAACCCGGCAAACACGATGACGAAGATCCCGGCCCGGACCAGCAGCGGGGCCACGCTGACGCGAGCCACGGCGTACTGCGCCGCCCGAACCCGCTCCACCAGAACGTTCACCGCACTCGCCTTCCGTTCGCGACTGCGGGGCTCGCAAGCGCACTCCTCGCGCTCACCGGCCACCCACCCTTGGCGCCGTCGCCAAGCGGGCCACGTCCCGCAACACCTGGTCCAGGCTGCCGGCGCCGGCCCAGCGCACCACCGGTACGCCGTGCTCCCGGAGTTGCCCGATCATGATCTCCCGATCCAGGCGCCACAGCCGGTACGCCACCTCGGCCCACCCCCGGTCCTTCGGCGACGTCAGGTCGGTCGGCAACGTGTCGACCGCCACCACGAACCGCCCACCGCGGGCCAACCGGGCGAGCATCTGCGCCGACCGTTCGTCCAGCAGTGGGGTGAGCACCACCACCAACGCGTCCGAGGAGAGCAACTGCGGGCCGAAGACCTGGTCGTACGGTTCGTGTGCGGACGCGTGGACCCGGACGTCGAGCAGCCACTCCAGGACGGTCAGGTACTGCCGCCGTCCGGCGGCCGGCCGGAGCCGGCGGGCGGCCGGTCCGTACTCCAGCAGCGAGACCCGGTCACCGCGGTGCAGGTAGTGCTCGGCGATCGCGGCGGTGGCCCGGACGGTGGTGTCGAGCACCGAGGCGGCGCCGTCCACCCCACCGGAGCGGCCCGCCTCGGCGAGCACGTCGAGCAGCACCACCACCTCCGCGTCCCGGTCGGAGAGGGTGGCGGCCACATGCAGTTGCCGGGCCCGCAACGAGACCCGCCAGTCGATCCGGCGCAGCCGGTCCCCGGGGGCGAAGACGCGTACGCCGGCAAGCTCGCCGCCCTCTCCGGGTCGGCGAGAGTGGTGCGCCCCGACCAGGCCGGCGGCGCGGGGCATCGCCTCGACCGCCTCGAACGGCTCGGTACGGGGGTACACCCGCACCCGTACCGGCTCGGTGATCACCGCCCGGGAGACCAGCAGACCCCCGGCCGTGGCGACCCGGGCACCGGCGGGGCCGACCGGGTGCCGGCCCCAGCGCACTGCCTTGCCGGCCAGCTCCAAATCCACCGCGGCGCCGATCGGCACCGACGTCACGAACGGCCGGTCCGCGACGGAACGGCGCCCGCCGCTGCCCGGCGCCGTCGCACCGGTTTCCGGGGTGGCGCTCGGCTCCCCGTCGTCGACGGCCTCGGCACGGGCGAAGCCGGCCCGGACGATCCGCAGCCACGGCGACACGCGGGTACGCATCACGACCAGGTCGTAGTCGATCGTGTCCGGGTTGCCGACGCTCACCGCCGCCGCCACGTCACCGCCCTCGACCAGCGGCCCACCGTCACCCTGGGTGATCCACACCTGTGGCAGCGCCGTGGGGCGTCGACGCAGCGCGTACGCGGTGCCCAACGCGAACGGGGCGGCGAGCACGATGAGGTCCACCCGGCCCAGCAGCACCCCGGCCACCAGCAGCAGGCCGGCGAGCAGCACCGCGCGGCCGAGCGCCGGGGTGGGCGCCCAGCCGGCAGCCGGTTCCGCTTCGGTGGCCGTCGGCACTGTCGGTCCGGTCATCAGTGCCGGGGCCCGCCGGCGGCGTAGCTCGGCAGCGCGCCACTGGCCGGGGCGGGAGTCGCCTCCAGCACCTCGCCCACCACGAACGCCGGGTCGACCCGGCGCAACCACATCTCCGGGCGCAGGGTGATCCGGTGGGCCAGGGCGGGCGCCGCCACCGACTTGACGTCCTCCGGCACCACGTAGTCCCGTCCGCCGAACACCGCGCGGACCCGGGCCAGCAGCAGCAGCGCCAGCGAACCGCGAGGTGAGGCGCCGACCAGCACCGACGGGTGCTCCCGGGTGGCCGCGGTGAGCGACACGATGTAGCGGCCGATGGAGTCCTCCACCACCACGTCCTCCAGGGCGGCCTGCATGGCCCGCAGCGTCGCCGCGTCGACCACCGCCTTGATGTCCGCCTCCTCCCGGCGGCGGCTCATCCGACGGCGCAGCACCTCCCACTCCTCTTCGTGCTGCGGGTAACCGAACGAGACCCGCAGCAGGAACCGGTCCAGCTGCGCCTCCGGCAGCGGGTAGGTGCCCTCGTACTCGATGGGGTTGGCGGTGGCCAGCACGTGGAACGGCTCGTCGAGCTTGTAGGTCACGCCCTCGACCGACACCTGCTTCTCCTGCATGGCCTCCAGCAGCGCGGACTGGGTCTTCGGCGGCGTCCGGTTGATCTCGTCGGCGAGGAGCAGGTTGGTGAAGACCGGGCCGGCCCGGAAGGTGAAGTCACCGTTGCGCTGGTCGTACAGGAAGGAGCCGGTGACGTCGGCGGGGAGCAGGTCGGGAGTGAACTGCAACCGACGGAAGTCCAACCCGAGGGCCTGGGCGAACGAGCGGGCGGTGAGTGTCTTACCGAGCCCTGGCAGGTCCTCCAGGAGCACGTGCCCGCCCGCGAGGATGCCGGCGAGGACCAGCTCCAACGCGTCCCGTTTGCCGACCACGACGGTGCCGACCGCGTCCAGGACCGCCCGAGCCAGGTGCCCGACCTCGGCGGGGGCAATGCTCCGGTCCACGTCGTTCATCAAATACTCTCCAGTTCGGCGACGATCACCGCGAGGTCGCGTGGCGACGGGGTGCGGCGAGGCGGGGTCTCCAGGAACGTCCACAGGCGGTCACCCAGCAGGACGCGAGCGCGGGCGGGATCCGACTCACGGGTGACGCCGTGTTTCAGCCGCATCCGCTCGTCGGCCAGTTCACCGATCCGGGGCAGGACCACCTCGGTGAAACGTTCGGTTCGGTTCGAGGACCAGTCCAGGGGCCGTTCCCACTGGTTGATCGCGCCACCCAACGCGTCCCGGGCGCCCCAGTTGTAGCTGCCGTCCTCTTCGCCCGCGCCGGCCTGGCGAGCCGGCGGCTGCGCGGGTGGCGGCGCCAGCAGGGCGGTGACCCGGCGGACCGCCAGCACGGCGAGCACCCCGGCGATCAGTACGGGCAGCGAGACCTGGAGGCCCACCGCGCGGAGGCCGACCAGCAGGACCGCTACCAACGCGGCGGCCCACGCGAGCGAGCGCAGCACCGGACGCCATCGGGACGGGCGCGCCTGCGGACCGGCCGGCGCGGCCTCCTCCTCGAACGCGAGCAGATCGTCGATGCTGGTGCTGCTCATGAGGTCACCGCCGCGGTGAGCTCGCCGCGCAGCCGGCCGAGCGCGGCGCGGGCCTGGTCCCGGGTGCGTTCGCCGACCGGGTGGGTGGCGTACCGGGCCTCCCGGTAGACGTGCGCGAACTCGGCCAGCACGTCGGTGCTGGCGATGGCCGGCACGCCCGCGGCCGGATCACCCTGCAACAGTCGGCTGACCAGGTCGGTGGGGGTGTCTCCGGCAAGCCTCGGCACGCCGGCCGCTGCGGCGGTCTCCTCCAGGCGCACCCAGCAGGCGATCACCGCCACCCGGGGGTCGGTGTCCCGGTCGTCGAGTTCCACCAGGCCGGCGTCGAGGGCGGCGACCACCTCGCGGGCGGTGCCCTCGGCGGTACGGCGGGCCCGCTGCGCTGGTAGTGCCCGGGTGGTACGGCGCAGCGCGCCCCGGATGAACACCCAGCTGAGGTAGCCGAGCGCGGCGAGGATGGCCAGCCCGAGCAGGACCACCGCCACGGTGCCGACCCACTGCGGGATGTGCGCCTGGGTGGCCTGGCCGGCGTCGCGGGGCTCGATCGGGATGGACGGCGACGGCTCGAAGGTGGGGTACTCGGGAACCCAGGGAACGTTGTCCGCGGCCGGCGGGATGCGACTGGCCCCGATCGACGAGTGAGCGGACGCCAGCGCGGCACCGGCGAGCAGGGCGGCGACCGCGCCGACCGGCCACCACCGGCGGAGCAGGCCGAGAACCGGCCGCAGCACACCCGGCTCGGCGGACGGTACCGGTGTGGGCGGGCGTGTTCCGTCTGTCATCGCCACCACCCCACGCGTCGTCTCAGTCCACTCCGGCCAGCTGTTTAGCCTGGCCGAAGACGTCGTCCAACATCCCTGGTGTCAACCGCCCGGTGAAGGTGTTCTGCTGACTGACGTGGTAGCAGCCGAGCAAGTCCGGAGCGTTCGTGCCGGACCAGTGTGCCCCATGACCGAACGCCGGTCGCGGGCTGGGCGGGCGCTGCCCGTACACCGCACGGAGCACCGGCCACCACGCGGCCCAGGCGAACGCGCCCAGCGCGACCACGACCCGCAGCGTGGGCCGGATCAGCGTGACCTCGCGGTGCAGCCAGGGTGCGCAGGTGTCCCGTTCCACTGGGGTCGGCTTGTTGTCCGGAGGCGCACACCGGACGGCCGAGAAGATCCGCAGGTCACGCACTGTGAGCCCGTCGTCGGCGGCGACGCTGGTGGGCTGGTTGGCCAGCCCGGCCCGGTGCAGCGCCGCGAACAGCACGTCACCCGACCGGTCACCGGTGAAGATCCGGCCGGTGCGGTTGCCACCGTGCGCGGCGGGCGCCAGCCCGAGGATGGCGATCCGGGCGTCACCGGTGCCGAGGCCCGGCACCGGCCGACCCCAGTACTCCTCGTCGCGGAAGGCGGCCCGGCGGGTGCGGGCGACCTCCTCCCGCCACTGGACCAGCCGGGGGCAGGCGAAACAGTCGCTCACCGCCGCGTCGAGGTCGGCCAGGTCGGTCGCCCGCGCTGCGCGGGCGACCACCTGTGCGGGGGTACGCGCCTCAGCCAAGCTTGGCCCGGAAGAGTTCCAGGGTGCGGGCCCAGGCGCTGGCGGCGGCGCGCTGGTCGAACGCCTCCGGCCGGTCGTCGTTGAAGAAGGCGTGCGACGTGCCCGGGTAGTCGTAGAGGTGGCAGTCGCCGCCGGCCTCCTCGATGGCCCGCCGGGCGGTCTGTACGCCGTCGTCGGCCGAGGTGCCGTCCTCTTCGGAGCAGTGGATGACCGCTGCCTTGCCGGCGTAGTCGGCCCAGTCGGGGCGCATCGACTCCCAGGGCAGCACGGGATAGAAGCCGGCGGTCGCGACGATCCGCTCGGAGATGGTGGCCGACCAGAGGGCCAGGCTGCCACCGGCGCAGAAGCCCACGGCACCGACCTTACCGGTGACCTCGGGCCGCCCGGCGAGATAGTCGGCCGCTCCGGCGATGTCCTTCGCCGCCTCGTCCATCCGCATCGCCAGCAGGAGCCGCTGCGCCTCGTCCGGCTCGCTGGTCGTCTCACCGTGGTAGAAGTCCGGGGCGAGGGCGACGAAACCGGCCTCGGCGAACCGGTCCGCCACCGACCGGATGTGCGGGACCAGGCCCCACCATTCCTGAATGACGATGACGGCGGGGCTGGCCGTGCCGCTGGCGGGTATCGCGAGATACCCCTCGCTCGTGCCCCCGTTGCTGCGGTAGCTCACCATTTCGCCCATGGGCCGTCCTCCTAGCGGTCAGTCATCGTTGGCTGGTCGCCCAGTGGTCCTACGTGCCGGTAGCCTGCCACGCCGCGCGGCCGTCGGGAAGACGCCGGAACAGTGGCATTCACCTCCTGTTCGCCCCCCGGTGACTCCGGGTACGCCGACGGCGGCGGGGTCTGCTCCCGCCGCCGTCTTTGCCGAGCTACCGCTGTGGTCAGACCTTCTTGGTCAGGCAGAGCACGTAGCCCGTCTTGCCCGGCTCGATGCTGGAGAAGATGTACCCCTCCTCGCCTTCCTTGAAGAACTGGGTGCAGGTCGTGTCGGCCTTGGCCTGCGCCTCGCTCTGGCCGTCCACCCGACCGACCACGCTGTACGCCGCGTCGGTGGAGGTGCACTCGACGACCTTGGCGCCGTCGACCTCCTCCTGCTCGGTGCCGGTGACCTCGGGCAGCTCGGCGATGCAGTCACCGGTCTTGGCGGCTGCGGTCTCGTCCTTGTTGAAGTAGTTGCCGATCGCCGAGGCGACGCCGAACTTCAGGCCGGCGATGACGACGACGACGAGGATCGCACCGACGATGCCGATGGCCTTCTTCGCACCGGACTTCTCCGCCTTCGGTTCGGCCGCCGGCTGCGTCTCGGTAGCCGGCTGCGTCTCGGTGGCCGACTGCGGCTCGGTGGCCGGCTGCGGCTGCTGCGCGGCAGGCTGCGGCGCGGCCGCTTGCGGCGTCTCGACGGCCGGCTCAGGGGTTGCGGCGTCGGGCGCGGGGGGCGGTGCGACCTGCTCTGGCACGGGGGTTCCTTCCGAGGGGTTGATGAGCAGACGACACCGTAACGATCATTGATTTCCGGTGCCGTCCCGCTCGCCTCGTCCGTTCAGCTATTTCCCAGCTTCATCAGCATGATCCAGTTCACACGACGGTTCAGCCCGTCGGGGTGGGGGTTGGGGTGTCGCTCGGCGTCACGGTCGGGCCCGCCGAGGGCTCGCCGGGCGTTCCACTCGGCGTCGGTGTGCCGGTCGGCCCCGACGTCGGTGCGGCGGTCGACTCCGGCGTCGGCGTGCTGATCGCGGCCGGCGCCGACGGCGGGGACACGCCCGGGCCCCGGGGCCCGAAGGGCGCCCGGCCCACGCAGTACGGGTAGGGCCGCAGCAGCGGGTTGCCGTACTCGTCGACGCGGCCTTCACAGTCCGGGTAGCCGAGCCGGATCGGATTGCCGTTCTGATCGAAGAGTCGGGCGTTCTCCACCAGCCGGCCCTCGCTGTCGTAGACAAAGACGTCCCGGACCTGGTCGTACGGGCCGTTGACCGACGTCGGATCGATGCCGTAGTCGCCGTACCGCATCCGGTCCTCCGCCTGGATCAGCGCGGCGAACGCGAAGACCACCAGCACCACGCTGCCGACCTGCACCGCCGAACGCGGCCAGCGGGTCAACCGCCCGGAGCTGCGGCCGATCCAGATGGAGGCGAGCACGAAGCCGACGAGCATGATCATGCCGGCGAGCAACTCGCCGCCGAACCTCGGCAGCAGCCCGAAGCTGCCGCCGGTGCTGATCACCGTGATCAGCATCGCCGCCAGGTAGCCCCGGAGCACCCACCAGCCGGGGCGCAGCAGTTGGAGGAAGTCGCTTGCCGTCTCGTACCCCAGGGGTGGGCCGAGACGGGTGTCCATGGTGCGCAGCCGGCCACGGACCCGGGCCACCGCGCTCGCCACCCGCTGGTCGAGGTTGCGCCCGCTGCCCGGTGCGGCGCCGGCCGCGGCGCGCAGCTCGGCGGCGTACGTCTCGGGCTCGCCCAACCGCTCGACCAGGGTGCCCTCGGCCTCGGCGGCGACCTCGGTGAGGTGGTCGGCGAGATCCTCGGTCAACTCGTCGCGTTGCCCGGGCGGCAGGTCGGCCAGAGCGGCCCGGACCCGCGCCACATAGTCGGTGATCTCCTGCTCCGCGACGGTCATGCCGCCATCCCCCGATCGTCGAGCAGACTGTCCATTGTGGTGGCGAACGAGCGCCAGAGCTTGCCGGAGCGGGTCAGCTGGTCACGCCCCGCGGCGTTGAGTGAGTAGTACTTGCGGTGCGGCCCGGATTCGCTCGGCACGACGTAGGTGGTGAGCAGGCCGGCGGCGAAGAGGCGGCGCAGCGTCCCGTAGACCGAGGCGTCACCGACCTCCTCCAGGCCGGCCTCGCGCAGCCGGCGCAGGATGTCGTAACCGTAACCGTCCTCCTCTCGGAGCACGGCCAGGACGGCCAGATCAAGCACGCCCTTCAACAACTGTGTGGTGTCCACGCATTGCACACTAGTGCGTAATGCGAAGTAGCGTCAACGAATCGGCCGCAACACGCCGAGCCGCGCACGGCGTGCGGGTGGTGATCGACGGCGCGCGGTGGCTTACTGGATGCTCCAGGCGATGCCGTCGAGGATGTCGTGCTCCGAGGCGACCACCGACGGCATTCCGGCCCGCTCCATGATCACGCGAAGCACCAGCGCGCCGGCGCCGATCACGTCGGCGCGGCCCGGATGCATCACCGGGTTCGCCAACCGCTGCGCACGGGTCTGACCCAGCAGCTCCGCTGTCACCCGGGCGACCTCCTCGTACGACACCCGGGCGTGATGGATGCGCTCCGGGTCGTACTCCCGCAGGCCCCGCGCGAGCGCGACCACTGTGGTGACCGACCCGGCGAGGCCGACCAGGGTGGCCGCCTCGCGACCGGGCACCACGGCGAGCGCCCGGTCCACCACCGCAGCGATGTCGGCCTGCGCAGCCGCGACCTGCTCGGGCGTCGGCGGGTCACCGGGCAGGTGCCGCTCGGTCATCCGGACGCAGCCGATGTCCACCGAGATCGCCGACCGCACCCCGGCGGCCCGGTCACCGACCACGAACTCGGTGGAACCACCACCGATGTCGACGACCAGGAACGGCTCCTTCGCGTCGGCAGGCAGCCCGCGCACCGCGCCGGTGAACGACAGCCGGGCCTCCTCGTCGCCGCTGACCACCTCGGGCGCGACACCGAGGGTGGCCCGCACCATCTCGGTGAAGTCGGCGGCGTTGGCGGCATCGCGGGAGGCCGAGGTGGCACACATCCGCACCCGCTGCGCGCCCAGCTTCTCGATGTCGGCGGCGTACGACGCCAACGCCACCCTGGTCCGCTCGATCGCCTCCGGCGCCAGTCGGCCGGTGCGGTCCACGCCCTGCCCCAACCGGACGATCTCCATCCGCCGGGTCAGGTCGACCAGCGGCGCCTGCGACCCGGCCGAGGCGTCGGGCAGGTCGGCGACCAGCAGTCGGATCGAGTTGGTCCCGCAGTCGATGGCCGCCACACGCGTCGTCACGGCAGCAACCTTACGGCAGGACGGGCGGCCACCCGGCGGCTTGGTTGGCCGTGGGCCACGACTCGCCCAGGTCGCCCGGCGGGCCCCGCAACAACGCCACCCCGAGCGAGGTCAGGTGATGTCGCACGGCCCCGCCCTCCCGCTCGCTGGTCACCAGACCGGCGGTCCGCAGCGCGCGGGCATGTTCCGAGGCCGAGGAGAGACTGATCCCGGCCGCCCGGGACAACACGGTGGTGGTCAACCCCCCGTCGGTCGCCAGTCGGCGCAGCACCAGCGCCCGGGTGACGCCGAGCAGCCGACCGAGGGCACCGTCGTCGGCGGGGGCCCCGCGCACGGGCATGACCACCGGGTAGACGAGCAGGATCGGGTAACCCTGCTCGACAAGCACCCGGGGCCGCGGCCCGGCCAACGGGGAGGGCAGCAGAATGATCCCGTGGCCGGTGCCGGGAAGGTCGCCGTCCCACCACGTCCGTACCTCCAGCACCGGCTCCCGCCACCGGATCGCCGGGTGCAGACCGGCGAAGAGGCTGGCCAGGCCGTGCTGCGCCAGCCGCTGGCTGGCAGACGCCACCTGCTGACGGTACGCGGACACCAGCTCGACCCAGTGCGGTTCGAGCACCGCGTCGAACCAGGTCCGCACGGCCCCGCCGAACAGGTCCAGCACCTCCGGGTCGGCCGCCGCGAACCGCCGCCGCAGCGGGCTGGCCGACGTGTCCGAGTACGCCAGGGTGACCTCGGCGCGGACCCGCCGCGCCGGGGTGGCCCGGATCGCCTCAAGCCCGGCCTCCACCGACTCCAGGCCGTCGAAGGGAGTGACGAAGTCCGGCAGACGTCCCCGGTCGGGCAGCAGATGCCGCAGGACCGCGGTGGCAGCCTGGGCGGCAGCCGTGCCCTCGGCCGCCGCCACCCGCTCGGCCAGGGTCGGCGCCATCGCCGCGACAGTGGGATCGCGCAGCCATTGACCAGCCAGCAGCGCGATCCCGACCGGATGCAGCCGATCGGCGAACCGCACCCGGCACAGGTCGGCCGACCCGAGCTGGAGGCGAAGCATGGCAACAGCCTGCCTGCCTTCGCCCAGGACCGAAAGGGTTGCTCCGCGGCTGGATGATCTCCAGTGTGGACCGCGGGGTCGACGAGGGGTGGCCGGCGTGCGGCGAACGGTGGCGGTGTTGACGGGGCTCTGCCTCATGGTCGTTGCGGCAGCTTGTGGTGAGCGGGGGCAACCCTCGTCGGCCCCACCAGCCTCACCGTCCGCGTCGAGCGAACGACCGGCGGCAGGTGACCACCAGCTCACCCTGCACCACAACGGACTCGACCGCACCTACCTGCTGCACGCGCCACCGGGGTACGACCCGGGCAAACCCTCCGCGCTGGTCATCGCGCTGCACTTCTATCCCGGCCTCGGGTCCTCGATGCGGGAGTTGGCGGGCCTGGACGCCAAGGCCGACAAGGACAACGTGCTGGTCGCCTACCCCAACGGGCAGGGGGGCGGCTTCAACGCGCTGATCTGCTGCGGCAGCGAGGACGACGTCGGCTTCCTCAACGCCCTCACCGACCATCTGGTGCAGACCTGGCACGCGGACCCGAACCGGGTGTTCCTCACCGGCATCTCGAACGGCGGCGACATGAGCTTCCGGGCGGCGGTGGAGAGCACTGGCACGTTCGCCGCGATCGGGGTGGTCAGCGGTGGTTACAGCGGAAACTTGACCACCGCCGACAGTTACGTGCCGAAGAGCCCGGTCTCCGTGATCACCTTCATCGGCGGCCAGGACCGCTACGCCTCGACCTTCCAGGCCGGCATGCGGACCTGGCAGCAGCGGCTCAGCTGCCGGCCGAGCCCGAAGGCGTCCGGGGTGCCGGGTGTGACGCACACGGTGGCGGGTTGCGCGGACGGCAGCGAGGTCAGCGTCTACACGATCGCCGACATGGGCCACAGTTGGCCGGGAGCGACAGCGGGCCAACTCGCCGCATCCGACGCGGGGCTGTCCGCCACCGACCTGATGTGGGAGTTCTTCGCCGCCCACCCCCGCACTGCCTGACCTACAGGCGCAGCAGCATCCGGGTGTTGCCCAGCGTGTTCGGCTTGACCCGCTCCAGGTCCAGGAACTCCGCGACACCCTCGTCGTAGGAGCGCAGCAGCTGCTCGTAGACCGGCTGTGGCACCGGAGCGCCATCGATCTCGCGGAAACCGAACGAGCCGAAGAACCGGGTCTCGAAGGTGAGCACGAAGATCCGCGCCACGCCCAACTCCCGGGCCGCGTCGATCAGCTCACCGACCAGCCGGTGACCGATGCGCCGGCCCCGGCAGGACGGGTCCACCGCCACCGTGCGGATCTCGGCCAGGTCCTCCCACATGACGTGCAGCGCGCCGCAGCCCACCACGACGTCGTCCTCGGCCCGGACCGCGACCCGGAACTCCTGCACGTCCTCGAAGAGGGTGACCGTCGCCTTGCTCAGCAGCCGCCGGTCGTCGGTGTAGGTGTCGACGAGCCGTCGGATGCCCCGCACGTCCCCGGTGCGGGCCCGCCGTACGAGGATCTGACTCTCGGGTGCCTCGGACCCGGCCTGCCTGCTCATTCGGCCGCCGGCACGTCCACGCACGGCCCCGCCGACCACCAGGGCTCGACCAGGCCCAACGTCTCGTCGCCGAACGGGTTCACCCCGGGGCCGGCGCCCAGCGCGTGGCCCAGGTGCACGTGCAGGCACTTCACCCGGCCCGGCATCCCACCCGCCGAGATGCCGGCGATCTCCGGCACCTCGCCGATCGCCTCCCGGCGGGCGAGGTAGTCCTCGTGCGCGGCACGGTAGTGGGCGGCCAACTCCGGGTCCGTCGTCAGCCGGTCCGCCATCTCCTTCATCAGCCCCGCCGACTCCAGTCGGCTGCACGCAGCGGTGGCCCGGGGGCAGGTCAGGTAGTAGAGCGTCGGGAACGGGGTGCCGTCGGCGAGGCGGGGGGTCGTCTCCACCACGTCGGGAAGGCCGCACGGGCACCGGTGGGCCACCGCCCGGGTGCCCCGGGGCGCCCGGCCGAGCTGCGCGGCCACCGCGGCCAGGTCGGCCTCGGCGGCCGGCTCGCGCTGCGGCAGGGGAACGGAATCCGCCGCCGGCTCCGACGGTGGTACGACAGTCACGGTGCCCATCTCTCCTGGTGTGCTGGTCGGTGGATCACTGGCCCGGCTGCTGGCTGTCCGCCGCCCGCACGCTCGACCAGAGCGTGTCGTACCAGGTCACCGGCCCGGCTGGCGGGGCCGAACCGGCCGACTTCCCGGCGTCCCGGGCGGCGCCCTCCGGGTCGTGCAGCACCACCATTATCTTCTCGCCGGGCTCGCCCATGAAGAACCGCTCCCGAGCCTGCGTCTTGATGTACTCGTCGTCTTTCCAGTTGGCGGCCTCGGCGGCGAGCTTGGCGATCTCCCGCTCCTGCACCGCCTGGGCCGCCTCCATCCGCTCGATGTCGGCCTGCTGGTCCAGGTAGACCCGAACCGGATAGGTGTAGGCCAGCGCGAGCGCGATCAGGACCGCGAACAGCACTGTGGCCCGGCCGGTGAAGCGACGGGGGTTGGGTGCGGCGAGCCGCTTCACGGCGCCAGCGGCAGCGGTACGCCGAGCGGCGGCGGGACGATTCGCGGAGCGAACGCCTTCGGCGCCCCGGGCAGCACCCGGAGCGCGACCGGCGGCGCGCGGCTCGGCGCGTACGCCGGCCTCCCGGACCGATCCCCGCGTGGCGCGCCCACCGCCCGGCCGACCGGACTGACCCGGCCGGCGGGCGGGACGCTGACCACCCGGTGTGCGGCGCTGCTGCATCGTCACACCCCTCCCCCGAGGCTTCGTGCGTCTCAGGCCGAACGGTAGCGCGGGAACGCGCCAGCGCCGGCGTAGCGCGCCGCGTCGGCCAGCTCCTCCTCGATCCGGAGAAGCTGGTTGTACTTGGCGACACGGTCCGAACGGGCCGGGGCGCCGGTCTTGATCTGGCCGCACCCGGTGGCCACCGCCAGGTCGGCGATGGTGGTGTCCTCGGTCTCGCCCGAGCGGTGGCTCATCATGCACTTGAAGCCGGCCCGGTGGGCCAGGTCCACCGCGTCCAGGGTCTCGGTCAGCGAGCCGATCTGGTTGACCTTGACGAGAACCGCGTTCGCCGCCTTCTCCGCGATGCCGCGGGCGATGCGCTGCGGGTTGGTCACGAACAGGTCGTCACCGACGATCTGCACCCGGTCGCCGATCGAGGCGGTCAACGTCTGCCAGCCGCTCCAGTCGTCCTCGGCCAGCGGGTCCTCGATCGACACGATCGGGTACTCGTCGGCCAGCTTCGTGTAGTAGGTGCTCATCTCCTCGGCGGACTTCGCGGCACCCTCGAACGTGTAGGTGCCGTTGTCGAAGAACTCCGTGGCCGCCACGTCGAGCGCGAACACGATGTCGGTGCCGAGCCGGTAACCGGCCTTCTCGACCGCCTCGGCGATCAGGTCCAGGGCCGCCGCGTTCGTCGGCAGGTTCGGCGCGAAGCCACCCTCGTCGCCGAGCCCGGTGGAGAGCCCCTTCTTCTTCAACACCGACTTCAGCGCGTGGTAGACCTCCGCGCCCGAGCGCAGCGCCTCACGGAAGGTGGGCGCGCCGATCGGCGCGATCATGAACTCCTGGATGTCGACGTTCGAGTCGGCGTGCGCGCCACCGTTGAGGATGTTCATCATCGGCACGGGCAGGAGGTGCGCGTTCGGGCCGCCCAGGTAGCGGAAGAGGCTCAGCTCGGCGCTGCCGGCAGCGGCCTTCGCCACCGCCAGGGAAACCCCGAGGATGGCGTTCGCGCCCAGCTCCGACTTGGTTTCCGTGCCGTCGATGTCGAGCATCTTCTGGTCGATCAGCCGCTGCTCGCTGGCCTCGTACCCGATGATCTGGTCGACGATCTTGTCTTCGACGTTGGAGACCGCCTTCTCCACGCCCTTGCCCTGGTAGCGGTCGGCGTCACCGTCGCGCAGTTCGATCGCCTCGAAGGCGCCGGTGGAGGCGCCGGACGGCACGGCGGCGCGGGCTACCGTGCCGTCGTCCAGACCGACCTCGACCTCGACCGTCGGGTTGCCCCGCGAGTCGAGAATCTCCCGGGCGACGATTCCCTCGATGGTTGCCACTAAGTCGCTCCTCGTTGTTGTGATCCGGTCCGTGGGTGGGCCGCGACGGTGCGGCTGAGGCAGGTGTTGAACGCAGCGTATCGGGCGGCGCGAACGGGCACGGCGTCGCCCGCGCACCCGGGTCACCCCGCATTGACGGACATTCCCGGATTTCCGGGCGTCAACCGGCAACGGGTTTGCGCTGCGCGGACCAGATCCACCAGGCTGGTCGCCATGCCCGCCGCCTCGACCACCCTCCGCATGCTCGCCGTGTCGGTCATCGCGTCGCTCACGGTCACCGGCTGTCAGACATTCGAGGACGCCGGAGTCGCCATGGGCCGCTCGGAACTCGTCAACGACCTCGCCGCCCGGCTCGATCGCGCACTGGAATTGACCTACTCGGCCGACTACCAGTTGCCCGGCGGCCAACGCGCAGCGATCGTGCAGGCACAGAAGCCGGCGCGATCCACGTACACCTATCCGGGCGGGCAGCTCACCGTCACCCCGGAGGCCATCACCCGGTGCACGACGACCGGCGCGCGCCCGCAGTGCACGCTGATCACCCCGCCCACCCCGGGCAGCAAGCCCACGGTGACGCTGTTCGGCGAGGCCAACCAGCAGGGCCTCGTCACGCCGCCGGTGGTGGTCGGGCTGCTCACCGCCGCCGCGCTCGACCCACAGGCGGTGATCAAGCAGAGCGACACCACCGTCGCCGGGCACCACGCCGCCTGCGTCGCGGTTCAGAGCTCGTCGTCCGGCGACTTCACCGCCTGCGTGACCACCGAGGGCGTGCTCGGCAGCTTCACCGGGCCGGTCGACGGCAAGCCGATGGAGCTGGCACTGAGCAACTACTCCGCGACCGTCGACGAGGGCGCGTTCGAACCGCCCGCCGACGCCGCTGTCGTCGACCGCCGCCCCGGCGGCTCGTGACCGACCCGCCCGGCGGGTTCCTCCCCGGGGCCGACCGGAGCCCGCCTCCCGGCCCCGGCGACCTGGCCCTGCCGGTGACCGGCGCGAAGCTGCTGACCGGCGTCGACGGCCACCCCCTCCGGGTCGCCGACCTGCCCGCCGACACCGACTGGGTGCCGCTGGGCACGCTCGACGGAGTGCCCGCCTGGGGCGCCGACCTGACCACCACCGCCGACGACCTTCCCGGCCAGGCGCGCGGCTGGGCGTCACTCGCCGCCGAGGTGCCGGAGCCGCACGCCACGCTCGCCGGCCGAGCGCTGGCGGTGCTGACCTGGCGGCGTACGCACCGGTGGTGCGGCGCCTGCCGAGCGGAGCTGACCGACCGACCCGGCGAGACCGCCCGACAGTGCCCCGACTGCGGCCTGTACGTGCCGATGCAGCTCTCCGCCGCCGTACTGGTCGCGATCACCCGGCCCGGCCTGCCCGGGCACGTTGACGACCTGCTGCTGGTCCAGCACGCCACCGGTCCGACCGGGCTGTGGGCGCTGGTGGCCGGCTTCGTCGAGGCCGGCGAGACGCTTGAGGCGGCGGTACACCGGGAGGTCGGTGAGGAGGTCGGGCTGCCCGTCGACCGGCTGACCTACTTCGGCAGCCAACCGTGGGCGATCTCCGGCCCGGGCGTGCTGCTCGCCGGCTTCACCGCCCGTGCCGCCGACCCGCGGGCCGAACCGGTGGTCGACGGGCGGGAGCTGACCAGGGCTCAGTGGTTCGGCCTGGATGCGCTGCCGGCGCAACTGCCGCCCGCGTACTCCATCTCGCGCTGGCTGATCGACGCGACGGTGACCGCCGGGCGGCGCTGAAACCCGCGCGGCCCGGCGGTCCTCCTCAGAGACCGAGCAGGGTGCGCAGGTGGCGCGGGGGCGGGCAGTCGTGGGCGAGCATCGCGTCGTGCCAGTCGCGGACCGACACCCCGGCCGGGCGGGCGGCGGCGATCTCGGCCATCTCGCTGTACCCGACGAAGTAGGTGGAGAGCTGGGTGGAGGTCAGTTGCGCGCGCCGCCACTTGCCGGCCGCCTCGCCCTCCTCCTGGAAGCCGCGCCCGGTCATCAACGCCATCGCCTCGGCCTCGGGCAGGTCCTCGGCGTGCACCAACTGGTCGAGCAGCGCGTTGATCGTCATCCGTAGTTGCATCTTGAGCCGCTGCAACCGCACCGGCAGACCACCGAAGCCGAGCCCAGTCATCACCTCTTCCGCGTAGACCGCCCAGCCCTCGATGAACGGGCCGGACTCGGCCAACGCGCGGACCCGTGTGCCACCGACGTAGCGGCGGGCGTGGGCGAGCTGGAGGAAGTGCCCCGGCATCGCCTCGTGCACGGTCAGGTTGCGGATCATGTGGTCGTTGTACTCGCGGTAGAACGACTCGACCCGCTGCGCCGGCCAGTCCGACGGGGTGGGCGCAATGCAGTAGAAGGTCGGTAGGACGGCGGTCTCCAACGGGCCGGGCGCGTCGCAGTACGCCACCGCGACCCCCCGGGCGAACTCCGGCATCTCCTGGATCACGCACCGGTCGTCGACCACTGTGACCAGGTCGTGTGCGCGGACGAAGTCGGTCGCCTCGTCCAGTGTCACCCCGGCCAGCTCGACGATCGTCGCGTCGTTCGGGTGCTCGGCGGCGAGCAGGTCCAACGCCCGACGTACTGTCGCGTCGTCGGCCGGACCACCGACCAGCTCGACGGCGGCCTCGCGGATCTCCGCGGTGACCCGGTCCAGGTTGGCCCAGGCGCGACGCTGGATCTCGGCGGCGCCCAGCTCGGTGTCGAGGGTGTGCCACAGCCGGGCCTCCCAGCGGCGTCGGCCCAGTCGCGGGTCACGGCCGGGGCCGGCATCGGCGGCCAGGCCGGTGCGCAGCCAGGCCACGAACTCGTCCAGCGCGGCGATCGCGGCGGTGGCCGCCGGCTCGACCCGGTCGAGGTGGCCCGGTGCCTGGGCGAGCAACGCCGGAAGCTCGTCGCGGATCAGCGCGGCCGTGCCGGTGAACTGCCCCACCGCCGTCTCCGCGTGGATTCGCGGCATGTCCCGCAGCGTCGCGCGGGCGGTGGCGAGGGCGTCCGGTACGGCGGCGAGCCGGCCGGTCAGTTGGGTCAGCCGCACGTCCGCGGGGGCGTACGGGCGGGCCAGCAGCGGGTGCAGCAACGGGCCGGGGTTGTGCCGCAGCGGATCCCACTCGTGCGAGCGGATCTCGGTCAGCTCGAACAGCTCCCGGTCCACGAATGAGCTGAGCAGCGCGTGGTCGACCTGCTCGTCGACGTCGAGCGAGTCCGGGTCCAGTTCGGACAGTGCGTTGGCCGCGTCGGAGAGCATCGCCCGATCGGCGGTCACCCCGTCGGCGGAGAGGTCCGGCAGCCTGTCGTCGAACCGGTGGTCCCCGGCTGCGGTGGCAACCCCCGGCCGCGACTCCAGTAAAGCCTCGACAACCCGCTCAGCCAGCACCCCAAACGCTTCCACCGCACCACCCTACCGACCGCTGTGCGCTCCGCCGCCGGTTTCACCCACCCCGTCGATCATGAAGTTGTTGCCATCCACCTCGGCGTGTCGGAGCAATAACTTCATGATCACCGCGGGCTGGCGGGTGGGGGTGGGGGTTCGGCTTGGCGGATGGCTTCGGCGTGGGCGAGGGTGGTGCGGCGGAGGGCTGCTTCGGGGTCTGTGCCCGCCTCGCGGGCTGCGGCCACCCTTGCCAGCAGGTCGGCGCCCAGTCTTGCCTCGGCATCCGCCTGGGTGTCGGCCGCCGGTGGGAGCGGGACGTCGATGCCTCGGCGGGCGGCGCGGTCCAGGATCTGCGTTGCCAGGGCCAGCGCGGGCTGGCTCAGGGCCACCCCGTCCAACGCCGAGTGCCGCGCCTTCTCGGCGCGCTTGATCCGCTCCCAGTTCTCGGTGATCTCCTCCAGGGTGCCCGCCTCGGCGCCGGCGAAGACGTGCGGATTACGTCGGATCATCTTGTCGACCAGGCCACCGGCCACGTCGTCGATGGTCCACCGCTCGTCCTCGGGCAACTCCTCGGCGAGCCGCGCGTGCAGCACCACCTGCAACAACACGTCGCCCAACTCCTCGCGCAGCGCGTCGGTGTCGTCGGCGCTGATGGCGTCGTACGCCTCGTAGCTCTCCTCCAGCAGGTAACCGGCGAGGCTGCGGTGCGTCTGCGCCCGCTTCCACGGGTCGCCGCCCGGCGAGGCCAGTCGATCCAGCACGGCCACCGCGTCGAGCAGCCGGGCACCCGGCGGATCCCACGAGCCGTACATCAGCTCCATCTCGGCCAACCCCGGCTGCCGGGCCAGCCGCAGACCCAACTCCCGGGCCAACGCCTCGTCACCCGCCGGACCGGCCAGCCACACCACAGTGCCGTGCGTCGCCACCGCGTCCAGCAGCGGCTGAGTCGCCGGGCCGTCCACCACTGTGACCTCGGCGCCCGCCTGGCGCACGGCCGTGGTCAACTCGCTGTCCGCGCCCGTCAACACCGGGTGCTGGCGTACGACGTCCCAGGCCGCGGCCGTCAACAGGCCGGCGGGCAACCGGGGTGAGGTGACCAGGAGAACGATCCGTGCGGTCATGCTCAGCTGGCCGTGCCCTCGGCCTCCGGCGCCGCGGTCGGCCCCTCCGGGGTGGAAATGTCGGTGACCGCGTCGGAGCCCGGCTCACCCAACGGCACGCTCACCGCGGGTGCGTCATCGGTGAAGCTGAGCAGCGGGAACTCGAGCGGGCGGTACCGAGGGCTGATGGTGACGTCGTAACGACCGACCGCCTCGGCCAGGATCCGCTTGGTCGCCAGCGCGCCGCGTAGCTGCTCGCCGTCGAGCTGCTGGGCGGCGGCCTCATCGGTCACGTCGGCCGGGATCTTGCCGGCCGCACGCCCGGCAGCGATCACGTCGGCGAGCTCCTCCTTGGTCGGCTCGACCGGCTCGGCCGGCAACCCGGACAGGCAGGTGAAGAACTTCGCCACTTCCCGCACGTGCTCGGTCTCCGGGTCGAGGCTGAGCTGCTGGGCAGCCTGCTCGGCCGTCACCTGGCCGCGCGGCTGGTAGTTCTTCTCGGCGGAGAGCTTCTCGCACACCTTGGTCAGCACCAGGGCCCGGACCACGTCGGCCACCTTGGGCAGAGTCGGTTGCTGCGCCGCGGGTTGCCCGCTGGCGGCGGAGGACTCCGGCGCCGGGTTCTTCGTCCGCAGGTCCTTCATCGCGGTGGTGACCTGAACATCGGTGATGCGCTGGTCACCGACGTAAGCGGCGATACCAGGCTCAGCACGGCAACCGGAGAGGGCGACGAGGCCGAGCGCCACAGTGGCGACGGCGGCAAGACGGCGAGCACGCATAGCCGTCACTCTCTCACGCCGTCACCCGGGGTTGTGACACCCCCCACCTTCGCTCATCCCCCGACCAGGGGCGGCGTCGACGCACGAGCGCCCCTGGTCCAGAGCACACCGCCGGCTCAGTCGCTCGCGGCGACGGCTCAGGCGCTCGCGGCGACGGCGAGTGGGGCGGGGGCACCGAGCACATCGGAGAGCAGTTGCGCGCACCACTGGAGCAGCGCCTGGTCACGCAGCGGCTCGCCACCGATCCGACGAGTGGTCGGTCGGGGCACGCTGACCTGGTCGGTGGCCTGCTTGTAGACGGCATCCGGGTGATAGCGCTTGAGCCGCATCTGCTTCGAATCCGGCAACGGCAGCGGGCCGAACCGTACGTGCTTGCCCTGCACGGACACGTCGGACAGGCCGTAGCGGCGGGCCAGCAGACGGAACCGGGCCACCTCCACCAGGTTCTGCACCGGGGCCGGTGGCTCGCCGTACCGGTCGGTCATCTCGGCGATCACCTCGCCCAGCCGCTCCTCGTCGCGCGCCTCGGCGAGCTTGCGGTACATCTCCAGGCGCAGCCGCTCCACGCTCACGTAGTCGTGCGGCAGGTGCGCGTCGACCGGCAGATCGATCTTGACATCGGTCTCCTCCTCCGACCGCTCACCCTTGAACGCGGAGACCGCCTCGCCGACCATCCGCACGTACAGGTCGAAGCCGACGCCCTCGATGTGCCCGGACTGCTCGCCACCGAGCAGGTTGCCGGCGCCCCGGATCTCCAGGTCCTTCATCGCCACGTACATGCCGGCGCCCAACTCGGTGTGCTGGGCGATGGTCGCCAACCGCTCGTGGGCGTGCTCGGTGAGCGGCTTCTCCGGCGGGTAGAGGAAGTAGGCGTACGCCCGCTCCCGGCCCCGGCCGACCCGGCCCCGGATCTGGTGCAGCTGGGCCAGGCCCAGCAGGTCTGCCCGCTCCACGATCAGCGTGTTGGCGTTCGGGATGTCGATGCCCGACTCGACGATCGTGGTGCAGACCAGGACGTCGAACTCCTTCTCCCAGAAGCCGACCATGACCTTCTCCAGGGCGTCCTCGCCCATCTGGCCGTGCGCCACCGCGACCCGCGCCTCGGGCACCAGCTCCCGCAGCCGCCGTGCCGCCCGGTCGATCGACTCGACCCGGTTGTGCAGGTAGAAGACCTGCCCGTCGCGGAGCAGCTCACGGTGGATGGACGCAGCCACCTGCCGGTCGTCCTGCGCGCCGACGAAGGTGAGCACCGGATGCCGCTCCTCCGGTGGGGTGGCGATGGTGGACATCTCCCGGATGCCGGTGATCGCCATCTCCAGGGTGCGCGGGATCGGGGTGGCCGACATGCTGAGCACGTCGACCGACGCGCGCAGCGTCTTCAGGTGCTCCTTGTGCTCGACACCGAAGCGCTGCTCCTCGTCGACGATCACCAGACCCAGCTGCTTGAAGCGGGTGGCCGTCTGCAACAGCCGGTGCGTACCGATGACGATGTCGACGGTGCCGTCGGCGACCATCTCCATCGTCCGCTCGGTCTCCTTCGCCGTCTGGAACCGGGACAGCTGCCGGATCTGGACCGGGAACTGGCTCATCCGCTCGGCGAACGTGTTGTAGTGCTGCTGAACCAGCAGGGTGGTCGGCACCAGCACCGCCACCTGCTTACCGTCCTGCACCGCCTTGAACGCCGCCCGGACCGCGATCTCGGTCTTGCCGTAGCCGACGTCACCGCAGATCAGCCGGTCCATCGGGACGCTCTGCTCCATGTCCCGCTTGACCTCGTCGATCGCGGCGAGCTGGTCCGGCGTCTCCTGCCAGGGGAAGGCATCCTCCAGCTCCCGCTGCCACGGGGTGTCCGGCCCGAACGAGTGCCCCTTGGACGCCTTGCGGGCGGCGTAGAGCTGGATGAGCTGCGCGGCGATCTCCCGGACCGCCTTGCGGGCCCGGGCCTTGGACTTCTGCCAGTCCGAGCCGCCCATCTTGTGCAGGGTCGGCTGCTCGCCGCCCACGTAGCGGGAGAGCTGGTCGAGCTGGTCGGTCGGGACGAACAACCGGTCGCCGGGCTGGCCCCGCTTGCTGGCCGCGTACTCGATGACGAGGTATTCCCGGCTGGCGCCGTTGACGGTGCGCTGCACCAGCTCGACGTAGCGGCCGATGCCGTGCTGCTCGTGCACCACGTGGTCGCCGGTCTTCAACTCCAGCGGGTCGATGGTGTTGCGCCGCCGACTCGGCATCTTGCGCATGTCTCGCGTCGAGGTGCCCCGACCGCCTGTCACGTCATTGCCGGTGAGCAGCACGAAGCGGGACGCCTCGTCGACGAACCCGCTGCTCAGCGCGCCACAGGTGACCACCAGCTCGCCGGGGACGGGCGCGGTCGGCACCTCCTCGGTGAACCGGGCACCCAGGCCGGCGTCGCGCAGCACCTCCACCGCCCGCTGGGCGGGGCCGTGCCCCTCGAAGACCAGCGCGATCGACCAGCCCTCGCCGGCCCAGCGCTTGAGGTCCTCGACCACCCGAGAGGTCTCGCCGTGATAGAGCGGCGCCGGTTGGGCGGACAGGGTCACCGCGATGGCGTCGTCCGGAGTGACGGCGGCCTGCTCGGGCGCGTCCTCCCAGGGCTGCCGAGTATCGGCGGTCTCCCCCTCACCCAATCCGAACGGGGACAGCGTCCACCACGGCTGGCCGAGCTTGCCGGCGGCGGCGCGTACCTCGCCGAGGGTGCGGAAGGCGGCGGCGCCGACGTCCACCGGGGCCTGGCCGCCGACCGCGGCGGCGGCCCAGCTGGCCTGCAGGAACTCCTCCGACGTACGCACCAGGTCGTGCGCCCGCGTGCGGATCCGCTCGGGGTCGCAGAGCAGGACGTGGGTGCCGGCCGGCATGGCGTCCAGCAGCAGCTCCAGTGAGTCGGGGCCGACCAGCACCGGGGCCAGCGACTCCATCCCCTCCACCGGGATGCCCTCGGCCAGCTTGTCGAGGATCTCGGCCAGCTCGGGGTGCTGCTCGGCGAGCGCGGCGGCCCGGTCGCAGACCGCCGGGGTGAGCAGCAGCTCGCGGCAGGGTGGTGCCCAGAGCAGCGGAACCTGCTCGATGGTCCGCTGGTCGGCGACGGCGAAGGTGCGGATCTCCTCCACCTCGTCGCCCCAGAACTCGACCCGCGACGGGTGCTCGTCGGTGGGCGGGAAGACGTCCAGGATCCCGCCGCGCACCGCGAACTCGCCGCGCTTGGTGACCAGGTCGACCCGGGCGTACGCCATGTCGATCAGTCGGCGGGCGACCTCTTCCAGGTCCGCCTCCTCGCCGGCGGCGAGCTGCACCGGCTCCAGATCACCGAGCCCCTTGAGCTGTGGCTGGAGCAGCGAACGGACCGGGGCCACTACCACTCGCAGTGGCCCGGTGCCGCCGTGCGCGTCGGTCGCCTCCGGGTGCGCCAGCCGGCGCAGCACGGCCAGTCGTCGGCCGACCGTGTCGGAGCGGGGGGACAGCCGCTCGTGCGGCAGCGTCTCCCAGGAGGGGAAGACAACTACCTGCTCGGCCGGCAGCAACCCGCCCAGCGCGGCGGCCAGGTCGTCGGCCTCCCGGGTGGTGGCGGTCACCGCCAGCACCGGTCGCCCGGCGCCGTCGTTGTCGGCGGCGACCGCCGCGACGGCGAACGGGCGCAGCGCCGCCGGGGCGGTGATGTCGAGGCCGTCGACCTGGGCGGCACCGGAGCGCGCCAGGTCACGCGCCCGGGTCAGCCCGGGGTCGGACAGGGCGGCGGTGAACAGACCGGTGAGCAAGGGAATCCTTCCCGGGGAGTCGACGCACACGACGGCGGCCCCTCGTCCAGCCGGACGGGGGGGCACGGCAACAAGCCTAGCCCCGTCGACCGACAGCCACCCCCTTCCGCCCAGGTCCGCGCCGCGCGCGTCACCCGCGCCCCACGCCCGGCCAGAGGATCTTGACCGTCGCCGGCTGGCGTGGTCGGGTTTCGGGATGGGTGAGCAGTGGCGGGCACAGTTCGACGCGGAGGTGAGCTTCGCCAACGGTGGCGGGCTGCGTACCGAGGGGTTCCGGCTGGACATTCCCGGTCGGGAGATCACCGACGACGACCTGGCGGCGTTGTTCGTCCGGCACCTCGGGCTGCTGATGGTCGCCCACGTCCGGATCAGCGCCAAGACGATCATCGAGGAGCCGCACAAGGGCGGCCGAGGCGTCACGGTCGACGGATCCGGCGCCGATCGTCGGCTGGTCGAGCTGAGCCACGTGATCAGCGACGGGATGACCACCCTGCCGGGTTGGCCGGGCCCCCGGATCACCGACTGGCTGACCTTCGCGGCATCCCGCGAGCGGTACGCCCCGGGCACCGAGTTCCACGTGGCCCGCATCGACATGATCGCCAACACCGGCACGTACCTGGACACGCCCGCCCACCGCTGGGCCGGCCGGGACGACCTGACCGGGGTGTCGCTGGACCGTCTCGCCGACCTACCGGGGGTGGTGGTGCGGGTGCCGGCCGGCATCCGCGCGGTGGACCGGCTGATGCTGGCCCCGTACGAGGTGACCGGCCGGGCGGTGCTGCTGCACACCGGGTGGGACGCGCACTTCGGCACCGAACGGTACGGCGCGCCGGACGCGCCGTACCTGACCGGGGAGGCCGCCCGGGCGCTGGTCGACGCGGGGGCGGCCCTGGTCGGCATCGACTCGATCAACATCGACGACATGAGCCCGGCGGCCGCCGGCGTACGCCCCGCGCACAGCGCGCTGCTCGCCGCCGGCATCCCGATCGTCGAGCACCTGACCGGCCTGGACGCGTTGCCGCCGAGCGGGTTCCGGTTCACCGCTGCCCCGCCGATGGTGGCCGGCATGGGCACCTTTCCGGTCCGCGCCTTCGCCGTCGTCAACCCCTGACGCCACCGGCGACGCCTGCCGCACGGCCAGCGGCTGGTCTCTGCCGGGCCGTGGGGGCGGCGAGCTGGTTCCACAGTGCGGTCCACAAAACGGACCATGGGCTAGCAACGTGGGCGCTGGCGGTAGGCCGGCTGGCCGGCATCCGCCCTCGGGATCTGGACGGTCCTCGGAGGGCTCGGGTTGGTCAGCGCAAGCCTGGTCCGGGGTCGCCGGGTCGCCCCCTCCGGCCCCGGAACGACCCAGTCCGGCCCCTCGCCGGACCGTGACGGTGGTTGAGATCACCCCGGAAAACACCCTTCGGCGGGCAGTGGATCACCAGGGGGCCCTCCAGACACCCCCTGCGCGCGGATACCATCCAGTAAGTCGGACAGCGCTGTCCTTCGTATCCACGTAAGGGAGCGCATCGTGACCGACCAGCACGACCACGACGGCCCGGACGCCGCACTGCGCGCCGACATTCGCCGACTCGGCACCCTGCTCGGCCAGACACTGGCCCGCCAGGAGGGTCGCCCACTGCTCGACCTCGTCGAGGAGATCCGCGCCCAGGTCCGCTCCGACGCCCCGGCGGCCGCCCAGCGCCTCGGCGGGCTCGACGTGACCACCGGCACCAAGCTGGCCCGCGCGTTCTCCACCTACTTCCACCTGGCCAACATCACCGAGCAGGTGCACCGTGCGCGGGACCTGCGCCGCCGCCGCGCGGTGCAGGGCGGCTGGCTGGACCAGGCCGCCAAGATGATCGCCGAGCGCGGGGTGCCGGCCGAGGAGATCGCCAACGCGGCTCGCCGGCTGGCGGTGCGACCGGTCTTCACCGCGCACCCGACCGAGGCGGCCCGTCGCTCGATCCTGTCCAAGCTGCGGGCGATCGCCGACGAGTTGGACGCCGAGACCGCCAACGCGATCCTGTACGGCGCCAGCGACGAGGGCCCGGCCAACCGCCGGCTGGCCGAGTTGTTGGACCTGATGTGGCAGACCGACGAGCTGCGGCTCGACCGGCCGGACCCGACCGACGAGGCCCGCAACGCCATCTACTACCTGCGCGACCTGTACGCCGAGGCCGCCCCGCAGGTGCTCGACGACCTGGCCGACACGTTGCGCACGCTCGGTGTGGAGACCTCACCGACGGCCCGGCCGCTGAGCTTCGGCACCTGGATCGGCGGCGATCGCGACGGCAACCCGTTCGTCACCCCGGCGGTCACCCGCGAGGTGCTGACCATCCAGCACGAGCACGGCATCGCGGCCACCGAGAAGGCGATGGACCACCTGATCAACGAGGTTTCGGTGTCCCGCCGACTGCGCGGGGTGTCCCTGGACCTGTCCGCCAGCCTCGCCGCCGACCTGGACGCGCTGCCCGAGGTGGCACAGCGCTTCCGCCGGGTCAACGCGGAGGAGCCGTACCGGCTCAAGGCACGCTGCGTGAAGGCGAAGCTCGCCAACACCCGGCTGAGGTTGCGCCAGGGCACCGCACACGTACCGGGTCGGGACTACCGGGGCTCGGCCGAGCTGATCGCCGACCTGGACCTGCTGCGCGCCTCGTTGGCCCGCAACTCCGGGCAGCTCACCGCGGTCGGCCGGCTGGCCTCCACCATCCGTACGGTCTCCGCGTTCGGCCTGCATCTGGCGACGATGGACGTCCGGGAACACGCCGAGGCGCACCACGCCGTGCTCGCGCAGCTCTACGAGGCGGTCGGCGAGGTCTCCGACTACCCGGCGCTGACCCGGCTGGAACGCACCAAGCTGCTCGCCGACGAGCTGACCGGTCGCCGTCCGCTGTCGACGGTGGACACGTCGCTGTCCGAGCCGGCCCGCAAGACGTTCGACGTGTTCAGCACCATCCGGGAGGCACAGGACCGGTTCGGCGCCGAGGTGATCGAGTCGTACATCATCTCGATGACCCTGGGTGTCGACGACGTGCTGGCCGCCGTGGTGCTGGCCCGCGAGGCCGGCCTGGTGGACGTGCACAGCGGGCGGGCCCGGGTCGGGTTCGTGCCGCTCCTGGAGACCCCCGCCGAGCTGAACTCCGGCGGCGAGCTCCTCGACGAGTTGCTGTCGCTGCCCGCGTACCGGGCGCTGGTGACGGCCCGGGGTGACGTGCAGGAGGTCATGCTCGGCTACTCCGACTCGAACAAGGAAGCCGGGATCACCACCAGCCAGTGGTCGATCCACCGGGCGCAGCGCGCGCTGCGCGACGTGGCCGCCCGGCACGGTGTGCACCTGCGGCTCTTCCACGGCCGGGGCGGCACTGTCGGGCGCGGCGGCGGGCCGACGCACGAGGCGATCCTGGCGCAGCCGTACGGCACCATGGACGGCGCGATCAAGGTGACCGAGCAGGGCGAGGTGATCTCCGACAAGTACACCCTGCCCTCGCTGGCCCGGGAGAACCTGGAGCTGACCCTCGCCGCGGTGCTCCAGGCGACCCTGCTGCACACCGCTCCCCGGCAGCCGGCCGAGATGTTGGAGCGCTGGGACGCGACGATGGACGTGGTCTCCGAGTCGGCGTTCCGGTCCTACCGGTCGCTCGTCGAGGACCCGGACCTGCCCGCGTACTTCTGGGCGTCCACCCCCACCGAGCTGCTCGGCGCGCTGAACATCGGCTCCCGGCCGGCGAAGCGCCCGAACACCGGCGCCGGGCTGTCCGGGCTGCGGGCCATCCCGTGGGTGTTCGGCTGGACGCAGACCCGGCAGATCGTGCCGGGCTGGTTCGGCGTCGGCTCCGGGCTGGCCGCCGCCCGTGAGGCCGGTCTGGCGGACGTGCTGGCCGAGATGCACCGCAACTGGCACTTCTTCCGCACGTTCCTGTCGAACGTCGAGATGATGTTGACCAAGACCGACCTGAGCATCGCCCGCCGGTACGTCGAGACGCTGGTGCCGAAGAAGCTGCACCCGATCTTCGAGCAGATCGAGCAGGAGTACGAGCTGACCAAGCGGGAAGTGCTGGCGGTGACCGCCTCACCGGCCCTGCTGGAGAACTCGCCGGTGCTTCAGCGCACCCTGGCCGTCCGCGACACCTACCTGGAGCCGCTGCACCATCTCCAGGTGGCGCTGCTGCGGCAGTACCGGGAGTCGGGCGCGGCCGGGCGGGCGATCGCCACCGCACCGGGCGGCCGACGCGCACCGAGCGACGGCACCGCCCTGGAACGCGCACTGCTCACCACCGTGAACGGCATCGCGGCCGGGATGCGCAACACCGGCTGATCGACAGGTACGGAAACGGGCCCCGGTCGCAGCGACCGGGGCCCGTTTCCGTAGGTCTGAACGACTGTCAGAAGTCGCCGCCGCCGAAATCCCCGCCCCCGAAGTCACCGCCGCCGAAGCCGCCACCGCCGAAGTCCCCACCGGCGTAGTCGCCGCCGCCGACGTCCCCACCCTGGTCGCTGCCGCCGAAGTCGCCGCCCTGGTCGCCGCCGTCGCCGCCCTGGTCGACACCGTCACCGAAGCCCTCCTGGTAGCCGGCGTCGTAGCCGTACCCGGGGTCGGCGAAGGCCGGCGAGAAGAGCGCGTCGGCGATCAGGATGCCGCCGAGCACACCGGCGCCGGCACCCAGCGCCGTCTTCCACCAGGGCGTCGAATACCAGCCGGCGGGCACCGGGCGGCCCTGATAACGCCCACCGGGGTAGTAGTAGGGCGTTTCCCGGCCGGGTTGCGGCCCGGCCCGGAAGGTCTGCCCCTGCACATCGACCTCGCGCTCCTTGGTGAGCTGCCCCACGCCACGGGCGGCGGCCACTGGCGGCACCTCGGGGCCCGGATCGATGCCCAGCGCCGTACGCGCCGCCCGGATGTACGCCAAACCCTCCAGCGCGGTCTCCCGGGCCAGCCCGAACTGGTGCGGCGTGGACGCCTGCTCCAGCTGGGAGCCCGCCGCGTTGTACCGCTCACCGGCGTCGGCCAGCGCCTGTCGTACCGCTGGGTCGTCGCCGTGCAGGTTCATCAACTGGCCGCCGAGGCGCTCGTACCACCGCTGCGCCTCCGCGCGGGCGTCGCCGAGCTCGGTGCGCCGACGGGCACCGGCCTGAGCGCGGACGAGCGCGGCGGCGCCCAGCGCGCCGACCAGCACAACGGCGAGGCAGAGCACAAGTTCCATGTCATCGAACGTACCCCCGGGTCGCACGTCGTATCCGTCTGGCAAGCTCCGGTGATGGACGTCTCGACGCTGCTCCTGGTGATCGTGTGCCTCGGCGCCGGCGGGGCGGTGGGCTGGCTCGCGGCCCGGTCCCGCTCGGCGGCCGACATCGCCCGCCTGGATGCCACCCTGGCCGCCACCCGGGAGGGCGAGGGTCGGCTGGAACAGTCCATGCGGGCGTTGAGCTACGAGGCCACCGCACAGTCCCAGGAGGCGGTGGCCCGGGCGGTCGCGCCGCTGCACGACACCCTGCGCCGCTACGAGCAACGGGTGGCCGAGCTGGAGCACGACCGCGTCGACGCGTACGCCGAACTGCGTGAGCAGGTCCGCTCGATGAACGCGGTCTCCGGTGAGCTGCGCACCGAGACCAAGCAGTTGGTGGCGGCGCTGCGCGCACCGCAGGTGCGGGGCCGCTGGGGCGAGCACCAGTTGCGCCGGATCGTCGAGGCTGCCGGCATGCTGGAGCACTGCGACTTCTCCGAGCAGGTCACCGCCGCCACCGACCAGCAGGTCGTCCGACCGGATCTGGTGGTCCGCCTGCACGGTGGTCGCTCGGTGGTGGTGGACGCCAAGGCCCCGTTCGACGCGTACCTGACAGCCATGGAGGCCCGCGACGAGCGCGGCCGGGACACCCACCTCGACGCGCACGCGCGGCACCTGCGGGGGCACGTCGACGCCCTGGCCGCCAAGTCGTACTGGTCGGCGTTCGACAACTCACCCGAGTTCGTGGTGCTGTTCGTCCCGGCCGACCCGTTCCTCGACGTCGCGCTCCAGCGAGACCCGACGCTGCTGGAGCACGCCTTCACCCGCAACGTGGTGCTCGCCACGCCGGCCACGCTGGTCGCCCTGCTCCGCACGGTGGCCTACTCCTGGCGGCAGGAGGCACTGGCCCGCAACGCGCTCGCCGTGCACACCCTCGCCCGGGAGCTGTACGGCCGGCTATCCACCCTGGGCGACCACGTGGGCAAGCTCGGGTCCTCGCTGGCCGGTGCGGTGACCGCCTACAACCGGGCGGTCGGCTCGCTGGAGGCCCGGGTGTTGGTCAGCGCTCGCAAGCTCGCCGAGTTGGGCGTCTCGGACGACGAGTTGGCCACGCCGGCCCAGGTCGAGTTGACGCCCCGGCAGCCGCAGGCTCCCGAGCTGGCCGATCCGGCCGACGAGGTCTCGGCCCGCCAGCCATCTATGTGACAGTGCGTACGCCTGCATATCACGAAGTGGTCACAAGGAACTGGCCACTAGTGACAGTGCTCGCCGATACCCCGAAAGATTCTGCTCACCCGAGCGCCCTTGTCTGAGGGCCCTGTTCTCTGGAGGAAAAGAGAACGTGAGCAGACTCCCAAACCTGAGCCGGCGCACCTCAGCCGCGCTCTTCGCATCGGTCCTGGCGGCGAGCGCCGTGACCGCCATGGGTGGTGCCGCCACCGCGGCCGCCGCTCCAACGACCACAGCGGACACCTCCCCGGCCACCGCCGCCGAGACGCTGGGCGCGCACGACGCCAAACTGCTCAGCGAGGCCCGCGCCAAGAAGGCTCCGACCGTCACGTTGATCGTCGCCACCGAGAAGGGTGAGGCGGGGGACGTCGCCGACAGCCTCACCAAGCTCGGCGGCACTGTCAGCCAGCGGCAGGACCGGGTCGGCTTCGTGCTGGCCAAGGTCCCGACCGACCGGGTTCTCAAGGCGGCCCGGCTGCCCGGCGTGTCGGCGGTCGACCTGGACGAGGTCATCCAACTGCCGGACCCGGCCCCGGAACAGACCCCCACCGGCACCGCTGGTGCGCGACAGGCCGCCGTGGAGGCGCCGGGCGCGGCCACCCCGGCGGACAACCCGTACATGCCGACGAACGAGACCGGCGCGGTGGCGTTCACCGCGGCCCACCCGGAGTGGGACGGCCGGGGCGTCACGATCGGCATCATGGACTCCGGTGTGGACCTGGCCCACCCGGCGTTGCAGCAGACCACCACCGGTGAGCGAAAGATCGTCGACTGGGTCACCGCGACCGACCCGCTGGAGGACAGCTCGTGGCGGCGGATGCAGGCCGAGGTCGCCGGCCCGTCGTTCACCATCGACGGCCTCGGCACCTGGACGGCGCCGGCCGGCACGTACCGGTTCAACCTGTTCAGCGAGTCGGTCACCAACGCGAGCGACGCCCGGGGTGACGTCAACCGCGACGGCGACACGACCGACACCTGGGGTGTGCTCTTCGACCCGGCCACCAACAACATCCGGGTGGACGCCAACCAGAACCTCAACTTCACCGACGACCCGGTCATGCGGCCGTACAAGGAGAAGTACGACATCGGCTACTTCGGCACCGACAACCCGGCCACGCCGGTCGCCGAGCGGCAGCCCTTCGTCGTCGAGTTCCGCAAGAACGTGAACACCACGCCGATCGGGCTGCCGGGCACCTACGACTACGTCAACATCGGCATTGTCGAGAGCACCCACGGCACCCACGTCGCCGGCATCACCGCCGCCAACGACATGCTCGGCAACGGGGCCTTCGACGGTGCCGCGCCCGGCGCCAAGCTGGTCTCCGCCCGCGCCTGCTCCTGGGGCGGCGGCTGCACCGCGGCGGCGCTCACCACCGGCATGATCGACCTGGTGGCCAATCGTGGCGTCGACATCGTCAACATGTCGATCGGTGGCCTACCGGGCCTGAACGACGGCAACAACGCGCGGGCGAACCTCTACAACGAACTGATCGAGACGTACGGCGTGCAGTTGATCATCTCGGCCGGCAACTCCGGCCCGGGTCTCAACACCGTCGGCGACCCGTCGGTGGCCAGCAACGTGATCAGCGTTGCCGCCAACATCAGCAAGGACACCTGGCTGGCCAACTACGGCTCGGTCGTCAAGAAGAAGAACGCCCTGTTCAACTTCTCCTCCCGTGGCCCGCGCGAGGACGGCGGCTTCAAGCCGAACATCGCCGCCCCCGGCTCGGCCATCTCCACCGCACCGACCTGGCAGCTCGGCGCCCCGGTCCCCGAGGCCGGATACGCGCTGCCCCCGGGCTACGCGATGCTGAACGGCACCTCGATGGCGTCTCCGCAGACCGCTGGCGCCGGCGCGTTGCTGCTGTCGGCCGCCAAGGCCACCGACCGGGGCGTCAGCCCGGCGGCGTTGCGGCGGGCGCTGTTCACCTCCGCCAAGCCGATCGCTGACGTGCCGACGTACGCGCAGGGCTACGGCATGGTCAACGTTCCGGGCGCCTGGCAGCTGCTGCGCCAGGGCGTCGAAACCCGGTCGTACGTCTCCGACGCGCCGGTCTGCAGCCCCCTGGCGGAGCAGCTGACCATCTGGAACGGCGTGAAGTTCGTGCCGAACCCCGGTCGGGGCACCGGCGTCTACAACCGCTGCACCTCGTCCGAGGGCGGCCACAAGGTCGGCCAGAGCAAGACCTACCCGGTCAAGCTGACCCGCACCAGCGGCCCGGCCGGCACCATCAAGCACAACATCACGCTCCAGGGCAACGACGGCACCTTCAAGGCACCGAAGACCGTCGCGTTGCCGCTCAACAAGGCCGTCACCATCAGCGTCACCGCCAAGCCGGCCACCGAGGGCGCGCACGGCGCGATCGTGCGGATCGACGACCCGGCCACCAACGTGGTCGACTTCGAGGTGTCCACGGTGGTGGTGGCCTCGAACGATGTGAAGAAGCCCAACTTCTCGTACGCCAACGAGGGCTCGGTCGACCGCAACGGCTTCACGTCGTACTTCGTCACGGTGCCGGAGGGCGCCAAGGCCCTCCAGGTGAACCTCTCCGGAATCGCCACCGGTTCGCAGACCCGGTTCATCGCGATCAACCCGTTGGGTGTGCCGGTGGAGTCCACCACCAGCACCGTCTGCTACACCAACTTCTCCGACGTCAACGTCTGCAAGCCGCAGGAGCGTGACTACCAGAACCCGCTTCCCGGGGTCTGGGAGATCGAGGTGGAGTCGCGGCGGACGTCCCCGGCGCTGAACAACCCGTTCAAGCTCCAGGCGCGGGTGCAGGGCCTGACTGTCGAGCCGGCGCTGGTCGAGCTGCCCAGTGTCGAGGCCGGCGAGCCGACCCCGGTGAGCTGGAAGGTCACCAACGCCTTCGGCCCGGTCTCGGTCAGCGGCCGCAGTGGCGCGCTGACCGGTGTGCGGACCGAGCGTCCGACCATCACCGAGGGCGGTCCCAACCAGGAGTGGACCGTCGAGATCCCGGCGGGCACGTCGACGTTCACCGCCCGGATCGGCAACCCCGCCAACGCGGGCGCCGACCTGGACCTGTTCGTCTACCGGGACACCACCGAGGTCGGCCGGGCCGCGGACGGCGACTCGGAGGAGGCGGTCACGCTGACCAACCCGGCCGCCGGCACCTACCGCGTCGTGGTGGAGCCGTACGGGGTTGACGGGCCGGGCACCAGCACCGCCTACGACTACTACGACGCGTTCGCGTCCGCGTCGCTGGGCACGATCACCGCTCCGGCCGTCGCGGTGCCGCTGATGCACGGCGAGTCGGCCACCATCACCGGCACGGTGACCGCGGTGGCCGTTCCGGCCGACGGGCGTCAGCTCTCCGGTGAACTGGCGATCGTCACCAGCGAGGGTGCGATCGTGGGTCGCGGGAACGTGTCCATCGGTGCCGTGAACTGATCCGCTCGTAACACCGGCAGGAGCCCGTCCCCACGTTCGGGGGCGGGCTCCCGCATGTCAGGGGTCAGTGGTCAGGACCGGTGGGCGGCCGTCACGACGAACGGGGTGCCCTGCTGGCAGGTGGTCATCATGCCGGGCTCCACCCGACCGGTGACCTCGACCCGGGCGCCCGGCGTCAGCACCTCACGCGGGCCGCCGAGCAGTAGGTAACCGTCGAGCAGTACGCAGCCAGGCTCCACACCGCCCTGCACGGTGCCGCTCAGTGTGGTGGCCCCGACTCCCGGCGGCGTGCTCGGGCCGCCCGGTTTCGGAGTCTTCAGCCCGGGCGGCACGGACCGGGTGCCGGTCTCTGGCGAGGGCGTCGGGTCGGGCGTGGGCTGGCTGGTCACCGGCTGCGCTCCCGTCGGGGTCGGGGTGGGTGTGCCGCCCCCGACACCCTGGCCGCCGCAGGCGCTCAGCGCCACGCAGACGGCCAGCGCGGGGACGGCGAGCCGAAGAGTCCTCATGCCGAATCTGACGTACGCCGACCCGAGTTCGTTCCCACGCTTCAGCCGCGCGCCGCAGCGGCCTTCATGTCCCGCCTCAGCTCCTGCGGAAGCGAGAACGTGAGCCGCTCGTTGGCGGTGGTGATCTCCTCGACGTCGGCGAAGCCACGGGCGGCGAGGTGGACCAGCACCTCCTGGACCAGGTCGTCCGGGACGCTCGCGCCCGAGGTCAAACCGACCGTGGTGGCCCCCTCCAGCCAGGCGTCGTCGATCTCGTGCGCGAAGTCGACCAGGTGACCGGCGCGGGCACCGGCGTCGAGGGCGACCTCGACCAGGCGGACCGAGTTGGAGGAGTTCGTCGAGCCGACCACGATCACCACGTCACAGTCGGCGGCGATCTCCTTGACCACGTGCTGCCGGTTGGAGGTGGCGTAGCAGATGTCGTCGCTGGGCGGGGACTGCAACAGCGGCAGCCGCTGCTTGAGGCGGGCCACAGTCTCCAGCGTCTCGTCGACCGAGAGCGTGGTCTGGGAGAGCCATACCACCTTCTCCGGATCACGTACGGTGATCTTGTCGGCGCCGTCCGGGCCGTCCACCAGCTGGATGTGCGCGGGGGCCTCACCGGCGGTGCCGATGACCTCTTCGTGCCCCTCGTGGCCGATGAGCAGGATGTCGTAGTCCTCGGCCGCGAAGCGCCGCGCCTCGTGGTGCACCTTGGTGACCAGCGGACAGGTCGCGTCGATCGCCTTCAACGAACGCGCCTTGGCCTGCTCGTGGACCTCGGGCGCCACACCGTGCGCGGAGAAGACGACTGTGGCGCCCTCCGGCACCTCCTCGTTCTCCTCCACGAAGATGGCGCCCTGGGCCTCCAGGGTCTGCACCACGTGCTTGTTGTGCACGATCTGCTTGCGCACGTAGATCGGGGCGCCGTAGAGCTTCAGCGCCTCCTCCACGGTCTGCACCGCGCGGTCGACACCCGCGCAGTAGCCGCGGGGCTTGGCCAGGAGCACGCGCTTGCCGGTCCGGAGATCAGTCACCGCCCCATCGTACGTGCCACCCCGCAGCGCGGCAGCGGCCCGCAACCACCCTCGGCAACACCGTTGCACTAGAGATCGGTTAGTGGGCGCATGGGCACGGTGAACCCAGGTCCGTCACTCCAGAACGGCCCCGCCCGCGCCGATCTTGCAGTTTTGGTCGCTGATATGCGCGGAATACCCTCTTATGTCGCGACAGTAAACGCAAGATCGCGGACGAGGGGCAGCCCGCCCTCGTCGATCATGGAGTTACGGTGCCTGGTTTGGCTCGATGCGGGCACTTTGCCACCCACCACAACTCCATGATCGACGGACAGCGCGGGGTTGACGAACAGCCACTCCGTCTGACGCAACGGTGTTGCCACCCTCGGCCCCGGGTGATCAAGAGGTTTACGTCAGAAACGCGCCCAGCGCCGACGCAAACCTCTTGATCACCCGAGAGGTCCGTAGGGTGGGCGGGTGAGCGA